>NZ_AUBL01000034.1 GCF_000429225.1 Actinomyces dentalis DSM 19115
CGGCCTCATCGAGTCTGCCCGCAGCCCGGTAGGCGCTGGCGAGGTTGTTGCGCGAGGTCAGGGTGTGGGGGTGGTCGGGCCCCAGCACGCGCTCACAATCGGCCAGGTTCCGCTCGAACAGGCCGATGGCATCATCGAGTCTGCCCGCGGACTCGTAGGCGCTGGCGAGGTTGTTGCGGAAGGTGAGGGTGTAGGGGTGGTCGGGGCCCAGGACACGCTCAGTGTCGGCCAAAGTCCGCTCGTACAGGGGGATGGCCTGGTCGAGTCTGCCCGCGGACTCGTAGGCGCTGGCGAGGCCGCCCCGCGAGATCAGGGTGTAGGGGTGATCGGGCCCCAGGACGCGCTCACAATCGGCCAGGGTCCGCTCGAACAGGCCGATGGCATCATCGAGTCCGCCCGCGGACCAGTAGGCTCTGGCGAGGCCGCCCCGCGAGATCAGGGTGTAGGGGTGGTCGGCCCCCAGGACGCGCTCACTGTCGTCCAGGGTCCGCTCGAACAGGCCGATGGCCTGGTCGAGTCTGCCCGCGGACAAGTGGGCGAGGGCGAGGCTGCCCCGCGAGGTGAGGGTGTGGGGGTGGTCGGCCCCTAGGACGCGCTCACTGTCGTCCAGGGTCCGCTCGAACAGGCCGATGGCATCATCGATTCTGCCCGCGGACAAGTGGGCGTCGGCGAGGCTGTCCCGCGAGGCCAGAGTGTCGGGGTGGTCGGGTCCCAGGACGCGCTCGCGGTCGGCCAGGTTCCGCTCGAACAGGCCGACGGCCTCATCGAGTCTGCCCGCGGACAAGTGGGCGTAGGCGAGGCCGACCCGCGAGGTGAGGGTGTCGGGGTGGTCGGGTCCCAGGATGCGCTCGCAATCGGCCAGGGTCCGCTCGTACAGGCCGATGGCCTGGTCGATTCTGCCCGCGGACAGGTAGGCGTCGGCGAGGTTGCCCCGCGCGGTCAGGGTGTGGGGGTGGTCGGGGCCCAGGGTCTCATCGAGGAGGTTCACGGCGTCGGACAGGGACAAGGCGGCCTGAGGGTCTCCGAGCTCCACCGCGTACCGCAGGGCGTGGGTGAGGGCACCCGCGGTGCGGGGGTGGGAGAACAGGCTCTTGGAGTGGTCCTGCCCGGCGACTGCGCGCAGCTGCTCCACCAGATCGAGGGCCTCGCGACGACGGCCGGCACTGTCCCGAACCGGGATGGCGGTGACGTTCACCGCCCCCAGGAGCCCGGCGGCCTCCTCCTCGACCCGCCCCCAGCCCGCAGGCTCGGCCTTCCACGCCTCCCGGATCGCCCGGCTCTGAAGCCCGTGGATCATCACTTTGGAGCGGTCCTTTGAGAGCCGGCAGACCGAAGACTCGATGAGCCCGCTCAGCGCCCCACGGGCGTCAGCGGACGCCCCATCCCCATCCCCTCCCAGCCAGCGCGCGGGGACGCCCGGGGCCGCGAGCACGGAGAGAACCCCGAGCTGAACGCGGGCGACCTCCCCCCGGCGGGGACTCCGGTCCTCGATCCGCTCGAGCGCGCTCTGGAAGGCCAGCCACAGGGCGACGCCCACGGCCTCGGAGTACTCATCCCCCTCCCGGCGCCGAACGCCCTCCTCCAGCGTTGTCCGCTCGAGCATGTCGAGGTAGGCCGTCAGAGTGTACCGGTCACGCCTCGCCGTCGCCGCGGCCTGCACGACCGCGACCGGAAGATCGCCCAGGGCCCCGGCGATGGCGTCCGCCGCCTCATAGTCGGCCCGGCCGGTGCGGTCGAGCAGCACGCCGATCGACTGCTCGCGCTTGAAGACCCCGACGGGCACGTGCACCCAGCCGGAGCCCTCCCAGTCCGCCCGCCGCGTCGTGGTCACCAGGACCCGCACACCCTCCCCGCGGGGAACGAGCCCCGCCAGGTCATCGGGGTTCTCGACATCGTCGAACACGATGAGACGATCCGACTCCTGCGCCGAGGTCAGCGCGGTCAGGCAGCGCCGCGCGATCGCCTCGCGGGAGGGGCCGTCCTCGACGTCGACGCCGAGCTCCCGCCCCAGCTCGACGAGACCGGAGAGGACCGCCTCACGCGACCCCGCGGGGACCCAGGCCACGAGCTCCCAGCCCTCCGCCTCGCAGCGGGCCGCCACGGCGGTGGCCAGCTGCGACTTTCCGCTGCCGCGCATGCCCGTGAGCACAATGCGCCCCAAAGCCCCGGCGAAGACCGCCTCGAACAGCCCCTTCTGCTCCAGCCTCCCGACGAACCCGGACACCTCCATGGGACGACTGCCCAACCGAATACGCGAGGGGCGTCGCGGCACGGGCCCGGGAAGTGTCTCTTTGATTTGAGAAATATTTTCGATGATGTATTTCTGGCCAATTTCAATATCTGCAACTATTTTCGAGAGTCCCTCGACGCCGTCGAGCAGCTGCCGGAGGGCCCCGATCTGGAAGTCCTTCGACCCCGGCGCCAGGCGCACGAACTCCCCGGTGACAGCCCGCACGAGCGCGTCGAAGAAGGGCTCGGCCGCCGCCTCCACATTCCGGCGACGCCTTTGAACCCGCCTGCGGATGACATCCCCGAAGTCATCGGGCTCCCGCACAGCGGCCACGACGACGTCGTCATCCTTCGCCAGCTCTTCGAGGAGGACCTCGACCTCGGTCACCGCGCTCCGCAGCAGGCCGGCGTCAACGTGCTGCTCCTCGCACCGGCGCCGAGCATCCGCGACCTCGGCCTCCAGGCGCGAGGCGATCCGCCCGCCGAAGGAGTCGACCGCCTTATCGCCCCGCCCCCTGAGAGCAGCGATATCGCGCCAACCCGTGCGCGCCGCCCCGATCACCGTCGCCACGCCGCCGGGTGACGGATCCAGGACCGCATCCGAGGCCTGCAGCAGGAACACGGCCAGACCGACACCGAGCCGGGCCAGGGAGAGAAAACCGACCATACCGGCAGCCTACAAGACCAGCCCACCGGCGAATGAGGAACGGCGGCGCCCCGCCGTCGGACTGGAGCACTCCGCGGCAGCCCAGCCCCCGACGGCACTCCCCCGCCCGACCGGCCGCATTCCCGGCGACGTCGAAATCGCCTCCCCCGCCACCGCAGCGCGCCCCCGCGCCCGGTTCAGGAGCCAGCCCCGGGGCGGCGGACGCGCCCGGAGTAGGCCGGGCCCTCCAGCTCGGTGCCCGCGGGCGCCGAGGCCGGCGAGGCCCCCTCCAGGTTCGTGCCGCGCAGCGTCGAGATCCGGCGCATGAGGTGGTAGACGACGACGGCCGCCGCCGACCCCAGGGCGATGCCGGTGAAGGTCATCTCGCCCCAGTGCCAGGTGTAGTCGGCGATGGCGACCACCATGGCCACGGCCGCGGTGTTGAGATTGACCGGGTCGGAGAAGTCCACGCGGTTCTGCACCCAGATGCGCACGCCGAGCATGCCGATCATGCCGTAGAGGATCGTGGCCGCCCCGCCGAGCACGCCGGCGGGGATGGTGGCGATGACCTGGCCGAACTTCGGCAGCATGGACAGGCCCAGCGCCGTGAGGGCGGCGACGACGTAGGCGGCCGTGGAGTAGACGCGGGTGGCGGCCATGACGCCGATGTTCTCGGCGTAGGTGGTGGTGCCCGAGCCGCCGCCCGCCCCGGCGAGCACGGTGGACAGCCCGTCGGCCAGCAGGGCGCGGCCGGTCACGTCGTCGAGGTCCTCCCCCGTCATGGCGGACACGGACTTGACGTGCCCGATGTTCTCGGCGACCAGCACGAGCACCACGGGGATGAACAGGCCCAGCAGGCCCGCGTCGAAGGCGGGCGCGCGGAAGGCCGGCGCCCCCACCCAGCCGGCGTGCGCGATCGCGGAGAAGTCGACCTCGCCGCGCACCACCGCGGTGGCGTAGCCGATGAGCACGCCGATGAGAATGGCCAGGCGCCCGATCATGCCCTTGAACAGGACGGTGATGAGCAGGATCGACACGATCGTCACCAGCGCGGTGGCGGGCGCGGACCTGACGTTGTTCCAGGCGCTGGGCGCCAGGTTGAAGCCGATGAGGGACACGATCGCCCCGGTGACGATCGGCGGCATGAGCCGGTCGATCCAGCCGGCCCCGGCCAGGTGCACGACGACGCCCACCAGGAGCAGGGCGGCCCCGGCCGACACCACCCCGCCCTGGGCCAGGGCGGCCCTGTGGGCGTCGATGGCGCCCCCGCCCCCGGCCACGTACCCGGTGACCGCGCCAATGGGGGCGATGAGCGCGAAGGAGCTCCCCAGGTAGCTGGGCAGGCGCCCGGCCGTGATCGCCAGGAACAGGAGGGTGCCGGCGCCGGTGAAGAACAGCGTCGTCGCCGGGTCGAAGCCCGTGAGCAGCGGGACCAGGAAGGTCGCGCCGAACATGGCGATGACGTGCTGGACGCCGATGCCGATGGTGCGCGGCCAGGTCAGGCGCTCGTCGGGGGCGACGACCTCGCCCGGGGCGATGGACCGGCCGTCGCCGTGAAGGCGCCAGCCGCGGAAGTCGGGTCGGCGGGAGGGGGAAGGCACGTGGGGGCTCCTGTCGCGTGGGAACGGGGCGGACGACGGCGCACGAGCGGTCGCGGCCGACGCCGAGGCGGCAGGGCCCGGCAGGGTCCTGCCGGGCGGCCAGTCTAGGCGCCCGCGCCCTCCTCCCCGGGGACGATGCCCTTCACGACACGCGCACGCATAATGGCGTGCGTGAGCACGACGCCGCCGCCCGCGCGCCCGCCCTTCCCGGGCACCGAGCAGATCGACCCCGCCGAGGTCTTCTCCGGGCCCGGCTACCAGGCGCCGCGCACGCGCACCGACCCGGCCGCCGTCGCCGCGCTCATCCTCGGCCTGCTCTTCTTCATCCCCGGCGCCGGAGCCATTGCGGCGATCCTGGGCCTGTGGGCGCTGCGGCGTCTGCGCGGGTCCTACGACGCCGGGCTCACGCAGGCCTGGTTCGGCGTCGTCGTCGGCGGCGCCGCGACCGCGGCCTGGCTGTGGATCTGGTGCCTCATCACCCTGCCCGGGTGAGGCCCGCGGGTCCGCCGGCCCGCGAGGGCCGCGGCCTCCCGCTGCGCGGGCGATCGCGCCCGCGCGGATCACCATCTCACGCGCCGGCGCCCGCACCCCCGATGCCCGGGCGACCGGGCCGAGCAGATCGCTAACGCGCCCTATAAGGTGAGCCCCGTGAAACCCTTTATCATGATATCCACGCGTCCGGAGATCGAGGCGGCGGAGCAGGAGTACGAGTCCTTCCTCCTTCAAGGCGGCCTGGAGCGCGACCAGCTCCAGCACATCCGGCTCGAGGAGGTCGACTTCCTCGACGCCTTCACGGCCGGCGACGTCTCCGGCGTCTTCATAGGCGGCAGCCCCTACGACCTGTCGACCCCCGAGCCCACCAAGACCCGCACGCAGCTGCATGTGGAGGAGCAGGTGCGCGAGCTCCTGGCCGTCGCCCTCAAGGAGGGCGTGCCGCTGCTCGCCACCGGTTTCGGCCTGGAGGTGCTCGCCGGGTACCTCGGCACGGCGACGTCGGCCCGCTTCGCCGAGGCGCTGGGCGCCACCGAGGTGTTCCTGACCGCGCAGGGCCGCGAGGACCCGCTGCTGAAGGGCATGCCCCAGACCTTCACCGCCTTCGTCGGCCACCACGAGGGCGCCGTCGACGTCCCGGCGCACGCGACGCTGCTGGCCAGCTCGGCCGACTGCCCCGTGCAGATGGTCCGGGTGGGCCGCAGCGTCTACGGCACGCAGTTCAACCCCGAGCTCGACGTCGAGCGCTTCCTCCAGCGCGTCTCCATCTACTCCGACGCCGGTTACGGCGATCCGGGCATGATCGACGACATCCTCATCGGCGCCCGCACCAGCACCAACGAGCATCAGGCGGGCCGCATCATCCGGCGCTTCGTGGAGCACTTCCGCAGCGAGTAGAGGCGGGACCAGTCGGAGCCGAATCGACCGGCCGGACCGATGCACGGCGGCGGCCCCGGTGGTGTAGACCGGATGTCATGAGCACCGTGAGCAGCGCCGTCGCCGCCCTGGCCGAGGTCATGGCGGGGCGCCGGACCCTGGCCGTGACCGGAGCCGGCATATCCACCGACTCCGGCATCCCCGACTACCGCGGCGTGGGCACGACGCCGATCGAACCGGTCGACTTCCAGCAGTTCACCGCCGACCCGGTGTGGTACCGCTGGGTGTGGGCCCGCAACCAGGCGACCTGGCGCCTGCTGGAGGGGCTCTCCCCGACCCCCGGCCACCTGGCCCTGGCGCGCCTGGAGGAGGCGGGCCTGCTCAGCGGGGTCGCCACCCAGAACGTCGACCGGCTCCATTCGCGGGCGGGTCAGGCCACCGTCTGGGAGCTGCACGGCGCCTACGACCGCGTCGTGTGCCTGACCTGCGGGCGCATGGTGGGACGGGCAGAGATCGACGCGCGGCTCGAGGCCGCCAACCCCGGCTTCCCGCGCGAGAGCGACCCCGCCCGCATCGCCATCACCCCCGAGGCCGACCGGGCCGCCGCCGAGGCCTGCGACTTCCGGGCCGTGACCTGCGAGGCCTGCGACGGGCTGCTCAAGCCGGACATCGTCTTCTTCGGCGAGTCGCTGCCGCCCGCCATGGACGCGGCGATGCGGGCGGCGGGCGAGTGCGACGCGGTCCTCGTGGCGGGCACGAGCCTGGCGGTTCTCACCGGGCTGTGGATCGTGCGCCAGGCGATGGCCCACGGCGCCGAGGTCCTGGTCATCAACCGGGGGCCGACGGCGGTCGACGAGTTGGCGGACGTGCGCGTCGGGGGCGGGACGAGCGAGGTCCTGTCCGCGCTCGCCGGGGAGCTCCTGGAGAAGGAGTAGGCCGCGCGACGGGGAGCAGGCCGCGCGCAGGAGCCCGGCGCTCCCGCGGGCCGGGGCGTCGGCGGGGCGGAAAAAGGTGGCCGGCGCGTAACTTTCAGGGGTGCGGCGGCTCCTGCGCGACCGGGGAATGGCGTCATTGCGCCACTTCGTGACAGGAGGGGTGCGGGGCCGAAGGTGAAAGATATGCGCCGGCCACCTTTTTGAGCCGCCGGGCCGCCCGCACACCGGTCCGCCCGCGCCCGCAGTCGATCCCGGCGCCCGTTCGACTGATGTCAGCGGGCGTGAACGGCCACGAAATTGCGCAGGACCGCCCAGGACGGGCTCACGTCCTGGGTCAGCGCCCAGGCCCGGAGCCGCTCCAGCTCCTCGGTGGCGAAATAGCCGTGCCCGACGTAGAAGCCCAGTCGGTGCCCCAGGGCCGCGCCGTCGAGCTCGGGATGGAATTGGGTGGCGTAGAGATTGGTGCGCACGCGCAGCATCTGCACCGGGCAGCTCCGGCTCGTGGCCAGGACGACGGCGCGGGCCGGGGCGGCGCTGATCGCCTCCTTGTGCGCGACGAAGGAGTGGAAGGGGCTCGTCATCCCGGCGCACACGGGATCGGCCCGCCCGGCGTCGGTCAGGGCGATCTCCGGGGCGCTGACCGGCTCGGCGTAGCGGGTGTCGATGACCGCGCCCTGGTGGCGCCCGAGCGTGCCCACCCCGTAGCAGGCGCCCAGGAAGGGGAAGTCGGCCTCCACCAGGCGGTCGAGCAGGACGTCGAGCTCGGCCTCGACGCGGCGCTGGACCTGCGACTTGGCGTCCTGGGGCGTGGTGGTGTTGAAGGGGGAGCCGCCCACCATGATCCCCGACCAGTCCTCGAGCCGGATCTCGGGCAGGGGCTCGGCCTCGAGGCGGTGACGGACGAGCTCGCGCTCGGGCAGGCCGGTGCGGGTGAGGAAGGCCTCGTACTCGGCGTCGGCGGGGCCGTCGTCGGCGCGGGTGGCCAGGAGCAGGAAGGGTTTCACGCCCGCGAGCCTAGTCGGAGCGGACGGGCGGCGGGGCATCCGGCCGCTCGGCGCACCGACGTCGGAGCACCGCCGCGGCCTCAGTGCAGGGCCTCCAGGAGGGACTCGACGGCGGCCCGGACGATATGGGTCTGGGGCCGACGGGCGCGCCCGGACCCGCCGGCGGGATCGGCGGGCGCGCCGGGACCCGCCTGCCCGGGCGCCTCAGCGGCGCGGCGGCCGCTGTGCCGCCCGGAGCCGGCCCTGGCGCTCACGCGGTCGACGACGGCCAGGCCCGCCACGCGCACGCCCCGGGCGGCCATGGCCATGGCCTCGGCGACGGAGTCGGTGACGACGACGTCGGCCCCCAGCTCGGCCAGGAGGAGGGCCTCGGCGGGTGTGGGCAGCACCGGCCCGGGGATGAGGGCGGCGATGCCGGCCCCGGTCACGCCGTCGACCGTGGTGAGGCGCTCGGCGAAGGCGGTGTCCCAGGCGGCCTCGACGGTCCGCACGGCCGGGAAGAGGGGGGCGCCGGTGAGGCTGAGGTGGTCGCGCACTGCCAGGACGTCGCCGGGAACCAGCGCCCCCAGGCTGGAGGCGCGGGTGGCGAGGAGGGCGGCCCGCACCCGGGCCCCGGCGGCGATGCGCGCGAAGGCGGTGGTGCGGGCGGCGGACCTGCCCTCGAAAAGGCTGGTGCGGCCGCGGGCGATGAGAACGCCCAGACCGTCCTTCTCGTAGGTGACCAGCGCGTCCTCCTGGCCGACGCCGCCCGGGGCGCGCACGCCGGGCAGGAAGGACAGGCGCACCCGGGAGGCGGGCCGGCCCCAGGCCTCGTCGAGCTCGGTGAGGAGGGCCGGTTCGGCGATGACGAGGAGGTCGTGGCGGACGCGGCCGGTGGCGAGCAGCAGCGAGACGCCCTGGGGGTCCTCGTCCCAGGTGCTGGACTGTGCGGCCACGGCGCCTCCTCCTGCTCGGTCGGTTCGGTTGGCTCGAAGGGTACCCGTCCGGGCGGGAATGTCATTCCCCCGCCGGGAGGAGACGGCGCGGGGCCGGCCCCGACGAATTCGCCGGGGCGGCGATCACAGGGCGCGGTCGTAATAGATCTTGCCGCCGATCAGGGCCATCGCCATGAGGACTTCCACGCCCACGAGGACCGCGACGCCGTCCGCTCCCAGCAGTGCGGCCGCGGTGCCCGCGATCGCCGAGATCAGGCCGATGACGCCCGTGAGGCTCCAGGAGCGCAGCCACACCATCTTGTCCCTCTCGTCGTCCCTGCCCAGGATCTCGCGGGAGAAGACCGAGTCGCGCCCGCGCAGATCGAGCACGACGAGAACCAGGAAGACCGCGGTCGTCGCGCCGAGCCCCACGGCGAAACCGCCCAGATAGCTGCGGAGGTGGGAGCCGGCCGGAGCCAGCAGGCAGCCGGCGCCGGAGGCCGCGGCGAGGACGGCGCACAGGATCAGGTAGGCGAGTCCGCGCCGACGCGGCGCCCACCGGGAGTGCTCAGGCATGGAAGATCTCCTCGACGGTGGAATCGAAGTAGCGGGCGATGGCGATCGCTAAAGGCAGGGAGGGATCGTATTTGCCCTTCTCAATGGAGTTGACGCTCTGCCGGGAGACGCCGAGCTCCTGACCGAGTTGTGCCTGCGTGAGCCCCTTGGCCTCGCGCAGGGCGCGCACGTCGTTGTCCATTGAGGTCTCCTTCACCGTCGGGTCCGATCGTAGCGAAAGGTGGGCGCGAGAAGGACGGCGCCCGCTACCAGGAGAACAGCCGCGATGACGGTGTGCCATCCGCCCAGGAGCGGAGCGAACTCCCCGACGGCGGCGAGCTGGGACAGGAAGAGGAGGCCGAACCCCTGGGCGCGGCGGCGGCGAACGCTTCTCGGAAGGTCGCGGACGCACATCTCAGGCGCCCGTCCCGGCGGCGGCGCCGGCGGGCGAGACGGCCCGCCTCCAGTGAGCCCCGATCGCGCGCCCGGCGATCGCGCCCATGAACAGCAGCGTGGACACCACGACGCCGATGAGCAGGCCGTCGACGATGAAGGGCGGGCGGATCTGGACCATCATCATCGTCGGGTAGACGATTCCGAACCAGACGGCCGAGGAGATGAGGCTCATGAGCACATGACTGTTGAGGGGCCGGGTCCGGCGGGCCCGGTAGACGGCGCCCGCGATGCGGGCGATGAGGCCGACGACGACGAGACTCACCCCCATGCCGATCATGAGATCGCGCCCGCCGGCCGAGATCGGGGGGTGTCCGATGAGGACGGCGGATTCGAGGGCGGCGCCGGAGACGACGAGCAGGGGGGACACGGTGCGGATGACGGTGTTCATGACGGGTTCCGTTTCGATGTGGTGGGTGGATGGGCGGTGGATGAGTGGACGGGCGGAAAGACGGTGAACGGCGGGCGGACAGGTGACGGCCGGGGCCGGGGCGGTCGGGGCGCGGCGGTCGGGGTCTTCCCCTTCCGCTGCGGCACCGGGCCGGACCCCGTCGGGCCTGTCAGGCTTGCTTGACATGTCTAGTGTGCTTGACGCGAGCGCTCGTGTCAAGCATCCTTTGCAACCAATTCTCTTCGGCATGATGGGGCCGTGGACTCCACCGCCCCCGACCCGATCGCACGGCTCCTCGCCTCGCCGCCGGACCTGCCCGTCGTCGTCGGCCTGCCCCGGCTGCGCACACTGCTCGCCGGCGCCGGGGCGGGCGCCGCGGGGCCCGCCGCATCCGCCGCGGGTCCCGCGCCCGCCGCGAGGTCCGACCCGGCCGCGTCCGGCGCGTCCGGCGCCTCCCCCGCGCCCGTCCCGGCCAGCACGGGGCCCGCCCCGGCCGTCGTCGTCACCGCACCGCCCGGCACCGGCAAGACCACGCTGGTCCCACCGCTCGTCGCCGACGTCGTCGCCCGCCTCCCGCCCGACGGCGCCGGCCGGTCTCGCCGCGTCGTCGTCACCCAGCCGCGGCGCGTGGCCGCCCGGGCCGCCGCCCGCCGCCTCGCGGCGCTCCTGGGCGAACCGGTGGGGCGCACCGTCGGATACGCCGTGCGGGGCGAGCGCGTCGTCGGCCGCGACACCCGCATCGAGATCGTCACCGCCGGCCTCCTCCTGCGCCGCCTCCAGGACGACCCCGAGCTGAGCGGCGCGGCCGCCGTCGTCCTCGACGAGGTCCACGAGCGCTCCCTCGACTCCGACCTCCTCATGGCCCTCCTCCTCGACGCCCGCGGCGCCCTGCGCGAGGACCTGCGGCTGGTCGCCATGTCCGCGACCGCCGACCTGACCCGCCTGCCCGACATCCTCGGCGCCCCCGGCTCCCCCGCCCCGGTCCTCGACGTCCCCAGCCCCCTCCATCCGATCGCCGAGCACTGGGCGCCGCCGCCGTCCGCCGTCGCGCGCCTGGGGCCGCACGGGGTGCCGCGCGAATTCCTCGCCCACGTCGCCGCCACCGCCGAGCGGGCCCTGGACGAGCGGCCCGGGGACGCCCTCGTCTTCCTGCCCGGGGCGCGCGAGGTCGACGACGTCGTCGCCCGCCTGCGCCGCGCGCTGCCCGAGTCCGTCGACGTCCTGCCGCTGCACGGGCGCCTGCCCGCCGCCGCCCAGGACGCCGCCCTGGCGCCCTCCGCCCCGGGCCGGCGCCGGGTGGTCGTGTCCACGAACGTCGCCGAGTCCTCCCTGACCGTGTCCGGGGTGCGGATCGTCGTCGACTCCACGCTGACCCGCCGGCCGCGCCTGGACGTGGCCCGGGCGATGAGCGGCCTGGTCACCGTGGGCGTCTCGCGCTCGGCAGGGATCCAGCGGGCGGGGCGCGCCGGGCGCGAGGGGCCCGGCGCCGTCCACCGCTGCTGCACGCCCGTGGACTGGGCGCGCTCCCCGCAGGCGCCGAGCCCGGAGATCGCCTCGGCGGACCTGACCCGCGCCGCCCTGGAGCTGGCCGTGTGGGGCGCGCCCGACGGCGCCGGCCTGAGCTGGATCGAGCCGCCCCCCGAGGCCGCGATGCGGGTCGCCCGCCGGACGCTGGCCGGGCTCGGGCTCGTGGAGGACGGGGAGGACGGGGCGGTCACGGCCCTGGGGCGGGCGGTGGCGGCCCTGCCCGCGGAGGTCCGCGAGGCTCGGGCGCTGCTGGCCGCCGCGCGGAGGATCGGGATCCGCCGGGCCGCCGAGGCCGCCGCCCTGCTGACCGCGGACCTGCGGGCGCCCGCGGCCGACCTGACCGCGCTGGCGCGCCGGGTGCGCGAGGGCGGGGCGGTCGGCCGGACCTGGCGGGCGGAGGCGAAACGGCTGGAGGCGGCGGCCTCCCGGGCGGACTCGGCGGCGGTGGCGGCGGTGGCGGCACCGCCCGCGCCGACGTCGGCGGCACCGTCGACAGCACCGGCACCATCGTCGTCGACGTCGGCAGGGCTGTCAGCACCGGCCGTATCGCCGGCAACGGCATCACCTCCGGGCCCGGCGGGCGACGGGTCCGACGGGTACGACGGGAGGGTCGCGGGACTGGCGCAGACCGTCGGAGTGGTGAGCGCCCTGGCCCGCCCGGAGTGGATCGCCCTGCGCCGCGGCCCCGCCCCCATGCCGGGCCGGTCGGCGAGCTACGCGACGGTCGGCGGCACGGGGGTGCAGCTGCCGCCCGACTCGCCGCTGGCGTCCAGCCCGTGGCTCGCCGTCGCCGACGTCGACCTGGCCCCGGGGCGGGGCGACGCCCTCATCCGGGCCGCCGCGCCGATCGACGAGGAACTCGCGCTGGACGTCGCCGCCCCCTGGCTGGTGCAGGAGGAGCGCACCGGCTGGGTCGGCGGGCGCCTGCGCTCCGAGCGGGTGCGGCGCCTCGGGGCGATCGAGCTGGCCGTCGCGCCCGCCGGTACGCCGTCGCCCGCGGCGGTGGCCGACGCCGTCGTCGCCGCCTGCCGGGAGCAGGGGCCGGGGATCCTGCCGTGGGAGGGCGGGGCGGCCGGACTGCGGGCGCGCCTGGCGCTGCTGCACCGCGAGCTCGGCGAGCCCTGGCCGGCGATGGACGACGACTCGCTGCTGGCGCGCGCCGGGGACTGGCTCGCCCCGGCCGTGGAGCAGTTGGCGGCCCGGTCGCGGCGCTTCGATCTGGGGGCCCTGGATTTGACGACGGCGCTGCGGGCGCTTCTGCCCTGGCCGCAGGCCGCACGGCTCGACGAGCTGGTGCCGGAGCGGATCGAGGTGCCCTCGGGCTCGCGCGTGCGGGTGGAGTACGGCGCCTGCGGTGAGCGTCCGGTTCTGGCGGTGCGGGTGCAGGAGTGCTTCGGCTGGGAGGAGACGCCGCGGGTGGTGGACGGGCGCGTGCCGGTGCTCCTGCACCTGCTGTCCCCGGCGCGCCGACCGGTGGCGGTCACCGACGATCTGCGCTCCTTCTGGGCCGGGCCCTACCAGCAGGTGCGCCGCGAGATGCGCGGGCGCTACCCCAAGCACGCCTGGCCGGAGGATCCGCGGCGCCCCGGGCGCCCCGAGGGGTCGTCGTCCGCCCGGCGTGGCCCCCGCCCCTCCGTCTGAGGCCCGCCCCTCGGGGGAGTCGTCCGGGCGCTGCTTGACGCCTGCGCCGGCGTCAAGCGGCGACCCCGCCCACCCCGGGGAGTCGTTCCCGCGCCCACGAAGTGACGAAAACCGCGACCGGCGACCCCGCCCCCCGGGGGGAGTCGATTCGGTGATGTCACCTCAGATCGCATTGTGCGAGGTGGGATGGCGAGAATCGAGCGCAGGCGGATTCCGTCGCGCTGGGCTCGCACGGCGCGAGCCGGGGTGGATTCCGTCGCGCTGAGCTCGCATTACGCAAGCCCGCCCCGGCCCGCGCTGGACCCGACCCCGGAATTTCGTTGAGCGGACATGGAATTACGCAAGCCGGCCCCGGATCCTCCCCGGCCCTGGAACCTCACTGGGGCCGGGTCTCGCCAGCCGGGTCCGCACCGGCCCGGAGCCGGGGGCGTGCTCCGGACCGTGGGTTCGTCGTCGTCCTCATCACCGGGCCCGTGCGGGTCCTCGTCCCGGTGCCGGTACTCTCGTTCGCGTCGGTCTTGCATGCGGGGGCCGGGTGCGCCCCGGCCCGCGGGCGCCGGCGGGAGAGTCTCCGGGCCAGATCCCGGCGGGAGTCCGGACACCGCCTCGCCCCTCGTCCGCGCCGCCGCACCGGAGCTGCCGGGGAAGCGGCCCCGCGAGAGCCAGCGGGGGTGCCACCTGGACCCGCGACGACCCCAGGGGGTGCGGACCCGGTCGGTGCGGGTCGAGCCCGGGGCGGCCGTAGCTGGCGCGGACCGAGCCCAGGGAGAGTGCGGGCCCGGGAAGGTTGTTCAGCAGGCTCATGGCGGTGCTCTCCTGTTCGGACAACTTGCGTTCCGCTGGACCACGGCGGTCCGACCGTCGTTCTCGAGTGCGAAGTGCACGTCTCGGCGTCCGGGGCGCAGCGGTGTCGGGCGCCGTGGTCCGCGAGATCGCCGGGTAACCCGCGAGAACGTCACTTGACTCGCGAGATCGTCACTTAACCCGCGAGAACGTCTGCTAGAGGTACGTTCTCGCGGGTTAAGTGACGTGCTCGTGAACTGGCCGCGTCACGGCATGCGAGACGCCGTCCCACCATGCGGGATGACCGGCGGGGGCGCCGGAACCGCCCCCGATGCCGCCCGGGCCGCCCCCGGCACCCGACCCGCCGATCCCGCCGCGCCCGACCTCACCCCGACGCGCCCGGAGGCGACCCGAGCGGGCCGTCACGGCCGGCCCCCGTGCCCCAACGCCCTCAACGACCCCTCGCATCACACCCGGGAGACGCACTCGGACGCCTTCGCAACAGCCCTTCTGACGAGGAGGACCCGCCCGAGCAGACCGTCACCACGACCTTCACACCCCACGCCTTCAAAACCACCCCTGAACAACCTTTCGGGTCGGCTTGCGTAATGCGAGCTCAGCGCGACGGAATCCACCCCGGCTCGCGCCGTGCGAGCCCAGCGCGACGGAATCCGCCTGCGCTCGATTCTCGCCATCCCACCTCGCACAATGCGATCTGAGGTGACATCACCGAATCGACTCCCCCCGGGGGGCGGGGTCGCCGGTCGCGGTTTTCGTCACTTCGTGGGCGCGGGAACGACTCCCCGGGGTGGGCGGGGTCGCCGCTTGACGCCGGCGCAGGCGTCAAGCAGCGCCCGGACGACTCCCCCGAGGGGCGGGCCTCAGACGGAGGGGCGGGGCTCACACCGGGCGACACCGCTCGACTCCCCCGGGGCGGGCCTCAGACGGAGGGACGGGGGCCACACCGAGCGGCGCGCCGGGGCCGGGCCGCATTCCCGACTCCCCGTCCGAGGACGGCGCGGCCTGCACGACCGCGGAGGACAGAAGCACCCGCTGAAAGGCCGAACAAGCGCGGCCTGCACGACCGCGGAGGACACGGCCGCGAGCGACGAGGCCCGGCGCCGCGACTTTCCGCCGCGGCACCGGACCCCTCCCGTCATGGCGGTAGCGCTGGGATTCGAACCCAGGGTGGCTATGAACCACACAGACTTTCGAGATCTGCACCTTCGGCCGCTCGGACACGCTACCTCAGGCGTTGAGGGTACACGGCGTCGCGCCCGCCGCCCAATCCCGGACGACTGCGAGGTCGCTCACGAAGGCGGGCCTGGCGCCGTTGCGGCCTCGACCCCGCCCCCGAGGCCCTGCCCGATCTCCTCCTCGGTGAGACGGCGGATGACCTTGGCGGGCACCCCGCCGACGATCGTGAACTCGGGCACGTCCCGGGTGACGACGGCGCCCGCGGCCACGACCGCGCCGTCGCCGATCCTCACCCCGGCGAGCACCGTGACGTTCGCGCCGATCCAGACCCTCCGCCCGATGCGGATGGGGGCGGGGACGACGCGGCCCCGCCGGGCCACCGACAGCTCGTGGTTGAGGGTCGCCAGGACCACGTTGTGCCCGATGAGGCTGCCCGCGCCGATCCAGATGCCGCCCTGGTCCTGGAACCGGCAGCCGGAGTTGATGAAGACGTTCTCGGCCAGGTGGATATTGCGCCCGAAGTCGGATGTGAAGGGCGGGAAGATCCTGAATCCCGACGGCGCGGGCTCGCCGGTGATCCGGCCGAAGAGCTCGGCGCGCTCCCGCGGCGCGAGGTACTCGCCGTTGAGCCTGGCGGTCAGGCGGCGGGTGCGCTCGCCGATCTCGACCATGAAGGCGTGGACCTCGGAATCGTCTGGCAGCGCCTCGCCCCGGGCAACGAGCTCGCGGAATTCCTCCAGGGTCGTCATGACCCGACCCTATCAGCGCCCCGCCGCCTCAGCATCCCCGCTCCCCCGCCGCTCGAGGGGCCCGGCGGTCGGGGCGGGCCCGGCGGTCGGGGCGGACCGGGCGGGCCCGGCAGGCTGAGCGGTCGGGGCGGTCCGGGCGGATCCGCCGCCCCGCTGCCGCTCGAAGAACCCGGCCAGCAGCGCCCGCGACTCCTCGGCCCGCACCCCGGCCACCACCTCGACCCGGTGGTTGGCGCGCGGATCGCGCAGGACGTCGCGCACGCTCCCGCACGCCCCGGTCCTCGGCTCCCACGCCGCCAGCACCACCCGCGCCAGACGCGCCAGTTGGATCGCCCCGGCGCACATGGTGCAGGGCTCGAGGGTGACCACCAGCGCGCAGCCGTCCAGGTGCGAGTCGCCCAGCGCCGCCCCGGCGGCCCGCAGCGCGAGGATCTCCGCGTGCGCCGTCGGATCGCACTGCGCCTCTCGGGCGTTGGCAGCCTCCGCGACCACCCCGCCGTCGGGCCCCAGGACGACGGCGCCCACCGGCACCTCGCCGCGCTCGGCGGCCCGGCGCGCCAGCTCCAGGGCGCGCCCCATCGCCGCCCCGTAGCGATCCTCGACCATGCTCACGGCCACAGCCTGGCACGCCGGCCGGAACCCTTCCGGAAATATGCCCCACCTCACACCGACCGCGGGGAAGACCGGTGACCGCGTACGCTCGAACAACCGCATTTCCGCTTGAATCCGCCACTTCCAGTTGCGCTCTCCCCCGTGATCCTGAGAGGCTCCCAGGAGCACCCCTGATGCAGGATGAAGGAAGCAGGACATCGTGACGCACGACCCCACGACTCCCTCGACGGGCACGGCCGACGCCGACGCCACTATCGCCACCGCCGGCGCAGCCACCACTGGCACCATCAAAGCCGCCGCAGCCGATGCCGGCGCCGTAGCCGCCGTCGACGCCGCCGCCACCACCGGCGCCGCCGCCGTCGACGCCGCAGCCGATGCCGGCGCCGTCGGCGCTGCGCGAGACCCCGCCGCGAAGAAGGGCCACCCCATCAACTGGGGGGTGTTCAGCGCCTCCGCCGTCATCATCGCCATAGTCGCCGCCGGGGCCTTCATATCGCCGTCGACCGTGCAGGACGCCTTCGGCGCCGCCGTGACCTGGGCCGGCAAGTGGTTCGGCTCCTTCTACATCATCCTCATCACGGCCGCGCTCGTCTTCGTCGTCCTGGTCGCCGTGACCAGGTACGGGCTCGTCAAGCTCGGCCCGGACAACTCCACCCCGGACTTCTCCACCTTCTCCTGGGCCGCCATGCTCTTCGCGGCCGGCATCGGCACCGGCATCATGTTCTTCGCCATCGCCGAGCCCGTCGCCCAGTACGTGCACCCGCCCATCGGCGAGGGCGGAACCGTCGAGGCCGCCCGCCACGCCGTCGTGCTGGCCATCTTCCACTACGGGATCTCCGGCTGGGGCGTCTACGCCGTCATGGGCATGGCCATGGCCTACTTCGCCTACCGGCGCCGCGACGCGCTGGCGGTGCGCTCCACGCTGCGCCCGCTGCTGGGCCGCCGGGTGGACGGCTGGATCGGCGACGTCGTCGACACCGCGGCGCTCGTGGGCGGCGTGTTCGGCATCGCGGCCTCGCTGGGGGTCGGCGTCGTCCAGCTCAACGTGGCCCTCGACATCCTCTTCGGCATCCCCCAGGGCACCGGCGCGCAGATCGGCCTCATCGCGCTGAGCGTCATCATGGCGACGATCTCGGCGACCACCGGCGTGGACCGGGGCGTGCGCATGCTGTCCAACATCAACGTGGTCCTCGCCATCGGGCTGGCCCTGTGGGTCCTCATCACCGGCAACACGGCCTTCCTGATGGACTCGCTGGTCGGCAGCGTCGGCGACTTCATGGTCCAGTTCCCGCAGCTGACCCTGGAGACCTACGCCTACAACCGGCCCGAGGCCTGGCTCAACGACTGGACGCTGTTCTTCTGGGCGTGGTGGGTCACCTGGGGCGCCTTCGTGGGCATGTTCCTGGCCCGCATCTCCCGCGGGCGCACCATCCGCGAGTTCATCCTCGGGGCCCTCATCCTGCCCTTCTCCTACGTGGTCATGTGGGTGGCGATCTTCGGCAACAACGCCCTGGACCTCATCCGCTCGGGCAACCAGGAGTTCGCCGAGGCCACCATCGCCAAGCCCGAGCAGGGCCTGTACCTCATGCTCGACGCCGCCGGCGGCAGGCCCGTCATCGCGCTCGCCCTGTTCGTCGGCATCCTCTTCTACGTCACGAGCGCCGACTCCGGGGCGCTGGTCATGTCGAGCCTGTCCAGCCGGATCAAGGGCGAGCGGGAGGACGCCGCCCCCTGGCTGCGGATCTTCTGGGCCACCCTGACCGGCGTGCTCACCGTGGCCATGCTCGTGGCCGGGGGCATCACCATCCTCCAGCAGGCGACCCTGGTCATGGCGCTGCCCTTCAGCTTCATCCTCGTGATCATCATGGCCTGCCTGCTCAAGGCCCTGCGCCAGGAGGCGACCTTCAACCTGGCCCGCTCGCGGGCCTACCGCAACCGCCAGGTCGGCTTCACCGGCACCGCGGCGGGGCTGCGCCACGTTTCCTGGCGCGACCGCCTGTCCCACACCTTCGACCATGTCAGCCCCGAGCAGGCCCGGCGGGCGCTGGACCGGCGCATCGTGCCGGCCCTGGAGGCGGTGGCCGCCGAGCTGGGCAAGGAGAACCTGGAGGCGCAGGTCCACATCGAGGGCGCGGAGGCCGTCGACCCCGACGACGAGCGCAACTACCTGGGCCGCGTCACCCTCCTGGTGACCGACCCGCACAGCGAGGCGCGCGAGGGCGAGGTCGAGCCCGAGGTCCTCGAACGGGCCGACGGGCGGCGGGTCTTCCGCTACGTGGTGCGCATGGTCGAGGCCCCGGCGCCCTCCTACGGCAGCGGCATGAACGAGGCCGACGACGTCACGGTGCGCCTGGAGGTGCGCCTGCGCGGGGGCGGGGTGGGCTACGACATCATGGACTGGTCCGCCGACCAGGTCGCCCATGACGTCCTCGACCACTACGAGCGCTGGCTGGAGTACCTGGGCACGAGCGGTGCCGCCCTCGCCTGACCCGCCCCTTTCACCGAAACCGGCGGAAAAGACACGCGAAACCGGCGGAAAACGCACATCCTGTGGATAACTCGGGTGTCCTGGGCCGCCCCCGGGTGCCGCGTCCTCCTCGACTCCGTGAGCGCGCGGGTTTCCAGTCGAACGCGCAGCCGGGAGGCGCGCGTTCGACTGGAAACCCGCGCGCTCACGAAAAACGGGACCGGACCACCCCGACGCGGCCGGCCACGGCGCCCCTTCAGTCCCGCGCCCGCAGGGTCTGCCCGACGCCCTGCCCGCCGCGCGCACGGGAGGAGGCGACGACGGCCAGGCAGGTGGTGACCAGGGTCAGGTTCGCGACCACGTTGAGCTCCGCCCACGGCGCGCGGATGAGAGCATCGGAGATGCTCAGACCGGCCGCGCCCGCCAGCAGCGGGCTCGCCGCCGCGAGAGCGAGAAGACCGAGAAGAGTCGCGGTGAACGCGTGAAGAACCCCCTCGAGGACCTGCGCCGCGAGTACGCCGCCCTCGCGGGCCCCGGCGGCGCGCAGCAGGGCGGCGTCACGACGCCGGCGCCCGGCGCTCATGGCGATGACGGCGACCCCGCCGCTCCAGGCCACGACGAGGGCGAGCCCGAACATGGACAGGAACCCCCTGGTGGACACCGAGGCGAGGCCGAGCGACCTGCCGCTGAAGAGGACGGCGACCAGCCCGATCGCCACGAGGAAGGGCAGCACGGTGGCCGAGGAGCGGTGCGACTCCAGGGCGGCGGTCCGCGCGGCCACCTGCCACGCGGTACCGGGGACGGGCAGGGCCGCCAGCGCCCTTTGCAGCCGGGGGACGAGCCAGGGCGCGAGCAGGCACATGAGGACGACGGCGCCCAGGGAGCCGAGGGCGGCGGCGTCAGCGGCGGCGTCGCTGCCGACGCCCGCGGTCCGGGTGGTCAGCCAGGCGGAGACGAGGCCCGCGCCGAGCCCGCCCACCGCGGCCAGGCGCAGGAGAAGCCCGAGGACGCGGGCGAGATCCCAGCGTCGTTCCTCGTCACCGCGTCCGCGCAGGAGCGCGACCTCGGGGGCGCGGGAGGCGCGCCGGGCGGCTCCCCACCCGCCGATCACGACCGAGCCGGCGACGATGAGCGCGGACCACAGCAGGTCGACGGGAACCCACTGCGGCGCGGTGCCGGGCGCGGTGACGCGCTCCTCGATGAGCAGGGGGATCATGAGGCGGGCGACGACGGCGCCGACCGCGGTGCCGGCCAGTGCGCCGAAGGCGCCGATGGCGACCAGCTGCCCCAGGACGACGGCGCGCAGCGTCCCGGGCCGCATGCCCAGGGCCCGCCACAGGCCGTGGTCGCGTTCGCGCTCGGTGACGGCGAGCGCACTGGTGGAGGTCAGCACGGTCGCGGCGGCGAACACGACGGAGACGATGATGAAGGCGGAGACGACGGAGGCGGCCTCGATCAGGTTCGCGTCGCCGACGGCGCGGGCGGAGGCGAGGGAGCCGCGCATGACCATGAACTGGCCGGACACGCAGGCCCCGGTGACGACGGCGACGGCGACGGTCCACGTCCAGGTGCCGGCGTGGCGGCGCAGGTCGGCCAGGAGGAGGCGGGTCATCGGACGGTCTCCTCCGATCGAGCCGACCGGTTCGGCGGGTCCTGGCGCTTCTGCGGACTCTGCGAGCCCCGCGGACCCCGCCAATTCTGCGGATCCCGCCACTCCGCCCGGGCCCGGCCCCCGGCGCGGGCGGCCAGGACGGCCCGGGAGACCGCGTCGGGGTCGCCGCCGGGCAGGGCGGCGACGATCCGGCCGGCGTCCATGACCAGGACGCTTCGGGCGCGCGCGGCCGCTGCGGCGTCGTGCGTGACCATGAGGACCGTGGTCCCATTCCGGCGCAGCTGGGCGAGCCAGTCGAGGACGTCGGCGCCGGCGGCGACGTCGAGGGCGGCGGTGGGCTCGTCGGCGAAGACGACGTCGGGCCGGGAGGCGAGCACGCGGGCGATGGCGACCCGCTGGCGCTCGCCGCCGCTGAGCTGGTGGGGCAGGTGGCGGGCCTGCGCGCTCAGCCCCACGCGCTCCAGGGCGGCGTCGACGTCGCCCCGGCTCAGGGGCCTGCGCCGCAGGCGGCCGGGCAGGGCGACGTTGTCGCGGGCGGACAGGGCGGTGACGAGGTTGTCCTCCTGGAAGACGAAGCCGATGTGGTCGGCCCGGAAGCCAGCGGCGTCGCGCGGGCGCAGGGCGGTGGTCTCGACGTCGAGGATCCGCACGGAGCCGCCTGTGGGGCGGTCGAGCCCGGCGACGCACTGGAGGAGGGTGGACTTGCCGCACCCGGAGGCGCCGACGAGCGCGGTGAAGGAGGCGCGCGGCAGGGCGAGGTCGACGCCGTCCAGGGCTCTGACCCCGTCGCCGCGACGGCGGCCGGGGACGGGGTAGGTGCGGGTGAGTCCGGAGACGACGACGGCCGGGGCGCCCGTCGGAGCATCAGTCTGAGCATCCGTCGGGGCGTTCGCTGGAGCATTCATGGCTCAAGGGAACCTCCGGCGCCCGGCCCGGTCACTGGCGCCCGGACCCGTTCCGCATCCTCGCGGTGGAGCCCGGTCCACCCCGGGCGGGTGCCGGGACCAGTGCCCAGGAGCACGCCGGTGCGTAGCGTCGCCCCCATGACGCCGCACATCGCCGAGCCGTGCACCGCCGAGCCGACCGCCGCCGAGACCGCTGGCCCCGCCGCTGACCGGGCCGCAGCGGCCATCGCCGGACCGCGCGCCGTCAACCCGCACCTGCGCCGCACCATCCTCATCGTCGGCGAGATCGTGCGCGCCGCCGCGTGGATGCCGCTGGTCATCGCGCTCATCCCCCTGACCCTGGCCTTCCACCTCACGGTGCCGGCGATCGCCCAGGCCGAGCGGGCCGTCGCCCGGGCCGCGGGCGCGACGGCGCCCTCGGGATGGCGCCGGGCGCGGCGCAGCGGCGAGGGCGCGGGACGGTGGCTGGCCTCCCGCGTGACCACACCGGCGTTCTGGCGTCAGGACCTGCCCCTGTGCCTGGGCGCCCTCCTGCTGACGACGGTCGGCTTCTTCCTCGCCTTCCTCGGGGGAGCCCTCGCCTTCGTCCTGATCGCGCTGCCCGTCGTCGCCGATCCCGAGCGGCCGGTGCAGATCTTCCTGGGCCACCTGCACGTGGTCGGCACGAGCGCGGGGGACGTCTGGTGGACGGCTCCGATCGGCGTCGCCGTCCTGGGGCTCGCCCTGACCCTGCTGCTCGGACTGGGAATCCTGCGCACGCGCATAGTCGAGGCCCTGTCCGGGGACCGGGAGGCGGAACGGGTCGAAGCGCTGACGGCGCAGGTCGGCCGCCTGTCGGCGGGGCGCGCCACGCTCGTCGACGCCTTCGACGCCGAGCGCACCCGCATCGAGCGGGACCTGCACGACGGCGCCCAGCGGGAACTCGTCGCCCTGACCATGGCCCTGGGCGTCACCCGCCTGCACGCGCAGTCGCTGGACGAGCGGGGGCGGACCGGCGAGCTGCGCGGCAGCCTCCTGGCCGACATCGACGCCGTGCAGGACCGCGCCGAGGAGGCGCTGCGATCGCTGCGCGAAACGGTGCGCGGCATCCGCCCGGCCGTCCTGACCGAGCGGGGCCTGGCCGCCGCGCTGCGCGATCTGGCGGGGCGCTCCCCGCTGCCGACGACGGTCGCGATCCGCGGCTCCGACGCCGACCTGGGGACGATCTCCTCGCCGGTGGCCACGACCGTCTACTTCGCCGTCGCCGAGGCCCTGACCAATGCCGCCAAGCACGCGGGGCCCGGCGCGCGCGCCGCGGTGGAGCTGACCTGCACGGCGGAGGGCCTGAGCGTCGTCGTCGCCGACGACGGGTGCGGCGGGGCGGACGCGCGGGCATCCGGCTCGACGGGCCTGCGCGGCATGGCGCAGCGGGTGGAGTCCGTGGGCGGGGCGCTCGCGGTCGTCTCCCCGGCCGGGGGCGGGACGAGGCTGACGATCAGCGCGCCCCTGACGCCGCCGTGGGCGACGGACGAGGGTGGGGCCGACGGGGCGGGCGGCGCGGGCGGGGCCGGGCTGGCGGCCGGGCGCGCGCCGATCCGATCCGGGGACTGGCAGTGGTAGCCCGCGGCGAGGTCTGGTGGATCGACTTCGGCGAGCCCGTCGGCTCGGAACCCGCCCACCTGCGCCCGGCCCTGATCGTCTCCTCCGACCGCTTCAACCGGTCCCGCATCGCCACCGTCATCGTATCCGCGATCACCGGCGACCTGCCCGCTCACCTCCTGGCCCGGGTCAACGACGGCCTGAGGCTGGTTCTGAGTCTTTGAGGCCGGGCCGGGAGCCGGAGCCCCTCGCGAGTCCGCCCGCCCGGCCGGGCCGAGCCGGAGCCTCTCGGCCCGGGTTCGCACCGGCCGACGGCGGAGGGGCAGGATGGGCGCATGAGGATCCTGCTCGCCGACGACGCCGCCCTGCTGCGCGAGGGTCTGGCGGGACTGCTGGCCGCCGCCGGCCACGAGGTGGTCGCCCAGGTGGCCGACGCCGACGCGCTGCGCACCGAGGTCGCCCGGCTGGCGGCGGCGGGCGAGCTGCCGGACGTCGTGGTCACCGACGTGCGGATGCCGCCGACGAGGACCGATGACGGCCTGAGGGCCGCCGTCGACCTGCGCGCCGCGCATCCGGGGCTGCCGGTGGTGGTGCTCAGCGCCTACGTGGCCGGGCCGTATCTGGGCGAGCTCATCGAGGGGGTCGACGGCGCGGTCGGCTACCTGCTCAAGGAGCGGGTGGGGCGCGTGAGCGACTTCATGCACTCCCTGGACGTGGTGGTCTCCGGCGGCATCGTCATCGACCCGGAGGTGATGGCGCACCTCATGGCGTCCGCGGCGGGTGCGGTCGGAGCCGGCGCGACGGGGCCGGATGCGCCGCGAGCGCTCGCGGCGTCGGGCGTCTCGGGCGCGCCGGATGGGGCGGGCCCAGCGGGCGCACCGGATGGGGCGGTCGGGGCGGGCGAGTCGATCGCGCCGGGCGCATGGGACGCGCCGGGCGCAACGGGCGCGGTGGGACGCGGCCCGGCCGCGGGCGCGCCCGCCGACCCGCCGAACCGGGGGCTGGAGAGGCTGACCCCGCGGGAGGCCGAGGTCCTCACGCTCATGGCGGAGGGGCTGTCCAACGGGCGGATCGCGCAGCGGCTGGTGGTCTCCGACGGGGCGGTGGCCAAGCACGTGGCCAATATCTTCCTCAAGCTGGATCTGCCGCCGGGCGAGGAGAACCGCCGCGTGCGGGCCGTGCTCGCCTGGGTGCGCGCCCACGCCTGAGCGCCTGGCCGCGGGGCCGCCCTGCCCCGGCCCGCGGGCGGCCGCGATTCGGCGCGTCCGACCGATGCGCCCATCGTAGGCTGATCCTATGCGTCTCCACGTTGCCGATCACCCGCTCATCGACCACAAGCTCTCCGTCCTGCGGGACGCCGCGACGCCGTCGGCGGTCTTCCGCCAGCTGGTGGACGAGCTCGTCACCCTCCTGGCCTACGAGGCCACCCGCGACGTGCGCACCGAGGAGGTCGAGATCACCACGCCGGTGGCGCTCGCCCGCTGCCGCCGCCTGGCGGAGCCGCGGCCCATCGTCGTGCCGATCCTGAGGGCGGGCCTGGGCATGCTCGAGGGCATGACCCGGCTGCTGCCCACGGCCGAGGTCGGCTTCCTGGGCATGAAGCGCGATGAGGACACCCTGGAGGTCGAGACCTACGCCAACCGGCTGCCGGACGACCTGTCGGGCCGCCAGTGCTTCGTCATCGACCCCATGCTGGCCACCGGTCACACCCTCGTGGCCGCCATCGAGTACCTGCTCGAGCGCGGCGCCCGCGATGTGACCGCCATCTGCCTCATCTCCGCCCCCGAGGGCGTCAAGCAGGTCGAGGAGCGGGTCGGGGGGCGCGCCAATGTGACGGTGGTGACCGCCGCCGTCGACGAGCGCCTCAACGACCGCGCCTACATCGTCCCGGGCCTGGGAGATGCCGGAGACCGCCTCTACGGCATCGTCGACTGAGGGCCGGCCCGCCCGGGGCGGCCGGACGATGCGGTCCGCGCGGCGCCGCCCGGTCCCGCGGCCATGGCGCCGCCCGGTCCCGCGGCCGGGGCGTCCCGGCCAGGACCCCGCCCGCCCGCCGGCGCCATGGTGCGTTCGCCCCACTGCCATCGGGGGCCGGTCCTTCTAACCTCGCCCCATGAGCTCCCCGGACCCCGCGGCGACGCCCCGAAGCGTCCGCATTCTGCGCATTGTCGTCATTGTGGTGCTGGCCGGCGGTCTGGCGCTGGCGGCGGGGATCGGCATCGGCCGGTACGTCATGGGCAGCCGCATCGCCGACGTCGTCGGCCACAGCCTGCCCGACGACGGCTGGGCGGACGGCGCCACCCGGACGTGGGAGGCGGCCATCGCCCCGGACGCCGAGGTCTTCTCCGCCGGCGGGCGCCTCATCGCCGTGACGCGCGCGAGGAGCGACGACGCGAACGCGACGCTAACGGCCTACACGATCGAGGACGACGGCCTGTCCGAGGCGTGGTCGACGACGGCGGACCTGTCCCGGGGCACGACCCCCGGGGACCTGCCGGAGTTCATCGAGTGGGGCGAGGGGCGGGTCGTCCACGGCTCCACCGTCATCGACCTGGCCGACGGCGGGACCTCGCCCGCGCCCTGGGCGGACGACGAGCTCCCCATGGCGGCCGGGGACACGATCATCGCCTGCTCCGTCTCCCTCGTCTGCCGGGCCTGGCGCGCCGACTCCGCCGACCCGGTGTGGACCGTCTCCCTCGACGAGTCCGGCTGGACCGCTCCGAGCGCCAACACCACGCCGGTGTACCAGCGCGGCAGGGCGCGGTACGTCATTCTCGCCCTCCACGACGTCGTCAACCTCGACACCGGCGAAAGGGTCGAGTTCGACCTGCCCGCCTCCCGGGGCTACTACGTCCTGCCCGCCTCCAACGGCTGGCTGGTGCACATCGGGGTCAATGACGACTCCGGCACGGGGGCCGCCGTCTACGCCTACGACCTCGACGGCGGCAGGCCCTTCGACTCCTACCCGGACACTCTTCCGGCGGGGACCCTGGAGCACTCCATCCTCGCCCGGGGTCCGCACTCGCGCTCCGACTACCGCTCCCTGTGGGGCGATGGGGACAGGAGCCTGCTGCTGGCCGCCTACTCGACGACGGGCTCGTGCATCGACTCGGTCGACGTGCCCGACGTGGGCCTGCTCGTGGTGCCGACCTTCTCGAAGCACTCCGAGCCCGGGGTCGTGAACGCCTCCGTCCTGTGCGCCGGGGAGCTGCGCATGTCCACCGGCGGACGGGTGATCATGGGTCTTGAGAGCGGCGGGCTCGACCCCGACGACTTCCTCTTCCTGCTCGACGCCGCCACGGGGGAGCAGATCGCCTTCGAGGGGGTCGACGTCGCCGCCGGGGGCCGGCTGGAGATGGTCGAGCCGGGCCTGGTCCTGGGCTACGACCCGGCCACCGGGACGGTGAGCGCCTTCGCCCCGGCCGGCTGAGGACGGCCGGCGGGCGGGCCGGATGGGGAGCCCATTACCTCGCCCCCGCGGAGAAGGCCTTCTAGCATCGGACCCATGAGCGCAACCGCCCCGATCCCCCCGGCGAGGAGGGGCCGTCCGGCCCGCGGCCCCCGCGCGATCATCGCCGCGGTCGTCGCGGGCGTCGTCACGCTCGCCGCCGTCATCGGGATCGGGTGGATCGTCTCCGCCAACAGGCGCGCGATCAGCGGCGCCGAGGACCTTCAAGGCCGGCCGCCCGTCTCCGGCTGGGCGGCGGGGGCCGTGCAGTCCTGGCAGACGCAGATCGACGGCGGCGCCGAGGTCTTCTCGGCCGGGGATCGCGTCCTGGCCCTGACGCGCAAGACCGCGCGCGACAGCGCCGCGACGCTGACGGCCTACACGATCGAGGACGGCGGCCTGTCCGAGGCCTGGACGACGACGGCGGACCTGTCGCGGGGCGCGCTCACGCAGGACTATCCGCAGTTCGTCCGCTGGGGCGATCATCATCTCATTCACGGCTCGACCGTCATCGACCTGACCACGGGAGACACCTCTTCGGGACCCTGGCCGGCCGACGAGCAGCCGATGGTGGCCCAGGACGTCGTCATCGCCTGCTCGACCGACAACAATTGCGCGGCCTGGCGCGAGGGGTCCGACGAGCAGCTGTGGAATACCTCCATCGAGAATGTCTCCGCGTTTATCGGTCTCGACAATAATTCCCAGACCGTCTACCGGCGCGAGGGCGTGCGCTACGTCATTCTCGCCTTCCACAGCGCGGTCAACCTCGACACCGGCGAGCTGGTCTCCTTCGATCTGCCGTCCCTGAAGAGTTACTATCTCGTGGCCGCCGCGGACGGCTGGGTCGTGCACTCCACGGGCAGCGGCTCGGTGGTCTACGCCTTCGGCCCGGAGGGCGGTGAGGCGATCGACACCTATACCGATGAACACGACGATGAATCCATCGCCTTCTGGGTCCCGGATCCCCTGCCGCTGTCCGCCTACCGCGCGGCGTGGCGCGACGGCGACACGAGCAATATCGCGGTCCGCTTCACCCCCGACTCCGACGAATGCATCCCCCGGATCGACGTCGTCGGCGGCGCCTCCATAGCCATGCCGGACCTGACGTCGACGAATGGCCCCGACTCCCCAACGACGAAGAGGACCTGCATATCCAGGTTGCGCGTCCCCGCCGACCGCTCCCTCCTCATGGCCTCGATCCCCGCCCGGCTGGAATCCAACTCCTTCTCCTTCCTGTTCAACGCCTCCACCGGGGAGCAGATCGCCTTCGAGGGCATCGACGTGAATGCGGGGGGACAGCTCACGCTGGTTCGACCGGATCTCATTGTCGGCTACGACCCGGCCACCGGAACGGTGAGGGCATTCGCCCCCAAGAGCTGAGGATTCCGGCGCGGGCTCAGCGCTGCGGGGAGCCGGCCGGTCTTCGCCACGAAGAGCCGAGCAGCCCCTGCCCGCGCCCGCTGCGGGCCCCGCGATCTCGTAATATCGTGCTCATGACCGACGCCGCGCCCTCGAACCGCACAGCATCCACCGGCCCCCGCTACCGCCCGCGCACGGTGCTGGCGGCGGCCCTGGTCGGCGTCCTCGTCCTCGCGACGGTCATCGGCGTCGGCTGGTTCCTGTCCGCCGAGCGCCGCTCCGCCCGCGGCGCGGAGAACCGCTCCCCCGCCGCTGCGCCCGACAACGGGTGGGTCAATGGCGCCGCCGTCCGCTGGAGGACCTCCATCGGGACGAACCGGGAGATCGTCACGGCGGGCAATCACCTCGTGGCCATTGAGCGCTCCACGGCGAGGGACTCGAACGCGACCCTGACCGGGTACACGATCGGCGACGAGGGCCCGACCGAATCCTGGACGCAGACGGTCGACCTGTCCCAGGGGGCTCTCGACGACCCGGAGTTCCTCCCCTGGGGCGAGTCCACGCTCGTCCACGGCACGACCCTCATCAACCTGAACACGGGTGAGGTTTCGAGTGCGCCCTGGGACGCGCAGAAGCCGCCGCTGCTCGCCGACGACATCATCGTCAACTGCGACTCCACCGACTCGTGCCGGGCCTGGCAGGAGGGGAGCACGGAGCCGCTGTGGAGCGCCCAGGTGTCCGGCGCGTCGCACCATATCGACAGCAATCTCCCGTCCCTCCTCCCCACGTACGTGCGGCAGGGTAACCGCTATATCGTCCTGAATATGCGGCGCATCATCAATCTCGACACCGGGAAGGAGGTCGAGCTGAACCTGCCCGCCCTCGAGGACTACTTCATCTCCGCGGCCTCCAACGGCTGGGCCGTGGCCGCAGTGACGCGCGACCACAATGACATCAGTCACGTATACGAGTTCGACATCGACGGCGGGGACTCCACCGACTCCTACGCCATCAAGGCCGGCCTCTCCAACCGCGGAACCGCCTTCATCTACAAGACCTCGCCGCGCTCGCTGTCCGATTACCGGACGCTGTGGAGGGACGGCGACTTCAGCGAGGTCCTGGCCCTCGGGCACGGAGACAGCAAGTGCACGACCTCCATCGAGGTCCTGGGCGGCCCCACCTTCGACGTGCCGCAGACGAAGGCGGTGATCCCGAGAACGTCGTCCGGCTCGGCCATCTCAGCATCCTCGTCGCAGTCCGGCTGCCCCGAAATCGGGAGCTTCGCCACATCATCGGACCAACGGACGCTCCGGGTCGTGGCGCAGGGCAGGGCCGGCGTCAACTCCTTCCACTTCCTCTACAACCTGGCCACCGGCGAGGCGGTCTCCTTCGAGGGGATCGACGCCACCGATAACAGCCAGCTCGAGCTCGTCAGATCCGACCTGGCCCTGGGCTACGACCCGGACGACGGCGAGGTCTACGGCTTCTCCCCCGCCGGCTCGCGCTGACCCGCCGTCCGCCGACGGTGGCCCCGCGGCGCGCCCGGGCCCTGGTGGCCAACGCGGCCGGCCTGCCGGCTCGCGCGGCTGCCGGCTCGGGCGGGCATTAGAACGGCGCGACCGCGGAGGCGACGAGGTTGCTGCACGGCAGCGGAGCGCCCCGACCGAGCGCCCGGCACCACTCGTCGGTGGCGGCCACCGCGGCCCAGTTGGAGTGCAGCAGCGCCATGAGCGTGGCGTGCACCGCTCGGGCGTCCGCCTTTCCGGCGCGGTTGCGCAGGTTCACGGCACCGACGGCGTCCGAGAGCACCTCCGTCGTCAGGCCGAGCGTCTCCCCCTGGGCCGCCGAGGCCAGGATGCAGTTGTTCGCCATGAACCCGACGAGCGTCACGGTGTCGACGCCCCGCTCGCGCAGCCACGGCTCAAGGCCGGTGCCGGCGTAGATCGATCCGTGGCGCTTGACGACGCGCTTCCATCCCGGGGCGCACCGGCCCTCGATGCGCGGGCAGAGTTCGAAGCCCCTCCCCCCGGGGTCGAAGACCGGCCCTCCGGGTCTGCCCGCGTGCTGCACGCACACCACCGGGATGCCGGCATCGGCTGCCGCGTCGAGCGCCCGCTCGATCCGATCCAGGCAGTCGCTCAGGCGCGGGAAGCGGATGCGCAGCGGGAGCCGGGCGTACTCGCGCTGCACGTCGACGAGGATCAGCGCTCTGCGAGGATCGGGCCGAGGGCCTCGTCGCGATTCGTCCTGAGAAGCGGTCACGGTGCCTCCAAAGCTGCGGCGCGCATCGGCGCGGTTACGGTGTCTCATCCAGGGTGCCCGGGGGCTCCAGCGCCCGCCAGTGGCGCATATGCTGTTCTTCGATGGTTTCACGCCAAGGAGGCGGCGGCACATCGACGTCGCATCGGCATCGGCGGCGCACACGTGGGAGGTCATATGCGGATCGCCGTCTACGCATTCGACGGCGTCACCATGTTCCACCTGTCGATCCCCCAGATGGTCTTCGGCACCGTGAGCCGGCTGGGTCTGGCGGACTGGCGGGTCTCGCTGTTCACCACCGGCTCCGAGTCGGTGAGGCCCGTCGAGGATCCCGCCGACTCCACGGCCTCGGCGCCTTCACCGACCACCGCCCCCATCCCCTCGCCGACCACCACCTCCATCCGCACCTCGGAGGGCTATATCCTCAGCGGACTGGGCGGTCCGGAGTCGGCGCAGGAGGCCGACGTCGTCGTGGTCCCCGCCTGGTTCGCCGACGGTCGCGCGGCAGAGGACTCACTGCGCTCGCTGCTGAAGGAGGCTCACGACCGGGGAGCGAGCGTCGTCGGCCTGTGCCTGGGCGCGATCCCGCTCGCCGAGGCCGGCCTCATCGGCGGACGTCGGGCGACGACGCACTGGCGGGCCTTCGAGCCGCTGGCACGCGAGCACCCGGAGATGCGGCTCGACGAGTCGGTCCTGTACGTGGACCACGGCGACGTGCTGACCTCGGCCGGTGCGGCGTCGGGCCTGGACGCCTGCCTTCATCTGGTGCGCGCGCGGCTGGGGTCGCAGGCGGCCAACGAGGTCGCGCGCCAGCTCGTCATCGCGCCGCACCGCGAGGGCGGACAGGCGCAGTACGTCGAGCGGCCGATGCCGCGGCACCCCGACGACGACGCCATCGGCCGCACCATGGCCTGGGCGCTGGAGCGCCTGGCCGAGCCGCTGACGGTGAAGCGGCTGGCCTCGGCCGCGCACATGAGCACGCGCTCCTTCATCCGCGCCTTCCGAGAGGCGACGGGAACCGCGCCGGCGGCCTGGGTGCGCGCCCAGCGCGTGCGCGAGGCGCAGCGCCTCCTGGAGAGCACGGGGCTGGCGATCGAGCAGGTGGCCGCGGCCTGCGGCTTCGGCAGTGCCGTGACGATGCGGCAGGTCTTCGGGCGGGTGCTGAGCACGACGCCGTCGGCCTACCGACGCCGGTTCCGCACCGCGTCCCCGCGCTCCCCCTCGCCGAGCCGGGCGAGTCCCGCGCAGTCCCGCAGAAATACCGCCCGGACGCGCGACAACTGACCGGCGCGGCGGACGACGCGCAGAGCCCCGCGCACGCGGAGCCACCATCGGAGTCGGCGCTGGCCGCCAACCCTCCGGTATGATTCTGGTATGACTCAGAAGATCGCGGTGAGCCTTCCGGACGAGCAGGTCGTCTCCATTCGCCGTGCAGTCGAACAGGGCAGGGCGCCGTCGGTATCGGGCTTCATCAGCGCGGCGGTTGCTCATGCGCAGCAGGAGGACCGCCTCGCACAGCTGTTGGACGAACTCGACCGCGAACTCGGCCCCGTCAGCGACGCCGACCTGACGTGGGCGGACAAGGCACTGGGTCTGGCATGACCGCCGCCAGCGGGAAGAGCGCGAAGGGCCTGACCCTGGACACCGGCGCGCTGCTCGCGCTTGAGCGCGGGAGCCCACGGGTTCGCGCTCTTCTTCGGCGGGCCTTGGAGGCCGGCCTGCCCCTGAGCGTGCCGGCCGGCGTCGTGGCGCAAGCCTGGCGGGGCGGCCCGCGGCAGGCCCGAGTCGCACGGCTGCTCGCGGATCCCGATGTGAGGGTCGTGCCGCTGGATGACATGACGGCGAGGGCCGTCGGCCTGCTGTGCGGACGAAGCGGCCACCGGGACATCGTCGACGTCCACGTCGTCCTGGCGGCGCAGGAGCAGAGGCACACCGTTGTGACCTCCGACCCTGAGGACCTGCGCGCCGTTCACCCGGGCCTCCCGCTGATCGAGGTGTAGACAAGCACCGCCGCGGCCCGGGATCTGGGCGTCCGTGGGGCACCCGGGCCCGGCCCGCATCAGCACGGGAGTCGGCCCGGGGGCGTCGCGGGTCCGGTCCCGAACCCCGCCGCCCCCGACCTGCCCCGGCCGGATCCGCGAGCACGTCACTTAACCCGCGAGCACGTCTGCTAGAGGTACGTTCTCGCGGGTTGAGTGACGATCTCACGGGTTAAGTGACGTGCTCGCGGGTTACCCGACGATCTCGCGGACCCGACCTGGAGCGGGACCGGCCGGGGCGGGGCGACGTCGACCGGGGCGAGCCACCACGGGCCGGGGCGGGGCGACGTCGGCCGGGGCGAGCCACCACGGGCCCGGGCGGCGCTCCGCCCGTGAGCGGGAGTCCGCTCAGAAGGCCGGGATGACCGAGCCGTCGGTCCAGGTCTGCTCGATGTAGGCCTTGAGCTCGGGGGAGTTCATGAGCCCGGCGAGCTTGACGAGGTGCTCGTTGCCCTTGTCGGCCGTGCGCACCACCAGCTCGTTGGCGTAGGGGCTGTGCTCGCCCGGCTCGAGGACCAGGGCGTCCCGGCTGGGCACCAGACCGGCCTGGAGGGCGTAGTTGCCGTTGATGACGGCGAGCTCGGCGTCGGCCATCGAGGCGGCCACCTGGGCGCCGTCGACCGTAACGAGCTTGAGGTTCTTCGGGTTGGCGGTGACGTCGAGGTCCGAGGGGATCTCGACGGAGGGGTCGAGGGTGATGAGGCCGGCGGTCTGAAGGAGCTTGAGCCCGCGGGCGGTGTTGGCCGGGTCGGAGTTGAGCACGACGGTGCCGCCGTTGGCCGCCTGGTCGACCGAGGTGTAGCCCTTGGAGGTGTAGATGCCCATGGGCTCGATGTGGACGTCGGCGATCGAGACGAAGTCGTAGCCCTTCTCCTCGATCTGCTGCTTGAGGAAGTTCGGCGTCTGGTAGAAGTTCGCCGCCAGGGACCCGTCGTCGAGGGAGGTGTTCGGCGTCTGGTAGTCGTCGATCTCCTTGATGTCGAGGCTGAGGCCGGCGCCGGCGGCGAGGTTGTCCTGGACCCACTGGAGGATGGTGACGTGCGGCTGCGGGGTGGCGCCGATGGTGATGGTGGCGACGCCGTCCTTGACCTCGATGCCCTTGACGGAGCCGTCCGCGGAGCCCTTGGAGCCGCAGGCGGTCAGGGCGAGGGCGACGGCGGAGACGAGCGAGCCGGCGAGGACGGAACGGCGGGTGATGGAGGGGCGGATGGAGCGGGGCATGGTGATTCCTTCTTCTTTCGGGCCGGTGCGGCCCTGGGCGGGGCTCCCGGAGGAGCGCGGTCTGAAGTGGCGGAGCGGTGCGCACCAATGGGTCTGGTGACGACCCGAGTCGCGGCGGGACCGGTGACGGCCGGGGCCGCGGCGGCCCCGGTGGCGATCCCGGGGCGGGTGCGCCGAGCCTGCGCTTGCGCGGCGGCGCCGCGGGCGGGGACTCCGGCTGGTCGGGGCTCGGCTCTCGCCGTCAGCGGTGGTCGACCAGCCGGCTGAGCATGTCGCCCATGACCTGGATGGCGCCGACGATGAGAACGATGAGGACGACGACGATGACCATGACGTCGGTGTCGTTGCGCCGGTAGCCGTGCTGGATGGCGAGATCGCCCAGGCCCCCGCCACCGACCGTGCCGGCCATGGCCGTGTAGCCCAGGAGGGTGATGATGGTGACCGTGGCGGACTGGATGAGGGTCGGCAGGGCCTCGCGCACGAGGACGCCCCAGGTGATCTGGGTCCCCGAGGCGCCCATCATGAGGGCGGCCTCGACCTTGCCGTGGTCGACGTCGTTGATGGCGGTCTCGACCAGGCGGGCGTAGAAGGGGATGGCGCCGATCGTCAGGGGCACGCAGGCGGCCCCCCAGCCCAGGGAGGTCCCCACGAGGATGCGGGTCAGCGGGATGAGCGCCACCATGAGGATGATGAAGGGCATGGAGCGGCCGATGTTGACCACCTGCGAGAGGACCTCGTAGACGACGCGGTTGCGGTGCTGCCCGCGCGCGCCGGTGGTGACCAGGGCCAGGCCCAGGAAAAGGCCGACGACGATCGTGATGAGGCCGGACACGAGCAGCATCCCGAAGGTCTCGAGGGCCGCGGGCCCGAGCTTGCGCGTAATGGCGGGGTTGAAGAACCAGGCGCCGTCCGACTTGGCCGCCAGCAGGGCGGCGCCGGTGAACAGGGTGGCAGTGCTCATGCGCGCACCTCCGCGGTGACGCCCGCGCCGGTGAGGACCGCGACCGCGGCCTCCGCCCGGTCCGCGGGGATGGTCAGGGCGAGCCGCCCCACCTGGGCCCGCCCGAGGGTCTCGAACAGGCCGCCGGCGACGTCGGCGCCCTGCTCGGCGGCCAGGGCGAGGACCCGGGCGGCGGCGGGCTGACCGGGGCGGGCGGTCAGGGCGACGTCGATGACGGCGTCGTCGGGCCCCACCGATCCGGCGGGGACGGCGGGGGCGGGGACGAGCTCGCGGGACAGGCGGGAGGCGACGTCGGCCACGACGTCCTCGATGGGCCCGGACTCGACGACGCGGCCCGCCTCGAGCAGGCTCACGGAGTCGCACACGGCGCGCACCACGCTCATCTCGTGGGTGATGATGACGACGGTGACGCCCAGGCGGTCGCGCACGTCGCGGATGAGCTCGAGGATGGAGCGGGTGGTCTCGGGGTCGAGGGCGCTGGTGGGCTCGTCGCACAGGAGGACGGCGGGCTGGTCGGCCAGGGCTCGGGCGATGCCCACCCGCTGCTGCTGGCCGCCGGAGAGCTGGGCGGGGTAGGAGGAGCCGCGGTCGGCCAGGCCCACGAGCTCGAGCATGCGGGCCACCGTCTCGTGGCGCTCGCCCTTGGGGACGCCGGCCATGGCCAGCGGGTAGGCGATGTTCTGGGCGGCGGTGCGCTGCTCCAGGAGGTTGGCGTGCTGGAAGACCATGCCGATGGCGCGGCGGGCCTCGCGCAGCTCGCGGGCGCCCAGGGCGGTCAGGTCCTGGCTGGCCACGCGCACCTCGCCGCTCGTGGGCCGCTCCAGGGCGGTCAGGCAGCGCACGAGGGTGGACTTGCCGGCCCCGGAGGTGCCGACGACGCCGTGGACGGAGCCCGCGGGGACGTCGAGGGTGAGGCCGTCCAGGGCGCGCACCTCGCGCCCGTCGCGCAGGCGGTAGTGCTTGTGGACGTCGTGGAGCCGGATCATGGGCTCGGCGCCGGGCGGCTCGGCACCGGCGGGCTCCAGACCGTCGACGGCTGGACCGTCGGCGGGTCCCGGCCCGTCGTCGGCTGAGCGGGCGCCGTCGTCCGTCTTGACGTCAAGGGGGCCGACGCCGGGCGGCTCGGCCCGGCCCGCTGGATCTTCGCTCACGCACTCCTCCATCGATCCTGGCGGAAGCACCCTCACCGCGAAGCGGGGGTTGCTGCAACGTCGTCGAGCCAGGTCTCTCGGCTGCTCTGGATGGTCCAGGACAACGGTAGGCGGGTGCGGGCGGACGGGCAAACCCCCGCGACGGGAAGGGACGAACGTCACGCCCTCTTCCGGGCGGGGCGCCGGTCGGGGCGGAGGCCCGCCTCCGACCGCCCGTGCGACGGGCGCCGCCGGTGCGCGCCCCGCCCGCGGCGCCGGGCGCGCCGGACGAGGCTCCGGGCGGGACTGAGGTGCCACAATCGCCCCATGACCGCGCCGACGCCGCCGACCCGCCCCCAGCTCACCGCCGACATCCTGGGCGGGCCGTGGGTGGCCCGCCGGATCCCCGTGACCGAGTCCGACGCCGCCCCCGGGGCGGATCACGCCGTCCTGGTCCACCAGCGGGGGGCCGTCCCGGCGCCCGGCGCCGCCCCCCGCCACGACCGCGCCGTGCTCTACCTGCACGGCCGCAACGACTACTTCTTCCAGACCTGGCTGGCCGACGCCCTGCTGGAGGCCGGCTACGAGTTCTACGCCCTGGACCTGCGCACCTGCGGTCGGGCCGGGGCGGGCTACTGGTCCCCGCACGACGTGCGCGACCTGCGGGTCCACGACGAGGAGATCGGCGAGGCGCTGCGCATCATCCGCTCCGAGCACGGACACGGCGCCGTCGTCCTCAACGGGCACTCCACGGGCGGCCTCCAGGCGGTCATCTGGGCGAAGGACCACCCCGGCGGCGTGGAGGCGATCACGCTCAACTCCCCCTGGCTGGACCTGAACTCCTCGGCGCTCGTGCGCTCCTACGGGTCGGCCTGGGTGGACCTGATCTCCCGCTGGGACCCCGAGCGGATCATCGACAATCCGGACGAGTCCAGGGCCCTGCGGGCCGCGGGGCTCGAGGCGGCCGCGGCGCGGGCGGCGGAACTGCGGGGGCCAGCGGCGCGGGCGGCGGAACTGCGGGGGCCAGCGGCGCGATCGGCCGACCGGCGGACGGAGGGGGCGCCGGCTGCGCCGCCGCCGGCGGACGCGGCCCCGCGGGACCGCGCCGGGGATGCGGACGCCGACCCCGGGCCGATCGAGCTCGACATGTACGCCCGCGTCCTGCACCGCCGGTGGGGCGGGCCGTGGGACTGGGACCTGACCCTCAAGCCCTCCCCCTCCTTCCCGGTCCGGGCCGGCTTCATGGCGGGGATCCGGCGTCTGCAGCGCGAGGTCCACCACGGGCTGGGCATCGGGGAGCCCGTCCTGCTGTGCTGCTCGACGACGACGGTGGGCAGGGGCGCGAGCATCGAGCAGGCCCGCCACGGCGACCTCGTGCTCTCGGTGGAGCAGATGGTGGCCCGCGCCCCCTTCCTGGGCGACGACGTGACCGTGCGGCAGATCCCGGGCGGCGTGCACGACCTGGCCCTGTCGGACGCGGCGGCGCGCGAGGAGTACCTGGCGGCCCTCACCGGCTGGCTGGTCGCGCGGCTCGGCCGGGGGCCTGCGCGCGCGTGAGGGTCTGCGAGCGCTCGGCGGCCAGCTCGACGAGGGCCGGGGCCAGGGCGTCGCTCACGCGCTCGACGACCTCCAGGGTGGCGGCGAAGTCCTCCATGGTCCCGTACCAGGGGTCGGGCACGTCCAGGGCTGCGGGCGGGGGCGCGCCGCGCCCGGCCGCGAACTCGACGGTGGCGGGGTCGAACTCGCGGAACAGGCGGATGCGGCCCGCCTCCGCGTCCGGGCCGTCCCCCGGGGCCGGACCGTCCCCCAGGCCCAGGCGGTCGGCCCGGCGCAGCAGCGCGTCGCGGTGGCGGGAGGTCATGGCGAGGATGAGGTCGCTGTCGACCAGCTCGGCGTCGGAGATGCGGTGGGCGCGGTGGGCGGCGATGGCGCGCGACACCGCGCGGGCGACGTCGTCGGAGCCCCGGCCGTAGCCGTGGTCGGCGAGAATGCGCCGGGCGCGGCGGTCCATGGGGTTGCCGTGCTCCTCGTCGGAGACGCCGGAGGAGGTCACCGCCACCCCGTCGACGCCGTCGTCGGGCACGCCCGCGGCGGTGAGGCGGTCGATGAGGACGACCCGGGCCATGGCCGAGCGGCAGATATTGCCGGTGCAGACCATGGCGATGCGGTAGGGGCCGGTGGGGCTCATCGAGGCGGGCAGGTCGGTGGCGGTGATCGCGGGTGGCACGGGAGCAGCGTCTCGCGCCCGGCGCCGCGATTTCAAGACGGGCGGGGCGCGGAGGGGCGCAGTCCCCGCTCATGGGCGGGGCGCCCGCCTCGGCCCTGGCCGCCGGGCGCCTGGTCGAGGCAGTCCCCGCTCACGGGCGGGACGCCCGCCGCGAGCGCTGCGGGGCCCGCCCGGCGGGGCGCCGCCCGGGCCGGTGGCGGCCCCGCGGCGCGGTCCCCGCCCTGGCGGGGGAATCGGCGCGGCATGATGGGCCCATGGCACGACCCGCCCGCTTCACCGCCGACGGCATCCTCGACGCCGCCGCCGTCGTGGCCGCGCAGCGCTGGCGCGAGGCCACCGTCGCCGACGTCGCCGCCCGGCTGGGCGCGCCGCCGGGCTCGGTCTACTACCGCTTCGCGAACAAGGACGCCCTGTTCGGGGCCCTGTGGCTGCGGGCGGTGCGCCGCTTCCACGTCGGACTGCTGGAGGCCCTCGCCCTGCCGGACCCCGGGGCCGCGGCCTGCGAGGCGGCCGCCCACGTCCCGCGGTTCTGCCGCGACAACCGGCTCGACGCCATCGCCATGACGCTGTACCGCCGGCAGGACCTGGTCGCGCGCGTCGACGGCGAGCTGCGCCGCGACGTCGAGCACGTCAACGACGCGGTGCGGGAGGCGACGGCGGCCCTGGCCCGGGCCCGCTTCGGCCGCGCGGACCCGGACGCGCTGGCGCTGGTGGTCGTGGCGTGCCAGGAGGGCCCGTACGGGCTGGTGCGCCGCTACCTGCGCACCGACGTCGATATGCCCGCCTGGCTGGAAGACGCCATGCGCGCCTCCTGCCGGGCGATCCTCGCCCTCGGGGACGGACGCGGACCGGGCGCGCGGGGGTGAGCGCCCGCCTTCCGGGCGGCCGACTCCGTCAGGGGCGCGCGGGCGGAGCCGCCCGCGGCCCCTCCCCCGGCAGCGACCGGCGACGGGCGGCAGCGGCCGGCGACGGGCGGCGCCCGCGCCCCGGCTCAGTGCCCGCGGCGCCTGGCCCTGGCCCGGGTGCGTCTGCGGGCGCGGGCGGCCTCGCGCTCGGCCCGGCGGTCGGCGCTCGCGGTGCGGGCGGCCTGCGCCGCCCGGGCCTCGCGCTCGGCCTTGACCGCCTGCTGCGCCGTCGTGCTCGTACGCGGCCGGGCGGCCTCGCGCGCCGCGAGCCGCAGTGCCCGCTTCGGGTTGATCCGCCGCGGCTGCCCGGCCCGGGTCTCGCGCACCCGCGGGGCCCGCTCCACCCGCTCCAGCAGCTCGGATCCGTGGGCCAGGAGCCAGGCGTGGAGCTCGACGTCGGACGGCTCGGCCCCGAAGACGACCCGGGCCGCCCGCACCCGGCCAGCGTCGTGACGCTCGAGCACTCCGACCCAGAACCGGCCGTCGAAAAGAACAGTGAAGATGGTTGGCATTTTGTCTCCAGGTACGCCGAGGCGGACCCGGTGACGCCGGATTCTCCACGTCGGGGGCGACGGGAGCGACGAGTGCCCCGCGGGGCGCCGCCCGGACTTCCCACCGGGCCGTGCGGTTCGCGCACCAGGAACTGACGGCGCCAGGGTAGCAGCCCGCCGACCGTCGACGTGGAGATCAGGCCGAGGAGGGGGTCGACCCGGAAGACGATCCGTACCCGACCAGGGGCGGAGCGGCGGAGGCGGCGGACTGCGAGGACGGCGCGGGCGCGGGAGCGGCGGCTCCCGACGGGACTGCGGGCGCCGACGGAGCGACGGGGGCCGACGGAGCGGCGGCCTGCGGGAACGGCGCGGGCGCGGCGGCGGGCGCGAACGCGCCTCCGGCGAACCCGGGTGCCCCTCCTCCCATTATCGGAGCGGGGGCCGCGGTCATCACGGTGTACATCCGCCCGTCCGCGCCCAGGACCTGCTGCGGGACGGCGACCGGGGCGGGGGCCGCGACCATCACGGGGCCGCCGACATTGACTCCGGGAGCCGGCATCCCCGCGACGGGAGCCGGAACTCCCGCGAACCACTGCCCCACCGATGGCGCCCCGGCCATGAGCGCGAAGACGAGGACGATGACTGCGACTATGATGCCGGGCACCATGACGGCGGGGTAGAAACGATGATAGACATCATTCACGAGCCAGACATAATTCAGGGCGACAGCCGCGGCCCAGGAAATCGCCTGACCGGCGAGCAGGCCGGCGTAGGCGCCGCGGGAGCGCCTGGATCGCAGCACCACGATCGCCCCGATGCCCAGAATCAGAACGATGGCGTCACAGGCGTAGACCGCCATCATCATCGGGGGGACGCCCGCCTCCATGACGCCCCTTCCGAAGAGCGGGTACCCCATGAGGGCGTGGATGACGTTGAAGAGGCCGATGGCGCCTGCCACTATGCAGTACGCCAGTGCGGCCTCGGACAGCTGGAGCGGCTTGGGCGGAATTCCCGCGCCCCCGGGCCCGCCGAGCAGGTTCATGATGAAGGCGCCGAAGAGCGCGACCGCGGTGATCACCGCGAAAATGACCGTCGTGGTGAACTCCGTGTCGCCGTCCACGGACACATAATCATTTTGTGTGATACCAATCACATATGTTGTGACATGGGGGCCGACGGAGAACAGCACGACCGCGGAGCCCGCCGCCGCCCGGTGCCGCAGGCACAGGACGAATCCCACGATGATGTACCAGATGTCCCCGAAGAGGAATTCCATTATGAAACGGGCGAGGGCGCCATCGCCGAAAAGAGGCTGGTAGGGGCTCCGGAGATACAGCGCTATGAAGTTCGTCAGGGCCAGTCCGGCGAAGACGGCGGCCATGGCCTCCACACCGGAGCCCCGCCTCGCCGGGACGGCACCCCCGCTCGGCGGCCAGCCCGGCGCGGTCGGGGGCGGGTTGTAGACGGGCGGCGTGGAGAAGTTCCCCGGTGAGACAGTCACGGCATTCATGATCGCAGTACTCCCCACGACCCACAAGAGCAGTACTCCCCATGGCCGACGAGTAGCGGCGCTCCCCGGCGCGCCGTCCGGGCGGCGCTGCCCGCCGTTGCCGATGGGCGGCATCAGCCCCCGTCCCCCGTGCGCCGCCCGCGCCGGTCCCCGGGCCGGGGCCGCGGTCGGGCCCGCGGACTCGGCCCGAGGCTCAGGCGTCCCAGAAGTGCTCCACGTCGACGGCGCCGCCGCCCGCCTCGAAGTCCTCCCGCACGGCCCGGCGCAGATCGGCGTCGTGCAGCCAGTCCAGGGCGACGGCCGCCAGCCCGTAGGCGCCGTCGACCGCGGCGGCCTCCCCCGTGGGCGAACCGGCCGCCCGCGTCATCTCGCGGGTGTGCAGGGCGACGTCGGGGGAGTCGGCGACCCCGATGAGCGGGTGGATGCCGGGCACGCGCTGGGAGACATTGCCGAAGTCGGTCCCCGCGGCCACCGTCTCCGGCACGACGCCGGCGGGCAGCGGGTCGCGGCCGCGCTCGCGCTGGGAGCGGACCCAGGCGGCCGTGAGCGGGCCGTTGGCGCGCACCGGCATCTCGTTGGTGTAGTCGGGGACGATGATGCGCACGCCCGTGCCGCTCATGAGGGCGGCCCCGCGCAGGACGTCCTCCACGCGCCCCACCAGGTCCTTGAGGGTCTCGGGGTACTTCGAGCGGACCATGAGGGACAGCTCGGCGCGCTCGGGGATGATGTTGGCGACCTCCCCGCCGTCGACGACGACGGCGTGGACGCGGTCCCACGGCAGGATCTGCTGGCGCAGCAGGCCGATCCCGCTCAAGGCGAGAGTGGCGGCGTCCAGGGCGTTGCGGCCCATGAAGGGCTGGGAGGCGGCGTGCGCGGGCACGCCCGTGAACACGGCGCGCATGCGGCGCACGCCCAGCCAGACCTGGTCGGCGACGTCGCGGGCGTAGGCGTGGGTCTGGATGGCGGCGTCGACGCCGTCGAGCATGCCGGCCCGGACCAGGCGCTCCTTGGCGGTGTCGCACTCCTCGGCGGGGGTGGTCTGGAGGATGACGCGGCCGGGCGGGGCCGACTCCGCCCACTGCCCGCGCCGGGCGAGGTCGGCCAGGGCGAGGAAGGCGCCCACGGAATTGGCGCACATGACGTTGTGCCCGCAGCCGTGGCCGATGCCGGGCAGGGCGTCGAACTCGGCCAGGACGGCGATGGCGGGGGCGCCCGCCGGGCCGATCTCGGCGCGCAGGGCCGTGTCCATGCCGTAGACGCCGACCTCGGGCTCGATGCCGCACTCGCGCAGGAGGCCGGCGACGGCGGCGGCCGCGCGGTGCTCGTGGTAGCCGACCTCGGGGTGGGCGTGGATGTCGCGGGACAGGGCCGCGATCCGCGGCGCGAGCCCGGCCAGGGACCGGGCGAGCGCCGCGCGCAGGCGGGGCGGGGCGCCGTCGGACTCGGCCAGGACGGCGGCGGGGCCGACGACGCCGGCCCGGACGGCGGTCTCGGCGGCCATGCGCGCCTGGACGGCGCGGGAGGGCTCGGTGGGGCGGGTGAGGTCGCGCACGGGGCCATCATGCCCCGCCCCGGACGGCCACGGGCGCCGCGGCTTCATCTGGCGGCCGTCCCAGCGGACGTCGCCGCCCCCGGTCCGAGTCCTCACCGCCGGAGACGAGGCGCCCGGGCGGGCGGGGAGAACACGATCCGCCGCACGCCGCCTGAGCCATACTTGAGGGCATGGCCCCTGCCCGCCCGTCCTTGAACGTCCCCCGGGCGCGCCGCGCCCTGCGCACCGGCCTGGCGGGCGCCGTCGTCCTCCTGGCCGTCGCCGCCGCGGCGCGACTGGTGTGGCCGAGCGGCCTCCACCTCGCCTTCATCCCCGACGACGCCGGCAACGCCCTCGGCACCGCCGAGGCCACCGGCGGCGACTTCCCCGAGGACGTGACGGTGCCGAGCATCCTGCCGATCCTGGGCCTCCGGGCGCTCAGCAGCCTCGTCCGGCGCAAGATGGACCTCGACGCGGGCGAGGACTGGGCGACCGGCGGACACCGGGCCGACGACGGCGGGTCCGGCGGCAATCGGGCGGTCGGCGGCCGCGCCGGAGACGGCCGGCCCGGCAACGGCCGGCTCAGCGCGGGAAGACGGGTCGCCGCCGTCCTGCACCTGGCGGTGGCCGCCCTCGTCCTGTGCCTCGGGGGCCGGGCGGCGACGGTCTGCGCGCGCCGGTGGGACACGATCGCCCGGGCCACGGGAATCGGCGTGACCGAGCTCCTCCTCATCGCCCTCATGGTGATCGGCCTGTCGCTCGCGGCCGCCGCCGGCGCGCTGGGCAACGCCCTGCACACGGCCCGCGGCGACGACCCCTCCCCCGGCGGGCGATGGCGCCCCGCGCGGTGGGCGGCCGTCGCCGCCCCGACGCTCGTCGCGGTGCTCGTCCTGGCCGGGAGCGCGGCCGTCGTGCAGCTGCGCAGCCCGGAGGACGCGCCCGCCACCCAGCGGACCGCCGTCGGACTGCCCGCGAACCCGACCAGTTTCTCCCCCGAACCGGCCTGGAGCCGGGACATCGCCGAGCTCACCGACGTCGTCGCCGGGGCGGCCGGCCCCCTCATCCTCACCCCGGACGGCCTCCAGGGCCTCGACCCCGCCGACGGCTCGCCGACCTGGACCTTCCGCCGCGAGAACATCACCCTGGCCTGCCCGGAGGAGGACGCCGAGAAGCCCGTCGTCGGCGACAGGCCCTGCCTCATCACGAGCCCCGACCGCAGTCACGCGGCCCTGCGCCTGCTCGGGCCCGGCGCCTTCCTCAAGGGCGCGCCCGAGTACCAGACCGTCGTGCTGGACACCGTCTCCGGCAGCCCGGTCATGGAGCATCTGAGCGAGGGCGGGCGGCTCCAGCTCACCGACGACGCCGTCCTGGACGGGCGCAGCGCCTACAGCCTGAAGGACGGGTCCCTGATGTGGACGCTGCCGGAGGAGGACGACTACCCCCGCCCCGACCACTACACCGGCCCGGCCGGCCACTCCTCCTTCGTCCTGGAGCTGTCCGACCCGTCCCAGGACGAGGGCTCGGGGGCGGTGACCACGACCCTGACGGTGGCCCCCGAATCGGACCCCGCGGCGGCGCGAACGGTCGACGACGTGCTGGCGACCGTTCACTACCACCTCGTGCTCAGCAACGGGTGGGGCACCGTCCTGGCCGACGGCGGGGCCCGGGCCGTCGGCCTCGACGCGCTCGCGGGCGTCGAGGGGGCCGATACCGCCACCGCGGACCTGGGCCCGGCCGTCGCCGTCAACGGCCGGGCGAGCCTGTCGACGAACCTGCTCGTCACCGTGCCACCACCGCCCGAGGGGACCCAGTGGGAGATCGACTCCTATGATCCCCCCGGCCCCGAGCCCGGCATGGTCGCGGCGGTCTTCGATCCGGCCACGGGCGCCGTCACCGAAGCGGCCCGCACCCCGGGTCTGGCGGCCGCGAGAGTCGGCATTGCGCTGCACGAGGCGGGCGACGGCGTCGAGACCCGCCTCACGATCACACCGGGCGACGGCGGCGCCGGCGTGAGCCTCCCGGTGGACGGCACGACCTCCTGCCTCGCCCCCGGCCGCAAGTCCTTCAACCCGTGGCTCGCCGACCTGGAGCGGGACCGGCTGAATCACAACGAGTCGGGCATCACCGCCCTCGGCGCCCCGGGGGTGACGCTGGTGGTTCAGATCACGGGCGAATCGGTCTGGTCACGCAACGTCCGGCTCCTCGCCTTCTCGGCGGGCGCCCCATGAGCCCCGCCCCGCGCCCGGCCCTGCGCCTTCCGCGCCTTCTGATGGCGTGCGCGCTGGCCCTCGCACTCGTCCTCGCGCCGAGCGCCTGCACGCCGGGCCGAACCGACGCCGTCGTGACGACGATCTCCGCCCAGCGCGCCGAGGAGGAGAGCGCGACGGCCAGTGCCGACTGCACGAACGCCCTCGAGACCGGATCGGGGACGGTCGCCCTGCTCTCCCTCTCCTCGACCGCGTCGCGCGACTCGACCCTGGTGGTCAGCCGGGACGCGGACGACCGGATCCAGTGGGCGGTTCTCATCGACCGGCCGACGGCGTGCATCCGGGCCCTCAGCGACTATCCCGGTAAACCGCAGGACGGGGCCGAGAGCATACTGGACAACACCATGGGCAATAACCCCGTCTCCTACGCGGTCCTCAGTCCCGACGGCGCCCGCCTGTCCCTCATCCTCCTGCCCGAGGCCGTCGGCGACGTCGCGCAGCAGCGCACCGAGGTGGTGGTCCTCGACACCGCCACGGGCGGTCTCGTGCGGCGGGCCGAGGTCACGGGCCTCGTGCTGGGGCAGGCGCTCACCGATGACGCCCTCGCGGTCCAGACCGCGCGGGCGCCCTTCCCCGGCGGTGCCGGCCAGGGCCTCATCAGCGTCTTCCCCCTGGGTGATCCAACGGCACCGGGCTCCTCCTTCCCCAGCGGGCAGTGGCTCGCGGGGGCGGGCCGGACATCCCTGCTCCTGTCACCGCAGAGCATGTCCCTGGGCAACCAGAGTCCCAGCGGCATCCCGGTGACGCTCACGGCCGTCGACGTCCGGGGAACCGAGGTCGCGCGCATCGCAGGCATCAGAGAACTTCGGCCCGATCGCACCGTATTCGTCTTCACCTCCCCGGCCGACGCCGCCCGGCGGGCCGTCGAGCCGCCGTCGGCTGAGAATGATCCACATCCGTACGACGTCGAGGCGAGCCCGGTTCCACTCGATCAGCTGGCGCCCTGACCCTCCCGACGGTCTGGACAAGGCGGGAGAAGTACTCGTCGGCGATTCGTTCGACGTCATCACTGTCGAGAATCGTCAGAACATGATCGAGATAGAAGTCCTGGGGACGGCGCCGTCGGGCGCGCGCAATGTCCTCCCAGCGGCCCTCCCGCGTTTTCACCCGGAAGTAATTCACCCAGGCCAGATAGATGTTCTTGGGAACCCCGGGAAGCGGCCTGCGCGCCGACGTCCCGTCCGGATCGACGCTGAGGAAACGCGTGGCGACCCGAGAGTCGGCGCCGCGCCCGGTTGCGGCTATGACGCCCACGTTACGCGGTTCATTGGCAACACGGTCGGCCACATGCTTGACAACGTAGAGCTCGGTCATTCGAAATCGCCTCCATCACTGAAGAGAAGATCTGGGCCGCTCGAGACAGAGCGACTCGTGCGATCCTCGCGTCGAGTGCTGCGAGTCGGCCGACCCGCCCGGGTCGTCCTCATGGATGGGGATGAGATCCGTAACCGTCATCCCCGGCATGCGCCTCAGAGCCATGCGTCTCATGGCCGCACCTCCCGCACGCACCGCGAGTCGGAGGCGATCGACGTCGAACCGCAGCATCGCGGCCCCCTGATCAGTTGGCGGGTCATGAGGCGACTCTACCCCGGCATCACCGCCGAAGGCCCGTTACGGCCACCTCCGTCGTCGTTCTCCGCGAGATTCTGCGGTTCCCCATCCGCCGGCAAAACGCTCGACGGCGGACTCCCCGGGCGGGCATCATTCCGCTCAACGAGATCGCACCGTCAGAAGGAGTCCCATGTCATTGCCGCACCGGGGCGCATCGTCACATGATGGGCCCATGCACACCACGATCGATCTGTCTCCCGCGGCCCACGAACGGATCAAGGCGAGCGCGGCGGCCCGCGGCGTGTCCATGTCGCGGTTCCTCAGCGACGGTGTGCAGGCCCACATCGACCAGATCGCCCCACCGGAGCCACTCCACCTCGACCCACTCACCGGCCTGCCCACCATCGAAAGCAACCAGCCGATCAACTCGCGGAAGACCCCCAGCCTCCTCACAGACAACGACTGAACAGCCGACCCGGGCGCCAGCGCCCCATCACCCCCGACCGACCACGGGCATCGCGAACGCGCCCGCGCACAGCCGGGCGCCCCACAGCGTCCCTCACCCCGTACCGCGCAGAGGGAAGTATGCGCAAGTAAACCCTGCTCGCCCGCGGCGATCCTCCGCGGAAGACCACCATAGGCGCAGGTCGTGCAGGACGGTCAGGTCCTGGCCGGGATCGTCGGCCGCGGCGATGAGGTCGCCCTCGAAACCAGGGGTCAGGACCCCGGTGAGGCCAGCACGTCCGATGGCGGCGGCCCGGGAGGCGGCAGCGGCAGCACCTCGGCGCGAGGCGGGCCACGGCCTTCATGAACATGGTGTTCTGGGAGGATCGTTCCAACCCGCACTCGATCGCGCCGCCGTCAGAACCGCGGAATCACAAGGAAATCGCCGAGCGCATCCGATGTGTCGACCCGAACGATCCTCCCAGGGCGCCAAAACCGAGATTCGTCGGGACCTCCGACCGCTCCTGACGCGTCATGTGAACGGATCCGGGCGGCCGCTCCTGCGGTGAACCGCCGCCCTCTGAACGAGCCTTCTGACTTGCCCAGATCGACTTCGCGACGATCCCGACGGCAATGCCCATCAAGCGGCGTGAGAATGATTCGCAGCCCCTGCCCTCGTCAACTCATAAGGATCTTCATCCCGCATTCCCGGAGAATCGATTCCTTCATCCGCCATCAACGCCTCGCACATGACCCAACAGACACCATGGAAGGCGGTCCCGGCGTCCGGTGCTACCATGGCCCCATGACCGACTCCATTGCGATCGCACGGCTCAATGCCGAGGCCGCACGAGTCGTCACCAACATCACATCCGATGTCGCGAATCTCGAAGAAGGCAGTACCGACCCTCCCGGTCGTCCTCATGAGTTCCAGTCGGTGACCCGCAGCACAGCAGGAGTTGACGCCCAGGGCGGGAAGGATGCTAAGCGCCATCGACATGAAGATGAGAAGATGACTGGCGATACGGACCGCTGGATCGTCTGCTTCATCGATGTCCCGCGAAGCCGCTACGAGGAGGAGTCCCGATGAGCATAGGCACGTTCGCATTCATCACGATCACGCTCTTCATGATTCACGAGTTCGACGAGATCATTTTCATCCGTCGGTACATCGACGAGCATGCGAACGATGAGCGCTACGCGTCGGAGATGTTCATCGCGGGGGCGGGCAGTTACCCGTCGACCGAATCGATAGCAGCGAAGATCTGCGAGGAGTTCATCGTCTCAAGTCTCATCCTATCGGTCGGGATTATCCTGGGCTCGGTTGAGACCATAGCCGCCACCTTCATCGCCTACGCCCTGCACCTCGTCGCTCATATCCGCGAAGCCCTCGTCTTCCCCGGATGGGCGCCGGGGAGCCGGACCGCCGTGTTCACTTCCCCACTGGTGGTGGCGACGCTGGGGATCGCATTCGTCACATTCCCTGTCAACTACCCACTACTGGCCATTCTCACGGTCGTAATCGGCGCCGCACTGCTGATGAACCTGGGGTTTCTGCACAGAATGACGGGCAAGATCGACGAGTCGATTTCGAAGGCGGCCTGACAATCGCAAAGTTTCCGGGTGTTCGGTCATCCGATGCGCGGGGCTCGGGTCAGACGATCGATCAGGCGGGACTCCGGATGGCGAACCCTGCGGCGTCGGCTGCCGATGGCGCCTGGATCTGACGCCACCAGGCGCCGATCCCCGTTTCGACCACGCGCTGGCCGGCGACGACGGCGACCGCCTCGCGCCTGTGCCCGCGGTGGGTGCCGATGACGGTGAACCACGGTTCGATGGTGGCGGCGCGCAGGACTTCGCAGCCCTCGGGATCCTGGGCGAGGTGCGAGACGACGGCGGCCAGCGGCACGGGCCATGTGCCCAGGTCGATGCCGGTGTCGGCGTGGGCCTCAAGGAGTTCGGCGACGAGGAGCATGACGACGTCGTAGGAGTCGGCGCGGGACCAGGTCTGCTGGAGCATCCGGGACAGCGTCGCCGCCTGTCTCAGGACCTGCTCCTGCTCGGGTGTGGCGGTGGTGTGCGCGCTCATGGCGTCCTCCTCGATGGCCGGATGTACTCGGGTCACGAGAAGTGTGAGCTCGGCGTCGTAGCTTGCTGGTAGCTCGCGCGTGCCGAGCCCGGATGCGGGTGTTGATGGCAGACTGGAGGCATGGCGCACAGGAACGACCTGCCCGACTGGATCGTCGAGGCTCTCCAGAGTCTTGGCGGGGCGGGGACGATCGTTGAGATCTCGCGGGCGGTCTGGGATCGGCACGAGGATGATCTGCGGGAGTCGGGCGATCTCTTCTACACCTGGCAGTACGACCTGCGCTGGGCCGGCCTCAAGTTGAGGAAGGCCGACGTCCTCCTCCCCGCTTCGGACGAGGAGCGCGGCGTGTGGCGACTCCGGGTGAGGTGACGCTGCTGAAGGACTCCGTAGGACGGCACGAACACCGTACATGTCGGCTCTACTTATCCCTCCTCATACTGTACTATCACACCAATCCGAATTCTCGAACCGACATTTTTGGCAAGAAAGATTCACCGTACCCTATAAATATACCCGAACACCCTCAAACTAACTCTTGACACCTCACTCTCGGTGACAACACGGTGAAAGGATCCACAATGGCTAAACTGAGAACCCTTGAAAAAGGCACGCAGAACGTACGGGTTCATGCGAGTGAGGTTGACTGTACATACCAGGTCGTTACGGGTGATGATGGGCGAACTTACCTTCATCTCTCAACCTTCGGTTCGGATAAACGGAAGAGCCATCCGAAGGTAAGTCAGACGATCCAGTTAGATCAAACCATTGCCGCCAAACTCCTTGAAGTGATCAAGAATACTTTTCCCGGCATCGGCAACTGATTTAAACGATAAGTCTTTCTTACCATGAAGGTTATTCTGGGTGTGTCCTGGGTCATTTCCGGGGGGCGATATGATGATGGCCCATCCCCGTGGGGTATCATGGGCGTCTGAGAAACAACAGCCATGACCCCGGAAGGAGTGGGCCATCATGATGGAGTGTACCACGGGATTGACCGATGATGAGTTCGACGGGCTGCTCGCCTGGCTGCGCGAGGAGGGGGTCGAGGGGTATCCGCCGATCCTGGGCCTGTCCGGGTCTTTGCGGGCGACTTTGATGTACCTGCGTCAGAACATCGTGCAGGCGGTGATCGGAGAGATCCTGGGTGTGTCGCAGCCCACTGTTTCGCGGGCCATCAAGGCCCTGACGGAGGCGCTCTCCCGGACCCTGGTGGTCCTGCTGCTCACGGCCGAGGAGGTGCCCCGGGACTGCGACTACGTGGTGGACGGC
>NZ_AUBL01000035.1 GCF_000429225.1 Actinomyces dentalis DSM 19115
CTGACCGCGGCCAGGCTGCACGTGCTGCCGGCCCTGTACCGGTCGGCCTGGTTGGGGATGCCGGTGCTGGCCGACAAGGGGTACCAGGGGGCGGGGATCGGCGTGCTGACCCCCACGAAGAACCCCTGCCCGACACCGGACGAGGAGACCCGCAACAACCTGCTGTCCGCCATGCGGGCCCCGGCCGAGAGGGCCAATGCCATGTTCAAGCACTTCAGGGCCCTGCAACGAGTCTCCCTCGACCCCGCCACCATCACCACGATCATGGCCGCCGCCCTCGTCATCATCACCCTCTGGCGCGATTCCTGACACGAACCCTGGTGAGAAAGGCTCATTATAAGGATGCGACAGGGAGGCCAGGTCGGCCGCGGACTCTTCGTCGAGTTTTTCGGACGAGGAGTCCTGCGCGGTCAGGCGCCCCAGGATGCGGCGCATGAGAGTTGTGCTGGTATCTCCTTCTCCATCCTCGTTCTCCTTGTCATCGTCCTCCGCCAATTGCGACTGCGCCAGCATCTGCGCCATGAGCAGAGCGTAGTCATTGATATGTGCTGGTCTCTCTGTGAGGCCCGCGAGGCGACGTCCCCAGATTCCCTCGAAGGCGGTGATGAACAGGTGCGGGTTATTGATGTCGCATGCGACCTGGAGTGATCGTCGGTAGATCTGCGCAAAACGGTTGCGATACTCGTACTGAGATCGTGGGCTGGATTGCTCGCAGCGAAGAGACTCCAGGGCGCCGATGGACTCTACGACGTCTGAAGTCGCCTCCTTCTCCCTTTTGAGATCGATGAGGATCTCGGCGCGCTCGATCAGCGAATATGAGAGCTGCGTCTTCAGCATATTGGTTGATTGGAAGAAGTCGATGTTGAGATTGCGCTGATGCAGGGCCTCTTCGAGATCACCATTTTTTCTATGGATCTGCGACAGTGTTGTGCGTGCGTAGATGACACCGAACTGGTAGTCCATGCTCTTAGCGATTTCGACCGCTTCCGTAGCGGCGCCGGCGGCCTCTTCTAATTCGCCGCGCATGATGTGCCAGGCTGCTTTAAGATCAAGTGCATCTGATCTTTCACGAGTCAGCGGCGCCTCCCGTAAGACTCCGAAGAGTCGATCCAGGATCTTGTGGAGAAGCTCCTCATCCTCTCGCATCCGGAACTGATCCGCTAACCGGATGTAGAGGCCCGCGAGGCCGACGATGTTGCCGTCGAACTGCTCCTCCGCGGCGTTCGCCGCCTCCATGGCGCGCTCGAACTCACGTATTCTCGTGAACGCTTCGGCACGAATCATCTCGATGTTGGCGACGTAGGTCTTGTCTCCGAGGCGCTTGGCCTCTGCAAGGATCTCGTTCGTCGAACTCAGAATGTCTAGGGATGCAACGTTTCCTTGCTGAAGGTGGAACAGGGGGACCATGGCCCGAATTCGACCGAAAGGCATATTATATCGGTCGGAAACCCGAACCGCCTCTCTGTAGTGGCTCTCGGCCACGTCCAGTTTCTCTTCGGTGCGAGATACGTCCCCGAGCCCGATCAGTGCGTCGACTAGACGCGCGGGATGGGCGTCCTCCTGCTGGGCGCGCTCGAACAACTCGGCGAATCTCGCTCGTGCGTCGACGAGTTGACCGGCCATAATCGCGGCCTCTCCTTCTTCCACCAGTTCCACCTCTCGGGTCCAGGTGTCGAAGGAGGTCTTGAACCAGCGAGGATCTTGATTGTCGGCCGGATGGCGCAGTATGTGATGGCGTGCACGCAGAACGACAGGAGCCCTGGAGGAGAATGCGGGCTCTTCTGGGGGGACTGGGTGGTTGACATCGAATGATACCCAGGCCTTCCACAACTGACAGGATAATTCATACGATTTTGGTTTCACACGATCAACTATAGTCGCCCGTGACACGCCCGGGCAAGAGGATGTCCGCGGGAGATGGCCCGAGCGCGCGTTCCGGGCGATTCGGACTGCCCGCCGCCCGCCCTCAGTCGGTCTCGGCGGCCAGGCGCTCCAGGACGACGTCGTGCAGGAGCCCGTTCGTGGCCACGGCGTCCCCGCCCCAGGGGCCGGCCTCCCCGGCCAGGGAGGTGAAGCGCCCGCCCGCCTGCGTGACGATCGGCACGAGCGCCGCCATGTCGTAGAGCTCCAGCTCGGGCTCGGCGGCCAGGTCGACGGCGCCCTCGGCCACGAGCATGTAGGACCAGAAGTCCCCGTAGGCGCGGGTGCGCCAGCAGTCCCGCATGAGCGAGAGCATCGCCCCCAGCCGCCTGCGCCGCGCCCAGCCCGACAGCGAGGCGTAGGACAGCGAGGCGTCCTCCAGGCCGCTCACGCCGGACACGCGCAGGCGGCGCGATGCGCTCAGGGAGCGCCCCGTCCAGGCGCCGCCGCCCGCGACCGCCCACCAGCGCCGTTCCAGCGCTGGGGCGGAGACGAGGCCGACGACGACCTCGCCGTCCTCGACCAGGCCGATGAGCGTGGCCCACACGGGCACGCCCCGCACGAAGTTCTTCGTGCCGTCGATCGGGTCGATGACCCACTGGCGGGGGGAGCGGCCGGTCTGCCCGAACTCCTCGCCCAGGACGCAGTCGCGCGCTCGCGCCCGCGAGAGGCTCTCGCGGATCATGCGCTCGGCCTGCCGGTCGGCGTCGGTGACGGGGGTGAGGTCCGGCTTGGTCTGGACCTCGAAGTCCTGGCGCTCGAAGTGCGCCCGGGTGACCGGATCGACCTGGTCGGCGATCGCGTGCGCCAGGTCCAGGTCCTCGCGCCAGCGGCGCTCCGTCGTCGGGGAGGCGGGGGTGGCCGGAGTGCTCATGCCCCGAGGGTAGCGGCGCACCCGCGCCGATGGCGCTACGAGTCCCCTCCGGACTTCGGCCGGCCGGCCCGCGCCCGACGCCGGGAGACCAGGTGCTCCCGGGCGCCGCGGATCTGCTCGGCGCCGTCGGCGCCGATGAGGGCCTCCAGGCCGAGGATCCGGTCCACCTCGTTCCGGACGCGCTCCCGCTGCCCGGCGGTCAGGAGCCGGCGCGCCGCGGGGAGGAAGTCTCTCAGGGCGCGGGCGCGGCGGGCGACGAGGTCGGCGGAGGGCACGGGCAGGCGCGCCGCCTCGCGCGGCTCGAGCTTGAGCAGGCCCCCGCCGTAGGACCGGCCGACGAGCTCGGCGCCCAGGGCGGTGACGGAGTTCGCGGCGGCCAGGGCCAGGACGGGGGCGCCCAGGCGGCGGGCGCCGTCGGCCAGTCGCAGGCCGTGGACGGAGTTGAGGTGGCGCACGCACGCGAGATTGGCGCACAGGCAGACGGACTCGTCGTTCATGTAGGTCACCAGGACGTCCGCCTTCGCGGGCAGCGGCACCCGCCACCAGGGGGTGCGCACCCGGCACTTGTAGGCCCGGTCGACGCCGTCGGCCTCGCCCGCGCGGATGTAGGCGCGCGCCGCCGCCGAGGGCCTGCCGGGCGGGGAGAAGAGCAGGGTCGCGCGGCCCTGGCCGCCCAGGCGCCTCACCGCGGCGTCGTCGAGCACGAGGGAGCGCAGGTGGGCCGAGCCCGGCGGGCTGAGCGGCAGCAGGTCGCCGGGCCCCAGCCCGAGCTCGCGGGCGCGGGCCGGGTGGAGGGCGAAGAATCCGTTGGCGCCCGTCACCCCGCCCAGCGACAGGCGCCCCCAGGAGCCGAGGACGGCGAAGGCGCCGTCGTCGGCCCCCGTCACCGACTCGTAGGCGCGGCAGGCGCGCAGGGCGCCGGTCCACTTGTCCCCGGGGGAGGCGGGCCTCCATCGGTCGAAGCGCGCCGGGGCGGCCGGACCGGCGGCGCCGCGGAACTCATCGAGGTCGCGGAGCCCGGCGGCGCCGATAAGCCCGCCGGGGCCACTGAGTTCGTCGAGGCCGCGGAGCTGGGCGATCTCGACGTGGTCGGCGCCGGGGCCGGTCGCGTGACCGTCGGCCAGCAGGAGGACGACCTCCTCCTGGACGTCGGGGAAGACGCGCTCGTCGAACAGGATCAGCCGCACCCGCTCGAAGCGGCGCAGCAGGAACTCGCGCACCGGTGCGGCGTAGTTGACGCTCAGCAGCTCCGCGGGCAGGACGAGCCCCATCCGCCCGCCGACGGCGAGGAAGGAGGCGGCGTGCACGACGAAGGCCGCCCACGAGGAGGCCAGGGCGGTCAGCCCGACCCCCTGGGCCAGCGCGGCCCGGCGCGCCCCGGCGCGGGCGGCGCCCCGGAAGTCCTGGTAGCGGATGTAGGGCGGGTTGCCGATGACGGCCCGGACCGGGCGGGCGGCGCGATAGTCGAAGAAGTCGGCCACGGCCAGGCGGGCGCTCAGGCCCGCTTCGCCGAGACGACGGCGGGCCCTGTCCACGGAGGCGGCGTGCAGGTCCACGCCGGTGAGCTGACCGGCGGTCGGGGCGGCGCCGAGCTCGCGCAGCCGGGCGGCGGCGGCCCGCAGGAAGACGGCCTCGCCGCAGGAGGGCTCAAGGACCGAGTCGTCGGGGTCGCGCAGCGCCCAGCCGGCGATGAAGGCGGCCAGCGGTTCGGGCGTGAAGAAGGCTCCCCGCTCCTTGCGAAGGTCGCGGGAGTCGACGTACTGCACGGCGTGCCCTTCCCTGAGGTGGTTGCCGGCGCGGGTGGAGTGCCCCGTCGTCTGCTGATGGTCAGCGGCGGTGGTCGGCGGCGGCCCCCGGCGGTCGGCGCCGACGGCGGAGTCGGGCCGCACGCCCGCGCCGCGGCGATCATGCCATGGCGCGGGCCCCATCCGTGGCTGCGAAACGGCCCACGGGGCGGGGATAGGGGCGGGTATGATCCACGGCATGAAACCCCTGTACTGGTTCCTTGCCGCCATCATCCTGTTCGCCGCCGGAGTGGGCCTTTTCTTCGTCCGCCACCTGGGCGATCCGCCGAGCTACACCTGCGTCGAGGAGGGGAACCCGACCTCGGGCTTCGCCATCGAGGTCGACGGCAAGCAGTGCCCGCTCAGCGTCGAGGACTTCCAGGCCTACTGGGACTACGATCACTCGGCGGTGCCCGTCCACCGGGTCGGCTTCGGCCTGTGCGTGGTGAGCATCGGCTTGACGGTGACCGGCACCGTCTCCGCCGTCCGCCGCCGTCGTCGGCGCCGGGCCGCGCCCGCCGCGGCCGCCTGATCCGCAGGATTCCGCGGTCGCCTCAGCGGGCCGCCGCGCCCGGGCGCTGACCGACGGCGGCGGCCGCCCCGGCCCCGGACCGCCGGGTCACCCCGACCCGTAGTTCTTGATGCTCCAGCCGGTGCCTGTCCTCACCAGGACCCACTCCCAGGTGTAGCCGGAGTCGGGGTTGAGCGAGGGGTCCGCCCACGGCCCCGTGGTGAACTTCGAGTCCAGCACCAGGACGTTGTCCGCGCCGTACTCCTCCTCGTACTCGGGATTCCTCCGCTCCGCGTCGAACCACAGGTCGGTCAGCGCGCAGTCCCGGAATCCGCTCGCGAAGCGCTCCTCGACCGCGTCCATCGCGGCCTCGACGTCCTGCTCGCTGCGGTCGCCGAGGTTCACCACACGTCTGTCGACGTGGCTCGTATCCCCGTGCATGCGGGGCAGGACGAGGAACAGGCAGGCGGCCATCAGAGCCGTCGTGCATACCGCGACCGCGGCGACGATCGCCGTCGTCCTCCTGGTTCTCCTCAAAACGACTCCTTTCCCGGCGGCGCCGCCCGCCCGTCCCCCGTGGCCCCCGGCGTCCGGCCGCGCGGCCTCAGACCTCCAGCAGCACCTTGATCTCGCGGCGCTCGTCCATGGCCCTGTAGGCCTCGGCGGCCTCCTCCAGCGGCAGGCGCCGGGTGAAGACGCGCCCGGGATGGATCTGACCGGACTGGATGCGCCGGATCAGGTCCGGCAGGAAGCGGCGCACGGGCGCCGGCCCGCCGAGCAGGTGCACCTCGGAGAAGAACAGGGTCTGCCCGTCGATCTTCTGGTCGTGGGAGACGCCGACGAAGCCGACGTGGCCGCCGGGGCGGCACGAGGCGATGGCCTGGTCCATGGACAGCTGGGTGCCCACGGCCTCGCACACCCCGTGGGCACCCAGCCCATTGGTCAGCTCCTTGACCTTGGCCGCACCGGCCTCGCCGCGCTCGGCGATGACGACGTCGGCCCCGAACTCGCGGGCCAGCGCCGCGCGGTCCTCATGGCGGGAGAAGGCGATGACCCTCTCGGACCCCAGCGCCTTGGCGGCCAGGACGGCGCACAGGCCCACCGCGCCGTCGCCGACGACGGCGATCGTCTTGCCGGGGCCGGCCTCGGCGGCCACGGCCGCGAACCAGCCGGTGCCCAGCACGTCGGAGGCGGCGAGGTAGTCGGCCAGGCGGTCGGGGTCCTCCGGCTTGCCGCCGGGGACGACGACGAGCGTGCCGTCGGCCAGCTCGACGCGGGCGTACTGGGCCTGCATGCCCGTGTACGAGCCCGCGTTGGCGCAGCGCGAGGGGTAACCCGCCCGGCAGATCTCGCAGGTGTTGTCCGAGACCATGAAGGAGCCGATGACGAAGTCGCCGACCTTCAGGGTCTTCACGTCGTCGCCGGCCTCGACGACGGTGCCCACGTACTCGTGGCCCATGCGCCGGTTCTCCACGGGCTGCAGGCCGCGGTAGGGCCACAGGTCGGAGCCGCAGACGCAGGCGGCCTCGATCTTGAGGACGACGTCGGTCGGGTGCACGACGCGGGGCACTTCGACGTCCTCGACGACGACGTCGCCGGGGGCGCGCATGACGACGGCGCGCATGGTGGCGGGCAGGGCGGGTGTGGTACTCATGGAGTCCTCCGTTACTGGCGCCCGGTGGTGCTCGGACGCCGACGCCCCCACCCTACGATTCGCCCGGCCGGCGTCCCAGGTACTCCTAGGACCACCCGGGCGGCGTGTCGTTCCCGGCCGGGACCGGGCGCGCCCCGCAGGTCGGGCAGGCGGGGTTCTTGCGCACCGGCAGCTCGGTGACGGCGCCGCCCCAGGCGTCCAGGACCAGGATCCGCCCGATGAGCGGGCGCGCCCCGCCGATCACGAGCTTGAGGGCCTCGGCGGCCTGCATGGAGCCGATGATCCCCGGCAGGACCCCGAGCACGCCGGCCTCGGCGCCGGAGGGCACCCGGCCGGGCGACGGCGGGTCGGGGTGCAGGCAGCGGTAGCAGGGGCCGCGGGCGGCGTCGAAGACGGCGACCTGCCCGTGCGTGCGCAGGACCGCACCGTGCACCATCGGGACGCCCAGCAGGGCGCAGGCGTCCCCCAGGAGGTAGCGGGCGGGGAAGTTGTCCGTCCCGTCGACCACCACGTCCCAGCCGCGCAGCACCTGCGGGGCGTTGGCGCCGGTCAGGCGCAGCGGGAGGGCGAGGACCTCGACATCGGGGTTGAGCGCGGTGAGGGTCTCGCGGGCCGAGTCGGTCTTGGCGCGCCCGACGTCGGCGGTGCGGTGGAGGATCTGCCGCTGGAGGTTCGAGATCTCGACCGAATCCGGGTCGATGATCCCCAGCCGCCCCACGCCGGCGGCCGCCAGGTGGAGGGCGGCCGACGAGCCGAGCCCCCCGGCGCCGACGACGAGGACGCGGGCCGCCCGGATCCGCTCCTGACCGGCCGCGCCGACCTGCCGGACGAGGATGTTGCGGTGGTAGCGCCGTTGTTCGGCGGGGGTCAGTGGCCGACGGCGCTCGTCGGGGATCACGCCGGCGGCCGGCTCACTCACGGCCGCCCTCCCGGTTCGCGGCGGGACGGGCCAGGATCCGCACCTGGACGGCCTTGATGACGCAGCGCAGCTCCTGGCCCTCACGCACCCCCAGCTCCGCCAGGGCCGCCGTCGTGATCGCCGAGGTGAGGACCTGGCCCCCGCCGACGTCGAGGGCGACCGTGACGAGGGCGCCGGCGCGCTCCACGCCGGTGACGCGGCCGGTGAGCGCGTTGCGCGGGCTGCCCGACGGCGAGTCCCGGTCCACGGGGTAGAGGGCGACGGCGTCGGGCGGCACGAGGGCCGCCCCCGGGCCGCTCAGGGCGGCGGATGGGGCGGATGAGGCCTCGGCCGGACCGGGCGGCGGGGCGGGCGCGGCGGACGGGGCCGCGAGCGCCGCGTCGTCGTCCGCCTCCTGGGGCCGACCGGTGATGAGCCCGCCGGAGGCCAGTCGCAGTCGCGGGGCCCCGCGGTCGCCCTCCAGTGCGCCCAGGAGCACGGCGGTGCCGGTCAGGCGCGCGGCGAAGTCGGAGACGGGGGCGGCCAGCACGCGGGCGGCGGGCCCGGACTCGACGACGCGCCCGTCCTGGAGCACGGCGACGTCGTCGGCCAGGGCGGCCACGTCCAGGACGTCGTGCGTGACCAGCAGGACGGTCAGCCCCTCCTCGGCGGCGCGCCGCCCGACGACGGAGCGCATCTGGGCGCGGGCCGTCACGTCCAGGGCGGCCATGGGCTCGTCGAGGACGAGGGCGCGCGGGCGCGCGGCCAGGGCGCGGGCCAGGGCCACCCGGGCGGCCTGACCCCCCGACAGCTCGCCGCCGGGGCGCGGGGCCAGGTGCGAGGCGCCCACGGCCGCGAGCTCGGCGCGGGCGCGCCTGCGAGCCCGCGCGCGGGAGGCGCCCCGGCAGCGCGGCCCGAAGGCGACATTGTCCAGGACGCTCATGTGCGGGAAGATCCCCGGGGCCTGGGACAGCAGGGCGACGTCGCGCCGCCCGGCCGGCACGAAGGCGCCGGGGCCGTCCAGGACGCGCTCGCCCAGGCTCACCCGGCCGGCTTCGGCGTCGAGCAGTCCGGCGGCCACGGCGCAGGCGGTGGACTTGCCCGAGCCGTTGGGGCCGACGAGCGCCAGGGTGCGGCCGGCCTCGACGGTCAGATCGACGACGACGTCGCGGGCGGTGGAGGCGAAGGCGATGCGCAGGGGGGCGGGCTCGTCGGGCCGCGGCGGGCCGGGCGTCCCGGTCCCGCCGGTCGCGTCGGGCGCTGCGGGGGCCGAGGCGGCCGAGGGGGCGGCCCCGATCGACTCGTCGTCGGGCGCGTCCGGGCGCCGTCGGGCCCTCAGGGCCGTGAGGGCGTCGCCCCACTGGATGCTCGTGGCGCCCACGATGAGGAAGGACAGGGCGATGAGGACGACCGCCAGCGCCAGGGAGGTGGCCGTGTCGCTCTCCCGCTCCAGGTAGATCGCCAGGGGCATGGTGCGGGTGACGCCCTCCTTGGAGCCGGCGAAGGCGATGGTCGCCCCGAACTCGCCCAGGCTGCGGCCCAGCGCCAGCGCCGTCCCGCGCGCGAGCGCCGGGCCGACGAGCGGCAGGGTGATGCGGGTCAGGACGCGCCACTCGCGGGCGCCCAGGGTGCGGGCGATGGTCTCCAGGCGGGTGTCGCGGCTGCGCAGCGCCGCCTCCAGGGTCACCACGAGGTAGGGCATGGACACGAAGACCTGGGCGATGACGACGGCGAGGGTGGAGAAGGAGACCCTGATGCCCGCGGCCTCCAGGGAGGGGCCGAGCACGCCCCGGCGGCCCAGGGTCGACAGCAGGGCGATGCCGGCGACGACGGGCGGCATGGTCATGGGCAGGACGGCCATGACCCGGCCCACCCGCACGCCCGGCCAGTCTCGGGCGAGCAGCAGGGCCAGGGGCACACCCAGGCCCACCGAGATCGCCGTGGCGATCAGGCAGGTGCGCAGGGACAGGTCCAGGGCGGCGCGCGCGGAGGTGGAGGCGAGCAGCGTCGGCAGCTCGTTCCAGGCCACGCGCGTGCCCAGTCCGACGAAGGGCAGGACGATGGCGCAGGCGCCCAGGACGGCGAGGAGGAGCACGGGCGGGGGCAGTGGGTTGCGGGCCGCGCGCGAGCGGCGTCGGGCGGGGCGGCGGGCGCTCGGCGGGGCGGCGGGACTCCCGGCGGGCTGCGGGGCGGACGGTCCGGCGGGCGGGGGGTCTTGGCGGGTCATTGTGGAGGGCCTGTCGCGAGACGTGGGCCGGCGTCCGCGGACGCCGGCCCACGGGAGCCGGATCGGTCAGTTGTTCTGGGTGGCCGGCTCGGTGCCCGTCTCAGCGGCCGTCTGCGCCGGGGCCGGAGTCCCGGTCTCCGCCGGCGTCCCAGTCGCGGCCGGAGTGGCCGCCGGGGTCGCCGTCGTCCCCGAGGCGGCGCCCGGCGCGCCGAAGCCGTAGGTGTCCTGGAGGACCTTCTGACCCTCGGGGGACAGGATGTAGTCGATGAATGCCTGGGCGGCCTGAGAGTTGGCGGCCGACTTGGTCAGCGCGATCGGGTAGTGGTTGATCACGGAGTTGGCCGGAAGGGCGATGGTCTCGACCTTGTCGCCGGCCTGGGCGGCGTCGGTGGTGTAGACGATGCCCGCCTGGGCCTCGCCGGACTCGACCTTGCCGCGCACGTCGGTGACCTTCTGCTCCTCGGAGACGGGGTTGAGGGTCACGCCGAGTTCGGCGGCGAGCTTCTGGGTGGCCTCGCCGCAGGGGACCTCGGGGGCGCAGATGACCAGGTCGGCCTTGTCCAGGGAGCCGTCGTTGATGCCGGTGACGCCCGCCGGGTTGCCGGCCGGCACGATGAGGGTCAGGACATTGGTGGCGAACTCGGTCTGCTCGCCGACCAGGCCCTTGCTCGCGGCGTCGGTCATGGTCGAGTTGTTGGCGGTGGCCAGGATGTCGGCGGACGCGCCCCCGTCCAGGGAGGCGACGAGCTCCTGGGATCCCTGGAAGTCGAAGGCGATGCGGACGCCCGGGTGGGCGTTCTGGAAGGACTCGGCCAGTGTCTTGAAGGCGTCCTTGAGGGAGGCGGCCGCGAAGACGGTGACCTCGCCGGTGATGTCCGCGCCGGCGGAGGCGCCCTGGGCGCCGGCCGCCGGGGCCGCGGAGCTCGCCGAGTCGGAGGCGGTGCCCCCGCACGCGACGAGCGAGACGGCGGAGACGAGTGAGAGTGCAGTGATGGCCAGGCGGCGCGAGAGGCGCATGGGGGTCCTTTCGGTTCAGTGCGATTGCGAGGCCGGGTCCGCGGGCTCCCGCCCCGGTGCCGGGCCCCCCGGGCTCCGTCCTCCCGTCGTGCCGGTGCGCACGGGGCCGGACGGCGCCGCGGCCATCGTAACCGGCGAGTCCGGGAAAAATCGGGTTCTGGGGCGTCATCGCGCCCGGTTCCGCCGGCCTCGGGCCGCTCGGCGGCGAGCCGTGATCTGCCGGCCGTGTGAGTCTCATGCCATCCTGTTGCAGAGATCTATGACGCTGAAGCCCAATGGATAGAAATCCCATGGGTCGAATATTGCTCCGAACGAGTGCTCCAGAACCTCCCTGTCGCATGCCACTACCGGTCTGGTGAGCGAAGGGACGCTCGCGACCACGACCGGATCCGGCCAGTCCCCCTCGGCGAGCTCATTCGTGCAGAACAGCAGTGGAATATCGACGCCGAAGCAGCCGAGCAGATCCTCTCCCCGCTGCAGGCGCATCCATGACTCCCCGACATCGGGCTCCCAGGATATTGTGAAGTTCCGAGTCGTGGACGCCGTCTGCGCAATTCCTGAGGCGATGGCGGGGGACCATGATCGCCTGCCCGCGGACGCTCTCCGGACGAACTCCGTCACATCCGTCACGGCGGCCGCGCTCAGCAGCTCATCGGTGATCCACTCGCCGACCATCCGCGTATCCGGGTCGCAGCACGAGTCGATCACCTCGACGACGTGCCGCAGGGCGTCGTGGTGGCCGAGACGGTGCAGAAGGCGCGCCAGGTTCCACAGGTCCCAGTAGTCGACGCGCAGGATCATTCCCAGAACCTCGGGCACCACCAGTTCGACGGCCTCGTCGAAGGGGATCCTCGCCAAAAGCTCGCCGGCCCTCTCGCCGTACTCCTCGCTGCTGACCAGCGGCACGAGTTCGGGCACGAGTTCGACGATGTCGGCGCCCCGCAGCGTCCCGGTGACAAGCATCGCCTCGGCGACACCACGGCCCTCGCGAAGGCGGGTGCGGACGAAGTCCCGCAGGGCCCTCCGGCTGATACCGGCCGCACGCCGCTGCGCCTCGCGCAGCGACTCGACCAGGCGCGCAACGTCGTCGTCGGTTCCCCGGGCCGGCTCCGGGTCCGGTCCCTCACGCATTGTTCGTTCCTCCTCGGCCGAGAAGTCGACGACGCCCCCGGGCGTCGACTTCATCGTTCCGGGCGCGTCCGGGCCCCTTCGGCTCGCACGGCGGTACTCCTCCGATGGCGCCGAGCGTACCAGGAGCCCGATACCCCGGGACGCGGCGCCCGGGGCCGGGATCAGGGACGGTCGTCATCCCGCCGCCGGCGCGGGTCGTCATCCCGGCCGGCGCGGGTCCTCGGCGTTCTCCAGGCGCTGCTCGAACATCTCGCGCCATTGCGCGGAATCGACTCCGGGCACGACCGACCCGAGGCCGCCGGCGCCCAGGGTCTCGATGAGGTGCAGCAACGACCACGCCAGGCCGTAGCAGGTGCCCCCGTCTCGCGGGAACAGCGCGGCCAGCACCCGCGCCTCCTCCACGGTGACGGGAGGATCGACGGCGGCGAGGAGATGCTCGACGTCGAACAGCTTCCGGTCGATCCCGGGATAGTCGTCGTCATCCGCGGGCAGGGGTCCCAGGCGCTCGAGTTCCTCGATCTCCGGCCGGATCATGGTCATCCCCCTCGTGCAGACGCTCAGATCATATGAAACGGGCCCCTCTCATCGAAGATGACGGGCTCGCGGGTCGGGATCGTCATGATGGCGCGGACGGGCGGGTCCGGGGTGGTGCGCATGGGACTCCTGGGGCGGTCCGGGGCGGGGGCTTGTCCAAATCTGTTGCAAAGGGGCTCCGGGCCGGGATCGGCCGCGAGAAGAAGCGCGGAATATCAACGATTCTCTTTCGGTGTTTCGGCGCGATCCGGGCCTTTGCAACAGATTTGGACAACCCGCGCCGCCGCGGGCTCGGACGGCGACCACGACGAGCGCTCCGACCGGCTGGCCGGGCCCGCCCCGCCCCGGGCGCCGAAACGTGCACTTCGCACTCGAAAGTGCAGTTCCAACCGTCGTTCTCGAGTGCAAAATGCACCACTCGAGAGCGAAATGCACATCTCGACGAGCAGAGGACCGGCGACCGCGTCCCGGGCACCCGTGGCGCCGGCCCCGCCCCGGAGCATCTCCGGTGATCCGACGAGAAGGGGCGCAGCGATCCTTATCTCATCGGAAGCAGTGGCCCGGAGGTCGGGATCCGTGCGAGCCCGCCTCGCACAATGCGATCCCAGGTGACATCACCAAAACAACTCCCCCCGGGGCGGGTGAGGGCCGCGTCTTCCCGGGAGGGCCGGGGCCCTCACGCCCCCTGGGAGGGCGTGAGGTCGTCGGCCCCCTGGTTGCCGGTGCCCTGCGTGCGCACCGGGTCCCAGCCGCGGCGCGGCGCGACGGTGGAGGTCGCCCCGCCGCGGGAGCGGTAGACGATGTAGGGGCGCGTCACATACCCCACGGGCGCGGAGACGGCGTGCACCAGGCGCGTGAAGGGCCAGATGGCGAACAGCAGCAGGCCCGCCACGATGTGCAGCTTGAAGGCCAGGGGCACGTCCGCCATGAGCTCGGCGCGCGGGCGGAGCATGAAGATCGAGCGGAACCAGGGGCTGATCGTCTCGCGGTAGTCGTAGCCGCCGTGCAGGCCCCCCATGAGCTGGGTGGAGATCGTCGCCCAGGCGCCCAGGCAGATGGGCAGGAGAAGGAGGACGTACATGATCTTGTCGTTCCTCACCTTCGACGGGCGGGTGCGCGATCACGACGCCGGACGCGGGGTGGAGGGCATCTCCTACTCCGCCCATCCCAGTGCGGGCGAGGTCGTGGCGCGGATCGCCGCCGAGGTCGCCGCGCGCCCGGGGCTGCGGGCGCTGGCCGTCGTCCACCGCTACGGCGAGCTCGGCGTCGGGCAGACCGCCCTGGCCGTGGCCGTGAGCGCCGACCACCGCGGTCCCGCCTTCGAGGCGGTGCGCGACATCGTCGAGGAGATCAAGCGGCGCCTGCCGGTGTGGAAGCGCCAGTTCTTCGACGACGGCAGCGCCGAGTGGTCGAATATCGCCTGAGCCGGCGGGCCTATGGCGGTGGGGCGACAGCGGTCGGAGGCGATGGGGCGTAGCGGCCTATGGCGGCGGACCGACAGCGGCCTGTACCGGCGGGCGCGACGGCGGTCAACGGCGGTGATGTGGTGGCGGGCGTGCCGTGGCGCGACGGTGTCGGTGCGTCAGCCGCCGGCGAAGGGCGGCAGGACGTCGACCCGGTCGCCGTCGGCCAGGAGCGCCAGCGAGTCCGCGGGGGCGGACACGGCGTTGACCAGGAAGCTGGAGACGCCGATGACCCGCGCCATCTCCAGGGCCCGGCCGGCCAGCAGCTCGCGCAGGCCCGCCAGCGTCGCGCCGTCCGGCAGTTCCAGGCGCTCCTCGGTGCGGCCGGCGGCCTCGGCGGCGGCGGCGAAGTAGTGCAGCTCGACGGCGATGACCGCCGCATCGGGGGGTGCGCTCGTGCTCATGCCCCCATGCTCTCACCGAGACCGGCGGAAAAGTCACGCGAGACCGGCGGAAACCACGCATCCCGTGGATGACCCGGCGCGGTCGGCTGGCCCCCGTCCCGCTGCTCCTTCGCGAGCGCGCAGGTTTCCAGTCGAACGCGCACCTCCCAGCCGCGCGTTCGACTGGAAACCTGCGCGCTCGCGAGAATCGGCCAGGAGGGCCGAGTCCCGGGCGCCCCATGCGTCTCATCAAACTCGTGCGCGGCCCCTGCGGGCCCGTCCGAAGCGGGAATATGGCGCCCCGGGGGGATCGCTCCGCCCCGCAGGGTCTCCCGCCGCCCTCATCCGGGCTCGCCGCCGCAGGGGCGCCCGCACGGTGGTGCGCATGGGACTCCTGAGACGATCCGGGGCGGGCAGTTGTCCAAATCTGTTGCAAAGGCGCCCCGGACCGGGATCGGCCCCGAGAAGAAGCGCGGAATACCAACGATCCTCCTCCGGCACCGCGACTCGATCCGGGCCTTTGCAACAGATTTGGACAACCCGCGCCGCCGAGGGCCGGACGGCGGCCGCAGCGGACGCCCCGATCGGCCGGACGGACCCTGTGAGAGCGTGCGCCGGGGGCGCGCCCCCGGCGCACGCGCCCGACCTTCACCGGCGGGAAGAGCCAGATGTGTCGTTTCCGCCGATTCCGGCGAAGAGGCGGGACGGGCGCCGGCCGTTCAGCCGCCGATGGCGGACATGGTGCGGCCGGGGCGCACGAAGCCGCCGGACGCCGGGCCCGGCGCGTTCGCGCCGTGGGCGAGCGGCTTGTGCCAGGTCGCCCCGGCCCATACGCGGATGAGCTCGTCGTCGCTCGCGCCCGCGCGCATGGGGCCGCGCAGGTCCGTCTCCCGCGCCGAGAACAGGCAGGTCATGAGACGTCCGTCCGCGGTGATGCGCGTGCGGTCGCAGTCGGCGCAGAAGGGCGCCGTCACCGAGGCGATAATGCCGAGGCTGCCGGCGGGGTACTCCCCGACGCCGTCCGCCGCCCCGGCGGCCACGTGCCACAGGCTCGCCGGGCGCCGGTCCGACCGCCCCACCTCCCGCAGGACGAAGCCCGCCTCGCCCAGCTCCGCGAGGATCCGGGCCGCGCCGACCACGTCTTCGGCCCGCCAGGACTCGCGCGGCCCCAGCGGCATGTGCTCGATGAAGCGCAGCTGCCAGCCGCGGCGCAGGCACTCGGCCAGCAGGCGCGGGGCGCGCCGCCCCATTGAGCCGGGCATCGCCACGGCGTTGATCTTGATGGGCCCCAGGCCCGCCTCCTGCGCGCCGACGACCCCGCGCAGGACGCCGTCGAGGCGGTCGCGCCGCGTGATCGCCGCGTACTCGCCCGCGTCCAGGGTGTCGATCGAGACGTTGACCCGATCCAGTCCGGCCGTGCGCAGTCCGGCCGCGCGCCTGTCCAGGCCCAGCCCGTTCGTCGTCAGCCCGATGTCCGGTTTGGCGCCCGTCCGCCGGGTGCGCAGCGAGGCCACCGCCGCCACGATCTCCTCCAGGTCCCGGCGCATGAGCGGTTCGCCGCCGGTCAGGCGGATCCGCTCCACGCCCAGGCGCTCGACGGCGATCCGGGCCAGGCGCGCGATCTCCCGCGCGTCCAGCAGCGACGCCGTTGGCAGCCACCCCGGGCCCGACTCCGGCATGCAGTAGGTGCAGCGCAGGTTGCAGCGGTCCGTCACCGACAGCCGCAGGTCCCGCACGCCGCGGCCGAAGCGGTCCGTCAACTCGGCCGGGACCGCGCCGTCCGCCGTGGTCGGCACCTCCTCGATGCCGTCGGCCGACCAGGACCATTCCGACCCGGGGCGTCCCGGGGCCGGGAGGGCCGGGCGACCCGTCGGACGCGGCGCCGGCGCCGCCAAAGGTACGACGGCGCCGGCGCCGATCGCGTCACCGGGCGAGGGGGTCATGGCCTGAGAATAAGCGGCTCAGCCCACACGCAGGATCTCGACGCGGGCGTAGCCCTCCTCGGCCTCGAGCAGCGTGTGCTTGAAGGTGAAGGGCAGCTGGTCGATCTGGTTGAGCAGCGGCGTGGGCACGTGCGGGGCGACGAGGTCGAAGCCCTCGCCCACGTTCAGGGAGGAGGCCGCTCCGAGGACCGCAGGGTGGCGCAGCCGGTGCGGGATCGCACGGGCGTCCAGCGTGAGGCGCTCATCGTCGTGCGCGCCGCAGCCGCAGGAGTGCTTCTTCTCCTGGATCGGGATGAGGTTGGGGTTCTCGCTCATGTACTGCTCCTCGGAATCGGGTAGTGGGTGATCGGGCGTACTTTGCCTCGCGCGGCGACATGTTATTACGGTTCTGGCTGTGAATAACAAGGCGGCGGCTCACGGCGCGGCGGCTCACAGTGCGGCGGGCCGCGGCGCGGGGAGCCGCGGCGCGGCGGGCCCGTCCCCGCGCGGGAGGCCCGCGTCCGGCGGCGCCCGGCCCCCATCCCGGCGCCCCTCCCGCCGCACCACCCAGGTACGGCGCAACGCCGTCGTCCTGGCCTGGATCGCGACGGCCGGGATCCTCGCCGTCCTCGTCATCGGCGGACCGCTCGCCTCCTGGGGCGCGTGGCTGCCGCTCCACGCCCTCCTGCTCGGCGGGATCGGCTCGGCCATCACCATCTGGTCCGCCCACTTCGCCGACACCCTCCTCCACCGCCCCGCCCTGGGCGGCGCCGTCCTCCTTGACGTCCGCCTGTACGCCCACGGCGTCGGCACCGCCCTCGTCCTGGTCGGGATCACCACCGCCCGCAGCCCGGTGGCGCTGACCGGCGTCGTCATAGTCGCGACGACCGCCCTGGCCGGCGTCCTGGCCATCGGCGTGCAGTACCGACGGGCCGTCGCCCCGCGCCTGGCCCCGCTGGCCATCCACTACATCGTCGCCCTGTCCCTCCTGGCGCTGGGAGCCGCCTTCGGCTACCTCACCTCCTGGACGGATGCGCACGGGCGCGCCGACCTGTCCGACGTCCTCTACATCGCCCACACCACGACCATGCTCCTGGGCTTCGTCGGCATCACCGTGCTGGGCACCCTCACCGTCCTGTGGCCCACCATGCTGCGCACCAAGATGGAGCCCGAAGCGCCCCGCCGTGCCATCCGGGGGCTGCCGCTGCTCGTGGCCGGCACCGCCCTGACCGCCGCCGGCGGGCTGTGGCGGCCGCTCGCCGCCGTCGGGGCCGCGACCTATCTGCTGGGCGCCTGCGGCGTCGTCATCCCGGCCCTCAAGATCGCCCGCCGCGTCCCGCCCACGTCCTTCGCCACCGCCGGCGCCGCCGCGGCGGTGGGATGGTTCCTGGGCTGCGTCGTCCTCGTCGGGGCGGGGATCCTCATGGCCGACGACGTCGCCGGGGCCCGCCGGGTCATCCACACCGTCCGGGTGGCGCTCGGAGCCGGCTTCGCCCTCCAGATCCTGGCCGCGGCCCTGTCCTATCTCACCCCCGTCATGCTCGGCGGGGGACCGGCGACGACCCGGGTCACCAACGCGATCATGGACCGGGCCGCCGACTACCGGGTCGTGGCCGCCAACTCCTGCCTGCTGCCCGCGGTCCTGCCGGTCCTGCCCTGGACCGTCCGGCTCACCTGCGCCCTGGCCGCCGGGGTCGTCGCGGGCTACGTCCCGATCGGGATGGGGCTGAGCTGGGCCGAGGTCAGACGCCGCGACCGCGCCAGGAGAAGCCGCGGCGAATCGAAGCAATCCGAAGGACGGCCCCGATGAGTGATGCCCCCGAGCCCGACGCCGCTGCCGACGCCGTCCCCGAGGCGGGTCCCGGCGGCGCCCCCGGCGGTTCCCGCCCCGAGCCGGACCCGGCGACCCGCGCGGCGATCACCGCCGGGCGGGCCCCCGCCATCGGCCGCGGCGCCAGGGCCGCGCGCTCGACCGACGCCGCGAGCGCCGGCGCGGCGTCGGGCTCCGGCGGCTCCTCCGCAGGCGCGGGCTCCGGCGGCTCCGGCTCCGTCTCCGCGGGCAACGCGGCCTCCCCGGGCGCACGGGGCGCGCGGGACGCGACGCGGGCCGGATTCCCCGCCGACAGGCGCGGGGTGCTGCTCGGCCTGGCCACCGCCGGCGTCGCCGTCGTCACCGGAGTCGCCCTGAACGGCCGGGGCGCCTCCTCGGGCTCGGGCGCCGACGCCGTCGGCGCCACCGGCAACACCGTCGAGGTCACCGTCACCGTCTCGGGTATGCGCTTCGTGCCCGACGCCGTCGACGTCGCCCCCGGCGACCGCCTCGTCATCACCCTCGACAACACCTCCGACCAGGTGCACGACCTCGTCCTGGCCAATGGCGCCGAGTCCGGCCGCGTCGCCGCCGGGCGGAGCGCCACCGTCGACGTCGGCGTCGTCACCGGCCCCGTGGAGGGCTGGTGCTCCATCGCCGGGCACCGCGCCCAGGGCATGGTCTTCCACGTCACCGCCGCCGGGACGGCCGGGGCCGCCGGGCACGGCGCCCACGGGGGCGGCGCCACCGGTTCGGGCGGCTCCGGCGGGTCAGGCGGTTCGGCGGGCTCCGGCGGTGGCGCCGTCCCCGACTACGCCGTCGTCCTGCCCGCCGACGTGAGGGGCTTCGATCCAGCGCTGGCGCCCGCCGGCGCCTCCGTCGCCGTCCACGAGCACACCTTCACCGTCACCGAGCAGGTGATGCACGTGGGGGCCGGCGTCACCCAGATGCGCATGACCTTCAACGCCGGGGTGCCGGGCCCGATCCTGCGCGGCCGGGTCGGCGACGTCTTCCGCATCACCCTGGTCAACAAGGGCAGCATGAGCCACTCCATCGACTTCCACGCCGGGGTCCTCCCGCCCGACGACGTCATGCGCTCCATCAACCCCGGCGAGTCGCTCGTCTACGAGTTCACGGCCCAGCGCGCCGGGATCTGGCTCTACCACTGCTCCACCGCGCCCATGAGCGTCCACCTGGCCTCGGGCATGCACGGGGCCGTCATCATCGACCCGCCGAACCTGACCGCGGTGGACCGCGAGTACGTCGTCGTGCAGTCGGAGATCTACCTCGGTCCCGAGGGCGGGGAGACCGACGCCGTCAAGGTCGCCGCGAAGACCCCGGACCTGTTCGCCTTCAACGGCATCGCCTTCCAGTACCGGGACCGGCCCTTCACGGCCCGGCCCGGGGAGCGGGTGCGGTTCTGGGTGCTGGACGCCGGGCCCTCGGAGCCCATGAGCTTCCACGCCGTCGGGCTGCAGTTCGACCAGGTCTTCTTCGAGGGGGCGTGGACGCTCGGCGGTCCCGATCGGATCGGGGCGGCCTGGTCCGGGGGGAGCCAGGCGCTGGGCCTTCATCCCGCGCAGGGCGGTTTCGTCGAGTGCGTTCCGCCCGCCGCCGGCACCTACACGGTGGTCTCCCACTCCTTCGCGGATATGGAGAAGGGCGCGATGGGCCACCTGGTGGTCGCAGACTGAGCCGGTGCCGAACGGGCCCGGGGCGCCCCGAGCGGGCCCGGGGGCCCGACGTCGTCGCGGATGACCCCGGCGGCTCGGACTCAATCCTCCGGGACGACGTGGCAGCCGTCCTCGCACAGGGGGATGACCGCCAGCGACCGGGGGCCGTCGGGCTCCGGCGTCGTCTGCCGCGTCAGATCCGGGGCGAGGCCGTGGCGCGCGAATACCTCGTTGAGATAGCCCTCGTGCATCATGCACACGAGCGGGTGGGGGACGCGGTCCTCGGTCACCAGCGGGCAGGCGCGCAGGATGATGCCCCTCTCCGTGGCCTCGGGGGCGAACCCCAGGGCGGCCAGTTCGGCCAGGAGCCGAGCGCCGCCGTCGAGGTGCTCGGCGTTTCCGCCATCGCGCGAGCCGACGCGCGAGGCGGTCGAGGCGGCCTCCAGCTGCGCCCACCGGCGGCCGATCGCGCGGGCGATCTCCTGGCCCTTCTCGTCGGTTCCGAGCGTGTCGGCGATGGCGTCGAGCAGGGTGAGGTAGGTGTTGAGGACCTCGGCGGGGTCCGGCGCGGTGGAGGAGTAGAGGAGCGAGGGCCTGCCCCGATGGCCGGTCGGGCGCGTCGAGGTCGCCACGAAGCCCGCCGACACCAGGGCGTCGAGGTGCTCGCGCACCGTGTTGTGGTGCAGGTTGAGGGCTCGGGCCAGCTGCACCGTCGTCTGGGGTTCGGCGGCGGACTCGACGGCCTCCAGGACCCGGCGCTGCGCCGCCGACAGGCCGGCGCGCGTGGACAGGTCGGCCCACGAGGGGCGGGGGAGGCGGTCGGCGGCCATGCTGCGAGACTACCGCGGACTCGCGAGCGGGCTGATGGCGGCCACCGGATCGGCCGGGCCGTCGATCGAGTCGGCTCCCCGGTGCCCACCGGTGCGCGCCGGTCGCGTCATCGCCCAGTAGACGGGCAGGCCGGAGCCCGCGAGTTCGGCCACCTGCCGGAAGCCGAAGCGCTCGTACAGCCTGCGCGAGCCCGGCGTCGTCGACTCCAGGTGCGCGGGAAGGCCCTCGGCGTCGACCCGCTTCAGGCCGTGGCCCAGGAGCCGGCCGCCGATGCCGCGCCCGCGCGCCGCCGGGGCGACGGCGACCATGTACAGGTACCAGTGCGGTTCGGCGGGCCGGTGCGCCTCGCACTGGGCGGCGTCGGCCAGGCACAGCTCCCAGGCCCCGCCGAGCAGGTCCAGGTCCAATCCGGGCGGCGGCTCGTTGCCCGGGCCGAGCGGCCCCACCACGTCCGCCGACGACGGCGCGTCCCACAGGGCCACGCCGAGCGGTGCGCCGCCCGCCGCGTCGACGGCGAGGTCGACCCGCGAGTCGGCGCGGGCAGCCGGGTCCGCGGCCAGGTAGTGGGCGGCCAGCTCGACCCGGTGGAGGTGGCCGAGGGCGGCGCGGGGCTCGGGCGCCGCCGCAGCGATGGCGCTCATGAGCGGGTCGTCCAGGAAGACTCCGGTGAGCAGGTCGACGACGGCGTCCAGGTCGCCGGGGCCGGCGGCGCGGAGTTCCGGCGCGGAGGCGTCCGTCGCGGTGTCCGGCACGGTATGTCCCATGGTGGTGTCTCCTTTCGCGGCCGGTCCGGCCCGGGCCCTCTGGCGCGCCTCGGGCGGCCGCATGAGTGGTTCTCTCCGCAGCGCTCTCGGCCGGCCTGCTCGGTGCGGCGCCCGAGCGGCCGGTCCGGCCGACTCGCCCCGACCGCGGACACTGTTCCACGGATGGCCCGCAGGAGCGAATCGTCCCCGGGGGAGTCGTGCTGCGCCCCACGCGCGAGGAGGGCACCCGCCTGCGCGTCTTCCCGCCCCCCGAGGGAATCGCTGGCGCGGGACTCGCTTGGCCGGACTGCCTGCGCGTCTTCGCCCCGGGGGAGTCGAATTGGTGATGTCACCTCAGCTCGCATCGTGCCAGGTGGGCTAGCGAGAATCGAGCGCAGGTGGATTCCGTCGCGCTGGGCTCGCACGGCGCGAGGCGGGGCGGATTGTGTTGCGCTGAGCTCGCATTACGCAAGCCGGGTCCGGGTCCGTCCCAGCCCGGCTCGCACCGCCCCAGCCCACGTCACCTCGACCCCGGCCCGGTCTGAAAGTCGGTGCGAGTGCTCCGGATCGCGGGTTCGTCGCCGTCCTCACTGCTGACTCCGCCCGCCCGGGGCCTGCCAGTGAGGGCTCCGGTGGGCGCCCGACCCGACCCCTCCTGCGGGCGATATGGCGGATGCCCCGGGCCGGGTCCCGTCGCGCACCTCGTCTGCGCCGCCGCACCGGGGGACGCCGGGGAAGGAGCTCCGCGGGGCCACACCGGGGGCGCCGCCCAGGCCGCGAGCACGTCACATAACCCGCGAGATCGTCGGGTAACCCGCGAGAACGTCTGCTAGAGGTACGTGCTCGCGGGTTAAGTGACGTGCTCGCGGACCCGGCCGGGGCGAGGCCCTCGGGGCATCACGGGTGGTGCGAAATCGAATCGCGATACCGGCGAAGGCCTCGGATGACGGGTGCGGACGCATCCGCCCGCCGTGACCCGGCCGATGCCCGGTGGGCGCTGCTCGAGCCCCTGCTGCCCGCTGCGCGCCATGATCGACGCCGTGCGGCGACGCACCCGGGTCGGGGCGCCCCGGCGGGGGCGCGCCCGGCCCGCTACGGGCCCTGGTGGAGGGCGCGCGCCCTGTACCGCGCCCGGCGGCTGAACGGGGTGCGGGAGCGCATCGAGGCGGCCCCGGTCGCCCGGGCCGACGCCGCCGGGAGGATCGACTGGCGGGTGTCGGTGGACATGCGCCGCCGTGCGCGCCCGCGCCCCGCGCGAGCGGGGGACCCGCGGGGACGGCGTCGAGCGCGGCCTGGGCCGTCTCAAGCACGACCGCGGCCCGACCACCGGGTACGACAGGCTCGCCGTCCGATACCGGACCACCACCCGCATCGCCGCCATCGACCACTGGCTCAAAAACGACTTGCGCAACACACTCTAGTTGTCGGTGGGGGAGGGGCGGCGGGGTCGGGGGACATTACAGGCGCCTCCACCCGCTGCGCTCCAGGGCGTTGACGGCGTTGTTGAAGCGGGCGGAGTCTTCGTCGTCGAGCGGCCACCCCTTCTTCATGAGGCGAACGGCGTCTTCGGCGACGGCGGCGCCGCGCTCGTCGCCGAGGGCGGCGCAGGCCCGGGCGATGAGGCCCCAGACGCGCACGGCCAGGGAGGAACCGGACAGGAAGTGCATATCCGCGTCGGCCACCATGAGGACGAGGGCGTCGAGGGCCTCCCGGGCGCGTCCGAGCTCGATGAGGCAGGCCGGGCGTTCGAGCGCGGACAGATCGGGCGTAAGGCTGGAACAAGGGTGATCGTCATCGGTGGCGGCGCCCCAGCTCCACGCCCTGAGATACTCGTCGACCTCGTCGAAGGTCTTGAGGGCGCTCTCCCGCAGGGCCTCCATATTGATGGGGCCCAGAACCTCGAGGGCCTCGGCCGGGCGGCCCGCCTCGCGCAGCAGGCGGCTCAGGCGGGGCGGATCCGCCCGGCTCAGGGGCGAGCGGGCGTGTTCGCGGAGCAGGATCTCGATCGCGCCGTCGCGATCCCCGAGGGCCTCGAAAAGGCGCCCCTGGACCTGACGCGCCCGTCCGACCAGCCCGTCGCGCCGGGTTCGGCGCTCGGCCCCGGCGTTGTCGGCGTTCCCGATCCGGTTCGTCGCGGCCCCGTCCATAAGCGCCTCGGCGCGGCGGGCGGCCGCCAGTCGCTCATGGAGGCTCACGCCGATGCCGCCGCGTTCGGCCAGGTCGCACAGGCAGTCGGCGAGCAGCTCCTCGCCCCTCTCCCCGACGCCGTCGAGCAGCCCGATGGCCCGGCGGAGGGGCTCGGCGGAGAAGCCTCCCGGACGCGCGCAGTCGGGCGCGCCGATGTAGACGTAGGGCCAGGCGGAGGACCGCAGCCGGTAGATCTCCTGAAGGGTCGCCGCCCGCTCCACCTCGGTGTCGGGCAGGAGCGGGAGGATCTCGACGATCTGGTAGAGCTCGTCGACGACGTCGTGCTCGTGGACGGGGCGGTCGGCCGGGTGGGTGGTGAGTTTGAAGGTGTCGGCCATGAGCCTGAGGGTGTCCACGGTCAGGCGCAGCAGCGCCGGGTCGGCGGAGCCGTCGGCCAGGGCGGTGTCGATGTCGGAGCGCAGATCGAGCAGGATCGCTCTGCACTCGGGAACCTGGCCGCGATGGCAGGAGCGAGCCCGGTCCAGGCGCTCGCGCATCTGCTCCAGGGAGGGCGGGGCGAAGACATCGCTCATGAGGGGATCCTAGGGCGTGTGCAGCGCCCACCGGGCATCGGCCGGGTCACGGCGGGCGGATGCGTCCGCACCCGTCATCCGAGGCCTTCGCCGATATCGCGATTCGATTTCGCACCGCCCGTGATGCCCCGAGGGCCTCACCCCGGCCGGCACGCCACGCCGCCCCCACCCGACTTGCGCAACACGCCCTGATAGACGTGCTCACGGGTCGGCCGGTGCGCCCGGTGCGGTCGGGGAGGGACGGGACGAGGACCGGGACCGCGACGACCCCGAGCCGACTCCCGGACGGGCGCGGGCCGAGCGTTCGTGCCGGGCGGCGGCTGGCCCGTTGCCGGGGCCCTCCCGGACATGCGCCAGCCGGGCCCGGCTTGCGTAATGCGAGCCCGGCGCAACACAATCCACCCCGCCTCGCGCCGTGCGAGCTCAGCGCGACGGAATCCATCTGCGCTCGATTCTCGCGAGCCCGCCTGGCACGATGCGAGCTGAGGTGACATCACCAATTCGACTCCCCCGGGGGCGAAGACGCGCAGGGCGGCCAGGACGACGACGGGAACAGGGGAACCGACTCCCCCGGGCGGGGTACGCCGGCGGACGGCGCGCCGGGTCCCGGGCCGCGTCCTCGCCTCCCGAGGCGGGGCGCGCAGGGAACGGCGGAGGGCCCGGAACGGCCGGGGCCGGCCAGGAGGGGGCCGCCCGCTACCGGCGCTGGTCCCGGCGGCGCCCGGGCGGCGTCAGCAGCCGGCGGAAGGAGTCCACCCGCGCGCGGCGCCGGGCGACCTCGGCGGTATCGGGCCCTGCGACGGTATCGGGCCCCGTCCCCGCGGCGGGGTGCGGCTTCCCGGCTCCGCCGCCGACATCCGACCCGCCGCCCGGCGGCCCGCCGCCCGGTGCGGCGGCCCACTCGTCCAGGGCGCAGTCGAGAGCCCCGGCCTCGTGAGTGCAGCCGCGCGGGCAGTCCCGCGCCACCTCGGCCAGGTCCGCGAATCCGCGCAGGACGTCGGCCGGGCTCACGTGCGCGACCCCGAAGGAGCGCACCCCCGGGGTGTCGATGACCCACCCGCCGTCCGGCAGCTCCAGGGCCTGGAGGCTGGTGGAGGTGTGGCGGCCGCGCCCGGTGACCTCGTTGACCCGCCCGGTCGCCCGGCCCGCCCCGGGCACGAGGGCGTTGATGAGCGTCGACTTGCCGACCCCCGAGTGCCCCACGAACACGCTCGTGCGCCCCGCAATGGCCTGGCGCACGGCCTCGACGCCGTCATCCTGCCCGCCCGACGGGGCGCCGCCGTCCCCCCGCGGGGCGCCGTCGTCCCCCCGCGGGGCGCCGTCGTCCTGCCGCGGCATGGCGCCGTCCTCCCGCGCGGCGTTCAGGCGCGTGGCCAGTGAGGGCACCCCGAGCGGCTCGTAGAGGGCCAGGAGCGGGGCGGCGTCGGCCAGGTCCGACTTGGTCAGGATCAGCAGCGGCTCCATGCCGGCGTCGTAGGCGGCCACGAGGTAGCGGTCGATCATGCGCGGGCGCGGCGTCGGGTCGGCCACCGCGGTGACGATGACGAGCAGGTCGGCGTTGGCGACCACGGGCCTTTCGGCGCCGGCGGCCTCGCCGTCCTCGGCGCTGCGGCGCAGCAGCGTGCGGCGGGGTTCGATGCGCACCATGCGGGCCAGCGTGCCGCTGCGCCCGGAGACGTCCCCGACGACGGCGACCCGGTCCCCGACGACCACCTTGCCGCGCCCCAGCTCGCGGGCCTTCATGGCGGTGATGTCGCCGGTCCCGTCGCGGGTGGGGGCGGGGTCGGCCAGGCGGATGCGGTAGTGGCCGCGGTCGATGCGGGTGACCGTGCCGATGGCGGCGTCGGCGTGGGCGGGGCGCTGCTTGGTGCGCGGGCGCGACCCGCGGCCGGGGCGGATGCGCACGCGGGGGTCGTCGGTGCCGGTGTCGCGCCGCGTCATGAACGGCCCTCCGTCCCGGTGGCGGGACCGGGGCCGACGGCGCCGGCGGGATCGGCTCCGGCCGTCCCCACCGGCCCGCCATTCGCAAGACGGGGGCTCCTCCCGTCCCGCCGGCCGCCCGGGCGCCTCAGAAGGTCGGCCCACAGATCCGGGAAGCCGGGGAGGGTCTTGGAGGTGCACTCCACGTCGTCGAGGCGGATTCCGGGCACGGCGAGCCCGACGACGGCGGCGAAGGTCGCCATGCGGTGGTCGGCGTGGGCTCGCAGCAGCGCCGGGCGCAGCCGCCCGCCCGCGGGCAGGGCGCCGATCTCGATCCCGTCCCGCGTCTGGCGCGCGAGGCCGCCGATCCGGGTGATCTCGGCGACCAGGGCCGCCAGGCGGTCGGTCTCGTGCCCGCGCAGGTGAGCGATGCCGGTCAGCCGGCTGGAGCGGCCGTGCGCCGAGGCGACGACGGCCAGGGCCGCCAGGACGGGGACGAGCTCCCCGACGGCGGACAGGTCCGCGTCGATTCCGCGCAGAGCCCCCGCCCCGGCGGCGCGCACCACGAGCGCGCCGGCGCCGTCGGCCCCGGCGCGCAGCTCGACGTCGGCGCCCAGGCGCGCCAGCAGCCCGCGCCAGGCGTCCCCGCCCTGCGTGGTGGCGAGGGGCCAGCGGGGCACGTGCACCCGGCCGCCCGCGACGAGGGCGGCGGCGAGGAAGGGCCCGGCATTGGACAGGTCCGGCTCGATCGCCGCCTCGCCGCCGGCCGGGCGGCCGGGCCGGACCGTCCAGGTGCGCCGGCCCTCGGGGGCGCCCGGATCGGGCTCGACGACGTCGACGCCGCGCTCGCGCAGGGCGGCCACCGTCATGGCCACGTGCGGCAGGGAGGGGACGCGCCCGGTGGGGGTGACGGCCAGGCCGCCGGGCAGCAGGGGGCCCAGCAGCAGCAGGGCGGACAGGAACTGGGAGGAGCCGGAGGCGTCGACGGACACCCGGTGCGGGGAGAGCCCCCGGGCGGGGCCGTCCGGGCGGGCAGTGGGGCCGCAAGGCCGGGCGGCCGACCCCGCCGGCCGGCGCAGGGCGCCGCCGCCCGGCCCGACCCGCACCGGCAGGCGCCCGGGCTCTCCCAGGTGGACGACCTCCGCGCCCAGCGACGCCAGGGCGTCGAGGAGCGGGCCGAGCGGGCGAGCGCGGCCAGCGGCGGGACGAAGCGCATGACGGTGCCGGCCAGGCCGACGTCCACGCGCCCGGCGCCGTCCGCGCCCGCCTCCACGTGCAGGGGCAGCGGGGCGGGGCGCACGCGCAGGCGGGCGGGATCGGCGCCGAGCTCCTCGAAGCGGGCGCCCAGCGCGGCCAGGGCCGCCAGCATGAGCTCGGTGTCGCGGGCGCGCAGGACGCCGGTCAGCGTCGTCGGATCCTTGGCGACGGCGGCCAGGAACAGGGCCCGGGCGGTCAGGGACTTCGAACCGGGCAGGTCCACGACGGCGTCCAGGGGCCCGTCCGGCACCGGCGCGGACCAGGGGCGGGGCGGGTCGGCCGGGCCCGCGTGCGCACGGCGCCCGGGCGCGGAGCACTCGCTCACGGCCGCCGCCTCAGGCGCGCAGGGCGTCGATGATCTCGTTCAGCCGCGCGCACGGGCGCATGACGGCGTCGGTGCGCGCGGCGTCGGGGACGTAGTAGCCGCCGATGTCCACCGGGTGCCCCTGCACGGCCACCAGCTCGGCCTGGATCGCCTCGTTCGCGGCCCCCAGGGCCTGGGCCACCGGGGCGAAGCGCCCGGCCAGGCCGGCGTCGGCGTCCTGGCCCGCCAGCTCGCGGGCCCAGTACAGGGCCAGCCAGGCGTGCGAGCCGCGATTGTCGATCCCGCCCAGGCGCCGCTCGGGGGAGCGGTTGTTCTCCAGCAGGCTCGTCGTGGCCGCGTCCAGGGCGTCGGCCAGCACCGCGGCGCGCGCATTGCCGCCGACCGCGGCCACGTGCCGCAGCGCCTCCGCCAGGGCCAGGAACTCGCCCAGGGAGTCCCAGCGCAGGTAGTTCTCCTCCAGCAGCTGGCGCACGTGCTTGGGGGCCGAGCCGCCCGCGCCCGTCTCGTACAGGCCGCCGCCGTTCATCAGCGGCACCACCGAGAGCATCTTGGCGCTCGTACCCACCTCCAGGATGGGGAACAGGTCCGTGTTGTAGTCGCGCAGCACGTTGCCGGTCACCGAGATCGTGTCCTGGCCGCGGCGCGCCCGCTCCAGGGACAGGCGCGTGGCCGCCACCGGGTCCAGGATGCGGATGTCCAGGCCCTCGGTGTCCTCCTCGGCGAGGTAGCGGCGGACCAGCTCGGAGATGATGCGGTCGTGGCTGCGGGCGGGATCCAGCCAGAAGACCGCGGGCGCCCCGGTGGCCCGGGCGCGGGCCACGGCCAGGCGCACCCAGTCGCGCACGGGCTCGTCCTGGGTGGTGCAGGCGCGCCAGATGTCGCCGGCCCGTACGTCGTGGGACAGCAGGACCGTGCCCGGCGACGCCCCGGCGCCGTCGGTCACGACGACCTCGACGGTTCCGGGCGCCGGAATGAGGAAGGTCTTGTCGTGGCTGCCGTACTCCTCCGCCCGGCGCGCCATGAGCCCGACGTTGGGCACCGAGCCCATGGTGGCGGGGTCCAGGGCGCCGTGGGCGCGGCAGTCCTCGATGACGGCCTCGTAGACGCCCGCGTAGGAGGAGTCGGGGATGACGGCCAGGGTGTCGGCCTTGTTCCCCGCCGCGTCCCACAGCTTGCCGCCGTTCCTGATCATGGCGGGCATGGAGGCGTCGATGATGACGTCGCTGGGCACGTGCAGGTTCGTGATGCCGTGGTCGGAGTCGACCATGCTCAGGCGCGGCCCGGTCGCCAGCTCGGCCTCGATGGAGGCGCGGATCGCCCCGCCCTCGGGCAGGCGGTCCAGACCGGCCAGGATGGAGGCCAGGCCGTCCTCGGGGCGCAGGCCCGCCGCGGCCAGGGCGGCGCCGTGGGCGGCGAAGGTCCTCGGCAGGGCGGCGCGCACCGCGTGGCCGAAGATGAGTGGGTCGGAGACCTTCATCATGGTGGCCTTGAGGTGGATGGAGAAGAGGATGTCCTCCTCCTTGGCGGCGGCGACCTGGGCGGCCAGGAAGGCGTCGAGGGCGGCGGCGGACATGTAGGTGGCGTCGACGACCTCCCCGGCCGTCACCGGCAGCGACTCGCGCAGGACGACGGGCTCCCCGCCGTCGGCCGGAACGAGGCGGATCTGCACGGTCCCGGCCGCGGGGACGACGACGCTGCGCTCGTTGTGCCGGAAGTCGCCCCCGTCCATGGTGGCCACGCGGGTGCGCGAGTCGGGACTCCACGCCCCCATCGAGTGCGGGTGGGAGCGGGCGTAGGCCTTGACGGCCCGCGGGGCCCGACGGTCCGAATTGCCCTCGCGCAGGACCGGGTTGACGGCGCTGCCCTTGACGGCGTCGTAGCGGGCGCGGACCTCGCGCTCGGCGTCGGAGGACGGGGAGTCGGGGTAGTCGGGCAGCTCGTGCCCGCGGGCCCGCAGCTCGGCGATGGCGGCCTTGAGCTGGGGCAGGGAGGCGGAGATATTGGGCAGTTTGATAATGGTGGCGCGCGGGGAGGACGTCAGCGCCCCCAGGGCCGCCAGGTCGTCCTCCGCCAGGCCGAAGGCGGCCAGTATGCGACCGGCCAGGGAGATGTCCGCGGTGGACAGGCTCACGTCCGCGGCGCGGGTGAAGCCCTCGATGATGGGCAGCAGGGAATGGGTCGCCAGCATGGGCGCCTCGTCCGTCCAGGTGTAGATGACATCGCTTTGACCGCGCACGGGCGTCTCCTCGGGTGACTCGGTGACCTGATGCCGCCACCCTACCGTGTGACCTGAATCCTAGGTGCGCGGCGTCCGCGCCGCCGGGCCTCAGACCCTGCCGCAGGCGATGGGCCCGCCGGACCGGAGCCGCGCCGCCGGTGCCTCAGCCCCTCGCCGCGGCGCTGCTGTAGGCGGCCGCCATCGCCTCGCGCTGACGGCGGCTGTTCCTGATCCGCCAGCCCAGGGAGGGGCGGCCCCCGCGGTCGACGGCGGCCAGGAGGAGGCCAGCGCCCACGGCCCCGCCCCGGACGAGCCCGGAGACGGCCTCCGCGCGGGCGGCGGCGTCCTCGATCGCCCACACGGGGTTGTTGACCAGGGTCAGGGGCAGGTTGAGGGCGGCGAGCACGACGGCGCTCGAGCGCGGAGCGGCGCCGGTGGCCAGGCCGATCCCGGCCGCGACGCTCACGGCCCCCGTGGCGCGGGTGAGCATGACGGCGTCGGAGGTCAGGACCGGGGGCGCGCCCGCCTTCTCCAGCGTTGGCAGGACCCTCTCCAGCTTCTCCACGTGGCGCGAGGGGTGCAGGACGGCGTCGAGGCCGTCGATGATGAAGGGGGCGGCGAGCATGGGGCGGACGACGCGGCGCAGAAGACTCATGGGCCCATCTTCGCCCACCGCGGCGCTCGCGGCCAGCACCATCGGCGCGGCGGGTCAGGGCCGCCCCCGGTTTCCAATTCCCGGCGGCGTTCCCCGAGTCCCGCGAGTCTTGGCCGGAACGGGTCCCGGCTCCCGGCGCCCCCGGCTCCCGGCCGGGACGGATCCCCTCAGTGGTCGATGACGAAATTGCTCGTGCTGAACCCGCTGCCCGTCCACGTCAGGTCCAGGTGGCCGATGCCCGTCGAGCACAGGTGGCAGTTCTGGTCCCCGGGGGCCTCCTGGTTGACCCAGTCGAGGTGGACGCTCTGGCCCGACACTCTCAGCGCGGTGATGATGGCGGCCTCCGCCCCCGAGTTGACCTCGCGCATCTCCTGCGCGCCCGCCAGGGTCAGGCCGCTCGTGTAGGCCGCGATCACCGTGTGGAAGAGGTCCTTGTTCTCGGCGTGGCACTCCAGGGGCACCAGGGTGAGGGGGCCCGACGCCGTGTCCATGACGGATACCGGGTGGCGGATGTAGACGAACGTGTTCGCCCCCGAGGAGCCCAGGGCCGCGGCCCGGCCCTGCGAGAAGGTGGCGGAGCCGTCGCCGGCGATGCAGCCCTTGGGGACGGGGAGGGTCGCGTTCGTCAAGTCGGGGGCGCCGGGGGCGTCGGCCGAGGCCGGGGCCGGGCCCGCCGGGCGCGAGGTCGGCGGGCCCGGGGCCTGCGCGGTGGCGCCGCCGGGGCGCTCCGCGTCGGAATCGGAGGCGTGCGCGGACCGGGTCTCCGTCCGCGGGGCCGCGGAGGAGGCCGCCGCCGGGGCCGCGTCGTCGTTCTCCGAGCCCCCGGTTGTGGAGCAGGAGCTCGCCATCGCCAGGGCGAGCACCGCGATGACGCTCATGATCGTCGTGACCGGGTGAGGGTGTCGAGGCATGACTGGCTCATTCCTGGGGAGTCGGGGAGCGACGGCCGGGGAGCGGGGAGGCTGTTCCCGGGCCTGCGCTCGCGGGCTACTGGAAACTGATCGAATCGATCCGGGCCGGTTCCGCTCCGGGCTCGAACACGAGCACCGCCGTCGGACAGGAACCGCTCTGGCAGGAGAACCTCACCTGGCAGGAGAATCGGCCCTCCTCGTCCCCCGAGCCGGCGGCCGCGGCGTCGGGGGCGCAATTGTCGACGGAGTAGGAGGCCGAGGCGCTGCGGACGATGTACTCGCGCGCGCTCTGGTACCCGGTGACCGGGGCGACGCCCTCCAGCTGCTGGCGCGCCTGCAGGCTCGTCCGGTTCCAGACGTCCACCTCGTCGGCCATGACGAGCGACTGGATGAGGCCGCCGGCCGCCGTCTGCGCCGCCCTGCTCCCCGCCGCCGAGTCGACCGCGCCCCGGGAGGCCCTGTCCCCGGCGGCCTCCTCCCGGGAGGTCTCGTCCCGACCGGCCTGCGCGCCCTCCTCGGCGGACGGATCCGCGTGTCTCCGGGGCGTCTTCGACGTCGTCGAGGTCGCGCCGTCCCGGGTCCCCAGCAGGTGGTAGACGCCCGCGCCCCCGCCGACCACGCCGATCACCAGCGCCAGGACCAGCAGCAGCGCCGCGAGCGCGGGCCGTCGTCCCCGCCCTCGCTCCTGCCGCGGCGGGGCGGGGTCCGCCGGTGGCGGCACGGGGCCCGTGGCGGTCGTGTCCGACGGCGCGGGCGGCTGGACGCTCAGCTGGATGCTCGGCCGGCCGCCCGCCGGTGCGGGGGCGCCCGGCGCGTTCAGCGGGGCGATCACGGTCTGGGCGCCCTCCCGGTCGGGCAGGGGAGAGGCCGCGGGCGGCTCGGTGAGCGTCGGGGCCGCGGGCCGCCCCGCCAGCGCCGTCGTCAGGGGGGCCAGTGTCTGGTAGACCTCGAGGACCGAGGGGCGCTTGGCGGGATCCTTGTCCAGCATTCTGCTGATGAGGTCCCACAGCGGATCCGGGATCCCCGCGGGGCGCCCGGGGGCCATCTGGGAGTGCATCTTGACGAGGTAGGCGGGGCTGCCGACGAAGGGCGGCACCCCGCAGGCGAGCTGATACAGGACGATCCCCAGGGCGTAGACGTCCTTGGCCGGGGACGGGGGGACTCCGGCGCCGGCCTCCGGGGCCATGTACACGAGCGTCCCCATTCCCACCGCCGTGCGGGTCGCCGCCGTCGAGTCGCAGATTCTCGCGATGCCGAAGTCCGCTATCTTCGGCGTCCCCGGGGTTGTGGACGAGTCGATGAGGATGTTGGCGGGCTTGATGTCCCCGTGCACCACGCCCGCGGCGTGCACCGCCCCGACGCCCGCCGCTATATTGGCGCCCAGGTAGGCGATCATCGCCGGTTCGAGGGCGCCGCGGGACCGGATGAGATCGTCGAGGTCCCCGCCGTCGACGTAGTCCATGACGAGTCCGAGCGTGCCGTTCTCGGCGACGATGTCGTGCACCTCGATGACGTTCGGACTCGTGATCCTCCTCAGGGTCTCGCGCTCCCTGAGGAAGGCGTCCACCACGCCGGGCTCGGAGGTGAGGTCGCGGCGCAGGATCTTGAAGGCCAGGGGCTGGTCGGAGTCCTCCTTGCGCCCCTTCCACACCGTGCCCTGGACGCCGGAGCCGATCACCTCGTCGAGGATGTAGGCGCTTCCGAGACGTCGCTGGGGTTCGGGGGAGGCGGGCATGTGAGCTCCTGGGACTCGGGAGACGGGGGGATGCGGGAGGACGACGAGAACCCGCTGGCAGTCTACCAGAGCGCGCCAGCGGGCCCCGGTCGGGGCGGCGCCCGGCGGACGGGCCCCGGCCGGGGCGGGCGAGCGCGGGGCGGGCGGCGGAATCGGGCGGGCGGCGCGCCCGGCCAGCGGGGAACAAGACGCCGCCCGCCGCGGTTACAGGGCCTGATGATGACGTGCATGCAGTCTCCGACGTCGGCCCGTGCGGTTATGACCCCCATGAGCTCCGGCCCGCCCTCCGGGCCGGGCCCGCTCCGTTCCCCGGCCGGGCCCCGGAGAGTCGGGGCGGCCGGGCCGGGGCACCGGCTAGGCTCATGGCCGATGACGTACCCCGACACCCCCACAAGGACCGATCAGCCCCGCAACGCCCGCGGCGAGAGCGATCTCGCCGAGATCATCGACCCCGACGGCGAGGCCGACGAGGCCGGCGCGGAGATCGACCGCAGCCCCGCCGGGGAGACGGAGGGGGAGCGCTCGGCCCGTTTCGAGGCGGACGCCCTGCCCTACCTCGATCAGCTCTACGGCGCCGCCCTGCGCATGACCCGCAACCCGGCGGACGCCGAGGACCTCGTCCAGGACGCCTACGCCAAGGCCTACGCGTCCTTCCACCAGTACCGTCCGGGCACGAACCTCAAGGCCTGGCTGTACCGGATCCTGACGAACACGTTCATCAACTCCTACCGCAAGAAGCAGCGCGAGCCGCTCCAGTCCGACGCCGACGCCGTCGAGGACTGGCAGTTGCACCGCGCCGCCTCCCACGACTCGGTGGGCCTGCCCAGCGCGGAGCACCTCGCCCTGGATCTGCTCCCGGACGAGGAGATCAAGGCGGCCCTCGGAGAGCTGAGCGAGGACCGGCGCCTGGCCGTCTACCTGGCCGACGTCGAGGGCTTCTCCTACAAGGAGATCGCCGAGATCATGGACACCCCCATCGGCACGGTCATGTCGCGGCTGCACCGGGGGCGCCGCCAGTTGCGCGAGCTGCTGGCCGACCACGCCCGCCAGCTGGGCTACGCCACGGACGAGGAGAAGAAGTGATGGGTGCGCCGATGGATGAGGGCTGCTCCTGCTCCGAGGCCCGCGCCCACCTGGAGGCCTTCCTCGATCACGAGTGCGACGGGGACCTGCGCTCGCGCCTGGAGGCCCACGTCGCCTCCTGCGAGCACTGCTCGCGCATCGCCGACGCCGAGACCCACCTGCGCGAGATCCTGCGCTCGCGCTGCGCCGAGCAGGCGCCGCCCGAGTTGCGCGCCCGGGTGCTGGGGCGGCTGTCGGTCATGCGGTCCACGGCCTCGGTGACCACGGCCGGGGGCACGATGACGGTGCGCAGCGGCGTGATCCGCTACACTCGGGGCTGAGGGCGCGGCGGCGAGCGCCGTCGGCGTCGGCCGTGCCGGTAGTCCCGGGTCGCCCGCTCGCCCGCGCGGGGCGTGACCCGCGCAACGGGCGGTCGGCTGGAAGCGGCCTTCGCCCGTGTGCGAGGATGACCCACGTTGCATGCCCCCTCGTGGGGCGGTTCGGACACGAGGAGGCAGTTATGAGCAAGCGCGGTCGTAAGCGTCGTGCACGCGCCAAGAACAAGGCCAACCACGGCAAGCGCCCCAACGCCTGAGACGGGCGGCCGCCCTGTGCGGTGGTCGGCCGTCCGGCGTCGTGCCGGCACGATGAGCGGATCGCTCACCCGGCCCGCAGACTGCGCCGCGAGAACACCAGGAGGGACAGCGCCAGCAGCGCCGCGGCCGCCGCGCACTGCCCGGCGATCACCTGCGGGTCCGGGTCGTCCACGGGCAGGCTGCCCACCATGTGCGCAGGCGAGATGTCACGGGCCCACTCGGGCAGGTGCAGAGCCTCCGCCAGGAAGCCGACGACCGCCGTCCACGCCACCGGCACCCATCCGAGCGCGCACCAGCGGGGGCCGAGGGACGCCAGCAGCGCCTGCAGGGCGCCGATGAGCACCACGGGCGGCAGGTAGGCCCAGCCGACCTCCAGGACCGAGGTGACCGGCACGGACCGGTCGGCCACGCCCCAGATGCTCACCCCCAGTACCGATGCGGACAGGCAGAGGACGCAGGCCGCGGACAGCAGCGTCGCGGCCCACCAGCCCAGCCAGAACCGGGACCGCCCGAGCCGGGTGGACAGCACCAGCCCCAGGCGGCCCGAGGACTCCTCGGCGGCCAGGTGCGCGGCGCCCTGCACCGCCGCACTGGTACTGCCGACGATCATGATGATGGCGGCCAGCTGCACCACCAGGTCAGACGCGCGCTCGAGTCCCATGCCGGCCAGCATCGAGGGGTTGGCGGCGATGATCTCGGTCATCTCCTGACTGAACAGTCCGATGAGCAGCGCCCACAGGCACACGAGCGTGAGACAGGTTCCCGTGACCGTGCGCTCCAGTCGCAGCGCCAGCACCCAGGGGGCGGCCGCGCGCGCCGAGCCGCGCGCCGGTCCGGGCCGCGGGGCGATGACGCCCGCGCCAGCGTCGCGGCGCGCGGCCACCGCCGCGGCCACGGCCAGCAGCGCCGCGGAGGCGAGGCAGTAGGCCACCAGGGGCCACGCCCGCGGCGAGTCGAAGGCGCGCACCTCCGGCAGCCACCCCAGCGGGCTCGCCCACGCGGCGTCCCACCCCATGGCGTCGATGACGAAGCGGGTGAGGTAGACCACGCTGACCGCGCCCAGGCCGAGTTGCTGGGCGGTGCGCGCCTGCTGGCACAGCTCGCCCAGGAGCAGGCCGACGGCGGCGAAGAACAGGACGCACGCGCCCACGCCGACCGCGTACCAGGCCGAGCCGACCACGGGCAGGCCGGTCGCCGCCATGGAGGCCGTCAGCCCCGCCGCCGTGACGGCGCAGGTCAGGACCAGCAGCAGGGCGGCGGCGGCCAGCGGGGCCGGCCGTCCCACGCGCGATGCGGTGAGCAGCTCGGTGCGTCCGGCCTCCTCCTGACGCCTGGTCAGTCCGATGGCCGTCACCACGCCCAGGATCGGGAAGAGGATCTGCCCCATGAATCCGACCTCGACGCCGGTGATCCCCCCGAGGGTGTCCAGCGCGTAACCGCGGCCGTTGAAGGCGTTGGAGATGCCCGAGGCGCCCGCGGTCGCGGCGTACTCGACGCGCTGGGCTCGGGTGGGGTAGAGCCCCTCGACGCCGACGGCGATGGCCACCACCAGGGCGATGCAGATGACCGCGACCAGCGCCGGGCCGCGCCATGAGGTGCGCAGCCCCAGGACCGTCATCCTCCCCAGGCCCGCCAGCGGGCGGCTGCGACGGTGCGCGGACCGCGTCATCGCGGCTCACCGCCGTCGTCGGCCTCCTGCCCGGTGTACTGGTCCAGGAAGAGCTGCTCGAGGCTCGGGGGGCGCACGGCGACCTGCAGCGGTCGGGCCGCTGCGATCGCGCTGAGGACCGCGGGCAGCGCGGCGGCCTCGGCCAGCAGCGTGGTGCGGCGGCCCCGCGGTTCGGCCCGGCAGTGCAGGCGGCTGACGCCGTCCATGCGCTCCAGCCCGGGCACGGCGGCGGGGGTGACGACGTCGACGGCGGTGGCGGCGCTGGAGCGCAGCTGCGCCAACGACCCGGTGAAGACGGCCCGCCCGGCGCGCACCACCGTGAGCCGGTCGCACAGGGTTTCGACCTCGGCCAGGATGTGGCTGGAGAGCAGGACGGAGGTTCCGGCGGCTGCGCGCTCGGTGACGACGGCCTGGAAGACCGCCTCCATGAGGGGGTCGAGCCCGGAGGTGGGCTCGTCCAGGACGAGCAGCTCGACGTCGCAGGCCAGGGCCGCCACGAGTGCGACCTTCTGGCGGTTGCCCTTGGAGTAGGTGCGGAAGCGCCGGGTGGGGTCGAGCTCGAAGCGCTCGACGAGCTCGTCGCGGCGGGCCCGGTTCATAGTGCCGTGGAAGCCGCCGAGCAGGTCGACGCACTGGCCGCCGGTGAGATTGGGCCACAGCATGGTGTCTCCGGGCACGTAGGCCAGGCGGGCATGGATGTCGATGGCGCGGCGCCAGGCGTCCTGCCCGAAGACCGCGACCGTGCCCGAGTTGAGCCGGAGCTGGCCGAGCAGTGCGCGGATCGTGGTCGACTTGCCGGCGCCGTTGGGGCCCAGGAAGCCGTGGATCTCACCGGTGCGGACGGACAGGTCCAGTCCGTCCAGGGCGGTGACGGCGCCGAAGCGCTTGACGAGTGACCGCGCCTCGACGACACAATTTGATAGTGACTTGCTCATGAGAGTGACTCTACTTGTTAGGGTGGGGCTGTCAAGAGCCGACGACGCCCCAGGAGAGCCCCGTGTCCGTCCCCTCCAGGCGCTCCGGTGCCGACGCCCCGGAGCATGACGCCGCCGACAGCGCCGCGAACGCCGCCCGCGCGCCGCGGCCGGGCCTGCGCGAGCGCAAGAAGGCGGCGACGATGCACCGCATCCAGGCCGCCGCCCTCGACCTGTTCGAGCGGCACGGCTTCGACGCGGTGAGCATCGAGCAGGTCGCCGACGCCGCCGAGGTCTCACCGTCCACGGTCTACCGCTACTTCGGGACCAAGGAGGGACTGGTCGTCCACGACGAGTACGACGACCGCGTCCTTGAACTGCTCGTCTACTACCTCCAGCGCGACGGCGACCTGGCGCACGTGCTGACCCGGGTGCTGGACGAGCTGTGGCCGGACCACTTCGTCAAGGATGCCGGACCCTCCTGGGTGCGCACCCGCTGGTGCTTCGAGCACCCCTCGATCCAGGGTGCCATGTGGGTCCTGGTCAACGAACAGGTGGAGGTCATCGCTTGGGCCGTGAGCGACTCGCGACGGATGCCGCTGCTGCGGGCCAGGATCCTGGCCTCGGCGACCGTGTGGGGGATCGTGGCGGTCCTGCGCACCTGGTACGAGCAGGACGGGGCGAGCGACCTGCGCGCGGACATCGGCCAGATCATCGACATGCTGGCGCGCCTGGAGCAGACGTCGCCCGGGTCCTGAGACGCGGGGCCGACGGGGGCGCCGGGCCGGCAGGGGCCGGCCACCGTGCTACCCCGGCACCGCGACGAGCAGCCCGGGGACGCCGGGCCGGCAGGGGCCGGCCGAGTGAGGCGAACGGGGGCGATGCCTCCGATGAATCGGTTCGTAGACTGCGCGTGTGAACGATCGACTCAGCCCCGAGGGCCTGCGCTACGCCCAGGCGGTCGCCCGTACCGGCTCCTTCAGCGCGGCCGCCCGGGAGTACGACGTCACCCAGCCGGCGCTGTCCAACGCCATCCGCCGCCTGGAGAAGATCCTCGGAGCCCGGCTGTTCGAGCGCAATACGCGCGGCGCCCGCCCCACCGTCTTCGGCGCGACCATCCTGCCCCGGATCGACGCCGCCCTGGCCGCGCTCGACGCCATCACCGCGGAGGCCCCGCACTGGCGGGCGGGCGAACCGCGGCTCGTGCGCATCGGCGTCTCCCCGCTCATCAGCGCCGACGTCGTCGCCCGCGCCCACAGTGCCGTCGCGGGTCTCCCCGGTCGCGGGCGGGGCTCCCTCGTCCTGCGCGAGGCCGATCTGTCCGAGTTGTGCACGGCTCTCGACGACGACGAGCTCGACCTCATCGTCGTCCCCGCGGTTCTTCCGCTCACCCGTTATCGTCATCGCGTCATCGGCAGCGAGCCGGTCGTGCTCGTCGAGCCGGGGGCGGGCGATGCGGCGGGCCCCGCGAACTTTGCGAGCCCGACGAACTCGGCGGATCCGACGAGCCCTGCGGACCCTGCGGACCCTGCGAACTCGGCGGACCCGATGTGTACGGCAGCCCCGGCAACCTCGATGCGCACGGCGAACCCGGCGAGCCCTGCGGACCCGGCAGGCCCGGCGAGCCCTGCGGCCCCGGCGGGCTCGGCGGATCCAATGCGCACGGCAGCCCCGGCGAGCCCGGCCGAGGCTCGCGCGGCCGCCGCCCGCATTGACGATGTCGCGTGCCGCACCCTTCTCCTGGTCCCCGATACCTGCGGGCTGACGCGGCGGGAGGTGACCCTCGAGGTCACCCTCCCGGCTGGTCCCCGATACCTGCGGGCTGACGACCTTCACCCGCGACCTGCTCGCCGATCGCGGACTGCCGCTTCGGGCCTACTCGGGGGAGGCCGCCAGCTACCGGGTGCTCGAGGACTGGGCGGGGATGGGGCTGGGCAGTGCGCTCCTGCCCCGCTCGAAGGTGACCCGTGTCGATTCGAGTGTGCGGCCCGTGGTCGACGCCCGCGGCGCGGCCATCACGATCGCCTACGAGGCGGCCTGGGACGGCGCGTCGCCGATCGCGGGTGAACTCGAAGTCCTGGTGGAACTCCTCGCCTCCTGAGTTCCGCCTCGTCCTTCGTCGCCACGATTCCATTTTCCACTACCCACCACCGCGCCCCTCCGCCTCCGCTACGCTCCTTTTCCACGACTACGCTCCTTCTCCCTTTGCTACGCTCCTTTTTCTCGTACAGTGAAGGGTGAAGGGGCGTAGCAGAGGGAAAGGGGCGTAGTAGACGTCGCCACGCCGCGAGGTTGACTTCAACGACGACTGGGATCAAGTGGGCTGTCAGTGAGATCGGCTCGAATAACCGCCGGAACCGGCCCGACGACCACCGGAACCGACTGAGCCGGTGTTTTGCCGGAAGCGGTTGAGCCTTTCTTACCGGGAAGGTTATTCAGCGGGTTCATGGCGGCGTTCTACTTGGACCATTCATGTGCGGTTGGACCACGGTGGTCCAACCGTCGTTCTCGAGGGTGAAACGCGCATCTCGACGCCCGGGGCGCGGCGGCGTCGGGCGCCGCGGTCCGCGAGATCGTCGGGTAACCGCCGAGCACGTCACTTAACCCGCGAGCACGTCACTCTGGCAGACGTGCTCGCGGGTTAAGTGACGTGCTCGCGGGTCAAGGTACGATCTCGCGGGTTAAGTGACGTGCTCGCGAGCCGGCCGCGTCACGACATGCGAGACGCCGTCCCACCATGCAAGACGACCAGCAGGGGCGGAGCGGGGTTGGGCGGGGAACCGTCCCGACGACCGGACCGTCACCACGACCTTCACGCTCCACGTCTTCAAAACCACCCCTGAATAACCTTCCGGGAGTGACGGGTTCGTGGGCCCGAATCGGTGCGGTGATGGGGCTGGCCGCGCCCGACGAGGGGCGGTTCCGGCGCTCCACTTCATTCCGCTTGCCGATCGTCCCGCATGGTGGGACGGTATCTCGTATGTCGTGGCGCGGCTGCTCTGCTTGAATCACTTAAATGCGGTTGGGCCACTTATGTTCCGTTGGACCACCGTATTTCGTGAACCAGGTGGTCCAACGGAACATAAGTGGTCCAAGCAGAAGAGCGCCGCCATGAGCCCGCTGGCGACCCCGCGACCTGCACCCGCATCACCGTCCTATGAATATTGATGATCACTCGGAGCGGCTCGCCGGCCAAAATATAACTTTGAGTGATGCAGACATTAGGGAGAACCCTCTACCGAATCAGCCCCGTCGACCCTACGGTGTGGCCAGTGGCGCACCGTCGCAGGGCGCCACCCGACAGTTAAGGAGCCATCATGACCGCATACCTTCAGGTCACCATGACCATCGACCCGGCCGACCGCGCCGCCGGCGCCAAGGTCTACTCCGACTACCTGCAGGAGTTCCTCGACACGGTTCCCGGTGCGAAGACCAAGGAGCTGCTCGTCCGCGACGAGGGCGTCCAGGTCCTCCACGGCTTCGAGACCGCTGAGCAGGCCAGCGCGTACCTGAGCAGCGAGCTCTTCACCACCAAGGTCGTCCCCGGCCTGACCCCGCTGTTCAAGGCCGACCCGGACATCCGCGTCTACACCGTCGCCTGATCGGCGCGACCGGCGCGGTCCGCCCGACCGGGCACAGCAACTGTTGCCGGTTTTGGTGCTCTGGGAGGATCGTTCGGGCCGGCACCCCGGATGTGCTCGGCGGTTTCCGCGTAATTCCGCGGTTCTGGCGGCGGTGCGGTGGGGTGCGGGGCGGAACGATCCTCCCAGAGCGCCATGTCCCGCCCCGGACGGGTTCCGCGGGGGAGGGTTCCTGTCCCGGGAGAGGCCTGGGCGGGGTCAGCCCCCGGACGGGTCCCACGGGGAGGGCTCTGGCGGGTCGGTGGGTCCGTGTAGGTGTTGCCCGCCCCGGACGGGTTCCGCGGGGCGAGGACCCGGGTTCTACTGAGGCGCGCGGAACGCGCGGGGCCTGCGGGATTGGGGCGGAGCGTCCGGGCGGTGCCGGGGCCGGCGCGGCTGGGACCGGGTGTGCGGAGCGGGGACTGGTTGAAGCGGAGTTGCACATTCGACCGGGACCTGTCATCGGAAGATCTGCGGAATCATGCGGAAACATCCCAGCGTTCAACGCCGGTGAAATCCTCCCATGTGCAGGGCGACCCTCTTTGCACATGGGAGAGCATCACCAGGAAGCCGACGATTCGCAAGACCCCCGGAATCGCAAGGAAAACCCGGAATTGGCCCGCGAGGGCGCCCCCGCCCAATGTGCAACTTCACCCGAACGGCCCGAGGAGACCCGCACAACCGGAGAACGATCCGCACCAGGGGACCCGTCCCAGCACGGACAGCCCGGCCCTGCGGCTGCGGGAGCGGCCCGCACCGCCTGGGAGCCCGGGACGGCCGGAGAGCGGGCTGCCTGCCCGCACCGCCCGACCCCGGCCACTATCAGTCCGGTTGCTCGACGCCCAGCCACTCGTACCAGCCGCGGTGCAGCACCAGCCAGGCCAGCAGCCCGTAGCCGGCCTGCCCCGGATGGTCCCGCCCCGCGGCGGTGACGTCGTTCATCCACTGCTCGTGATTGCGCAGCGGTTCGAAGGTGTCCACGAAGGGGATGCCGCGCCGCGCGCACACCTCGCCCACCGCGCGCGATAGCGCCGCCGTCGCGTCCGGGTTCACGCTCGGCAGCGGGGGAGGGCCCACCACGAAGCAGGAGCGGTGCTCGTCGGCGGCCTTGTCGAGGATGTTCGCCACCGACAGGCGACTGCGCGCCGGCGAGATCCTGGCGGCGACGTCGGCCGTCCCGATCCCGACGACGAGACGGTTGATGCCGCCGGGAAGCGAGCGCCGTGCCACCTCGGACTGCCAGCGCTCGGCCAGTTGCGCCGTCGTCTCCCGCGGGACGGTGAGCATGAAGGTGATGGCGTCCACGCCCCGGGTGCGGGCCATGACCCGGCCCGTCCAGCCCAGGGCGCGACCATCGCCGTAGCCGGCGATCAGCTCGTCACCGATGAAGTGGATCCGCGTGTCCTCCACGTCGCCCTCCTGCGCCCGGAACCTGTGCGGGCACGACGCTACCGCGTCCGGCCGTCCGCGGAGTGACGAAGCCCCGGACCCGCGCCCCGCCCGCGGGGAGGTGCGGCGGTGCGCCCCGCCCGGGGCGACGGGGATGGTGGCCGGGCCAGCCCGCGTCCCGCCCGCGGGGCGCGTCCATACTGTCCCCATGCGGGTTGCGGAGATCGCCGAACTGACCGGGACCACGGTTCGCACCGTGCGCTACTACCACTCCCTGGGCCTGCTGCCCGTGCCGGCCGAACGCGGGGGATGGCGCGACTACGAGCTCGCCCACGTGGCCAGGCTGTCGCGGATCCGCTGGCTGGTGCGGGCGGGCCTCTCCCTGGAGGCGGTCGGGCGCATTCTGGGCGAGTCCGACGGCGCCGCCAGCCTCGACCCGGAGGGCGGGCGGGGCGGAGGCGGCGCGCTCGCCGCGCAATCCCCGCAGGCCTCGCAGCCGCGGACCGGGGAGGCCCCGGTGACCGGGGAGGGCGCGACGAGGGCGAATCCGGTCGTGGAGGACCTGGCCGGCGCGTTGGAGGCCGTCGAAGAGCACCTGGACGAGGTGACCCGCCAGCGGGATATGCTCGCCGGCCTGCTGGAGCGGGCCCGCGGCGGGGCGACGGTATCGCCGATGACCCCTCGCATGGCGGCATTCTTCGATCGCATGGAAAGGGCCGCCCCCGACGGGGCCACCCGGGCCACCGTGCGCAATGATCGCGACCTGGTCGACCTGGCCTGCTATCGGGGCCAGATGCCGCCGGAGGCCGAGATCCTCTTCAACGACCCCGACCCGCGGTTCGACGCCGAGTCGCTGGCCCTCTACGCTCAGGATCCCGCCGAATTGTCCGACGAGGAGGTGGAGCGGCGCGCGCGGACCACGGTCGGGAACCTGGAGGCCCAGCTGGATCCCGAGCGCCTCAGGGACTTGGCGCGCAGCGTCGACGTCGGCGCCGTGCGGTCCATATTCCGGTTGACGGCCGCCCTGGAGTACTTCGACATCCGACTCGCCCGGGCCCTGGAGCGGGAGTTCCTGGCCACGATCGAGCGGTGGCGCGAGGGCTGAGCCCGCCGCGCTACCGCCCCCGGGAGAAGATCCACGGCCCGGCGCCCCAGGGCCGGGCCGCGACTCACTCCGGGGCGAAGGCCCGGGCGATGAGCCGGGCCTGGTCGGCCCGGTGCATTCCGATGCTGCCGACGGCGGGGGCGGCGGCCTCCGGCCGGGAGACCAGGCGCACCGGGCCCGACGCCGTCATCGACTCCGGCAGGTGCAGGCCGAGGTAGGGCCACACTCCCTGGTTCGCCGCCTCGTCCTGCACCCAGCGCACCTCGGTCCCGGCGAAGGGGGCCAGGGCCCCGGCCAGCTCGTCGAGGGGCAGCGGGTAGAGCTGCTCCAGGCGCACGATGGCCGTCGCGAAGTCCTTCCGCGCCGTCTGCTCGGCCAGCAGGTCGTAGTAGACGCGCCCGGAGCACACCAGCACCCGGCTCACGCCCGCGCCGGAGGCGACGGCCGAGTCCGTCTCGCCGATGACCGGCCGGAAGACCCCGGAGGTGAAGTCCTCCACCGCGCTCGTGGCGGCCCTGAGGCGCAGCAGCTGCTTGGGCGTGAAGACGACGAGCGGGCGGCGCGGACGCGAGTAGGCCTGCTCGCGCAGCAGGTGGAAGTGGTTGGCGGGCGTGGAGGGCTGGGCCACCCGCATATTGTCCTGCGCGCACATGAGCAGGTAGCGCTCGATGCGCGCCGAGGAGTGGTCGGGTCCCTGGCCCTCCTGGCCGTGGGGCAGGAGCATGACCAGCCCGGAGCGCTGCCCCCACTTCTGGGTGGCGGAGGTGACGTACTCGTCGATGACGCACTGGGCGCCGTTGGCGAAGTCGCCGAACTGGGCCTCCCACATGGTCAGTCCCTCGGGGCGCTCGACGGCGTAGCCGTACTCGAAGGCCAGGGCCGCGTACTCGCTGAGCAGGGAGTCGTAGACGCTCAGCGGCGCCTGGTCCGGGGTGAGGAAGTCCAGCGGTGTCCACTCGGCGCCCGAGTCGTGGTCGTGCAGGACGGCGTGGCGCTGGGCGAAGGTGGCGCGGCGGGCGTCCTCGCCGACCAGGCGCACCGGCACCCCCTCCATGAGCAGGGAGCCGATGGCGATGAGCTCGCCCAGACCCCAGTCGATGCCGCCCTCCCGGGTGGCGCGCCGGCGCCCGGCGAGCATGGCCTCCAGCTTGGGGTGGACGGTGAAGCCCTGCGGGTGGGCGACCTGCGCGTCCCCGATGCGCTCGACGACGCGGCGCGAGACCGCGCTGGTCCAGCCGATCATCATGCCCTGGCCGGCGCGCTGGGAGGCGGGCACCTCCAGTCCGGTGGTCTGCAGGCCGACCTTGGTGGGGTCGGTGGCGTCGATCGTGTCGTTGGAGGGCGGCGGGTCGGCGTGGGCGCGGGCGGCCCGCGCATGGGCGGCCCGGGTCTCGGCGAAGATCCGCTCCAACTCGTCGCGGGAGTCGCGCTCGATCCGCCGGGCGTCCTCGGCGGTGATGTCCCCGCGCCCCACCAGGTCGGCGGTGTAGACCGCGCGGGTCGAGGGCAGGGAGTCGATGAGGCGGTACATGACCGGCTGGGTCATCGACGGGTCGTCGCCCTCGTTGTGACCGCGGCGCCGGTAGCAGATGAGGTCGATGATGACGTCCTTGTGGAAGGCCGCCCGGTACTCGTAGGCGAGGCGGGCGGTGCGGGCCACCGTCTCGGGGTCGTCGGCGTTGACGTGGAAGATGGGCACCTGCAGCCCCTTGGCCAGGTCGGTGGCGTAGGTGGTCGAGCGCGCGGAGGCCGACCCGGTGGTGAAGCCGATCTGGTTGTTGACGATGATGTGCACGGTGCCGCCGGTGCGGTAGGCGGGCAGCTGGCTCATATTGAGGGTCTCGTAGACCACGCCCTGCCCGGCGAAGGCGGCGTCGCCGTGCACGAGCACCGGCATGACCGTGTAGCCCCTCTCACCCAGGCCGATGCGGTCCTGCTTGGCGCGCACGATCCCCTCGACGACGCCGTCGACCGTCTCCAGGTGGGAGGGGTTGGCGGCCAGGGACACGCGGGTGGACACGCCGTCGGTGCCGGTGAAGACGCCGTCGGTGCCCAGGTGGTACTTGACGTCGCCGGTGCTGGCGCCTTCGATGACGCCGGCGCCGTCGAACTCGTCGAAGACCTGCCCGTAGGACTTGCCGGCGATATTGGTCAGCACGTTGAGGCGGCCGCGGTGGGTCATGCCGATGACGACCTCGTCCAGGCCGTCGTGGGCCGCGGCGTCCAGCAGCCGGTCCAGGGCCACGATGAGGGACTCCCCGCCCTCCAGGCTGAAGCGCTTCTGGCCCACGTACTTGGTCTGCAGGAAGGCCTCGAAGGCCTCGGCCTGCTCCAGCTTGGTGAGGATCCGACGGCGCTCGGCGGGGGTGATCGCCGGCCGCTCGCCCTCGAGGTGCTCCTGCCACCAGGCGCGCTGGGCGGGGTCCTGGATGTGCATGTACTCGATGCCGGCGGTGCGGCAGTAGGCGTCGCGCAGGCGGTTGAGGATCTCGCGCAGGGTGGCGCGCTCGGTGCCGCCCAGGCCGCCGGTGGGGAATGCGCGGTCCAGGTCCCACAGGCTCAGCCCGTAGGAGGTGATGTCCAGGTCCGGGTGGCGGCGCAGGCGGTAGGTGAGCGGGTCGGTGTCGGCGGCCAGGTGCCCGCGCTGGCGGAAGGCGTGGATGAGTTCGGCCACGCGCGCGGGCTTGCCGGTCTCCAGGTCGGCGTCGTAGACGGCGTCGCGGGCCCAGACGACCGGCTCGTGCGGGATGCGCAGGGACTCGAAGGCCCGCTCCCAGAACCCGTCGAGCCCCAGCAGCTTGCGCTCCACCAGCCGCAGGAACTCGCCGGAGGCAGCCCCCTGGATGACGCGGTGGTCGTAGGTGGAGGTCAGGGTGAGGGTCTTGCCGATGCCGTGGCGGGCGAGGGTCTTCTCGCCGGCGCCGGCGAAGGCGGCCGGGTAGTCCATGGCCCCCACGCCGACGATGAGGCCCTGGCCGGGCATGAGGCGGGGCACCGAGTGGAGGGTGCCGAACATGCCGGGGTTGGTCAGGGTCACGGTGGTGCCGCGGAAGTCGTCGACGCCGAGCCCGCCCTCGCGCGCCCGGCGCACAAGGGTCTCGCAGGCGGCCACGAAGCCCGCCAGGTCCATGAGGTCGGCCCTCTTGACGGAGGGCACGAGCAGACGGCGCTCGCCGTCGGGGCCGGGGACGTCGACGGCCAGGCCGAAGGCGATGTGCGCGGGCTCGCGGAGCACGGGCCCGCCGGCGTCGTCGACGGCGTAGGAGACGTTCATGGAGGGCATCTCCGACAGGGACTCCACCACCGCCCAGCCGATGAGGTGGGTGAAGGAGACCCTGCCGCCGCGGGTGTGGGCCAGGTGGCCGTTGATAATGGCGCGGTTCTCGATGAGGACCTTGGCGGGGACGGCGCGGGCGGACGTCGCCGTGGGGACGGACAGCGAGGCCTCCATGTTCTTGGCGGTGCGCGCGGCGGCGCCCCTGAGGCGGACGGAGGCGTCCTCGCCGGCGCCGCCGTTGCGGCGGTGCTGGCGGGCCAGTCGCTGGGCGTAGGGGGAGGTGGGCGGGGCGGTGCCCGACGGCGGGGCCGGCGGCAGGTCCGAGCGGGTGACGTCCTGGATGGAGAGGACCTGGCGGTGGAGCGCCGCGCCCGGGCCCGCCGGGTCCTGCGCCGGCCGGGGTCGGGGCGCGGTGTCAGACGGCGGCTGCGCGTCGGCCGGCGGGGGTGGGGTGTCCGACGGCGGGGCGGGGTCCGGGTCCTCGGGGTCCGGGCTTTCGGCGGGCCCGGCGGCCGCGATCACGGCCGGGGCCGCCGCTTCGGCTTCGAAGAGGCTGCGCCACCGGGGGCTGACCGAAGCGGGGTCGGAGCGCCAGGCGTCGCGCATCTCCTCCACCATCCACTCGTTGGCCCCGAAGCCCGCGACACCGCTGTCCCTCGACACTGCCGGTCCCCTCTCGTGGTGCTGCGTCGGCGTGCGGACGAACGTCCCGTGGGGGCGTCCGGTTGGCGCGCCGTGTTCCGCGCCATCCTACGGGCACGGGCCCCCGCCGGGCGCCGAAACGCGGGACCAAAGACTCACTTGCTTCGAGCGCGTGACGACGGCGTGTGGAGAGGCTGCGCGGCCGAGGTGTTCTGTGGATATGGTCGGGGTCGTGCTTCGGGGCCTGTCCGGAGTTCAGAGGGCGTACCACTCGCCCCGGGCCTCGAGTGTGCGAGTGTCACCCGAACGGAGAGCGTCGGCCACGTCTCGCACCAGGTCGTAGCGCGGGTCCTTCTCCCGGCGGAGGCGCTCCAGGTTGGGTTCGAAGGACCAGGATCCGGTCGTCACCCCCGCGGCCAGCAGGTCTCGGAGATTCTCACCAGACTCGCGCCGGTGCTCGGGCGAGTGCGCGAAAAGGTAGAAGCGGCACTCCGCGACGAGAGGCTTCTCGTCGGTACCGGCGAGGGGCAGTGCCCTCGTGACGAGGGCGATCGCGGTTTTATCCCGGCCGGTTGCGAAAAGGAGTTGGGAATAGTTGCCGAGGTTGTTGGCGTGGTTGGGGTCGGCG
>NZ_AUBL01000036.1 GCF_000429225.1 Actinomyces dentalis DSM 19115
GTCAACGCCCTGGTCTCCACGATCTTCGCCCAGACCAGCAGGGAGGCGGTCATGGCCCAGTACAAGCACGTCATCGACGCCTTGAGGGACCCGTTCCCCGAGATCGCCCAGATGCTGATCGACGCCCAGCCCGACCTGACGGCCTTCGCGGCCTTCCCCCGCGAGCACTGGACCAAGATCTGGTCCAACAACCCCATCGAGCGCCTCAACCGCGAGATCAAGCGCCGCGCCGATGTGGTCCAGGTCTTCCCCGACAGCGAGTCCGTCACCCGCCTGATCGGCTCCGTCCTGTTGGAGCAGCACGAGGAGTGGCAGTACGGCGAACGCCGCTACCTCTCCCAGACCTCACTGCGACACCTGACCGACATGCTCCAGGCCGACAACAGCACCGGCGGCCGCGCCGCCCTGCCCGCCATCACCACCTGACCGGAAGAACACCACACCAAGAGACTTGACCAACGCAAGTGGTCCGAACGGGAGAGCGCCACCATGAGCCCACTGAATAACCTTCCGTCTACTACGCCCCTTCCCCTCTGCTACGCCCTTTCGCCCTCCGCTACGCTCCATTTTCTCGTACAGCAGAGGGTGAAGAGACGCAGTAAAGGGAAAGGGGCGTAGTAGAGGGGAAGGGGCGGGGCGCGTCTCCCATTGCGACGGCGATTCCCGCGGGGCCCTCGGCGTCGAGGGACCCGCTGGCGGCGACCCACCGGTGAGGCTAGTCACATCCGGACCCGGCCGAGGGCGCCGCCGGTGCGGGCGGGGACTCGGGCGGGCCGCGGGGACGCGGGGCGCACGCGCACCCGCCGCCCCGGCGGGCGGGCGCGCGCGGACACAACACGACCCCCGCACTTTGTGAGGATTCCACAATTGGGTCCGGGGTGCATCGCCCCGTAGTGTTGGTTCTCGGCCGGACCACCCAGTGGAGTCTTGTAGAAGACGGGGAACGGCCGGGCGGAGGGCCGGTGCGCAGGGCGCCGGCGCCGCCCCCACCAGACCTTAGGAGCACACCGGTGACCACTCGGAGCGCGAACCGCGTCCTCATCGCCAACAGGGGGGAGATCGCCCTGCGCGTCGTGCGCACCGTGCGCGACCTGGGCGGCACCTCCATCCTGCCCTACACCCCCGAGGACCTGCTCAGCCCGGCCGCCGAGCTCGCCGACGAGGCCCACGCCCTGTCCGAGGGGTCGTCCTACACCGACGCCGCGGCGATCCTCGACCTCGCGCGGCGCACCGGCGCCGACGCCATCCACCCCGGCTACGGCTTCCTGTCCGAGCGCGCCGACTTCGCCCGGGCCGTCATGGACGCCGACATCACCTGGGTGGGCCCCTCGCCGGAGGCCATGGAGGCGCTGGGGGACAAGATGAGCGCGCGCGCCACCGCCGAGCGGGCCGGCGTCGCCCCCGTCCCCGGCATCACCGACTCGGTGACCGGCCCCGACGCCGTCATCGACTTCGCCTCCGCCCACGGCTACCCCGTGGCCCTCAAGCGCACCGACGGCGGGGGCGGGCGCGGCATCACGGTGCTCGCCTCCGAGGAGGAGGTCCGCTCCACCCCCGCCTTCGAGGCGGCGGCGGCCGGGGGCGGCGCCCTCATCCTGGAGAAGTTCGTCACGGCCGCCCGGCACATCGAGACCCAGTGCGCCCGCGACCGCCACGGCGCCTTCGCCGTGGTGTCCACCCGCGACTGCACCCTGCAGCGGCGCAACCAGAAGCTCCTGGAGGAGGCGCCGGCCCCCTACCTGCCCGAGGGCCTGGACGCCCGTCTGACCGGGGCCTCCCGCCGCCTCCTGGAGGCCGTCGACTACGTGGGCGTGGCCACCTGCGAGTTCCTCCTGACCCCCGACGGCGACCTGTGGTTCCTGGAGGTCAACCCCCGCCTGCAGGTCGAGCACTGCGTGAGCGAGGAGGTCACCGGCGTCGACCTGGTCGAGATCCAGCTGCGCATCGCCGTGGGCGGGCGCCTGGGCGAGATCCCCGCCCCCCGCGGCCACAGCGTCGAGCTGCGCATCACCTGCGAGGATCCCGCCCGCTCCCTGGCCCCCTCCACCGGCGCCATCACCCGCCTGCGCTGGCCCGCCGGGCCGGGCGTGCGCATCGAGTCCGGCGTCGTCGAGGGCGACGTCGTCACCCCCGTGTTCGACCCCATGCTCGCCAAGATCGTCGTCACCGGCTCCGACCGCGACCAGGCGCTGCGCCGGGCCCGCCGGGCCCTGCACGAGACGGTCGTCGAGGGCGTGACCGTGTGCACGGCCCTGCACGAGCACGTCCTGGGCCGCGAGGAGTTCACCGCCGCCGACCCGCGCGGCGGCCTGGGCGTGACCACGCGCTGGATCGAGACCGAGGTCCTGCCGGCCCTGGCCGATCCCGACGCCGCCGGGCCCGCGCCCGCCCCGGCCCCGGACAACCCGCGCACCCGCTCCAGCTACGTCATCGAGCTCAACGGGCGCCGCGTGCGCCTGACCGTCCCCGACGGCATCCTGGGCGGGCGCGGCCCGCGCCTGGGCGCCGGGTTCGCCGCCGCGACCGGCCGGGGCGCGGCCCAGCCGCTGCGCGGGCGCGGCCCGGCGGGGCGGGGCCCGCGCGCCGCCGAGGCCGCGGCGGGCGACCCCTCCGTCATCGCCGCGCCCATGCAGGCGATCGTCACCCGCATCTGCGTCGAGCCCGGCCGGCGGGTGAGCGAGGGCGACCTGCTGGTCGTCCTGGAGTCGATGAAGATGGAGAACTACGTCCACGCGCCCGCCGACGCCACCGTCGCCGACATCCCCGTCAGCGCGGGGCGCACGGTCGCCGCCGGCGAGGTCCTCGTGCGCATGAGGCCGGCCCGATCCGAGCAGGAGGACTGATATGACCACCGCCCCCGCACCCGCGCCCGGCCCGGCCGGCGCCCGGCCCGAGTCGGCCACCATGGCCGACTCCGCCGCCACCCGCGCCTTCCGCGAGCGCATCGCCCGCGTCGACGCCCAGGCGGAGGAGGCCGCCGCCAGGCGCCAGCACCCCAAGGGCAAGAGCACGGCCCGCGAGCGCATCGCCGAGCTGCTCGACGCCGACAGCTTCCTGGAGATCGGCCGCTACACCGGCTCCGGCGCGGGGGAGGGGGCGCGCCCCTCCGGCGTCGTGACCGGGTTCGGGCAGATCGGCGGGCGCCAGGTGGCCGTCTACTCCCAGGACTTCTCCGTGTCCGGCGGCGCCCTGGGCGCCATCGAGGGCGACAAGATCGTCCGCCTGCTCGACGACGCCCTGCGCCTGCGCATCCCCGTCATCGGGCTCATCGACTCCGGGGGCGCCAAGATCCAGGAGGGCGTGGGGGCGCTGCGCCAGTACGGGCGGATCTTCAACCGCACCTGCGCCGCCTCCGGCCTGGTGCCCCAGATCAGCGTCATCCTGGGCCCGTGCGCGGGCGGGGCGGTCTACAGCCCGGCCCTGACGGACTTCGTCATCGCCACCCGCGAGGCCTCCCACATGTTCGTCACCGGCCCCGACGTCGTGCGCGCCGTCACCGGCGAGCAGATCAGCGCCGAGGAGCTGGGCGGGGCCCGGATCCACGGGCGGGTGTCGGGGGTGGTGCACTATGTGGCCCAGGACGAGTCCGACGCCCTGGAGCAGGTGCGCACGCTGCTGGCCTACCTGCCCTCCTCGGCGGACCAGGAGGCGCCCCGCTACGACTACGACGACGCGGCCCGGGCCGCCGACGCGGCCGCCGCGGCGTCGGTGGGCTCCCTGGTGCCGGCCTCCTCCCGCCAGGCCTACGACGTGGCCGAGGTGGTGGCGGCCGTGGTCGACCACGGCGAGCTGGTGCAGGTCCAGGAGGTCTTCGCCCCCAACGTGGTCATCGGCTTCGCCTGCTTCGAGGGGCGCCCGGTGGGCATCGCGGCGAACCAGCCGCTGGCCGACGCGGGCACCCTGGACGTCAACGCCTCGGAGAAGCTGGCGCGCTTCGTGCGCTTCTGCGACGCCTTCGGGCTGCCGGTGGTCACCTTCGTGGACGTGCCCGGCTACCGGCCCGGCGCGGAGCAGGAGCACGCGGGCATCATCCGCCGCGGCGCCAAGGTCATCAACGCCTACGCCACCGCGACCGTCCCCCTGGTGACGGTCATCCTGCGCAAGGCCTACGGCGGGGCCTACATCGTCATGGGGTCCAAGGCCATCGGCGCGGACCTGAACTTCTGCTGGCCGGGCGCGGAGATCGCCGTGCTCGGGGCGCAGGGGGCGGTGGGCATCATCCACCGCCGCGACCTGGCCCGGGTGCGCGAGGAGCGGGGGGAGGAGGCGGCCGCCGCCGAGCACGAGCGCCTGGTGGCCCAGTACGCCGACTCCGTCATCAACCCGGACAAGGCGGTGGCGATCGGGGAGATCGACGCGGTCATCGCCCCGGAGGCCACCCGCTCGGTCATCGTCGACTCGCTGGCCGCCCTGGCGGACAAGCGCGACGCCCGCCACGTGCCGGCCAAGAAGCACGACAACATCCCCCTGTGAGCCCCTGCCAGATCCGCCCCCGAGTTCCCCAGTGACAGTGAGCCGATGACAGACCACCACGCCCCGCCGGCGCCGTCCGGCGCCGCCTCTTCCACCACCAGTCCGTCCACCACGACCGAGGATCGCATGAGCACCAAGTCCACCGCCCCCGCCGCCGGGGCCCAGGCCCGCACCGTCGCCGAGCGCCTGAGCGCCGGCGAGCCCTACGTCCTCGCCTTCGGCGGGCAGGCGACCCCCTGGAGGGCCGCCCTGGAGGGCCTGGTCGGGCTCGACGGCGACCTGGCCGGCGAGCTGGTGGCCGTGGACCGGGCCGTCGCCGACCTGCTCGCGCCCGTGGCCACCGACCTGCTGACCGTCACCCCGCGCGGGCTGCGGCTGCTGGACGAGGGCGCCGCGCCCATCGCCCCCGCGCCGGCGCCCGCCTCCGCCGACTCGGCGGACGTGTCCGTGCCGGGGATCCTCCTGGCCCAGCACGCGGTCGTGGCGGCCCTGGCCGGCGCCGGCGTGGACGTGCGCGCCACGCCGCCGGCGGGCGTCATCGGCCACTCCCAGGGGGTGCTCGGCGTGGCCCTCCTGGAGGCCATGGCCCGCCCCGGCGAGGAGGGCCGGCGGGCCGTGGCCGAGGTCCACGCCCTGGCCCGCCTCATCGGGGCCGCCGCCGCCCGCACGACCCGCCGCCTCGACCTGGGCCCGGCGGGGCGGGCCACGCCCATGCTCTCGGTGCGCGGGGTCACCCGCGAGGTGCTCGACGCCGTCCTGGAGGGCGTGCCCGGCGCCGGGCGCATCTGCCTGGGCGTGACCAACGGCCGTCAGGCCCACACCCTGTCCGGCCGCCCCGCCGACCTCGAGCGCGTGGTCACGGCCCTGGAGTCGGCGGCCGCCCGCAGCGCCCGGGCCCGCAAGGAGCGCCGCCGCGGCGGCGCCGTCCTGGCGCCGGTCACCGAGTACCTGACCACCTCGGTGCCCTTCCACACCCACCTGCTGGACGGGGCGGTGGCCGACGTCGTCGCCTGGGCGCGCGCGGCCGGGCTGGACGAGGCCCTGGCCCGCGACCTGGCCGCCGCCGTCCTCATCGACCCCGTCGACTGGCCGGAGCTGGTGCACCGGGCCCTGGAGGCCGATTCGCGCCCCCGGCTGGTGCTGGACCTGGGGCCGGGCACGGTCCTGACCCGCCTGACCGAGGCGGTCGTGGCCGGCACCGGCGTGAGCGTGGTGCCCGCCGGCACCGCCGCCGCCGTGGACGACCTGGACCGGCCGGGGGCCGGCCCCAGGCCCGCGGTGGACCGCTCCCGCTTCGCCCCGGGCCTGACCCGCCTGCCCGACGGGCGCCTGACCCTGGACACGGCCTTCACGCGCCTGACCGGCCGCTCCGCGGTGATGCTGGCAGGCATGACCCCCACCACCGTCGACCCGGAGATCGTGGCCGCGGCCGCCAACGCCGGGTACTGGTCCGAGCTGGCCGGCGGCGGCCAGACCACCGCCAAGGTCCTGGCGGACAACCTGGAGGGCCTGCAGCGGCGCCTGGAGCCGGGCCGCACGGCCGCCTTCAACGCCATGTTCATGGACCGCTACCTGTGGAACCTGCACCTGGGCACCCAGCGCCTGCTGTCCAAGGCCCGCGCCGGCGGCGCGCCCATCGACGGCATCACCATCTCCGCCGGCGTCCCCGAGCTGGAGGAGGCCACCGAGCTGCTCGGGCGCCTGCGCGCCGAGGGCTTCCCCTACGTCGCCTTCAAGCCCGGCACCGTCGACCAGATCCGCCAGGTCCTGGCCATCGCCGCGGCGGTGCCCGACACCCCGGTCCTCATGCAGATCGAGGACGGCCACGCCGGCGGGCACCACTCGTGGGAGGACCTGGACACCATGCTCCTGGCCACCTACGACGCCATCCGCAGCCAGGAGAACGTGGTGGTGTGCGTGGGCGGGGGCATCGGCACCCCCTCCCGGGCCGCCGACTACCTCACGGGCCGCTGGGCGCTGGCCCACGGCACCGCCGCCGCCCCGGTGGACGGCGTCATGGTCGGCACCGCCGCCATGACCGCCCTGGAGGCCAAGACCAACGACGACGTCAAGCAGCTGCTCGTCGACACCCCCGGCATCACGGCCGACACCCCCGGCACCGAGGGCGGCTGGATCGCCTCGGGCGCCTCGGCCGGCGGCATGACCTCGGGCCTGTCGCACCTGAGGGCCGACCTGTACGAGATCGACAACTCCTCCGCCCGGGCCTCGCGCCTGATCCAGGAGCTCGCCGGCAACGAGGAGGCCATGGCCGCGCGCCGCGACGAGATGATCGCGGCCCTGGCCAAGACCGCCAAGCCCTACTTCGGCGACGTCGAGGAGATGACCTACCTCGAGTGGGCCACCCGCTTCGCCGACCTGTGCGTCGCCCCGCACGAGGGGCGCAGTGCCGGCGCCGGGGACTGGGCCGACGAGAGCTGGTACGACCGCTTCCTGGACCTGCTGCACCGCGTCGAGGCCCGCCTGAGCGAGGCCGACCACGGGATGGTCCCCACGCTGTTCGCCGACGCCGACGCCGTCATCGACTCCGACGCCGCCCTGGCGGCCCTGGCCGAGCGCTACCCGCGGGCGGCCTCCACCCGGGTGGAGCCGGCCGACGCCGCCTGGTTCGTCGACCTGTGCCGCAAGCACCCCAAGCCGGTGCCCTTCGTGCCCGTCGTCGACGCCGACATCCTGCGCTGGTGGGGCACCGACTCCCTGTGGCAGTCCCAGGACCCGCGCTACAGCGCCGACCAGGTGCGCATCATCCCCGGCCCGGTGGCCGTGGCCGGCATCACCACCATCAACGAGCCGGTGGGCCACCTGCTGGGCCGCTTCGAGACGGCCGCCGTCGAGGCCCTCCAGGCCGCCGGCACCCCCGAGCGGGCGGCGGCCGGGCGCCTGGGCGCCATCCGCCCCGGGGCCGCGCCGGTCGCCGACGCCACCGGGCTGGTGCGCGCCGCCCCGCACGTGCTGTGGAACGGCCACCTGACCGTCAACCCCGCCCGGGTCCTGCCCGAGGGCGCCTACGCCGTCGTGGCCCGCCCCGACGTGGCCGAGGACGCCTACGACCTGGACATCCGCCTGGACACCCACTGGGACTCCACGCCCGGCGGGGAGGCGATCCACGCCGTGCGCCGCCTCGTGGTGCCGCTGCGCCTGGCCCGCGCCTGGGACGGGGCCGCCCCGCTGGTCGACCCCGGGCGCATCAGCGAGACCATGAACGACCTGCTGCGCGCCACCGCGGGCGTGGGGGCCGTGTCCGTCACCGGCGACCTCGTCGAGCGCCTGCCCGAGGTGCGCCCCGCCGAGCCCGGGGCGACCGACGCCCTGGGCCGGCCCTCGGCCCGCCCCTTCGGCACCGTCCACGCCCGCTTCACCCTGGCCGCCACCCTGGGCCACGACCACGGCGCCGTGACCGCCGACGCCCTGCCCGCCGACCTGTCGGCGGCCCCGCTGGCGCCCGACGCCCTGCTCGGCCCCTGCTGGCCGGTGGTCTACGCCGCCCTGGGCAGCGTCGTCGAGGACGGCATGCCGCTCATCGAGGGGCTGCTGGGGGCCGTCCACCTGGACCACACCGTCGACCTGCGCCGCCCGCTGGCCGAGCTGGCGGCGCGGGCCGGGGACGACTTCGTCATCCAGGTCGACGGCTGGGTCGCCGGCCTGGAGGAGTCCAGCGCGGGGCGCGTGGTCGACGTGCGCCTGGAGCTGACCGACGCCGCCGACGGCTCCCTGGTGGCCCTCATGCGCGAGCGCTTCGCCATCCGCGGGCGGGCCTCGGGCACCGCCGTGCCCTCCGCCCCGGAGCCGGCCGGGGGCACGGGGCGGGCCACCGCCCCCGCCGCCCGCCGCCTGCTGCGCCGGGTGAGGGTGACGGCGCCGTCGGACATGACGGCCTTCGCCCGGGTCACCGGGGACTTCAACCCCATCCACACCTCCTACAACGCCGCCCGCGTCGCCGGCATGGACGCCCCGCTGGTGCACGGCATGTGGCTGTCGGCCACCGCCCAGCAGGCGGCCGCGGCCACCGACCCCGACGGCGCCCGCCACGTCCTGGCCGGCTGGACCTACGTCATGCTGGGCACCGTCGAGCTGTCCGACACCGTGGAGATCAGCGTCGAGCGCACCGGCCTGGTGCGCGGGGGCGGCCTCGTCCTGGAGGTCACCTGCCGCATCGGCGACGAGGTCGTCTCGCGCGGCAGCGCCGTGACCGTCCCCGAGCCCACCGCCTACGTCTACCCCGGCCAGGGCATCCAGGCCCGGGGCATGGGCCTGGACGAGATGAACTCGTCGCGGGCGGCGCGCGAGGTGTGGGAGCGGGCCGACGCCCACACCCGCGCCGAGCTGGGCTTCTCCGTCATCAACCTGGTGCGCGACAACCCCACCGAGATGACGGCCCGGGGCGTGACCTACCGCCACCCCGACGGCCTGCTCAACCTCACCCAGTTCACCCAGGTGGCCCTGGCGACCGTGGCCATGGCCACCACCGCCCGCCTGGCCGAGGCCGGCGCCCTGGTGGAGGACGCCGCCTTCGCCGGCCACTCCCTGGGCGAGTACACGGCCCTGTCCGCCTACGGGCGCGTCATGCCGGTGGAGACCACCATCTCCATCGTCTTCCAGCGCGGCTCGACCATGCACACCCTGGTCGAGCGCGACGCCGACGGCGCCTCGAACTACCGCATGGGGGCGCTGCGCCCCAACCAGGCGGGCATCGGGGCCGAGCAGGTCGAGGACTACGTCGCCTCCGTGGCCGAGGCCAGCGGCGAGTTCCTCCAGATCGTCAACTTCAACCTGGCGGGCGTGCAGTACGCGGTGGCCGGCACCATCAAGGGCCTGGAGGCCCTGGCCGCCGACTCGCGCGCCCGGGCCGCCGAGCGCGGCGGCAAGAACCCGTTCATGTACGTGCCCGGCATCGACGTGCCCTTCCACTCCCGGGTGCTGCGCCCGGGCGTGCCCGAGTTCCGCGAGCGCCTGCTGGCCCTGATCCCCCACGACCTGGACTACGAGCGCCTGGTGGGGCGCTACGTGCCCAACCTGGTGGCCCGGCCCTTCGAGCTGACCCGGGACTTCGCGCGGGCCATCGCCGACGTGGTGCCCTCCGAGCCGGTGCGCGAGCTGCTGGAGGACTGGCCGGCGGCCGCCGAGCGGCCCCGCGAGCTGGCCCGCGCGCTGCTGGTGGAGCTGCTGGCCTGGCAGTTCGCCTCCCCGGTGCGCTGGATCGAGACGCAGGACGTCCTGTTCTCCTCGCCCGACGAGGGCGGGCTGGGCGTGGAGCACCTGGTCGAGGTGGGCCTGGCCGCCTCCCCGACGCTGGCGAACCTGGCCGCCCGCACGCTCATGCTGCCCCGCCACGCCGGGCGCCACGTCACGGTGCACAACGCCCGCCGCGACGAGGCGCGCGTCCTGGCCACGGACACCGACCCGGCCGTCGAGCCGGGCGGGGAGGACTTCGAGCTGCCGGCCGCCCCGGCGCCCGCTCCCGCCCCGGCCGCGGACGCCGCCCCGGCCGCGGCTCCGGCTCAGGCCGAGCCCCCCGCCGAGGCCGCTCCGGCCGCCCCCGCTCCGGCCGCCCCGGCGGCGGGGCCCGTGGAGGACCTGCCCTTCGGGGCCACCGACGCCCTGACGGTCCTGCTGGCCCACTCCGCCCGCATCCTGCCCGACCAGATCGGGGCCACCGACACCACCGAGACCCTGACCAACGGGGTGTCCTCCAGGCGCAACCAGCTGCTCATGGACATGGGCACCGAACTGCAGCTGGCCAGCATCGACGGGGCCGCCGACGCCGACATGACCGCCCTGGCGGCCACCGTCGCCAAGGGCGCTCCGGGCTACAAGGCCTTCGGGCCCGTCCTCACCGACGCCATCCGCACGGGCCTGGGCCGCATCCTGGGCCCCTCGGGGGTGCGCGCCGGGCGCATCGCCGAGCGCGTGGGCTCCGTGTGGGGCCTGGGCGGGGGCTGGGTCTCCCACGTGACCGCCGCCCTGCTCCTGGGCACCCGCGAGGGCGCCTCCGTGCGCGGGGGGGACCTGGCCTCGTTGGGCTCCAGCGCGCCCCTGGGCTCGGCGGGCGACGTCGACGCCCTCATCGACCGGGCCGTCCAGGCGGTCGCCGCCGCCCACGGGGTGTCCGTGTCCAAGCCCAGCGCCGGGGGAGGGGCGGGCGGCGCCGTCGTCGACTCGGCCGCCCTGGACGCCTTCGCCGCCTCCGTCACCGGGCAGCAGGGCGTGCTGGCCACCACGGCCCGCCACGTCCTGGCCGCCCTGGGCCTGGACGAGCCGGAGTCCTACGACGCCGCGGCGGCCGACGAGGCCGCGGCGACCCGCGCCCTGGTGGAGGCCGTCGACGCCGAGCTGGGGACGGGGTGGCTGAAGTTCGCGACCCCGGTCTTCCAGGCCGAGCGGGCCGTGCTCATCGACGACCGCTGGGCCACGGCCCGCGAGGACCTGGCCCGCCTGGGCAACGGTCAGACCGACCTGGACGCCGCCCGCGACCTGCTGGCCCCCGAGCGCTTCACGGGCCTGGGGCGGGCCGTGGCCGACCAGGCCGCCTGGTGGGCCGGCGCCCTGGCCTCCTCGCCGCTGGCCGACGCCGGGGAGCGGGCCGAGCTGGCCCGGGCCATCGCCGCCGCCGCCAGGTCCGCCCCGGTCGCCGGGTCGGCCCAGACGCTGTGGGCCGACGACGTGGCCGTGGTCACCGGCTTCGCCCCGCACTCCATCGCCGCGGCCGTCGTCGGGCGGCTGCTGGCGGGCGGGGCCACCGTGGTGGCCACCAGCTCGCGCCTGACCCACGAGCGCCTCGACTTCGCCAAGCGCGTCTACCGCGAGCACGCCTCCGCCGGCGCCCGCCTGTGGATGGTGCCGGCGAACCTGGCCTCCTACCGCGACGTCGACGCCCTGGCCCAGTGGATCGGCACGGACCGCACCGTCACCTCCGGGGGGGCCACCAGGCTCGTCAAGGAGGCCCTGGTGCCCACCGTGCTGTTCCCCTTCGCCGCCCCGCGGGTGGCCGGCACCCTGGCGGACGCCGGGCCGGGGGCCGAGCGCCAGGCCCGCCTGCTGCTGTGGAGCGTGGAGCGCACCATCGCGGCCCTGAGCGCCATCGGCACGGACACCCACGTCGACCACCGCCTGCATGTGGTCCTGCCCGGCTCGCCCAACCGCGGCGCCTTCGGCGGCGACGGCGCCTACGGGGAGGTCAAGTCCGCCCTGGACGCCGTGGTCAACCGCTGGTCCTCCGAGCCGGTGTGGGCCCGCCGGGTCACCCTGGTCCACCCGCGCATCGGGTGGGTGCGCGGCACCGGCCTCATGGGCGGCAACGACCCGCTGGTGGAGGCCGTCGAGGCCGCCGGGGTGCGCACCTGGTCCACCGACGAGATCGCCGGGGAGCTGGTGGGCCTGTGCGCGGCGCCCGTGCGCGCCGAGGCGGCCGCCGCCCCCGTCACGGCCGACCTGACCGGCGGCCTGGGCGACGACGTCGACCTGGTGGCCCTGCGCCGGGCCGCCGCCCGCGCCGGCGCCGAGGCGGACGGGCGGGAGCCCGAGCCGGCCGCCGTGGCGGCCCTGCCGACCCCGAGCGCGCCCGTCCAGCCCACCGCCCCCCACTGGGGCGAGGTGGAGGCCGACCTGGAGGACATGGTCGTCATCGTCTCCACCGGCGAGGTCTCCACCTGGGGGTCGGGCCGCACCCGCCGCGAGGCCGAGCTGGGCATGAGCGGGGGCGACGACGTCGAGCTGACCGCCGCCGGCGTCCTGGAGCTGGCCTGGGGCATGGGCCTGCTGACCTGGCAGGACTCCCCGAGGGCCGGCTGGTACGACGCCGAGGGCGAGTTCGTCGACGAGTCCGAGGTCTACGGGCGCTACCGCGACGAGGTCGTGGCCCGCTGTGGCATCCGCGAGTTCGTCGACGACGGCCTCATCGCCCCGGTCGCCGACGAGGAGGTCGCCGTCTACCTCGACCGCGACATCGTCCTGACGGTCCCCGACGAGGCCGCCGCCCTGACGATCCGCGACTCCGACCCCGAGCACACGCGCATCGCCCCCGACGCCGAGTCGGGGGAGTGGACGGTCACGCGCCTGGCCGGGTCGCTGGCCCGCGTGCCGCGCCGCGCCGCCCTGTCGCGCACCGTCGGCGGCCAGCTGCCGGTCGACTTCGACCCGCTGCGCTGGGGCATCCCGGCCTCCATGGCCGAGGGCATGGACACCATCGCCGCCTGGAACCTGGTCACCGCCGTCGACGCCTTCCTGTCGGCCGGCTTCTCCCCGGCCGAGCTGCTGCGCGCCGTCCACCCCGGCGACGTGGCCTGCACCCAGGGCACCGGCTTCGGCGGCATGGAGTCCATGCGCAAGATGTTCGTGGGCCGCTTCCTGGACGAGGAGCGCGCCGGCGACATCCTCCAGGAGTCCCTGCCCAACGTGGTGGCCGCCCACGTCATGCAGTCCTACATCGGCGGCTACGGCGCCATGGTCCAGCCGGTCAGCGCCTGCGCCACCGCCGCGGTGTCCATCGAGGAGGGCTGGGACAAGATCGCCCTGGGCCGGGCCGACGTGGTCGTGGCCGGCGCCATCGACGACATCTCCGTGGAGTCCGTCGTGGGCTTCGGCAACATGAACGCCACCGCCGAGGCGGGGGCCATGTACGCCCAGGGCATCTCCGCCCGCCACTTCTCGCGGGCCAACGACCGGCGCCGCGGCGGCTTCGTGGAGGCCGAGGGCGGGGGCACCGTCATCCTGGCGCGCGCCTCCGTGGCCGCCCGCCTGGGCCTGCCGGTGGCCGGGGTGCTGGGCTTCGTGTCCTCCTACGCCGACGGCGCCCACACCTCCATCCCGGCCCCGGGCCTGGGGGCCCTGGGGGCGGGGCGCGGCGGGCGCTCCTCGCGCCTGGCCCGGGCCCTGGCGGCCCTGGGCGTGCGGGCCGACGACATCGCCGTGGTCTCCAAGCACGACACCTCCACGGGCGCCAACGACCCCAACGAGTCCGAGCTGCACACCCGTCTGGCGCGCGCCCTGGGGCGCACCGAGGGCAACCCGCTGGTGGCCGTGTCGCAGAAGTCGATCACCGGCCACGCCAAGGGCGGGGCGGCGCTGTTCCAGGTGGCGGGCCTGACCGAGATCCTGGCCACCGGGGTGGCGCCGGGCAACGCCAGCCTCGACGTGGTCGACGCCCCGCTGGCCGAGGACGCCTTCTGGGTGTGGCCGCGCACCCCCATCCGCCTGACGGGCCGCGACGGCGGGCCGGTGCGCGCCGGCCTGCTCACCTCGCTGGGCTTCGGGCACGTCTCCGGGCTCATCGCCGTTGTCCACCCCGGCGCCTTCGAGTCGGCCCTGCGCCGCTCGGGCGGCCAGGGGGCGGTGGACGAGTGGCTGGAGCGGGCCAACCGCCGCCTGGCCGAGGGCACGCGCCGCCGCCGCGCCGGCATGATCGGGCGCGCCCCCCTGTTCGAGCCCGTCGAGGGCCGTCGCCTGGGCGAGCGGGCGGCGGGCCGCGACCCCCACGAGGTCGAGGCCGCCATGCTCCTGGACCCCGACGCCCGCCTGGGCGCCGACGGCGTCTACCACGCCGGCGAGCCCGGCGAGTCCCGGGGGGCCTGAGAGCCCCGGGAGGGCCCGGGGGAGCCCGGACCCTATCCCGCCCGCCCCCGCCGCGAACCCCCGGGTCCGCGGCGGGGGCGGGCGCGCCTTCGGGGGCGTGATCGCCAATCGCATCGTCTGTCTGCGGCGGGATCCGTTCCGGACCTCGGATCGTTCCGCGGGCGTCGTGGGGCCGCCCCTTCACCTGCCGCTAGCGTTCTGCTAGCATTGTGGCATGCCAGTGCTCTACGCCCGGGATGTTCCCGAGGACGTGGTGGACGCCCTCAAGGAGCGTGCCGCCGCGCGAGGGATGTCGATGTCCGCCTACGTCGTCGAGGAGCTCTCCCGCGTCGTCGCCCGCCCCACGAACGCGGACATCGTTGCGCGGCTGCGCGCTCTGGACCGTTCTCGGGGCGCGACCCGCGAGGACATCCTCGACGAGCTCCACCGGAGCAGACGGTGATCGTCGTCGACGCCTCGGCGATGATCGAGGCGCTTGTCGCGGATCGCGTCCACCCCGCTCTCCTCGATGCCCTGGACGACGATATCCATGCGCCCCACCTGCTCGATCTGGAGGTGCTCTCCGTTCTGCGCGGGCTGGAGCTGTCGCGCAAGCTTCCGGCTGGCCTCGCCGACTCCGCGCTGCGCTCCTACTTCGCATTGTCCATCGAGCGCCATGAGGCCGGTCTCCTCGCCAATCGCGTCTGGTCCTTAAGGTTCCAGCTCACCAGCTACGACGCCTCCTACATCGCCCTCGCCGAGGCCCTCCGGGCGCCGCTGGTGACGTGCGATGCCAAGCTCGCCGCGCGGGGTCATCTGGCGGACGTGCGCGTGATCGCGCGCGGGGACCGGTGAGCACCGGCGCCCGGCGGCGGGTCCGGTCGTGACCGGGCCGCCGGCCCCGCGCCCGCAGGGCTCCGCCGGAGCGGGCGGCGGGCGCGCCGCCCCGCGCCTGCCGCCGGTGCCCGACGCCGGGGGCCGGGTGCTGGGCGCGGGCCTGGACCTCGTCCACGTCCCCGGCCTGGCGGACCAGCTCGCCGTGGCCGGATCGGTCTTCGCCCAGAGGGCCTTCACCCCCCGCGAGCGGCGCGAGGCCGCCCGCCGCGCCCGCCAGTGCGGCTCCCGCCCGGCCGAGCACCTGGCGGCGCGCTGGGCCGCCAAGGAGGCCCTCGTCAAGGCCTGGTCCGCCGCGGCCAACGCCGCCGCCGGGCGGGCCGTCGCCCCGGTCCTGGCCCCCGAGGCGGTGGACTGGCGGGAGATCGAGGTCCTCACCGACCGCTGGGGCCGCCCCGGCCTGCGACTGGGCGGCCGGGTGCTCGACGCCGTCGAGCGCTCCCTGGGGGCCGGGGCGGGGCAGGCGTCCCGCTGGTCGGCGTCCCTGAGCCACGACGGCGACTGGGCGGTCGCGATCGTCCTGGCCCTGGCCGGGTAGCGCGCCGCTCCCCGAGCCCCGCGGATGCACGGCCAGGGGCCCTTTTCGCGCCGCTCAGGCCCGGGTCGTTCTCAGGATCTCGACACTCGTGCCGACCGCCTCGTACGTCGCCCTGGCGCGCGCGTCTCTGGTGACGAGCACGGCGTCGTTCTCACGTGCGGCCAGGGCCACCAGTCCGTCGTAGACGGCGCCGCCCGCGATGCCGAGGCGGGCCAGATGACGGTGCACATCGGCGGCCGCATCCGCCGGAAGCGTCAGCGTCCCGAAGAAACGATCGTCTATGAGCGCGGTCGCATCCGCGCAGCTCATGCGCGCGTCGCCGGGAAGCCGGGTCAGCACCGCGTAGGTCTCGGGCAGCGCATGACCGCTGAGGTGCAGTCGCCGTCCCCGCGCCCAGTCGCGCACGGCCTCATGGGCCGCGTGGGAGGCGACGAGCAGGGGGACGGCCACGCTCGTATCCACCGCGAACCTGGGCGGAGCCATCATCTGCGCCCGGCGTCGATGAGCGCGAACAGCACGTCGTCGGTGACGACGGTGTCCGATACGGCCACAAGACGCCCGTCCGCATCCCGCTCCAGTCGGGCGGTGCGACCGCCCGGCGTCAACTGCACCCCTCCGCCGTAGACCGAGACGTCCACCTGCGTGCCCGGAAGGAGCCCCGTCGAATCCCGCAGGCTCTTGGGAAGGAGGAGCCGCCCGCCCGAATCGATCGTCACCTTCATGGGAGCAGGCTACCATCTCGATCCCATCCGCGTTGAGCGGCCCGGGCGCGACAGCACTCCGGTTACTATTCGATTCGGTGCAAACACATGCACGCGGGGCCGTCGTTATTCACGGCGGCCCGCGACCCCCGATCCCTCACGGACAGGACGACCCCATGGATGAGACCACCTATCAGGCGATCGCCATGATCGTGTACTTCGTGGGCATGCTGGCCATCGGCGGCTGGGCCTACGGGCGCAACAACGACCTCGACGACTACATGCTCGCCGACCGCGGCCTCAACCCCTGGGTGGCCGCCCTGTCCGCCGGGGCCTCGGACATGTCCGGCTGGCTGCTCATGGGCCTGCCCGGCGCCCTGTACGCCCACGGCCTGGTGGAGGCGTGGATCGCCGTCGGCCTGACGATCGGCGCCTGGCTCAACTGGCGGTTCGTGGCCCCGCGGCTGCGCGCCTACACGGAGGTCGCCGGCAACGCCATCACCATCCCCAGCTTCCTGGGCAACCGCCTGCACGACACCCGTCACCTGCTGCGCTGGGCCTCCGGGGTGATCATCCTGGTCTACTTCACCTTCTACGTCTCCTCCGGCATGGTCGCCGGCGGCGCGTTCTTCGAGGGCTCCTTCGGCATGGACTACCGCCTGGGCATGGTGCTGGTCGCCGCGATCACGGTGGTCTACACCCTCATCGGCGGATTCCTGGCCGTGTCCTACACCGACTTCGTCCAGGGCCTGATGATGCTGGCCGCCCTGGTGGTCGTGCCCGTCGTCGGGATCATCCGCGCCGGCGGCCCCGGCGCCCTGATCGACTCCGTGTCCGCCGTCGACCCCCACTACTGGGCGCTGTGGGGGCCGACCACGCCGGTCCTGGCCGTCGTCTCCGCCCTCGCCTGGGGGCTGGGCTACTTCGGCCAGCCGCACATCATCGTCCGCTTCATGGCGATCCGCACCCCCGGCGAGGCCAGGGCGGGCAGGCGCATCGGCATCGGCTGGATGCTCCTGGCCGTGATCGGGGCGGGCCTGACCGCGGTCGTGGGCGCGGCCGTCTACCGGCGCGACCCGGCCGCCCTGGCCGACCCCGAGACCGTGTTCATCGCCCTGGGCCAGCTGCTCTTCCACCCCCTGGTCGCCGGGTTCATGCTCGCCGCCATCCTCGCCGCCATCATGTCCACCATCTCCTCCCAGCTGCTGGTGACCTCCTCGGCCCTCATCGAGGACCTCTACGGGGCGATCACCCGCCGGCGGGTCACCGGGGGCCGCCTGGTCCTGTACTCGCGCATGGCCGTGTTCGCCGTCGCCGTGATCGCCGCGCTCCTGGCCTGGAACCGGGGCGGGACCATCCTGGACCTGGTCGCCTTCGCCTGGGCGGGATTCGGGGCGGGCTTCGGGCCCACGGTCCTGCTGTGCCTGTACTGGAGGCGGCTGACCGCCGCGGGGGCCTTCGCCGGCATGATCGTGGGCGCCGCCCTGGTCATGGTGTGGGGCAACCTCGACGGCGGCCCCGGGGGCCTGTTCGACCTGTACGAGATCGTCCCCGGCTTCCTGGGCAACCTCGCCGTCGCCTGGGCCGTGTCGCGAACCGGCCGCCCCGACGGGAGGGTGGCCGACGAATTCGACGCCGCGGCCGACGCCGCCCGCCCGTGAGCGCCGCGCCGGGCGCGGGCGCCCCGAGGACTTGTCCCGCCCCGCCGCCGTGCTCTAGGGTCGGCCCCAGCAACGTGCTCCGGGGTCGGTGCAATTCCGAACCGGCGGTGACAGCCCGCGACCCGTGAGAGCCCCCCGCCGGGGGGCGCGAGCGGCCGAGCCGGTGGAATTCCGGCGCCGACGGTCAAAGTCCGGATGGGAGGAGGCACGGGGCGCGCCCCGCCGCGGCGCCGTCCCACGGTCGTGGGCCGGGCGCCGCCGGTGCCGGCGCGCCCGCGGGTTCGCACCCGACCCTCGCCCCGGACGCGCCCGGGGCGAGCGCCCCGGGGCATGCGCCCGGGGAAGTGATGACGTGAGCAGCCCGATGGGCGCCGGCCGCGCGCGCCGGCGCGCCGGAGCGCCGGCCGCCGTGCTCGGCCTGGCCCTCCTGGCCGCCTGGTGGGCCGCGGCCCGCTCGGGCCGGATCCCCGCCGTGTTCCTGCCCGGGCCCGTGGACGTGGCCCGGCGCCTGTGGCTGGGCCTGACCCGCGCGGGCCTGGCCTCCTACGCCTGGGTCACGCTGCGCGAGGCCCTGCTGGGCTGCCTGACGGCCGCGGCGCTCGCCCTGCCCCTGGCCTGGGCCCTGTTCCGCTGGCGCCTGTTCTCCCGCACCGTCCTGCCCTACGTCGCCGCCTCCCAGGCGGTGCCCGCCATCGCCGTCGCCCCCCTGCTGGTCCTGTGGATCGGCTACGGCACGGCCCCGGTGGTCGTCCTGTGCGCCTTCATGGTCTTCTTCCCCATCACCGTCACCGTCCTGCTGGGCCTGCGCGGCCTGGACGCCGACATCCTGGACGCCGCCAGGCTCGACGGCGCCCACGGGGCCTCCATGATCGTGCACATGGAGCTGCCCATGGCCCTGCCGGCGATCCTGGCCGGACTGCGCACGGGCTTCACCCTGTCGGTCACCGGCGCCGTCGTCGGCGAGATGACCATGGGCGGGACCGGACTGGGCATGGTGCTGTCCCACCAGCGCGACACCATCGACACCTCCGGCCTGTTCTCCACCATCGTCCTGCTGTGCGCCATGGCCACCACCATCCACTGGTGCCTGCACGAGCTCGAGCGCCGCAGTCGCGTCGTCGACGCCATGCGCGGGCGCCGCGCCACCTGACCGCCCGCCCCGACCCCCGCACCCGGGGGCGCCCCCGCCCCTCCGCACCCGCAACCGGAAAGGAAGCCCCGCCATGAACAACCCCATGAGCCCCGCGACCCCGCGCCTGCCCCGCCGCCGCGCCCTGGCCGCCGCCGCGACCGCCGGCGCCGCCGCCCTGCTCGGCGCCTGCTCGAGCGGAACCGCCTCCAGATCCCTGTCCACGGCCTCCGGCGCGGCCGGGCCCCTCACCATCGGCATGACCTACACCCCCAACGTCCAATTCGCCCCCTTCTACATGTCCGTCTACGCCGACGGCACCCAGCTGCGCCACCACGGCGCCCAGGAGGGCCAGTTCGAGGCCCTCCTGGCCGGCACGGAGCACCTGGTCGTGGCCGGCGGCGACGAGGCCGCCGTCGCCGCCTCCAACGGCTCGGACCTGGTCATCATCGGCGGCTACTACCAGCGCTACCCCGCCTGCCTCATCGTGCCCCAGGACTCGCCGATCACCGCCCTGAACCAGCTCGCCGGCCGCACCGTCGGCGTGCCCGGCCGCACCGGCGAGACCTGGTACGCCCTCCAGCTCGCCCTGGAGACGGCCGGCCTGACCGAGTCCGACGTCACCATCCAGGAGATCGGCTTCACCCAGCAGGCCGCCCTCGTGGGCGGCAAGGTCGACGCCATCGTCGGCTTCTCCAACAACGACGCCGTCCAGATCGCCCAGAACGGCATGGCGGTGCGCACCCTCGACGTCGCCGCCGAAGTCCCCCTCATCGGCGCCTCCCTGGTGACCACCGCCCGGGTCCTGGCCGCCCGCCGCGACGACCTCGCCGCGGCGGTGAGCGCCAGCGCCAAGGGCATGACGCGCTTCGTCGACGACCCCGACGCCGCCGTGGAGACCACCCGCACCTACGTCACCGACCTGGTCGACCCGCAGGAGGCCGCCCGCGCCCGCGAGGTCGCCGTGGCCACCGGAGCGCTCGTGCGCCCCGCCCCCGACACCGTCGTCGGATCCGTCTCGGCCGACCGCGTGGCCCCGATGCTCGACTTCCTGGGGGCCCACCGCCTGCTCGGCCCCACGGCCCCCGCCGTCGACGTCGTGTGCACCCCCCTGCTCGACGCCTGACCCGCCCGCCCCGCGAGTCCCGCCGCCGCGGCGGGGCCGGCCGATAGGATGCCCGAGTCGCGCCGCACGGCGAACCGGCCCGGAAGGGGGACCCATGACCACTCAGCCCAGTCAGCAGCGACTCGAACAGCTCCTCGACGCCGTCGTCGTCGACGAAGACGGCGCCAGAGTCGGCGAGGTCGCCCAGATCCTCCTGGACAACATCAGCGGCCGGCCCACCTGGGTGCGCGTGGTCGCCGGAGCGCTGCGCCCCCGCCCGATCCTCGTGCCCCTGGTGGGGGCGAGCCTGAAGGCCGGCGCACTGCGCGTGCCCCACCCCCGGGCGCGCCTGAGGGCGGCGCCGCGGCCCGCCGCCCAGGAGGGGCTGAGCCCCGAGGAGGAGGAGACCCTGGCCGCCTACTACGGAATCGCCCTGGCCGACGACGACGATCTCGTCCCTGCGCCCGCCCCGCCGCCGGCCTGACGGGCCCGGCGCGCTAGAGCCGGCAGGCCAGCAGCGAGGAGACCAGGATCGCCCGCGCACCCACCGCGTACAACTCGTCCATCACCCGATTGACGTCCTTACGCGGCACCATCGCCCGCACCGCCACCCAGTCCGGATTCTGCAGCGGGGAGACCGTCGGCGACTCGATGCCCGGCGTGATCGCCGTCGCCAGATGCAGATCGTTCATCGGCACGTCGTAATCGACGAGCACGTAGGACCGGGCCCGCAGCACCCCCTCCAGACGGCGCACCAGAACCGCCAGGGCCGGCTCGTCGCGCAACCGCTCGGTGGTGACGAGCACCGCCTCACTGACCAGGATCGGCTCGCCGAACACCTCCAGACCGGCCGCCCGCAGCGTCGTGCCCGTCTCCACGACGTCGGCGATGAGATCGGCCACGCCCAACTGCACCGAGGACTCCACCGCGCCGTCGAGGTGGACGATCCGCGCACTCACGCCCCGCCGCGCCAGGTAATCGCCCACCAGCACGTCGTAGGAGGTGGCCACGCGCCTGCCCTCCACATCCGCCAGCGTGACGGCCGTCCCCGCGGGCGCGGCGAAGCGGAAGGTGGAACGGGCGAAGCCCAGCGCCAGATGCTCCACCGCATCGACCCCCGAGTCCAGCAGCAGATCCCGACCCGTGATACCGGCGTGAACAGTGCCCTGCCCCACATAGACGGCGATATCGCGCGGACGCAGGAAGAACAGCTCCACACCGCCCGCCTCGTCGACCAGGACCAGCTCGCGCCCGGTGCGCCGGGTGCGGTACCCGGCCTCGGCGAGCAGGGTGACGGCGGGCTCGGACAAGGAGCCCTTATTGGGCACGGCGATGCGCAGCACGACGCACTCCTTCACATGACGACGACGGATGACTCACAGGACTCACGGGGGCGCCGGGCCGACGGGAGCGCGGAGCGGCGGAATGCGGCCCCGACCGCCGTCGACGCCCCCGCCCCGCCCGCCGCCCGAGCGGGGCGGGCCGACGGCCTCACAGATGCTCGTAGACGTCGGCCAGGGTGTAGCCCTTGGCGATCATCATGACCTGCACGTGGTAGAGCAGCTGACTGAGCTCGACGCAGGCGGCCTCATCGGACTCGTGCTCACAGGCCATCCACGACTCGGCGGCCTCCTCCACCAGCTTCTTGCCGATGAAGTGGACGCCCCGATCCAGCTCCTCCACGGTGGCGGAGCCGGCCGGACGGGCGGAGGCCTTGCGCTCGAGCTCGGCGAACAGGCCCTCGAAGGTCTTCATGCCCGCAGGCTAATGCATGACGCGACCCCCGGCGCGCCGCCCGCGCGACCGGCAGGATCCGCCCCGCCTCCCGCCCGGCGCACCAACCCCGGCGCACCACCGACTCAGCACCCGGCCGCCGACCCCGCCAGCACCGCCGCCGCATGCCGCCCGGCCGCCGCCGCCGCCACGAAAGCCGCCTCATCCTCCTCCAGACCCCGCCCCATCGTCGACAAACGCACGCCGATGGCCCGCTCGGCCCCCGCCAGAACCCCCCTCAGACCCTCCACACCCGCATCCACCCGACGATGCCGCACCCCCACCGCCCGCGGCTCGCACAACCACCGGACCTGCGCATCGACCCGCCGCCCCAACTCACCGCCCAGCCGCGGCACCACCACATCCGCCCCCGCCAGCGCCACCCGCCCGTAAGCGGTCAACGAATGGTGCGAGACTCCGCGATGGCGCTCGCGGGCATCGGCCTGCGAAATGCGCAGACAGGCGATGGGCCGCCCGCCCAGGGCGGCGACGGCGTTGACGGCATCCCCGCAGGCGACGCCGGAGAACCCCCAGGGGGTGTCCGTGCCCAGATTGCCCGGACCCTGGATGACGACGACGATCTCAGCGCCCAGAACGTGACGGGCGGCCAGGAGCGCGTTATGAACGCTGACGGCCTCCAGGTCACCGCCCCAGGCCTGCCCCGCCGTGACAGTCCCGACGATCCAACCCGCCCGGCGCAGGGCGGCGACCACGCGCGAATAGGCCAGGGGCAGGGCGCCGCCGTCGGTCATGACATAGACGATGCGCGCCGGCCGCCCCCCACCGGCCCCCGCGCGGGCGCCGGCCACGATCGCCGGAAGGCTGGAGTGCAGATCGGCGACCACGACCGGCGCCCCGTCCAACGCGAGTTCTCCGATCGGCCGCGACAGGACGTCGTGATGCGCCGCGCCCTGCTCGTCGGCGCCGGCGACCATGACCTGGTCGGGCATGTAGCGGGCCTTGACCAGGTGACCGTCGGCGGGCGGATCGGCGGGCAGGACGTCAAGACGGGCCGCCACCATGGCGTGACCGCCGGTGCCCAGGCCCCGATCGAGGGCCGAGACCTCCAGGCGCACCCGCTCGCCGGGCCGCGGCTCCCCGCACAGCTGCTCATAGGCCACGGCGCGGCAGACGCGCCCCGGCACCAGCCCGCGCGCCCCATCAGGCGCCGCGGTGATCTCAACATCCAGCTCCAGGCACCGGCGCCCGGGCTCCCCCCAGGACCGCCGCAGGACCAGGACCTCGCCATCGCGCCACATCATGACCCCAGCCTACGGGCCGCACTACCGGCGGCCCGGACGGCTTCCGGCAGTCGACGGGTCACCGGAGCTGCGATCCGCCGTGACACCGGCGCCCCGCTGACCCGTCCTCGTCGCCGGACTCGCGCCGGAGCCGTCGGCAAGCAGGGGAACACGGCGGGCGCCCGGCCGGGAGGCGTCCACGAGGCGCTCGCGGACGCCTCCCGGCGGCGCGAAAAGGTGGCTCCCGCATACTTTTAACGCCCCGCTCTGAGAGTCGTGGATCGCAAAATGGCGCAATGGCGCCATTCTCGGTGCGCGCTACGACACGGAAGGCCCTTAAAAGTACGCGGGAGCCACCTTTTCACGCGACCGGACCGTGACAATAGAGGGCGACAGTCCGTCGATGGCGATGCTGTTGATAATAATGGGAATGCAGTGACGAGTGAGGATGTACTTTCCGGGCCTCTGTGCCCTGCAGCCCCGGACTGATGGCGGCGGCAGTGCACCGGCGGGATCGCTGCCGCCTGCTGCACGGGTTCAGTGGGTCGCGGTGGTGCGGGTGGGGCTCTTGGGACGGCCTCGGGCGGGGGTTTGATGCTCCTATTGGTGTCAAGCGGTGTGGGTCTGTGGTTGTTGGGTGTTGAGCCATTGGCGGTATGCTGCGGTGAGGGTGGTGTCGGGGCGTGTGCCGCGTTCGAGTTCGCTGATCCGGGCCGGGTGGGTGTTCAGGTGGTGGGCGGCTTGGGTGAGGGTGAGTCCTCGTTCGTGGCGCAGTCGGCGCAGGTCGTCGGTGCGGGGTGCGGGTTGGGGGTGGGTCAGCAGGTGCCATGCTTCGCGGGCGATGGCGCGTTTGAGGCAGCGCAGTATCTCTTTGCAGTTCTTGCCCGTGGCGGTGAGGCGGGCGGCGTAGGCCTTGGTGCGCGGGTCGCTGGACAGGCGGACCAGGGCGATCTGGTGCAGCGCCCAGTTGGCCTGTCGGTCGCCGCCGCGGTTGAGTCGGTGGCGGTTGGTCTTCCCGGAGCTGGCGGGGATCGGGGCGGCGCCGCACAGGGCGGCGAAGGAGGCCTCGGTGCGGATTCGGCCGGGGTTGTCGCCGGCGCCGGCGAGCAGGGTGGCGGTGGTGATGACGCCGTAGCCCTTGGTGGCGAGCATCGTCGGGGCGGCGCGGGCGGTCAGTGCGCGCAGCTCGGTGTCGATGTCGGCGATCTCGTCGGTCAGGATCCGGTGGCGGCGGACCCGGGCGGCGCAGCGCTCGCGCGGTCGCCGATGCGGGGGCGGTGGGTGGCCGGGGCGGGGCGCGTGCGGGCCAGGGCGTCGATGAGCCCCCTCGCCGCTGAGGCGGTGCGGGGCGGGTGCGCACGGCGTCGGGGGCGGTGGCCGGCAGGGCGGTGATCTGCCGGTGGGCGGCGACGCGGGCCTTCATCGCGCTGCGGCGCCGGGCCAGGAGCACCCGGATCTGTTCGCAGGGGCCGGTGCCGGTCTTGGCCACGGGCAGGGCGTCGGCCCCGGGCCGGTGCTCTGCCGGCGGCGGCTCAGGCTCTGATCGGGTTCGGGGCTCGCCGGCGGCGGCGCCGGGGGGGCGCCCGGGGGCGGATGACCCCTGGGGTCGGCGCGCCGGCGGCCCCCCGGGGCGCGGGCCAGGCCCGCCCCCCAGGAGCCGGTGCCCTCGATGCCGATCATCCGAATGCGCCCGTGGGAGCGGACGAAGTCGCGGGGCTGGTCGTAGCCCGCCGGGGTCGCCGGGACCCGCATGTCGCCCAGCCCTGCGCCGGTCGCCGCGTTCAGGACCGCGACGTGGTGGGTGTCCTTGTGGGTGTCGACCCCCGCGACGACCCAGGGCTCGTCGTCGGATCGGTCCCGGGTGCGCGTCCCGGCGGTGTCTGTCATCATGATGATGCGCCTTCCTCGTGGTGGGCGCGCCGGTCGGGGCCCAGCGGATCAGGACGTTGACGGGGCTCCCCCGAGCTCGTATCAGGTCATGCAGGGCCCCGACCGGCGCCGGTGGGTCGCCGGCCGGCCGGGACGCGGACAGGACCGCGACCAGGGCAGACCCCCGGGGCCGCCAGTCAAATTCCGGGTCACACGCCCCCGCCGGACAGGCACTTACATTCTCCACGTCCAAATCTGTTGCAAAGGCGCCCCGCGACCGGATCGGCGGTGGGGAGAAGCGCGGAATATCAACGATCCTCTTCCGGCGTTTCGGCTCGATCGGGGCCTTTGCAACAGATTTGGACAACCGGCGCCGCCGCGGGCTCCGGGAGGGGTGGCCATGGGCCGGACGGCGACCACGGCGGGCGCCCCGACGACCGCGCGGTCCGCGGGGACGCCGCCCGGGCCCGCGCGGGCGCGCCCCGGCCCCGCCCGCGCGGCGCGGGTCGCCCGTAGACGCGCCCCGACGCGCGAGATCGTCACTCGACCCGCGAGTACGTCTGCTAGAGGTACGTGCTCGCGGGTCGAGTGACGATCTCGGCGGTTACCCGACGACCGCGCGGACCGCGGCGCCGACCCGGGACCCTGCGCGCCCTGTCTGCCGGCGCCCCGGACAACGCGTCGGCGCCTCGGCTCCCTCAACAGGGAAGCCGCCCGGCAGTGCCGCCTTCGCCCGAACCCCCAAACCCGAAGGATTGGCGGCGACGGTCCATTAGGCTGACCGGGTGACCACCCCCGCGATTCCCGCCGAGGAGCGGGAGATCAATCTGCTCCTGGCTCTGCGCAACACCGCCGAGGGTCTGACGGCCGCCGAGATCATCAAGCGGGTCTCCGGCTACAACCCGGCCGGCGGCGGCAGCGCCCGGCGCATGTTCGAGCGCGACAAGGACATCCTGCGGCAGATCGGCGTGCCCCTGCGGGCCTCGGGCACGGGCGACCAGTGCCGCTACCGCATCGAGGAGGAGGACTACGCCCTGGCGCCCCTGCGCCTGGACGCGGCGCAGACCGCCGCCCTCGACCTGGCCGCCTCCGCGTGGCGCGACGGCAGCCTGCCGGTCGCCGCGCGCCGGGCCCTGACCAAGCTCCGGGCGGTCTCGCCGGGCTCCGAGACCGGGGCGGCGCCCGACCTCAGCGTGGACCTGGCCGGTCAGGAGGTGCCCGCGCGACTGGCGGCCGCCGTCGATGAACGGCGCGTGGTCGCCTTCGATTACGCCTCGGCGAGTTCGGGCTCGCTGCGCCGGCGGGTGGTCGAGCCCCACGCCCTGCGCCTGAGCGAGGGGGCCTGGTACCTCGACGGCCTGGACACGCGGGCGGGGGAGTCGCGCACCTTCCGTCTGGCGCGGGTCCACGGCGAGATCGAGGTCATCGGGGACCCCGGGGCCTTCGAGGCGCCGGAGCCGGAGAACCCGCCGCCCCTCGTCGCCGTCCTCGCCGTGGCCGCCGGGCGCGCCCTGGAGCTGCGTCTGCGGGCCCTGGAGACGGCGGAGGAGCCGACGGCGCACCGCCCCGAGCCCGGCATGGACGTCATCGCCGTGCCCTACGCCGACCCCTTCTCCTTCGCCGGCGCGCTGGCGGCGCTGGGGGACGCGGTCGTCGTCCTGGAGCCCGCTCAACTGCGCGAGGAGGTCCTGGCGCACCTGCGCGGAGCCGCGGCCCTGGACGGCGCCGAACCGGACAAGACTGCGGCTTCGGACGAGACCGCGACTCCGGGCGGGGCCGCCTCGGGCGGTGCGGCTCCGGATAACGCCGCTCCGGATGACGCCGCTCCGGATGACGCCGCACCGGATGGCGCCCCGCCGAACGGCGCCGCACTGGGCGAGGCCGCTCCGAACGGTGCGGCTTTGAACGGAGGTGGGCGCTGATGGGACGGCCCTCCTCCGTCGACCGCCTCGTGCGGCTCCTGGCCCTGCCCGCCTGGGTCGCCGAGCACCCCGGCGCCTCCTTCGACGAGGCCGCCGCCCACTTCGGGGTCGGCGCGCGCACGATCGAGAGGGATGTGTACACCCTGTGGGTCTCCGGCCTGCCCGGGGGCCTGCCGGACGCCCTGGTCGACTTCGACGCCGACGACTTCGAGTCCCGCCGCCTGCGCCTGACCCGGCCCCTCGGCCTGGACCGGCCCATCCGCCTGAGCCGCGAGGAGGCCGTCTCCCTGCTGCTGGCGCTGCGCGTGCTCATCGGCCTGCTCGACGCCGACGCCGAGGCGGCCTCGCCCCTGCGGCGCGCCGAGTCGGCGGTGAGCGCGCTCCTGGGATACGAACGATCCGACTCCGCGCCGCCGCCGGACGCTCCCACGGGAGGGGACGGGCTGCCGAACGGCGCGCACCGGCGCGACGCGGCCGCGACCGCGGACGCCCCCGGCCGACCCGTCCCCGCGGAGGGGGACGGGGCCGGGCCGGCGGCGGATCGCGTCCCGACGGCGGGGCCCGTCCCCGCGGGAGGGGCCGGGGCCGTCCTGGCCGCGGTCAGGCGCGCGACGGCCCGCCGCGAGCGCCTCCGCTTGGTCTACGTCTCGGCGACCGACGAGCGCACCGAGCGCGACGTCGACCCCCTGGAGCTGGTCAGCGACGGCTCGCACCTGTCCCTGCTCGCCTGGTGCTGCACGGCGCGCGGCGAGCGGACCTTCCGCCTGGACCGGATCGTCAGCGCCGAGCCCGCGGGGCGCGCGGCCGACCCCCACCCGCGCCCGAGCTCCGCGGCCGCGGGCCGCCCGGGCCGCATCGCCCACGGCGAGACGGCCGTGCTCCACCTGGAGCCGGGCGGGCGCTGGCTGGCCGAGCAGATCCCCTGCGAGGAGGTCGTCCGGCTGGCCGACGGCTCCCTGCGCGTGAGGGTGGTCGGGCGCGATGAGCGCTGGCTCGTGGGGCTCGTCCTGTCGGCGGGGCGCCACCTGCGCGGCGTCGAACCGCGGTCGCTGGCCGCCGCGGCCGCCGCCCGGGCCCGCGGTGCGCTGGAGCGGTACGCCAACGGTGGAACATCACAAGGGCATTGACGGGGCGGTGTTGGCGGGACGCTAGACTCGTCCACGTTCATCGGGCCGCACCGGGCTTGATGCCTCTACACGGAAGGACATCACCATGGGAGCTTTCAAGCCCTGGCACTGGATCGTTATCCTCGTTCTGCTCATCCTCCTCTTCGGCGCCAACAAGCTCCCCGATATCGCCGCCAACCTGGGGCAGTCGCTCAAGGTGTTCAAGAAGGAGGTCAAGGAGCTGCGCGAGGAGGATGGCGCCGGCGCCCAGCAGAAGCCGCCCGCCCAGATCCAGCAGCCCCAGGAGGGCACCTACTACACCCAGCCCACTCAGCCCGGGCAGGCCGCGCCGCAGTCCGCCGAGGCCGCTCCGCAGCAGGCGCCGCAGTCCACCGACGACGCCGCGCCCCGGGCCTGAGCCCGCGGGGGAGGAACCGGCATGGTCAAGCTGCCGAGGGTCTCGAAGGCCAGGCGCAAGGACAATCCCGAGGCGGTCATGTCGATCGGGGACCACCTCCGGGAGGCGCGCAACCGGCTCTTCATCTCCGCCATCGGCGTCGTCGTCGGCTCCGTCGTCGGCTACCTCCTGTACGACCGCGTATTCAAGCTCATTATGTATCCGATCACCGTGGCGCGCAGGAACGGCCATGACGTCACCATCAACTTCGACACCGTCCTGTCCTCCTTCGACCTGAAGATCCGGGTGTCGCTGTGGCTGGGCGTCATTCTGACCTCGCCGCTGTGGATGTACGAGTTCTGGGCCTACGTCGGCCCGGGCATGACCCGCAAGGAGAAGAGGTACACGTGGGTCTTCGGCGTGGCGGGCCTGCTCCTGTTCGCGGCCGGGGTCGCCCTGGGCGTGCTCATCCTGCCCCACGCGGTGTCGATCCTGGTCGGGTTCATGCCGACCGACGCCGCCGGGTACCTGCAGTACTCCTCGTACTTCTCCTTCGTCATGAGGATCATCCTCGTCTTCGGCGTGGCGTTCCTGCTGCCCGAGCTGCTCGTGGCCCTCAACCGGCTGGGCCTGGTGAAGGGGCGGACCATGCTCGCCGGCTGGCGCTGGGCGGTGCTGGCCATCTTCACCTTCATGGCCATCGCCAACCCGCTGCCCGACCCGTGGTCCATGATCCTCATGGCCATCCCCATCTGCGGCCTGTACTTCGGGGCGTGCTGGATCTCCATGCACCACGACAAGGCCGTCGCCAGGCGGCGGGCCAAGCGCGACGCCGAGCTCGACGCCGCCCTGGCCGGTGACGGCGCCGCAGTGACCTCCGCCCTGCCGGCGTCCGCGCCCGCCGGGCAGATCGGGGCCGGGGCCTCCACATCCTCCGGTGCCGGGGCCTCCGGATCCGCAGGGGCCGCCTCCTCGGGGCCCTCCTCCGGCGCCTCCGCATCCTCCTGAGGCGCCTGAGGCCTCCCCGCCGACCGCCCATCCCCGCACCCATTCCCATGCGCATCGGTCTTGTCGCCAATCCCAACTCCGGGCGCGGCCGCCACAACGGCGCGGCCGAGGCCTCCCGCCGCGCCCTGCTGGGCGCAGGCCACGACGTCCTGCTCGTCGAGGGCGCCCACTACGAGGAGGCCCGCGCGTGCGCCACCGGCCTGCTGGAGGACGCCCGGGGGCTGGACGCGCTCGTCGTCGTGGGCGGCGACGGCATGGTCCACCTGGGCCTGGACGTCGTGGCGCGCACCGGCGTGCCGCTGGGCCTCATCGCCGTGGGCACCGGCAATGACATCGCCCGCCACCTGGGCCTGCCCGGCGGCGACGTCGGCGCCTGCGCGCAGGTCATCGACGACGCGCTGCGCGGGCGGGGCCGGGTGCGCGACCTCGACGCGATCCACGCGGCGCGGCCCGACGGCGCGCCCGTCGCCGACGCCCACGAGTGGTCCTTCGCCGTGGCCGGCTTCGGCCTCGACGCCGCCGTCAACGTGCGCGCCAACGCCATGCGCCGGCCCCGGGGCGAGAGCCGCTACCTGTGCGCCATCCCCCTGGAGATGCGGGACATGACCCCCTACGGGTACCGCATCGTGACGGACGCGGGCGCCTGGGAGGGGGAGGCGCTGCTGCTGGTCGCGGCCAACACCCGCTACATCGGGGGCGGGCTCGACATCGCCCCGCGGGCCGACCCGGCCGACGGGCTCCTGGAGATCATCCGCCTCGACCCGGTCGGGCGCCTGGGGCTGCTCGCGCACCTGGCGCGGCTGCGCCGCGGGGCGCACCTGGGGCACCCGGGGGTCCACTGCGAGCGCAGCCGCGCCCTCACCGTCGAGGCCCTGGAGGCTGCCCCCGGGTGCCGGATCCCGCCCCACCCCATGGCCGACGGCGAGGCGATCGCCGACCTGCCCCTGCGCCTGGAGGCCGTGCCCGGGGCCGTGCGCATGCTGTGCCCGGCCGAGCGGGCCACGTAGGGTGGGCCCATGAGCTCACCGGCACAGCGCTACGCCGAGGCCCGCCGTCGCCAGGCCGAATCCCGCAGCGAGCTGGCGCGCTTCGCGGCCGGCTACGACTTCCCCTTCGACGACTTCCAGGTGCGCGCCTGCCGGGCCCTGGAGGACGGCCAGGGCGTCCTCGTGGCGGCGCCCACCGGCGCCGGCAAGACCGTCGTGGGCGAGTTCGCCGTCCACCTGGGGCTGGCCGGCGGGCTCAAGACCTTCTACACCACCCCCATCAAGGCGCTGAGCAATCAGAAGTACCTGGACCTGGTCGCGCGCCACGGCGCCGAGTCGGTGGGGCTGCTCACCGGCGACGCCTCCGTCAACCCGCGCGCCGACGTCGTGGTCATGACCACCGAGGTCCTGCGCAATATGCTCTACTCCGGCTCGCGCGACCTGGACCGGCTCGGCTACGTGGTCATGGACGAGGTCCACTACCTGGCCGACCGCTTCCGCGGGCCCGTGTGGGAGGAGGTCATCATCCACCTCGCCCCCGAGGTGCGGGTGGTCTCCCTGTCCGCGACCGTGTCCAACGCGGAGGAGTTCGGCGACTGGCTGGGGCAGGTGCGCGGGCGCACCGCCGTCGTCGTCTCCGAGCACCGGCCGGTGCCCCTGACCCAGCACATGATGGTCGGCAGGCGCCTGCTGGATCTGTACTCCGTGCCGGTGGCCGTCGAGGACTCCGACGACGAGGCCCGGCTCGCGGCCCAGCCGCCGCTCAACCCCGACCTGCTCAAGGCGATCCGCGCGGCCAGGCGCGCCGCCGCGGGGGAGTCCGGGGCCCCCAAGTCGAACCGGGCGGCGTCGGGGAACCGGGCGGCGTCGGGTCGGGGCGGGGCGCCCCAGCCGTGGAGGCGCGGCGCCTCCCGGGCGGGGCGCGCCCCGCGCCGCGGCGAGGGCGGCGCGCGCACGGCCCGGCTGCGCCCGCCCTCGCGGCTGGCGGTCATCCAGGCCCTGGAGCGGGCCGGATTCCTGCCCGCCATCGTCTTCGTCTTCTCCCGCGCCGGGTGCGAGCAGGCGGTGACCCAGGCGGTGGCCGGGGGAGTGGACCTGACCACCGAGGACGAGGCGCTGCGCATCCGCGAGGTCGTCGAACGCCGCACCGCCGACATCCCCCGGGCCGACCTGGGCGTCCTGGGCTTCCACGCCTGGGCCCACGCCCTGGAGCGCGGGGTCGCCGCGCACCACGCCGGACTGCTGCCCGTCTTCAAGGAGACCGTCGAGGAGCTCTTCAGCGCCGGCCTGGTCAAGGTCGTCTACGCCACCGAGACCCTGGCGCTGGGCATCAATATGCCCGCCCGGACGGTGGTGCTGGAGTCGGTGCGCAAGTGGAACGGCTCGGCCCACGTCACCCTCACCCCCGGGGAGTACACGCAGCTGACGGGCCGGGCCGGGCGGCGCGGCATCGACGTCGAGGGCCACGCCGTCGTCCTGGCCTCCGACGACCTGGAGCCGGACTTCGTCTCCTCCCTGGCCTCGCGCCGCACCTACCCGCTGGTGTCCGCCTTCCGCCCCACCTACAACATGGCGGTCAACCTCCTGGGGCGCTCCACGCGCTCGCGCGCCCGGGAGGTCCTGGAGTCGTCATTCGCCCAGTTCCAGGCCGATCGGGGCGTCGTCGAGCTCGCCGCCCGGGCCCGCGCCAAGCGGCGGGGCCTGGCCGAGCTGGAGGAGCGCATGCACTGCCACCTGGGGGACTTCCGCGAGTACGCCGCGCTGCGCCGGAGCATCGCCGAGGCCCAGTCGGAGCTGGCCCGCGACAACCGCGGGGCGCGCCGGGCGAGCCTGAACCGCGAGATGGAGTCCCTGACCCGCGGCGACGTCGTCATCTACCGCAAGGGCCGCAGGCACAGGCACGGGGTCGTCCTGGAGGCCGGGGCCGACCGCACCGGGGCGCCGTCCCTGACCGTCCTGGGGGAGGACTCGCGGATCGCCGTCCTCACCCCGGACACCGCGCCCGACGGCGTGACGCGGGTGGGCTCCCTGCCTGTCTCCCGGACCATGGACGCGCGCAGGCCGCGAGAGCGCGACCGGCTCGTCGGGCGCCTCGTGGAGGCCGTGCGCTCGGGGGCCCTGGACGAGTCCGGGGCGCGCCGACGCCGCCGCCGGGGCCGGTCGGGGGCCGGCGCCGCGGGCGCGGGCTCGGCGGGCGGCGGACGCCCGACGTCGGCCGGGGACGGGGCCGGCGGGCCCGCGGAGGTCGAGGACCTTCCGGCGGCCGAGCGGATCGACGTCCTGCGCCACGAGATGCGCTCCCACCCCTGCCACGCCTGCCCGGACCGGGAGGAGCACGCCCGCGTGGGGCGGGCCTGGATCAAGGCCGTCGCCGAGGCGGATCGGCTCCAGGCCCGCATCGAATCGCGCACCGGCACCATCGCCCGGCTCTTCGACGCCGTGTGCCGGGTGCTCGTCGAACTGGGCTACCTCGAGCCCGTGGACCGGGGCCACCCCGAGCGGGAGCTGCGGGTCACCGGCGCCGGGCGGATCCTCGCCCGCGTCTACGCCGAGCGGGACCTGCTCATCGCCCAGTGCCTGCGCGAGGGCGTCTGGGACGGGCTGGGTCCGGCCGAACTGGCCGGAGCCGTCTCGGCCTGCGTCTACGAGCCCAGGCTGAGCGCCCAGAGCCTGTCCCTGCCGGTCGCGCCCGACTCCGGGCTGGGGCGGTGCCTGCGCGCCGAGCACGGCGTCGCCCGGCGGATCAACGACCTGGAGGCCCTCGCCCACCTGGAGCCCTCCGCCGGGGCCGAGCCCGCCCTGGCGGGACCGGTGGAGGCCTGGGCCCGCGGCGCTGGCCTGTCCCGGGTGCTGGAGGACTCCGATCTGACGGCGGGCGACTTCGTGCGCTGGGCCAAGCAGCTGCTCGACGTCCTGGCCCAACTGGCCAGTCTCGTGCCTGAGCCGCAGGCGCCCCGGGAGTTGCGCGAGCGCGTGACGGCCCTGTCGGCTGCGGCCGCCGACGCCTCCCTCGACGTCTCCCGCGGCGTCGTCGCCTGGTCCGGCGTGTGAGGGGCGCCACCGCGCCCCGGTCCGGGCCCGCGGGCTGTCGTTTCCGGTGAGAAAGGCTCTGCGCCCGTAAGATCCGGGCCTCCTGCGCGCCCCACCGCACCCCTCGCCCGCGCCGCGCCGGACCTTCGCACCGGCGGCCTCACCGGCGCTAACCGCCGCGCCCCTCGCCCGCGCCGCGCCGGGGGCGCCGCCCGGGCTGCGAGGACATCACCCGACCTGCGAGATCGCCGGGTAACCCGCGAGCACGTCACTTAACCCGTGAGCACGTCGGGTAACCCGCGAGCACGTACCTCTAGCAGACGTGCTCGCGGGTTAAGTGACGATCTCGCGGAATCCGGCCAGGGCGGTCAGGACCCGGACGGCCGGGCCCGGCTTGCGTAATGCGAGCCCAGCGCAACACAATCCACCCCGCCTCGCACCGTGCGAGCTCAGCGCGACGGAATTCGCCTGCGCTCGATTCTCGCCATCCCACCTCGCACAATGCGAGCCCAGGTGACATCACCGAAGCGACTCCCCCAGGGGCGGGGCGCGCTTCTTCCCCGGACGCCGGTCGGCGGATGGTACGCTCCCCGACCGGGATGCCGCTGCGCTCATTCCCCATCGGCATCGAGGCAGATCCTCCGACAAGGAGTCCCATGTCCGGTTTCTTCGCCCTCCTGGACGACATCGCCACACTCGCCAAGCTGACGCTGTCCACCCTCGACGACACCGCCTCAATGGCGGTCAAGACCACCGCGAAGGTCTCGGCGGCCGCCGTCGACGACGTCGCCGCCACCCCGCAGTACGTCACCGGCATCACCCCCGACCGGGAGCTGCCGATCATCAGGAGGATCGCGCTCGGGTCCCTGCGCAACAAGCTGCTCGTCATCCTGCCCGTCGGCCTGCTGCTCAGCTGGCTGGCGCCGGCCGTCCTGCCGGTCGCCCTCGTCGCGGGCGGGATGTACCTGTGCTTCGAGGGCGGGGAGAAGGTCCTGGGAGGGGCGCTCGGCCCGGAGCACGCCGACGACGAGGACCAGCCCAAGGACGAGGACGCCGTCGTGCGCCGGGCGGTGACCACCGACATGGTCCTGTCCACCGAGATCATGCTCCTGGCGCTGGCGCAGGTTCAGGGCGAGTCCTCGCTGCGGCGCGTCGTCGTGCTGGTCCTCATCGCCCTCCTCATCACCTTCGCCGTCTACGGCCTGGTCGGGGCGCTCATCAAGCTCGACGACGCCGGAATCCACCTGGCGCGGCGCTCGCGCATCCCGGCGGGGCGGTGGGCGGGGCGGGCCATTGTGCGCGCCGCGCCCGTCGTGTTCAAGATCCTCGGGGTTCTCGGAACGGTCGCGATGCTGTGGGTCGGCGGTCAGATCCTCGCCCACAGCCTCGCAGAGCTCGGACTGACCGGGCCCCACCACATCATCGCCCGCGCGGCCGATCTGAGCGGCAACCCGGTCCTGTCATGGCTGCTGGGCACCGGCGCCGCCCTCGTCCTCGGCCTTCTGGTCGGGTCGGTGCTCGCGGCCCTGGCCGCGCTGGCGGCGCGGGTGCGGCGGCCCGCGACCGGCGCGTGACGCATCGGGGGAGAAGCGGGGCGGCGGCCGCGCGGGAGCGGATGGCCGCCTGCATGGACGGACCGGGGGAGAAGCGGTCGCGCGGCGGGGCGGTGCGCGGCAGGATGGGCCCTGCCGGGCGCCTATGCTTTTGCGCGTGACCGCACGCCCGAGCGCATCCTCGGCCCCGCGGCGCCCGACCAAGGGCCGCGGGGCCGCTTCGTCCCGCCCGCGGAGCGGATCGGCCCGCCGGGCGCAGCCCTCGCGGAAGGCGGACCGGGCGCCGGGGGTGAAGAGCGCAGCGGACTCGGCGAGGAAGTCCCCGCGGAAGGCGGACCGGACGATCCGCTCTTCGGAGGCGAGGAGTGCAGCGGCACGGGCCCCGCGGGAGCGGGAGGAGGAGCGGACCCCGCCCCGCCCGCGGGGCGGACCGCTCGAGTCCCTGGCCATGGCGCTCGGCGCCGGGCTGATCCTCGCCGCCGCCTTCCCGCCCCTGGGCCTGTGGTGGACCGCGCCGATATCCCTGGCCGCCCTGAACCTGCTCGTCGCCGGACGCGGGATGTGGGCGGGCGCCGGGCTCGGCCTCGTCTTCGGCCTGGGCCTGTTCACCCCCCTGCTCCACTTCGCGGCCGTGGCCATGGGCAATGCGGTGGGCTGGGCGGCCCTGACCGCGGTCGAGTCCCTCTACCTGGCGGCTCTGGGGGCGGGCTGGGCGCTGGTCTCCCGGCTGCCCGCCGTCGAGGAGGGCCCCCGGGCGGCCCTGTGGCGGGTGACGGCCTTCGCCCTGCTGTGGTGCGGGGCGGAGGAGCTGCGCTCGAGCTGGCCGTGGGGCGGCTTCCCCTTCGGCCGCCTCGCCTTCGCCATGGCCGACTCCCCGGTCCTGCCCTTCGCCGCCTACGGCGGGTCGATCGGCGTGGGCCTCCTGGTCGCCCTGAGCGGCGGCTGCCTGGCCGAGTTCGTCGCCCAGGCGCGCCGTCGGGCCCTCGTGCCGGGCCTGGCCGCGGCCGCCGCCGCGGGCACCCTGCTGCTCAGCCCCCTGGTCCTGCCCGTCGAGTCCGCCCCGCAGGACGGCGCCGTGCGCGTGGCGGCCGTCCAGGGCAATGTCGCCGAGGACTTCGAGGACGCCTTCGATCGCGCCCTGGAGGTGACCGGCAACCACGCCGAGGCCACCGAGCAGCTCGCGGCGCGGGTGGGCCCCGGCTCCCTCGACGTCGTCGTCTGGCCCGAGAACGCCGCCGACCTGGACCCCCGCGACCATCCGCGCACCGCCGCGCTCGTCGAGGGGGCGGCCCGGGCCGCGGGCGCCCCCGTCCTGGTCGGCGCGGTCGCCTACGAGGGAGACGTGCGCTACAACGACATGGTCGTGTGGACGCCCGGGAGCGGCGCGGGGGACTACTACCGCAAGCACCGGCCCGTGCCCTTCGCCGAGTACATCCCGCTGCGCGACCTGGTGCGGCGCTTCTCCGGCCAGGTCGACCGCATCGGCACCGACATGGCGCCGGGGACCGGGCCGCAGACCCTCACGGTGCGCGCCGCCGCCCAGGGCCGCGACATCACCCTGGCCATGGGGATCTGCTTCGAGGTCGCCTACGACGACGTCCTGCGCGAGGGCGTCGTCCAGGGCGGCGAGCTCATCGTCATCCCCACGAACAACGCCAGCTTCCTGCACTCCTCCGAGGCCGCCCAGCAGCTGGCCCAGGGGCGGGTGCAGGCCGTGATCCACGGCCGGAGCGTGGTCCAGGCCTCCACGGTCGGCATCACCGCCGTCATCAGCCCGCGGGGCGTCGTCGAGCAGCAGACCCGCCCCTACACGCAGGCGAGCCTCGTGGCCGACGTCGGACTGCGGACCTCGCTGACCGTGGCCGACCGCCTGGGGGACTGGCCCGCCCGGGCCGCGCAGGTCGGCGCCGCCGCGCTGGCCGTCGTGGGTATCCTGGTGGACGCACGACGACGCCTGGGCCGAGCGCTGCAGTCGCGCCGTCGGTGAAACGTATCCGACCACCCGGAGAGAGAGCAGTGAAGGTCCTCGTCGTCATACCCACCTACAACGAGATCGAGTCGCTGCCCGGCGCCCTCGACCGAGTCCGCGCCGCCGTGCCCGAGGCGAACATCCTCGTCGTGGACGACTCCTCGCCGGACGGCACCGGCGCGCTGGCCGACTCGCGCGCCGGCGAGGACGAGCGCATCCACGTCCTGCACCGCAAGGAGAAGAACGGGCTGGGCCCGGCCTACCTGGCGGGCTTCTCCTGGGCGCTGGCCAGCGGCTACGAGCTCATCGTCGAGATGGACGCCGACGGCTCCCACCGGGCCGAGGACCTGGCCCTGCTCGTCCAGCGCGCGCAGATGGCCGACGAGCCCGACCTGGTCATCGGCTCGCGCTGGGTGTCGGGAGGGGCCACCGAGGGCTGGGACGCCAAGCGCGTCCTGCTCTCGCGGGCCGGCAACCTCTACATCAACGCCATGCTCGGCATGCGCGTCAGGGACGCCACCGCCGGCTTCCGCGTCTACCGGGCCTCGATCCTGCGGCGCCTGGACCTGGGGGCCGTGGAGGCCCTGGGCTACGGCTTCCAGGTCAATATGACCAAGCTCGTGGCGGATATCGGCGGGCGGATCGTCGAGATGCCCATCACCTTCCTGGAGCGCGAGGCGGGGGAGTCCAAGCTGTCCGGGGGCATCTTCGGCGAGGAGCTGAGCCTGGTGACCAAGTGGGGCCTGCGCAAGCGCGGCGGCCAGCTGCTGCGCGCCATCGAGCGCGGGGAGCAGTGGCTCATGGACGCGCGCGACGAGCGCGCCGCGCGCCGGGCCGGTCAGAAGCGCCGCCGGTAGATCTCCCCGGAGCGCAGCAGCTTGAGCCGCTCATCGAGGAGGACCTTGAGCTCGTCGATGCTGCGGCGCTCCAGCAGCATGTCCCAGTGGGTGCGGGGGGCCTTCTTCGGCTCGTCGTCCTCCGGCTCCTCCTCACCGCGCAGAGCCGCGACCTGGCCGCACTCGGGGCACTCCCAGGTCTGGGGGACCTCGGCCTCGGTGGACATCGGAACCGTCGTCACGTGGGCCAGGGGGCACTCGTAGGTGATCATCTGCCGCTCGGCGAACTCCACGCCGTCCTCGGACTCCATCGACTTCGCGCCGATGGTCATGCCCCGCAGTGCGCGGTCTGCCATGCTCGTGCCTCTCTCGCTGGTGGTGCGTGCGCGTCCGCGCCCGGACGCGGCGGGCCCGTGGCCCGCGGACAATGACAACGCCGGGCGGCGCCGGATTCTTCCCGGGACTTCCCGCGCGCCCGGGCGCGCCCCGCCCGCGGAGGGATCCTACGTCGTCGGGCGCCCGCGGGCCGACGCCGGTCGGTGCGGGCCGACGCCGGTCGGTGCGGGCCGACGCGGCCCGGGCGGGCACGGCCCGCGGACCGGGCCGCGCGCCGTCGGGCGTCCGCGGACCGGGCCGGGCGGCGGCCGGCGGGACGGGACCGCCCGATCCGGCGCATACTTGGGGCCATGGCAACCAAGCGCATCGGGATCCTGACCGCGGGCGGGGACGCCCCTGGACTCAACGCCGCCATCCGCGGCCTGGGGAAGGCGGCGATCCAGGAGCACGGCTGGAAGCTCATCGGCTTCCGCGACGGCATGCGGGGCCTGGCCGAGAACCGCTTCACCGAGCTCGACGGCGCCTCGCTGTCGGGCATCCTCACCATCGGCGGCACCATGCTGGGCACGAGCCGCGACAAGGTCCACCGCATGGTCGTCGACGGCCAGGCCCGCGACATGATCCCCACCATCGTCGAGAACTACGAGAAGGACCGCCTCGACGCGCTCGTGTGCCTGGGCGGGGGCGGCACCGCCAAGAACGCCAAGCGCCTCATGGACGCTGGCCTCAACGTCCTGCACCTGCCCAAGACGATCGACAACGACATCGTCGGCACCGACACCTCCTTCGGCTTCGCCACGGCGCTGGAGATCGCCACCGAGGCCGTCGACCGCCTCCACTCCACCGCGCACTCCCACCACCGCATCATCCTCACCGAGATCATGGGCCACCGGGCCGGCTGGCTCGCCCTGGGGGCCGGCATCGCCGGGGGCGCCGACGTCATCCTCCTGCCGGAGATCCCCTACGACGTCGACGCCATCGCCGAGCGGATCGAGCGCCGCCGCTCCCGCGGGTCGACCTTCTCCGTCGTCGCCGTCGCCGAGGGCGCGCTCAACAAGGCCGACCGCGAGGAGATCGAGCACGCCGAGGCCCTGGTCAAGGACGCCTCGACCCCGGAGGCCAAGGCCGCCGCCAAGCGCGGGGTCAAGCGCCTGGAGGCCTCGCACCGCGCCAACACCTTCACCCTGGCCGAGCAGCTGGAGGAGCGCACCGGGCTGGAGGCGCGCGTGACCATCCTGGGCTACGTCCAGCGCGGCGGCACCCCCAACGCGGCGGACCGGCTGCTGGGCACGCGCCTGGGCGTGGCCGGGGCGCGGGCCATCGCTGAGGGCAAGTTCGGCGTCATGGTCGGCGACCGCGGCCAGGGCACCGAGCTCGTGCCCCTCAAGCAGGTGGCCGGGAAGGTCAAGTACGTGCCCCGCGATCACGAGTGGATTCGGGCGGCGCGGGCCGTGGGCACCGCCCTGGGCGACTGATCGCGGTCTTGGCCCGCCTCCGAGCCAGCTCCGGCCCGGGGCTCCGCGCCGGGACCGGGCCGCCTCCTCGCCGGGGTATGGAGTACTTCATGAGCCTGGCGGACCATCCCGTTCAGGGCTTCAGCCTCATCGAGCTGCGCGGCGCTGGCGACGACGGGCGGGCGGTGGCGGGGACCGCCGTCGGGCTCATTATGATCAAGCCGATTCCGCCCTCGGGCGGGGGAGAGGCGACGGTGCTGGAGATCGGCTGGCGGCAGGTGGCCGAGCGCTGCGGGCACGGCTATGTCACCGAGGCCGCGCGGGCCGTCCTCGACGCCGTGCACCGCGCGGGGGTGGAGCGCCTCGTCGCCGTCGCGGACTCGGAGAACCTCGCCTCGCAGCGCGTGGCGGTTCGCATCGGCATGGAGCGGGTCGGGCCCACCACGGAGTTCTACGACGCCGAGACCGTGCTCTTCCGCTCCACCCGCCCCCGCGATCCGCGGGCGGCCCGGCTGCCCGCGGGGTGGGAGCTGCTCCCGGCGGAGGAGCGCGCCCTCCTGCGGTCCGCAGAGGTCTCTTGAGCCCTTCTCGTCAGGAAGGTCCTTGGAGCGGTCGGGATCGTTGTGATGGTGCGGGAGGGCGAGTCCGGGGTGGTGCGGGTGGGGCTCCTGGGACAGTCCGGGGCGGAGGCGTGTCCGAATCTGTTGCAAAGGCGCCCCGGGTCGGGATCGGCCGCGAGAAGAAGCGCGGAATATCAACGATTCTCTTTCGGCGCTTCGGCGCGATCCGGGCCTTTGCAACAGATTTGGACAAACGGCGCACCCACGGGCCCCTGCACGGACGGCGGCCGCGGCGATCACCCCGCTCCCGCCCCCGGATCGGGCCGCCCCCGCCCCACCCCCGGGCGCCGAGACGTGCACTTCGCGCTCGAGCGGGCGCTTTTAACCGCACGTTTCGAGGGCAAAATGCACCTTTTGACGAGGAGGGGGCCGGCCGCGAACTCGTCCTCTACTCCGACGACGCGCCCGTGGCGCACGCGCTTCGGTATCGTCGTCCGGCGGCCTCACTGCGGACCGTGAAGTCGGGCGAAGGGGTCCCGGGCGGGGTCGGTGCGGGGCTCGTACTCGATCCGCTCCGCGATCGCGCGCATCCGCGCGGCGCCGTAGAGCTCGCCGATGAGCGCCGCCGTCATGTCCATGCCCGCGGCCACGCCCGAGGAGGTCCACCGGTCGCCGTCGTGAACCCATCGGGCCCGGGGCTCCCACGTCACCGAGGAGCCGAACCCGCTGGCCCACGCGAAGGAACGCTTGTTGCTCGTCGCCCGGCGGCCGTCGAGCAGGCCGGCCGCCGCGAGCAGCGCCGAGCCGGTGCACACGGAGACGACGAGGCGGGCCCGGCGCCCGATCTCCGCGAGCCGGCCGAGGAACCGCACGTCGTCGACCAGCTTGCGCGTGCCGCCGCCCCCGGGTACGAGGACGATATCCGGTTCGACTAGATCCTCGTATCCGCACCCCGCCACGACCCGGCATCCCTGCGAGCTCGTCACTGGCCCCGCGGCGGGGCCCGCGTAGTCGATGGCGACGCCCGGAACCAGATGGAGCATCTCGACGGGTCCGAAAACGTCGAGCAGCTCGAACCCGTCGAAGAGGATCACCGAGACCGTGCGCGCATCAACTCCAGCCACATCGACGACCCTACGCGCTCTTCGCGCTCAGGCGCTCGGGCGCAGGTCGATCCAGTAGCGGCGGCGCAGCGGCCCGCCGGGAAGCCGACGGCGGTCCTCCAGGACCCCGCCGTGGTGCTCGATGACGGCGGCGGAGATGGAATTGTCGTCGTCGCAGGTGATCAGGACGCGATCCATGCCGCGCCCGGCGGCGACGCCGAGCATGGCGCCGAGCGCCCAGGTGGCCACGCCCCGCCCCCGCGCGCTGGGGCGCACCGCGTAGCCGATCTGGCCGTCGGCCTCCTCCAGCCAAGGCGTGAGGCCAGCGCGCAGGGTGATCCGCCCGAGGTAGTCGGGGCCGTCCACGATCCAGCGGTGCAGCGCGGGCACCCACCCGGGCGGCGGGTCGTGCTCCTCGGCGTTGAGCTGGGCGATCAGCTCCTCGAGCACGCCGGGGGAGGCGAGCTGGTCCCCGCGCGCGCACCAGCGTCCGGTGAGGATCCCCTCACCGCCCTCGGCGACGGCGGAGAGGAAGGAGTCCCGGTAGCTCAGGGCGGGGGCGACGAGTTCGTACACGCCGTCATCTTAAAGGCCGGGCGCCCGGCGCCGCGGTCATGGCATCGGGATGCCCGGGGGAGTGGGGGAGCGGGGTGAGCCCGGCCCGGTGCGCCCTGGGCGCGGCGGCGCTCATGGCCGGTCGAGTCGGCGGGTCATGAGGGTGAGGTCGAGGATCCGGCCGTGCTTCTGCCCGGCGGCCGGGATGGTGCCCACGAGGGCGAATCCCGCCTTCTCGTGCAGGCGCCTGGACGCGGCGTGGCCGGATTCGATCTGGGCGACCATGGTGCGGTCGCCCGCCGCCCGGCACGCCCGGACGAGCGCCGTCAGGAGTCTGGTGCCGAGGCCCCGTCCCCGGGCGGTGGGGGAGAGGTAGATGGAGTCCTCGACCGTGCGGGCGTATCCCTCGTAGGGGTGCCAAGGGCTCGCGACGGCGAAGCCGACCATGCGCTCGCCGCCGTCCCCGCCGTCCCGCTCGCCGCCGTCATCCCTCTCGACGGCGACGAGCGCGGTCCCGCGCGCGATCTGCGGTTCCAGCCAGGCGACGGCCTCGTCGGGGTCCTGCTCCCGCTCCGTCCAGATCGCCAGGGAGTCGCGGATGGCGGCGTTGCGGATCCTCCGGATGGCGGGGGAGTCCGCGATGACGGCGCGGCGCACGAGCGCACCGCGCGAGTCGCGGGGATCTGCCATGGTTCAACTGTAGGGCCGTCGCACTGCGGACCGACCCTGATCGTTCCGGCGGGGGCGACGGCGTCATCCTGCTCGGCGAGTAGGTGAACGACCCCCCGAGTGCCACGCCCCTGGGCGCCCTCTTCAGGGTCATTCTCCCGGCCGCCGCCAGGCCCGGGGTCGTGGCCGTCGCCATCGTCTTCCTCCTGCTCCAGCGCAGTTTCGTGGCCGGGCTGACGGCGGGCGCGGTGAAGTAGCCCCGGGGCCGGATCCCGGGCGGTAGTCTAACAATATCCGGCGATTCGGATCCGGAAGAGAGATAACAAGAGGAGAGGACTGACACATGCAACCACGACCCATGAGGACGCTCGCCGGAGAAGGCGGGAGGCGGCCCTGGATCGGAGCCAATTTCTGGTCGCGAGAGGGCGGCCCGCGAATGTGGTCCAGGTACGACGGCGATATCGTCCGGCAGGAACTGCGGGTCCTGCGCGAGCACGGCCTGACGATGACGCGCTCATTCTTCTACTGGCCGGATTTCATGCCCGAGCCGGACAGGCTCGACGAGACGGCGTGCCGGTGGTACTCGGATTTCCTCGACGCGCACCACGAGTTCGGGATGGGCACGATCCCCACATTCATCGTCGGGCACATGTCGGGGGAGAACTGGGACCCGTCCTGGCGCCAGGGGCGCGATATCTACTCGGACGTGTGGATGGTCGGACGCCAGGCGTGGTACATCACCGAGCTCACGCGCCGCTTCCACTCCCACCCGGCGGTCATCGGATGGCTCATCTCCAATGAGATCCCGATCTACGGCGGGGAGGGGGACGAGCGGATCATCAATTCCTGGGTGCTGCTCATGGTCAACGCCGTCAGGGCCGGGGGAGGAACCCAGCCGGTGAGCCTGGGGGACGGGCAGTGGGGCGTCGAGACGACCGGGCACGACTCCGGATTCTGCTCGCTCGAATACGGGCCGCTCGTCGACTTCGTGGGACCGCACGTGTACCGGATGGAGCACGACAGGATCCGCCAGCACCTCAAGGCGGCCTTCATCTGCGAGCTCGCCGCCGTCGCGGATCGGCCGGTCATTATGGAGGAGTTCGGGCTCTCCAGCGATTTCGCCTCGCCGCAGGCCAGTGCCACCTATTACCGGCAGCTGCTGCACGCGACGCTGGCCGCCGGCGCGACGGGGTGGATCGCGTGGAACAACACGGACTACGACAATATCAAGGACCAGCGGCCCTACTCCCACCACCCCTTCGAGCTGCACTTCGGGATCACGGACCACCGGGGCCGCCCCAAGCCCCCTCTGAAGGAGCTGGAGATCTTCTCCGAGGAGCTGCGCGATATCGACTTCGGCGGCATTGAGCGGGCCCGGACCGATACCGCGATCATCGTGCCCTCCTACCTCACGGCCCGGTACCCCTTCACCGAGGACGCCGAGCGCGTTCTCATCGTCGACGCCTCCGAGCAGGCCCACGTCGCGGCCCGCGAGGCCGACCTTGCGCCCGGCGTCGTGCACGAGCCCGCCTACGGGGGCGGCGGGGGACTGCCCGGCGGCTACGGGCTCTACCTCCTGCCGTCGGCCAAGCAGCTGACCGCCCCGTCCTGGCGGAGACTGGGGGAGCTCGTCCGTGCGGGCGCGACGGTGTACGCCTCCTACTGCGCGGGCGAGACGTCCGCGCAGCGGGGCCCCTGGTGGAACGACCTGGAGGGCCTGTTCGGCGTGCGCCAGCTGCTCACCTACGGGCTCAACGACCCGGTGGACGAGGACGTCGTCGAACTCACCCTCGAGGAGGACTTCGGGAACCTGCCCGCCGGCGCGGTGCTGTCCTTCGCCGCCGCCGGGAACGCGGAGGCCCGCGCCCGCCTGCCGATCGAGGTGGTCGACCCGTCGCGGACGCGGGTCATCGCCCGCGACGGGCGGGGCCGGCCCGCGCTGGTCGAGTGCCGCCACGGGCGGGGGCGGACGGTGCTGTGTACCTATCCGGTCGAGTACTTCGCGGCGCGCCGGGGACGGGTCAACCCGGAGGACACCTGGCGCCTGTACGACGCGCTGGCGGTCGAGGCCGGGGTCACCCGCCCGGCGCACGTCGACGACCCCCTGGTCATGGTCGACTCCCTGCGCACGGCCGACGGCGCCCAGTACACCATCGTGCTCTCCCAGCACGACGAGCCCGTCGAGGTGAGCATCGACTACGACGACGGGGGGGCGCAGCGATCCCGTGCGGCTGGAGCCGCTGGGCGCCCGCCTCGTCCGGCGGCCGGAGACCGATCCGCGAGACGGCGGGGGAGCGCCCCCGACGCGGTGAAGTCAATTTGAAGGCGCCGCGGGTTCCTCCTTCGAGGGGCCCGCGGCGCCGCATATCCGAATCTGTTTCAAAGACCCCGATCGAGCCGGAGCGCTGAAAGAGAATCGTTGGTATTCCGCGCCTCCGCATCCTCCCGATGGCGGGGGAGTCCGTAGCGCCTTACGACCAAATCAGCCTGTCGCGCAAACCGACGTATTGTCGCGGTCGGGGCAGCTTTTGTCTTCTGGATTAGGGGCGCGGGAGATTACTCGTCTGCACTTGGAGCATCGGCACGTGGATTGAGGTCCACAAGAATGGCGTTCGCCTGTCTCGATACACTTACAAGTGCGTGGTGCTCCCTGATGTGACCGAAGCGCACGAGGAAACCGACCCAGAGGGTCTCAATGCGTCTCTTCGCGTTTGAGGGTGTGGTAGGAGGAGTTCATCGGTGAGTCTTTCCCATTAGGAAAATTCTAGGGTGTGTTGCGTAAGTCGGGTGGGGGCGGCGTGGCGTGCCGGGCGGGGCGAGGCCCTCGGGGTATCACGGGTGGTGTGAAATCGAATCGCGATACCGGCGAAGGCCTCGGATGGCGAGTATAGACGCATCCGCCCGCCATGATCTGACCGATGCCCGGTGGGCGCTGCTCGAGCCCCTGCTGCCCGCCCCTCCGGTGCGGGGCAGGCCCCGCCGCCGCCCGCTGCGCGCCATGATCGACGCCGTGCGGTGGCGCACCCGGGTCGGGGCGCCCTGGCGCGACGTGCCGGCCCGCTACGGGCCCTGGTGGAGGGCGCGCGCCCTGTACCGCGCCTGGCAGCTGAACGGGGTGTGGGAGCGCATCGAGGCGGCCCTGGTCGCCCGGGCCGACGCCGCCGGGAAGATCGACTGGCGGG
>NZ_AUBL01000037.1 GCF_000429225.1 Actinomyces dentalis DSM 19115
GGGTCCGGGAGAGCGCCTCCGTCAGGGCCTTGATGGCCCGCGAAACAGTGGGCTGCGACACGCCCAGGATCTCTCCGATCACCGCCTGCACGATGTTCTGACGCAGGTACATCAAAGTCGCCCGCAGCGACCCGGACAGGCCCAGGATCGGCGGATAACCCTCGACCCCCTCCTCGCGCAGCCAGGCGAGCAGCCCGTCGAACTCATCATCAGTGGCCCGTGGTACACCCCATCATGATGGCCCACTCCTTCCAGGGTCATGAGGGCTTTTCTTCTACACCCATGATACCCCACGGGGGCGGGCCATCATCATATCGCCTCACGGAAATGACCCAGAACACACCCATAATAGCCTTCTACAACACGCGACATTTAGGGATTTAGGGTGCGAATCAGTTTGCTTTTATCAGGAACTTACGAACACTGTACGCGAGATCATTCTCAAGCAATTGGCGAACCTCTGTCTGTTCAGGAGTAGGGTCGATCTTGGCTAACGCCTCAGCAAAATCGCGTCGCACTCTTGGATCAATATCGGTAGCCAGGCGCAAACCAAGATGAGACGGAGAAGAGCGTTCTGTCCAAATGATTGCGGCGAGCGAACGAGAAGCCCAGCCTTGGCCAGCAAGAAAGCCTAAGTCTTCATCAAGGATGCCGGTGTTTCTGAGCTTCTGAAGCACTCGGGTCGGCCAGTAACTGGAGCGGTCATCTGACCCAAACAGCTGGTAAGTCAAATGCTTGATTCGAACATGCTGTTCTTCATCTACAGCCAGACAGGCCGCCAAATACAGGGCTTTCGTCGGAGTGCTGCCATTGTCGAACGACATGCGTACAGCACCGAGTCTGTGAGCAAAAACGGCTTGGGAATCGTCGAATTCTGAAGAAACTGGATCGGTAGCTATACGAATGGCAGCCTCGCAGTATTTTCGGCGAGTCAGTTCATCAAGCCCTTCTACTAGATTTGAGGCCGCCAGCAGATAGTCACCACGGTCAGTTAAAGCAACACGAGTATCCTCAGAACGTTTCAGTAATTCATCAATAACAAGACCTCTCCGCTCCGCTGACATAGAACGAATCATGATTGAGTCACCTATAGCATTTGTGCCGATTTCATACATACCAGGAACGTGTTCCAACGAGGATGCAAGTCGATTAAAGGCGGCGCTAGATTCTTCTACTGAACCCTCGATACCAAACAGATCTATGAGCGCTTCTTGAGCCCACTGGACACCTCTCCTGACTTGTTCCTCCAAACAGGGTTGTGCTATCTTTGGAGAATCAGCCAGAGCCTCCATGGTAATACTTTTACGGGCTTTTTGAGAACGGCTCATTAGTGGGACTAAATGCGCAATTGCTCGGTGTTGTAGCAAGGGCTGACTTAACGCGATTCTCGCAATCGTTATGGCCTCATCCTCATCATGAAAACGATAGTGATTAGAATCAATGTCCGACTGCTTCTCAAAGTGTATCAAAACCGTTTTTGCTTGTTCTACCGTTAGTCGATCAGCAGTTTCCGACAAGACTTTAATGGCATTAAGGTACCGAGAGTATTGGCATGCGCAAGGATCAATGAGAGTACCGTTTTCAGCATTTTTGAGCTCGCCAAGAATCCTCTCTAAGAGAATTTCAATCATTTCATTTGGAATGAAGTCCGCCTCAGCGGAGAGCAAACTGTAAGCAGTTCCAACAGTCCAATAGTTCGGTACGTCTAGACTATCCTCAATATCAATGTATCGGTCTGTATACTGGGCAGCGAGATCTTTCATCCCTGATACGTCAGCAGCTCTTGCCAGATGGCGGGCTGCCGCTTCGGGCTCGTTAGCAGCGCCAAGAACCGCACCGAGTACCCGACGCGCACGTTCCTCACCAACCCAGTCGGCCGAAGATATCGTCTGACGCAGTGCACGTTGGGCGGCAATAGCAGCGGGCCTTAGATTCTGAACACGCAACATTTCCAACGCGGTTGTGTACGCACTATTATCTTTGGTCAAAATATAATCTGATGATTCTATCTCCCCCAGAGCTATCTCGACGGGGAGCAGTTCGTCTACCGCGTCCAAAGTCCATCGTGATCGAAAAGCACGACGACTAAATGTCCAAGTTTGTGCATCTGTCCAGCAGCGCGCAAGACAAGCATCGCTAACTGCTTCATCCCACAACGCGTCGGCTTCTCTAAATTGTTGATGTATAGCCTGATGGCGCGCATACCGAGCGATAACTAATGACCCTAGGGCGTATCCAATACGCCTTCTCCTCGCATCACCGAGAACTCCCGACCAATCTTCAGTAGCCTCAGCTAGAAGGAGTCGAGCACGAATTCGCTGCGTTTCATCGAACTCATCATTATCTATGAACCTAGAGAATAAACTCGATGCTTTCTTCAGCCAATCCAGTCGATCATTGGCTAGAGCAATCTCACCCGCAAGTACTGCAAGCCGCAACCAGTCTTCATTACCATCATGTTTAAAATAATCTAATTCTAATAATCGTCCTAACGGATTCATAGTTAAGTCAACCGCGTGCCTGGCGACCTCAGCAATCGCGTTTACCTGTTCATCGTCAGATGCGTCGTTAGCTATTTTTCGCAGATGGCGTGCATTAATTTCAGCTGCAACTACTCTCCCTTTTTCCAAAGCGATCCAGATCTCGTTCATAAAAGTGCGAGCAGCCTCACCGGCTCGTCCGAGCGTGATCAAGAGCTGGGTTCTATAAGTCTCATGTTTCATTGCGTGGGCCTGGAACCCGGACTCACGCAAGAGTTGCTGCCCCTTTTCAAATAGATTAAGAGCACGAACCGGATCTTCGTTACGAATATTGTGTGCTTTTTTGAACTTTTCATCCGCTCCAGTAACTTTTTCTGGTGTCCGCACGATAGCTTCACTAACAACTACGGCATTCACCTCGGGAACCTTGATAGGGGAGAGAGTAAAAGGTCTACAGAATTTCTCGGCAGTCGGCGTTCCAAAAAAATCAATGACAATCTCTGGACGCCCCCTTAACTTCACAGATAGTTCTTCATTATCCCACAACTCCAGAAGAACTGGATGGAGCATTCTTTGACATTGTTGAAAAGCGTCGACAATAGTAGTGTCGTTGGCCTCGCAAGCAACACCAATGATAAATCTCTTAATTTCGATTGGTCGTGTAGTCGTGCGAAATTTTTCGACAGCTTTCTGCAAGTCTGACGCCGTGAATCGTTTATATTTTTTACTCTGCAGGGCAACTCCATCTTGATTGGAGTCGACCGCAATGATGTCAAGACCGTGTTGAGTTTGCCCTAGTCGTCCGTATAACTGCGCGTTCCGCAAACCTTCAACATCACGCAAAATGCGCACCTGAATTCGTTCAAAATCCTTCCAGGAGAGTTTGTCGAACGGGAGAATCGGACTCCCAGTAATAGGAGCTGATACAATACTGCTGGGCCTGTCTTCCAGTTCAGAATCGATTGATAGTGGAGTCCACTCTTCGTCGGTAGGCATATAAACCATTTTCAAACCTTTCCTGCGAGAACGTGCGCTCGAAATTACATGCTTGTCAGAAACATCTTTAGTAATCAAAAAAATTGAATCCATTTCGATGTCGCAGGGGATTCGGAGTAGTCACGCATACCATCATTCGACCCCTACACCGCAATACCGATCGACAGATCTGAACCACTACTTCTGGCGAAAAGTATCATTAAAGAAAAAATTGACACAAATACTTTTATTAAAGCCTGGTGGAGCTAGGGGGATTCGAACCCCCGACCTCTTCCATGCCATGGAAGCGCGCTACCAACTGCGCCATAGCCCCGAAGGGAGACCGCCATCGGCTCGCACCGGGCGGCTGGTGGAGCTAGGGGGATTCGAACCCCCGACCTCTTCCATGCCATGGAAGCGCGCTACCAACTGCGCCATAGCCCCTCGGACGGGCGCCGACCCTCGCGGGCGACGGGGCCAACTCTAAGGACTGGCGCGCCGCCCGGCAAATCCGTCCCGCGTGCGGTACCTCACCCGGGCGGCCGCCCGCGTGCCGTGCGCACCGCGCGCCCGCGTCACACGACCCGCCCGGACGGTCGGCCCCGCGCGACGGCGTCGGCGCGGACCGGCCCGCGCGGCCGGCGCGGCTCACTCCCCCACCGGGGCGGCGTCCCCCTTGTTCCAGGTCCTCACCAGCCATCCCGGCGCGCGCTCGCTGTCGCGCAGCACGGCGTAGTGGCAGTTGTCCATGCCGCGCAGCCCGAACCAGGCCGTGGGGTCCAGGCCCAGCAGGAGCGTGGCCCCCAGGGTCAGGGCGGAGCCGTGGGCGACGACGACCACGCGCCCCTCCCCCGTCCGCGAGGCGATCCGCTCCAGGGCCGTCCCGACCCTGCGGGCCACATCGATGCGCGGCTCGACGCCGACGCCCTCGGGCTGGCCGCCGTCGCGCCACACGGCGTACTGCTCGGGCCACCCGTCCATCATGGCGGCGCGGTCCAGGCCCTCCCACACGCCGAAGGAGCGCTCGATGAGATCGGCCTCGACCTCGATGTCCAGCCCGGTGAGATCGGCCAGGATCTGCGCCGTCGTGCGCGCCCGGCTCAGCGGGGAGGACACGATGCGGTCGGGGCGCGGCGACGCCAGGATCCGCGCCGCCGCGGCGGCCTGCGCCAGGCCGGTGGCGTTGAGGGGGATGTCGACCTGGCCCTGCACCCGGCCCACCAGGTTGTGATCGGTCTGGCCGTGACGCCAGAGAATGAGCTCGGTCATGCCCCGCCCCGCGGGTTCACTCGGCCGGCGCGGCCCCGGCGGCCCCGCCCGCTGCGGCTCCGGCATCCCCACCGGCCCCGACGACCCCGACGGCTCCAGCGGTCGCGCCGGCCCCGTCCCCGGCGTCCCCGGCGGCTCCATCGGCCGCGTCCGCGTCGGTGGGCAGATCGATGAGGGGGCAGTCGCGCCACAGGCGCTCCAGGGAGTAGAACTCGCGGTCCTCGGTCTGCTGGACGTGGACGACGATGTCCCCGTAGTCGATCAGGACCCAGCGGGCCTCGTCGAAGCCCTCGCGCATCTTGCGCTTCGCACCGGCCTTGAACATCGCCTCGTCGACGGCGTCGACGATGGAGCGCACCTGCCGGTCGTTGGCGCCCGAGACGATGAGGAAGACGTCCGTCAGGGCCAGGCGCTCGGAGACGTCGATGGCGATGATCTGCTCGGCCTTGCGCTCGGCGGCCGCGCGTGCGGCGGTGCGGGCGAGTTCGATGGCGTCCGGCGTGGCGCTCACGTATCTTCTCCTGGGGTCGATCGCGCTCAAAGAAGCATGGGGGCCGGCGGCGCCGACAGCGCCGACAACTCGGCGGGCCGGGGCGAGGGCGGCGGGGCGGAGCTGGACTTGCCCCCGCGCAGGAAGAAGAACCACAGCAGGGCGGCCACCACCGCGACGACGAGCAGGACCAGCACGATGAGAACCGCGCGGTTCGGCCCCCGCCGGGGCGCGGGGGCGCTCCTGACGGTCGGCGCGCCCGGCCACGCCTGCCGGGCGGCCACCTCGTCGGGCGTGGGGGCCATGGGCGGTTCGGCCGCCGCGGTGCTGCCGTAGGGGCTGTCCAGGCGAGGAGGGCGCCCGGCGTTGTCAGGACGCCCGGAGTGTCCGGAGTGATCGGGGCGCCCGGGGTGTCCGGAGTGATCGGGGGAGTTGTGCAGAGCCCTCCACCGGGGGCTGTCGATGCCGTCGAAGTCCTCGTCGACGAACTGGACGGAGGTGAGCTCGCCGGTCGCCCCGTCGACGGTGCGCACGCCCTGCACGGAGGAGGGGATCCTCACAATGGGGCGGCGCGACGGCGTCGTCGGGCTCGACGGGGACATCTCCGACGGCGAGGCCTGCGACGGACTCGAGGAGGTCCAGGGCGAGGGCTCGGCCTCGGGGGCCAGGGGGGCCGGCACGATCGGATTGGCGGCGGGCGGGGCGGGTTCGGGCCGAGCCGACGCCCGGGCCAGCGGCTCGGACGTGAAGGACCCCGCCGGCGAGGTCGGCGACCGGTAGTCCGACCGCGGTCCGGGCCGGCCGGGCGAGGCCGTCGGTGCCGGCCCTCCGGGGTCGGGGCTGAACTGGAACGGTCGGCCGGACTCCGCCGGCCCTCGGGCCGGGCCCCCGGAGTCGGAGCTGAACCCGGACGCCCGGGAGCCGGTCTCGGCGGGCTGGGACGCCGCCGAGCGGGAGGAGAACACCGAGCGGCGCTCGGGCACCGTCGAGGGCGCGCCGGAGAAGTCCATGCGCACCGGGGGCGCGTCGGACGAGTCCGGCAGGTCCGCGGGGTCCATCATCCCGGTCTCCTGGGCGGCGATGGCCAGGACCTCGTCGGTGGTCCGACGGGGCCGCCAGCTGGGGACGGAGTCCTGCGGCTCGGACTCCGCGGCGGGCGGCGCGGACGGTGCGGAGGAGGCCGGTGAGGCGGACGGCGCGGACGACGCCGGCGGCGCGGATGAGGCCGATGACGCCGGCGGCGCGGACGAGGCGGACCTCGCGGACGAGGCGCGGCGGCGCCTGCGCGGGGCGGGCTCCGGCGCGGCGGGCAGATCGCCCTCCAGAACGGCGGCCGCGGCGGCCTCCAGCCCCGGCGCGGGCCTGGCCGCGGCCCCGCCGCCGGACCTGGCCGCGGCCCTGGTCCCGCCACCGACTCCGCCGCCGGACCTGGCCGCGGCCCCGGACCCCGGTCCGGGCAGCGCCGCGTGCGCCCCCGTCACGGCCCGCGGCTCGGCGTCGGGCTGGTTGGCGAGGGGGTTCTGCAGCGCCTTCGCCTGCTCCACCGTGAGCTCGCCGGCCTCGACGGCGGCCCTGAGGGCCTCGGCCTCCTCGCGCAGGCGCTTGAGCTCCCGGCGCGTGAGGAGGGGCTGCTGCCCGGTGATATACGCCTCGCGCTCGGCGGCCCGCTCCGCCCGCCTCATCGAACGCCGGGAGCGGCGGAAGCCACCGGAGGAGCCTGCCGGCTGGTCATCATTGACGTCGGTGTTCTCACTCACCGTCGTTCTCCTTCCTCAGGGACTGCTCACGTGCAACGCGCGCCGTCATCGAGGTGGTCGACGCCTGGCGCTGGGTCACACGATAGAGGCCGTACTTGCGGATGTACTGAACAACGCCGTCGGGGACCAGATACCACACGGAAGCACCGCGTCCCACTCGTTCACGGCAGTCGGTCGAGGATATCGCCATGGCGGGCACCTCGACGAGGGAGACGCGGTCCGCGGGCAGACCGCCGTCGGTCAGGGCGTGCCCGGGGCGGGTCACCCCGACCAGGTGGGCGAGGCCGAAGATCTCCTCGTTGTCCTTCCACGTCAGGATCTGCGCCAGGGCGTCCGCGCCGGTGATGAAGTACAACTCGGCGCCCGGGTACTCGGCGGCGATGTCGTGGAGCGTGTCGATCGTGTACGTCGTCCCGCCCCGGTCGATGTCGACCCGTGAGACCGTGAAGCGGTTGTTCGAGGCCGTGGCGATCACCGTCATGAGGTAGCGGTGCTCGGCGGGCGTGACCCGTCTGCCCTTCTTGAAGGGCTGGGCCCAGGTCGGCACGAAGACGACCTGGGCCAGCCCGAAGACGTTCTGAACCTCGGACGCCGCGACCAGGTGGCCGTGGTGGATCGGGTCGAAGGTCCCACCCATGATCCCGATACGCAGGGGCTGTGAACCGACGCTCACGGACGCTCCCTCCCGGGGTCGGGCGGGCCTCTCGGCCGCCAGGACACTCCTCGATCTCGGTTCCGCGCAAGACGCGCAGTACCACCATCCTGCCACGTCATCGCCCTCGGAGCGGGATGAACGCCGGTCGGCGCGGGCGGAACGGGCGGGGAGGACGCCCCTCGGCCACGCCCGGAGCCGCGCCGGGGCCCGGCGCGCGGCCGCCCGGGGCCCGGCGTGCGGCCGCCCGGGGGCCGCCGCGCGGCCGTCCGGGGCCCGGCGTGCCGGGCGACGGGCGCGCCCGCGGATCGCGGTCCGACGCCGGGCCCGCCGTCGGACCGAGCGGCAGAACCATCCCATCTGACTGCTCCCGACGTCATCAACGTCCAAAGCCTCATCGCATGTCACACGCAGGATTCGTGAGCCTCGTCTCTGCTCTATGCTGCCCCCAACCCCTCGAAAGCCCCCGCAGCCGCGAGGCACTCCGATGCACACGGGAGCAACGATGACCCGACACGAACGCCTCTCCGCCATCCTCGGCATGATCGTCGAGGAGGGAACCGTCCACATCGATGACATCACCGAGCGGCTCGGCGTCTCCGCGGCCACCGCCCGGCGGGACCTCGACCTGCTCGCCGAGCAGCAGCTGATCACCCGCACCCGTGGAGGGGCGTCGGCCAACCCCACCTCCTCCGAGCTGCCCCTGCGCTACCGGACCTCCCGCATGGGCGAGGAGAAGACGCGCATCGCCCGCGCCGCCGCCGCCATGGTGCGCCCGGGGGACACGATCGGGCTCAACGGGGGCACCACCACCACGGAGGTGGCGCGCGAGGTCGCCCTGCTGCCGGACCTGACCGACCCGGAGACGCCGGTCACCATCGTGACCAATGCCGTCAACATAGCCAGCGAGCTCACCGTGCGCCAGTGCGTGCGCGTCGTGGTCACCGGCGGCGCCGCCCGCGCCCGCTCCTACGAGCTCACCGGCCCCCTGTCCTCCCTCATCCTCCCCCAGATCTCCATCGGCACCCTGTTCCTCGGCGTGGAGGGCGTGAACGACCGCGGCGTCTACGCCTCCCACGAGAGCGAGGCCGCCGTCAACGCCGCCCTCGTGCGGGCGGCCCGCAGCGTCGTCGTCGTCGCCGATCACACCAAGCTCGGCCGGGCCGCCTTCGCCCTCATCTGCCGCACGAGCGAGATCGATGAACTCATCACCGACGAGGCGGCGGAGCCCGAAGCGGTCGAGGCGCTGCGGGCCGCCGGCGTCGAGGTCCATCTCGTCTGAGCCCCGTGCCCGCCGGGAGCGCCGGACGCGGTGGGATCGACGGGCTGGTCGTCGGGGGCGGTTCCGGCGCCCGCCCCCGCTCCACCCCCGCCAGCCGTCCACATGGTGGGACGGCGTCTCGCATGTCGTGACGCGCCCCGGCTCGCGAGATCGTCACTTAACCCGCGAGCACGTACCTCTAGCAGACGTGCTCGCGGGTCAAGTGACGTGCTCGCGGACCGCGGCGCAGATCCCCGGGCGCCCAGGACGCCGAGACGCGGACGGCGACAGTCCCGACGCGGACGGCGACGGCCCTGGCGGGCCCGGTGCACCCGGGTGAGCCCCGCGCCGGGACCGGCGAACCCGCCCGTCCCGCCCCGGCGGAGGTTCCTGAGAACTCTCTCATCATCGTCTCATGGCCGTCTCCTGGCCCCCGCCGATCCTGGTTCCACAGGCCTGGAAAAGGAGAGGCACAGTGAGTCAGGACACCACCCGCATCGTGCTCTACAGCCATGACGCGCTCGGGCTCGGGCACCTGCGCCGCAATCTCGCGCTCGCCCATCAGCTCGCCCACGACCTGCCGCGCCTGACCGGATCGGGCGTCACCGGCCTGCTGGTCGCAGGTCTGGCGCCCCCCGCTGACTTCCTCCTGCCCCCGGGATTCGACTGGCTCATCCTGCCGGGCTTCACCAAGGGCCCCGTCGGCTACCGCCCCAGGCGCCTGCGGGACACGCCCCAGTCGCTGGCGGCGCTGCGCTCCGCCCTCGTCGCGACCGCCCTGACCGACTTCGCCCCCGCGCTCGTCATCATCGACCGGCACCTGTACGGGGTGCGCGGCGAGCTGCGCGCCCCGCTGCACCGCCTGCGCGAGGCCCGCCCCGCCACGCGCATAGTCCTGGGCCTGCGGGAGGTCCTCGACGACCCCGAGACGGCCGCCTCCGAGTGGGAGGCCCTGGACTCCCCCGACGCCCTGCGCCGGATCATCGACGAGGTCTGGGTCTACGGCGACCAGCACGTCCACGATCCCCTCGCCTCCGGCGAGATCCCGGACTTCCTGCACGACCTCGCCGTCTTCACCGGATACCTCGCCGACGGGCGTGCCCTGCTGGACCGCGAGCGCTGCCGGAGCGAGGCCCCTTTCGTCCTGACCACCGTCGGCGGCGGCTGCGACGGGGCGCGGCTGCTCACGATGGCCGCGGGTCTGACCCCTCCGCCCGGGTACCGCCACATGCTCGTCACCGGCCCCCAGCTCGGCGAGGCCGACGCCGCGGCCGTGCGCGACGCCGCCGCGCCGGGCACCGAGATCCACCGGTGCCCGCCGGGACTGAGCCGGTACATCGAGCGGGCCTCCGCCGTGGTGACCATGGGCGGCTACAACACGGTCTGCGAGGTCCTGGCCTCGTCGGCGCCGGCCCTCATCGTGCCCCGCGAGGAGCCGCGCCGCGAGCAGCTCATCCGCGCCCGCGCCCTTGAGGACGCGGGGGCCGTGGACGTCATGAGGGACGCCGATCTCGACGCCGGGGCCCTGACCCGGTGGGTCGCCCGGGCGGTCACCCGCCGGGTCCTGCGCGCCCACCTGCGGCGCGACGGGCTGCGCGCCTCCACCCGCCGGGCCGCCGCCCTGCTGCGCCCCGATCCGAGTATCAGTCACCGACGACAGGAGAAGGCCTCATGAGCCGCACCGGATACGTTCTCAAGGTCTACCCCCGCTTCTCCGAGACCTTCATCGTCACCGAGATCCTGGCCCGCGAGGAGCTGGGGGACGACCTGACCATCTACGCGCTGCGCCCCACCACCGACTCGCGCTTCCACCCGGAGATCGCCCGGGTCCGCGCGGGGGTGTCGTGGATGCCTCGCCCCTTCAAGGCCTGCGAGCTGTGGAGCCTGCTGGCGGACTCGCTGCCCGACGCCGGGCAGCGCTCGCGCCTGGCCGGGATCATGCCCGTCCTGGCGGACCTTCCGGGTGACGACGTCGCCCAGGGCGTGGCCCTGGCGGCGGCGGCGCGGGCCGACGGCGTGACCCACCTGCACGCGCACTTCGCCTCCCTGGCGGCGCGCATCGCCTGGATCGCCTCGCGCCTGAGCGGCATCCCCTACACGGTGACCACCCACGCCAAGGACATCTTCCACGACGGCGTCGACCCCGTCTGGCTGCGGCGCGTGTGCTCCGACGCCGATCGGGTCATCGCCATCAGCCGGTTCAACGAGCGCCACCTGCGCACGGTGCTGGAGGGGACCGGGGCGCGGATCTGCCTGCGCTACAACGCCCTGGAGCTCGACCGCTTCCCCTTCCGGCCGCCGGCGCCGCCCGCGCCGGGCACCGCCCTGAGGGTGGCCGCGGTGGGCCGCCTGGTGCCCAAGAAGGGCTTCGAGGTCCTGCTGCGGGCGCTGGCCGCCCTGGTCGAATCCGGCGTGGAGGTCACGGCGGTGATCGCCGGCGAGGGGGAGCTCGGAGACTCGTTGGCCGCGCTCGTGCGGGAGCTGGGGCTGGGCGAGCGGGTCCAGCTGCCCGGGGCGCTGACCCAGAGCGAGGTGAAGGCCCTGCTGCACGGCTCCCACGTCCTGGTCGCGCCGTGCGTGCCCGCCGCGGACGGCAATGTCGACGGCCTGCCCACGGTGGTCCTGGAGGCCATGGCCTGCGGGACGCCGGTGATCGCCACCGAGGTGACCGGCATGCCGGAGGTGGTGCGCGACGGCGAGACCGGGATCCTGCTGCCCCCGGGCGATGCGCTGGCCCTGGCCCGCGCCCTGCGGGGCCTGGCCGACGGGTCGGTCGATCCGGCCCCCCTGGCGGCCGGGGCGCGCGGGCTCATCGAGGAGGAGTTCGACTCCCGCGCCCAGGCGGCGGTGCTGTCCGCCTGGCAGCGCGGGCGGCCGGGTGAGCGGCCGGACGGGCAGCCGGACGCGGAGGCGCGGGGGGCGGAGCGGCCGGGTGAGCGGCGGCCGGAGCAGCCGGCCGGGCGGCCGGCCGGCGCCGGGACGGAGGAGGTCGGCTGATGCGCGTGTCCTATGTGTGCCTGGACCCCGGCGTGCCCGTCTTCGGCGCCAAGGGCGCCAGCGTCCACGTCCAGGAGGTGGTGCGCGCCCTGCGCCGCGCCGGTCACGAGGTGGTCCTCCACGCGGCCCGCCGCGGCGGCCTCGTCCCCGCGGACCTGGCCGACCTGACGGTCGTGGAGACGCCGGTGCGCGCGGACGACCCCGCCGGGCGCGAGCGGGCGCAGGCGGAGGCCTCCCGGCGCGCGGCCCGCGACGTCCTGGAGCGCGGCGCCGACCTCGTCTACGAGCGCTACTCCCTGTTCTCCACCGCACTGGCCGACGTCGCGCGCGCCGCGGGCGCGCCCGGCGTGCTGGAGGTCAACGCCCCCCTCATCGACGAGCAGAGCAGGCACCGGGTCCTGGTGGACGGGGCCGGCGCGCTGGCCGCCCTGCGCGCCCAGGCCGGGCGGGCGCGCCTGACCGCGTGCGTGTCCGACCCGGTGCGCCGGTGGGTGGAGCGCCTGGTGCCGGACTGCCGCGCCGCGACCGTGCCCAACGGCGTGTCCCTGGAGCGCATCCGCCCCTCCCGGGAGGATCCCGGCGGTGTCGTCGTCGTCTTCGTGGGGACCCTCAAGCCCTGGCACGGCGTGGACGACCTGCTCCGGGCCGCGGCGATGGCCCGCGCCCCGTGGAGCCTGCGCATCATCGGCGACGGCCCGCAGATGCCCGCGCTGCGCGCCCTGGCCGGCGGCCTCGGGCTCGACGTCGACTTCCGGGGGGAGGTGGCCCCCGAGCGGATCCCCGCGCACCTGGCCGGGGCGGCCATCGCCGTCGCCCCCTACCCGGACTTGGGCGGGGCGGACGAGCAGTACTTCTCCCCCCTCAAGGTCCTGGAGTACCTGGCCGCGGGCCTGCCGGTGGTTGGCTCCGCCGTCGGTCAGCTGCCCGGGATGCTGCGCGGCGCCGGGGTGCTCGTGCCGCCCTCCGACCCGGCGCGCCTGGCCGGGGCGATCGACGCCCTGGCGCTCGACGCGGACGAGCGGGCCCGCCTGGGCGCCGCGGGGCGCCGGGCGGCCGAGGAGCGCCACGGCTGGGACCGGGTGGTGGCCGACGTGCTCTGCCGGCTGGGGCCGGAGGGGGGCGCGTCATGAGCGCCCGCGTGCGCCGCTCGGCGCTCACCCGCACCCTGCGCCTGGTGGGCCCCGACCTGCGCCCCCACCTGCTGATGGTGGCGGGCGGGACCCTGGCCCTGATGTGCGAGGTCGTCTTCCGGGTGCTCGAGCCCTGGCCCATGAAGATCGTCGTCGACTCCGTCCTGTCCTCGCTGGGCACGAGCACCGGCTACGCGCCCGCCAGCGTCCTGGGCCTGGTGGCCTGCGGGGCGGGGCTCGTGGGGCTCGTGTTCATGCGGGCGCTGTGCAACTACCTGGCCACCGTGTCCTTCGCGCTGGCCGGCTCGCGCACGGCGATCGCGCTGCGGGCGCGCGCCTTCCGGCACGTGGCGGGCCTGTCCCAGCAGTTCCACGCCCGCAACCGCAGCGCCGACACCGTCCAGCGCCTGGTCTCCGACATCGCCCGCATGCAGGACGTGGCCGTGACCGCCGGCCTGCCGCTGGCCGCCAACGTGCTCACGCTCCTGGTCATGGTCGTGGTCATGTTCGTCCTCGACCCGCTGCTGGCGCTCGTCGTCGTCGCGGCCGTGATCGTCTTCCTGGTCACCTCCTCGGGCAGCTCCAAGCGGATCACGACGGCGTCGCGGCGCACCCGCAAGAGCGAGGGGCAGCTGGCCAACACCGCCCAGGAGGCGCTGGCCACCATCAAGGTGGTGCAGGCCTACGGTCTGGAGGAGCTGATCCTGGACCGCTTCATCGGGGCCAACCGCGACTCGCTGCGCACCGGGGTGCGCTCCCTGCGCCTGGCGGCGCGCCTGGAGCGCTCCACCGACGTCCTGGTGGGCGCGGCCACCGCCCTGGTCATGGTCGGCGGCGGGCTGCGCGTGCTCCAGGGGGCGATGACGCCGGGGGACCTGGTCCTGTTCACCACCTACCTGCGCACCACCATGAAGCCCCTGCGGGACATGGCCAAGTACACCGGGCGCATCGCCCGCGCCACCGCCTCGGGCGAGCGCGTCGCCGACCTCATGGCGGTGGTCCCCGACATCGTCTCGCCCGCCTCCCCCCTGCCCCTGGGACGGGTGCGCGGGCGCATCGACTTCGACGGCGTGGTCACCCGCTACGACGGCGACGAGGTCCTCCACGGCATCAGCCTGACGGTCGAGCCGGGCGAACACGTGGCGCTCGTGGGCCCCTCGGGGTCGGGCAAGTCCACGCTGGTGTCCCTGGTGGTGCGCGCCCTGGACCCGGTGGCCGGCGAGGTCCGCCTCGACGGGCTGCCCCTGCCGGCGCTCGACCTGGGCGAGCTGCGCGCCGGCGTGTCCGTCCTCCACCAGGACGCGGTCCTGCTCACCGGCACCATCCGCGACAACATCCGCATGGGGCGGCCCGACGCGACCGACGCCGAGGTCGAGGCCGCGGCGCGCCGGGCGGGCGCCCACGACTTCATCGTCTCCCTGCCCGGCGGCTACGCCACCCCCGTCGGGGAGCGGGGCGACACCCTGTCCGGGGGACAGCGCCAGCGCGTGGCCATCGCCCGGGCGCTGCTGCGCGACACGCCGGTGGTCATCCTCGACGAGGCCACCACGGGGCTGGACCCCGCGGCCCGCGCCCTCGTGCTCGACGCCGTCGACCGCCTCGCGCGCGGCCGGACCACGCTCATCGTCACCCATGACGCCGACGTCGCCGTGCGGGCGGACCGGGTCGTGTGGATCGAGGACGGCCGGGTCGTCCTGGACGACTCCCCCGAGCGCCTGCTCGCCCGCTCCCGGATCTTCCGCTCCTGGACCGGGGCGAGCCCGGCGCCGGGCGCGCACGCCGCCGGAGGCGGGCGCCATGGACGCTAGCACCCCGGCCGCCGTCGAGGCCGTGCTCGACCAGGACCGGCTGTCCGAGCTGATCGGCCGGCCGGTGCGCGCCGCCCGGCTGCGCATCAAGCCGGACGTGTCGCTGACGGTGGGCCTGGAGGACGCGGCCACCGGCCGGCCCGCCGGCTGGGCCCGCCTGATGTGGCCCTCCGGCCGCGCCAAGGCGGACAGGGCCGCGCGCCGCGCCCGCGCCCGCGGCCTGCGCACCGTGCGGCGCGAGCTCGACGGCGGTCTGGTGCTGCACGCCGGTCGGCTCGCCTCCGACCCCGCGCTCATGGAGCACGTGGGCCGGGCCGCGGCCGGCGGGCTCGTGGAGGGCCCCGACGGCGCGCGGGTGCTGCGCCACAACCCCCTGCGGCGCCTGGTCGTGCGCACCGGCGCCGGGGTGGTGCGCATCACCTCCGCCCCCCAGGACGACGAGCTGCGCCTGCGGGGCTTCATCGGCGACCGCGTCCCGGGCGCGCCCATCCCCGCCGCGGCCCCCGGGTTCGCCGCGCCGGGCCCGCCGGTGCACGTCAGCGCCCTGAGATTCGTGGGCGACACCGACCTGGAGCGCGCGGCGCGCCCGGGGGCGAGTGCGGCGGGCGCGCTCGCCGCGGCGAGTACCGCGGCCGGGGCCGCCCTGGCCGCCCTGCACGCCTCGACCCGGCGCCTGCCCCCCGACCTGGCGGCCCGTCTGCCCGGGCGGCGGGCGGACGGGCGGCGGGCGGGAGCCGTCCACGCCTCGGTCCTGCGGGCCCTGGACCCGGCGCTGGCGGCCCGGGCGCTCGCCCTGGACGAGCGCCTGCCCGCCGATCCGCCCGCGCCCCGGGTCCTCGCCCACGGCGACTTCACGCCCGACCAGGTCCTGGTGCGCCTGGACGACGGCGCCGTGTGGCTCACCGACTTCGAGCGCTCCCGGCTGGCCCCCGCCGCGACCGACCTGGGCTCCTACCTGGCGGTCGTCGACGGCGCGGCGGCGCGCGCCCTCCTGGACGGCTACGCCGACGCCGGCGGGCGGGTGCCCGACGGGCCCGGTCTCGCGGCGGGGACGGCGCGCGCCCGCCTGGCGCGCCTGGCCGAGCCGCTGCGCCACGCCGACCCGCTCTGGCGCGAGCGCATCGGCCGGGAACTGGAAGAGTTGGAGGGGACATGCGCGACACACTGACTCGACCCCCCGGCGCCGGGTGCGGCCCGGCCCCCGCCCTGGCGCGGATCCCCGGGCTGCGCCGGGCCTGGCCGGAGGCCGACGGCGCCGTCGTCTTCGAGGCCGTGGACGCCGACGGCCTGCTGCGGGCCGGGCGCGTCGACCGCGCCGGGGCCCGGCGCCTGACGCCCTACGCCGCGGACCCCGACCTGCCCGGCCTGTCGCCCGCCCTGGCGGCCGACCTGGGCGGGCGCCTGGTGGTCCACCGGCTGGGACGGCGCGCGGTCGTCGTCGGCGAGCGCCTGGTGCGCAAGCTCGTGCGCCCGGGCCGGGCCGACCGCCTCTGCCCGCCGCGGACGCGGCGCGCCTTCGGGGGCGCCGGCCTGCGCGTGCCCGAGGTCGTGGGCCGCGGCTCCGACCACGTCGACCTGGAGCTCGTGCCGGGACGGCCCCTGCACGAGCTGGGGGACGCGGGGCTGGCCGGCTGGCGGCGCCTGGCCCGGGTGTGGCCCGACGTCGTGCGGGGCGCGGACGCGCGCGCCGCGCTGCCCGAGCACACGGGCGCGCACGAGGCGGCCGTGCTGCACCGGTGGCTGGTCCGGGCGCGCGCGGCCGGGGCCCTGGACGCCCTGGACGCCGCGGCGGGCGGCCGGGGCCGGATCGAGCGGGGCGTCGAGCGGGCGTGCGCCGCCCTGGGCGAGAACCCCCGCCCCGCGGTCGCGGCCCACCGGGACCTGCACGACGGCCAACTCCTGTGGGATGGGCGCGAGCTGTCCCTGATCGACCTGGACACCACCGCCGCCGCCGAGGCCGCCCTGGACCTGGGCAATCTCGCCGCGCACGCCGACCTCGCACGCGTGACCGGCCGCCTGGGCGCCGCGGCCCACGACCGCGTCCTGGGCCTGCTGGACGACGTCGCCGCGCGCCTGCCCACCGCCTCCCGGCGGCTGCGCGCCTACACTGACGCCGCGCGCCTGCGCCTGGCCCTCGTCCACGTCTTCCGCCCCGGCGCCGGCGCCTGGCTGGCGGCCTGGACCCATCTCGCCCTGAACAGCACCACCACCCTCGGATGGAGAGCAGAATGAGACTGACAGTGATCGGCTGCGGCTACCTCGGAGCCGTCCACGCCGCGGCCATGGCCGACCTGGGCCACCACGTCCTGGGCGTGGAGACCGACCCGGCGCGCCTGGAGCGGCTGGTGCGCGGGGAGGCCCCCTTCTACGAGCCCGGCCTGGACGAGCTGCTGCGCCGGGGCGCCCGGGAGGGGCGCCTGCACTACGCCACGGCGCCCGGCACCACGCGCCGCACCCGCGCCGACGTCCACTTCCTGGCCGTCGGCACGCCCCAGTCGCCGTCGGGCCGCGGGGCGGACCTGAGCCACCTGTGGCGGGCGGTCGACACCCTGGCGGCGACGCTGCCGCCGCGCGAGCGCCTGGACGAGCTGCCGCTGGTGGTCGGCAAGTCGACCGTGCCGGTGGGCACCGCCCAGCGGGTCGCCGACCGCCTGGCCGGGCGCGCCCTGGTCGTGTGGAACCCCGAGTTCCTGCGCGAGGGCCTGGCCGTGTCCGACACCCTGCGCCCCGACCGCATCGTCTACGGCCTGCCGGCCGACCCCGCGCGGGCCGAGCGGGCCCGCGCGGTCCTGGACGAGGTCTACGCCCCCATCCTCGAGGCGGACGTGCCCCGGCTGACCATGGACTACCAGACCGCCGAACTGGTCAAGACGGCGGCCAACGCCTTCCTCGCCACGAAGATCAGCTTCATCAACGCCATGTCCGCCCTGTGCGACGCCGCGGGGGCCGACGTCGCCGTGCTGGCCGACGCCATCGGGCGCGACGCGCGCATCGGCCACCGCTTCCTGCGCGCCGGCATCGGCTTCGGCGGGGGCTGCCTGCCCAAGGACCTGCGCGGGCTGGAGCAGCGCGCCGCCGAGCTGGGCGCCGACGGCCTCGCCTCGTTCCTGGACCGGGTCGACGCCATCAACCGCGGGCAGCGCGACCACGTGACGCGGATGGCCCTGGACGCCCTGGGCCCCGATCCCGCGGGCCGGGCGGTGACGATCCTGGGCGTCACCTTCAAGCCGGACAGCGACGACCTGCGCGACTCCCCCGTGCTGGAGGTGGCGCTGCGCCTGAGGGACGCCGGCGCCGTCGTCACCGTCCACGACCCCAGGGGCCTGGCGGGCCTGTCCCGCCACCACCCCGACCTGCGCGCCCAGCCCGACGCCCTGCGGGCGCTGGAGGGCGCCGAGCTGGTCATCCTGGGCACGGAGTGGAAGGAGCTGACGGACCTGGATCCTGCGGCGGCGGCGGCGCGGGCGGCCCGGCCCGTGCTCATCGACGCGCGCAACGCCCTGGTCCCCTCCCGGTGGACGGCGGCCGGGTGGGACTACCGCGGCATCGGCCGCCACGCCGGTCCGCGGCGGAGCGCGCCCGCACCCGATCGCGCGGACGCCGCGGCCGGATGAACCCCGCCGCCGCGCTCCGCCGGGCCACGATCCGCACCCGGCTGACGTGGACGATCATCGCGGTCTCCCTGATCGCCCTGCTCACCTCCGGGGCGGCGGTGTGGGTGCTGGGCCTGCGCAGCCTCCACGACGACGTCGACACGCGCCTGGCCCTGACCCGCGCCGAGCTGCGCCAGATGGCGGGCAGGGGGGCCGACCCGGTGACGGGCCGCGCCCTGACCGACCCCGCGCAGGTCGTCCTGGCGCACCTGGAGCGCTCGAACCTGCCGCCCTTCGACAGCGAGCTCGGCATTGTCGACGGGCGGGCGCGGTGGGTCTCCGCCCAGGGCGACGGGGCGTCCCTCCGGTCCGACACGGCGCTCATGGACCGGCTGCTGGCGCTGTCGCAGACGGACGAGTCGGTCATCGAAACCGTCGAGACGGCCTCCGGGCGCCACCGGGTGCTGGTCGTGCCGCTGAACGACGGCGTCCAGCGGGCCGCCCTGGCGCGCGCGGTCGACCTGGGCGCCGCGGAGGCCGAGCTGCGGGGCACCATGGGCCTGTACGCGGCGTCCGCCGTCGTCACGGTCGCCCTGGCCGGCGCGCTGTCGTGGTTCGGCGTGGAGCGGCTGCTGCGCCCCATCGAGGAGCTGCGCCGGGCCACCGACTCCATCGACGAGCGCGACCTGACCACCCGCGTGGCGGTGCGCGGCCGGGACGACCTGTCCGCCCTGGCCGGCGCCGTCAACCGGATGCTGGACCGCGTCCAGCGCTCCGTCGAGACCCAGCGCGAGCTCCTCGACGACGTCGGGCACGAACTGCGCACCCCGATCACGGTGGTGCGCGGGCACCTGGAGCTCATCGACGCCGCCGACCCCGACGACGTGCGGCAGACCAGGGAGCTGGCCCTCGACGAGCTCGACCGCATGGGGACGCTGGTCGCGGGCCTGCTGGAGGTCGCCCGCAGCTCGAGCGTCGACTTCGTGTCCCCCGCGCCCACCGACGTCGCCGCGCTGACGGCGCAGGTCCTCGACAAGGCCCGCGCGCTGGGGCCCCGGGACTGGATCCTGGGCTCCAGCGCCGAGGTGACGGCCGCGCTCGATGCGACGCGCATCACCGAGGCCTGGCTGGAGCTGGCGACCAACGCGGTCAAGTACTCCGCCCCGGGCTCGCCGATCCGCCTGGGGTCGCTGGTGGCGGGCGACGAGCTGCTCCTGCGGGTGGAGGACCGGGGCATCGGCATCGCCCCGGAGGATCTGCCGACCATACGCCGCCGTCTGGCGCGCGCCCCGCAGGCGGCGGCCATGGCGCCGGGGACGGGCCTGGGCCTGAGCGTCGTGGAGAATATCGCGGCCGCCCACGGCGGGGCCCTTGACGTGGAGTCCGCGCCCGGGCGAGGATCAATCTTCACCCTGCGCCTGCCGCTGACGCCGGCCCGGGGCGCCGCCAACGAGTCGGGAGGAGTCCCGTGAGCACCGTGCTGATCGTCGAGGACGAGGCCCGCATCGCCTCCTTCCTCACCAAGGGCCTCAAGGCCGCGGGCTTCACGCCCCGGGTCGTCACCAGGGGCGGGCAGGCCGTGGAGGCGGTGCTCATGGGCGGGATCGACCTGGTCCTGCTGGACGTGGGGCTGCCCGACATCGACGGCTTCGAGGTCCTCGAGCGCCTGCGCGGGCAGGGCGCGAGGACGCCCATCATCATGCTCACGGCCCGCTCCTCGGTGGCGGACCGCGTCGCGGGCCTGGAGAACGGGGCCGACGACTACATGCCCAAGCCCTTCTCCTTCGAGGAGCTCGTCGCCAGGGTCCGCCTGCGCCTGCGCCCGACGGCGCCGGAGGGCGGGGCGGACGGCCACCTGATCGAGCACGACGGGCTGGTCCTGGACCTGCGCACCCGGCGCGTGAGCGTCGAGGGGCGCTGGGTCGACCTGTCCGCCCGGGAGTTCTCGCTGGCGGAGACCTTCATGCGCCACCCGGGTCAGGTCCTCAGCCGCGAGCAGCTGCTGGAGCGGGTGTGGGGGATGGACTTCGACCCGGGGTCCAACGTCGTCGACGTGTACGTGTCCTACCTGCGGGGAAAGCTCGGCAGGCAGCGGCTGGAGACGGTCCGGGGCGTGGGCTACCGGCTCGTGTAGGCCTGGCCCGCGCGCGGGTCGCCCGGGCCGGCGGCGGTCAGCCGACCTGCGGGCGCGCCTCACCCCGCCCGGGCGCGCGACGCCGCGCCGCGCCCGGCCGTGCGGCATCAGGCCCGGCCCGGGCGAGGGGGCTCAATCGCCGTCGAGATCCTCGGCCTCGTTGCCATCCGCCGCGTCGTTGTCGGGATCGTCCGGGGAGGAGGGTGTGGGCAGAACCTGGGGCGGGGGCGCGACGACCTCGGGCGCCGCCTCCGCCCCGGCGGGCGCCCGCGCCGCCGAGTCCGCCGAGTCCGAGGGCCCCTGCGCCGCCGAACCCGCCGACCCCGCCGGGTCCGACGAGTCCGAGGGCTCCTCGGCCGTCGGCGGGCCCGCGGGGGCCGGGGGCGGGGAGCCCTCCGCGTCGCGGGGCGCGGACGTCATGGTGATCCCCGGCTCGCCGACGGGCTCGGCGGGCCCGCGCAGCACGACCGCGGCCAGGCCCGCCAGGGCGGCCGCGGCGCTGAGCGCCACCCCCGCGGCGACCGCGCGGCCGCGCCGGGCCCTCACGGGGCGCCCCCGCCCTCAGGGCCGCACATGGCCGTCCCCCTCGACGATCCACTGCGTCGTGGTCAGGGCGGCCAGCCCCATGGGGCCGCGGGCGTGCAGCTTCTGGGTGGAGATGCCCAGCTCCGCGCCCAGCCCCAGCTGGCCGCCGTCGGTGAAGCGCGTCGAGGCGTTGACCATGACGGCGGCGGAGTCAACCGCCGCGACGAAGCGGTTCATGCAGGCCACGTCCCGGGTGAGGATCGCCTCGGTGTGCCCGGTGGACCACCGCGCGATGTGGGCGACGGCCTCCTCCAGGTCGGCGACGACGCGCACGGCCAGGTCGGGGCTGCCGTACTCGGTGGCCCAGTCCTCCTCGGTGGCGGGCACCAGCAGGTCCTCGTGGCCGGAGCCGGCGGCCGCGGGGGCGAGGAGGGCGCGGGCGGCGTCGTCGGCGTGAAGGGTCACTCCCCCGGCCCACAGGGCGGCCGCGGCGTCGGGCAGGAGGGCCCCGGCGGCGTCGCGGTGCACCAGGAGGGTCTCGGCGGCGTTGCACACGCCCACGCGCTGGGTCTTGGCGTTGACGATGATCGGCACGGCGGCGGCGACGTCGGCGGAGGCGTCGGCGTAGATGTGGCAGTTGCCGCTGCCGGTCTCGATGACGGGCACCGCGGACTGCTCGACGACGGCCCTGATGAGCCCGGCGCCGCCGCGCGGGACGAGGACGTCGATGAGGCCGCGGGCCCGCATGAGCGCGGCGGCCCCCGCCCTGCCGGCGGAGTCGATGGTGGCGACCAGGTCGGCCGGCAGGGCGGCGTCGGACAGGGCCCCGCGCAGGACGTCCACAATGGCGGCGTTGGTCTTCTCAGCGGCGCTCCCGCCGCGCAGCACGACGGCGTTGCCGGACTTCAGGGTCAGGGCGGCCACGTCGACGGTCACATTGGGGCGCGCCTCGTAGATCATGCCCACCACGCCCAGGGGGACGCGCACGCGGCGCACCCGCAGGCCGTTGGGCAGGGTGCGGCCGTCGACGATCTCGCCGACCGGGTCGGGCAGGCCCGCGATCTCGCGCAGGGAGTCGGCGATGGCCCCGATGCGCTCGGGCGTCAGGGCCAGGCGGTCGACCAGGCCCGCCCTCATGCCCGCGGCGCGGGCGCGCTCCAGGTCGGCCCCGTTGGCGGCCAGGATGCGCGGGGCGGCCTCCACGAGATGGTCGGCCATGGCGCGCAGCCCGGCGTCCTTGACCTCGCGGCGCGCCCCGGCCACCGACCGTTGGGCGGCGCGGGCGGCGGTGGCGGTGCGGGCGACCAGATCGGCGGCCTCCTGCTGGGACGACGGGGCGGCGGCGGTCTCACTCATGGCACCACCATACGGTGCCGGGCGGCCGCGGACTCCGCGAACGGGTACCGGATCACGGCCTGGTGGCGTAGGATGCCCCTGCGAGGGCATTCGACCGTTCCGCCCACGGCTTGAGCATCCGCACCGCTCGCCGTGGGTCGACCACCACCACCCGCGGTCGGGTGCCCTCGCCTCACGTCCGGGCGGAGGCGCCGATCCCCGCCTCTGAGCCGCCAGTTCTGGTGATAAGGGCTCAGTAGTAGGCTAAAAGTAGGCAGAGCGAGCAGAGAAACAGGGACGCCTATGAAGATCACGCACCTGGCGGCGAGCAACTGGCGGAACTTCAAGAACGTGGAGTTCGATGTCGGCGAGCGCCTGTTCGTCGTGGGCCCCAACGCCGCGGGCAAGTCCAACCTCCTCGACATCTTCCGCTTCCTGGCCGACATCGCCGGTCAAGGTGGCGGGCTCGCCTCCGCCGTCGATCGTCGGGGCGGCCTGAAGAAGGTCCGCAGCCTGTTCGCACGCACCAACGCCAAAGAACGTCTCGTCGTCGACGTGACACTGCGGGACGGCGGCGACTCATGGCGCTACAGACTCTCGGTCAAGGGTGAGGGGAAGGGGCGGAACCGCCCCGTCGTCGACGAGGAACTGGTCGTGAAGAACGGAGAGGAACTGCTCAGGCGTCCCGACGACCGGGATCTGATGGATGAGGTCCTCCTGACCCAGACGCATCTCGAGCAGATCGCATCCAACCAGAGCTTCCGCTCCATCGCCGACTACTTCGATCGAGTCCAGTACTTCCACCTCGTCCCCCAGATCATTCGCGACCCCTCGCGCGCTGTAGTCGCCGATGACGACCCCTTCGGAAGCGATTTCATCACCCAGATGAACGCGACCCCAACTCGTATCCGTGATGCGTGGCTCGGGCGCATGCAGCAGGCCCTGCGCGCAGCAGTGCCCGGATTCGAGTCCCTGACCATTGAGACGGACACCGCCGGCAGACCGCATCTGATCGCCGGCTATAAGAACTGGCGGTCAACGCCTTCGAAGCAGAACGAGGCCGACTTCTCCGACGGCACCCTGCGACTCATAGGCCTGCTGTGGGCCATTATCAGGACGCCGGCGAACCCGAGGATCCTGCTGCTGGAGGAGCCCGAGCTGTCCCTCAACAACGCTATCGTGAGAATCCTGCCCTCGGTGCTCGCGCAGGCGCGGCGCTCCTCCGATCTCCAGATCATCCTGTCGACCCACGCCCCCGAGATCCTCAACGACGAGGGGATCGGCCCCGATGAGGTCCTCGTCCTGCGGGTCACGGACGACGGCTCGCGCGCGGACCTCCTCTCCTCGCTGCCGAAGGCGATGGACGACCTCGACCTGGGGCTGACCGTCTCGGAGGCCGTCGACGGACTCATCGCCCCCGCCGATCTCGCGGGTCTGCTCAAGGCCGCGCGGAGTCGTCGATGACGGACAGACCCGCGTCCTGCACGCCCTTCTCAACAAGTGTGCCCCTGAACATCGGAAGGTTATTCAACGGACGGCGATGCGGATCCGGTGGCGAGATCGCCGGGTAGGCGTCGAGCACGTCACTTAACCCGCGAGATCGTCACTTAACCCGCGAGCACGTACCTCTAGCAGACGTACTCGCGGGTTAAGTGACGATCTCGCGCGCGGGGGCAAGTTCCCGCGGGCCCCGTCCGACCGTCAGGGCGCCCGTCGTGGTCGCCGCCCGCCCCGCGGCGCCCCTCCCGAGGTCCCGCGGCGGCGCAGGTTGTCCGAATCTGTTGCAAAGGCCCCGATCGAGCCGGGGCACCGGAAGAGAAACGTTGATATTCCGCGCTTTCCTCCGCCGCCGATCCTGGCCCGGGACGCCTTTGCAACAGATTCGGACACGATCCCGCCCCGAACCGCCCCAGGAGCCCCACCCGCACCACCACGATGAACTTCAACAAGAGATATTGACCGCGGCGGCCCCGCCGGATCCCGATTCTGGCGCTCCGGGAGGATCGTTCGGGCCTGCACCTCGGATGCGCTCGACGGATTCCGCATGATTCCGCGGTTCTGATGGCGGCGCGGTCGAGTGCGGGGCGGAACGATCCTCCCGGAGCGCCATTTCCCGCCTCGGACGGGCTCACGGAGCGGGGAACCCGAGCCCAGTGGGACGAGTGATGCGCATGGAACCCGATCGGCACCGGAACGGGGCCGGCCGTGCGGCATCGGGATCGGCCCGAACACCAACGGGGTCGCCCGCACGGCGCCCTCACGCGCCCGCGGTGCGCGGCAGTTCGGCGAGGTCGTCGCGGTGGACGACGGGGGTGACGTGGTCGGGGGCGGCCCCGCCCCGCCGCCGCGCCTCCAGGACCTCCTCGATCTCGGCGGAGGCGTAGCGGCAGATGCCGCGGGCGATCGTCCCCTCCGGGCCGACCACTTCGATGACGGCCCCGGACTCGAAGTCGCCGTCCACCCCGGTCACCCCGGGCAGCAGGAGCGACTTCTTGCCCTCCACCAGGGCGCGGGCCGCCCCGGCGTCGACGATGACGCGCCCCTCGGGGATCGAGGCGTGGGCCATCCACAGCCTGCGGCTGGGCCGGCGCGGGCCGGTGGGCAGGAACCAGGTGCCCAGCCCGGCCGGGACCCCGGGCGCGCCCAGGAGGCGGACGGCGTCGTCGGCGTCGGCGATGAGGGTGGCGGTCCCCGAGGCGCAGGCGATCACAGCGGCCTGGACCTTGGTGCGCATCCCCCCGGTGCCGATCGCCGACCCCCGCCCGGCGACGCTGACGCGGACCAGATCCTCGGGCCCGCGCACGAGGCGCACGGGCTCGGCGCCCGGCGCGTCCGGGCGGGCGGTCCACATCCCGTCCACGTCGGTGAACAGGACCATGACGTCGGCGGCCACGAGGTGGGAGACCAGCGCGGCCAGGTGGTCATTGTCCCCCAGGCTGAACTCGGTGGTCGCCACGGCGTCGTTCTCGTTGACCACGGGCACCGCCCCCATGGACAGCAGGGCGTCGAAGGTCGCGCGCACGGTGCGGTAGTGGTGACGCACCGCGATGTCCTGGGCGGTGAGCAGCACCTGGGCGGTGACCACCCCGTAGGCGCTCATCGCCGTCTGCCACCGGGAGACCAGGCGCCCCTGCCCCACGCTGGCGGCGGCCTGGAGCAGGCGGAGCTCATCGGGGCGCCGCTCCAGCCCCAGCGGCGCCAGGCCCGCGGCCACCGCGCCGGAGGAGACCAGGACGACGTCGTGCCCGCGCCGGCGCAGCCCCGCCACGAGCCGGGCGACGATGTCGATGCGGTTGAGGTCGAGCCCGCCGTCGGGTCGGGTCAGCGACGTCGAGCCCAGCTTGAGCACCATGCGGGCGCCCGGCGGCAGGCGGTCGGGGCGGCCCGGGACGACCGCGGCCGGGCCCGTGCCAGGGCCCGACGTCGAGCCCGTGCCGGGGCCCGACGCCGAGGCGGCCGAGCCCTGGCCGGGCGCGGGCCCTGGCGCCGCCCCGCGCCCGCTCACGACTCCCCGTCCCAGCCGGGATCGGTCCACAGGCCCTCGGCGGCCTCGTCGCGCAGCTCCTGGCGGGCGGCCTCCTTGGCGTCCATGGACTCGTGGTAGCGGGCCCGCCGCTCGACGTTGGTGCGCCGACGGCGGTAGTCCTCCACGCGCGCGTCCGTGCCCCGGGCGCCCAGCAGCTCGGCCCCGGCGGTGATGGTCGGCTCCCAGGTGAACAGCACGCCGCCCTCGACGTCCCCGATGAGGACGGTGTCGCCCGCGTGCGCCCCGGCCCGCACGAGCTGGTCCTCGACGCCGGCGGCGGCCAGGCGGTCCGCCAGGTAGCCGACGGCCTCGTTATTGGCGAAGTCGGTCTGGCGCACCCAGCGCTCGGGCTTGGCCCCGCGCACCTGGTAGACCTCGCCCTCGGCCGGGTGGCGGATGAGGCGGACCCGGGCGACCGGCTCCGCGCCGCGCCGTGAGACGGCGGCCGGGCGGATGACGGGTCGTTCGGGCCCGGTCCGGGCGGCGGCCTCCCGCCGGGCGGCCCCGACCAGGTCGGCCAGCGCGAAGGACAGCGCCCGCAGCCCGGTGTGGGCGACGGCCGAGACCTCGAAGACGGGCAGGCCGCGGGCCTGGACGTCGGCGCGCACGAAATCGGCCAGCTCGGCGGCGTCGGGCACGTCGATCTTGTTGAGGACCACCACGCGGGGCCGCTCCATGAGCGGGGCGCGGCCGGTGAGCGCCGGGTCGTCCTCCTGCTCGCCCAGGCGCTGGGAGTAGGCGGTGAGCTCGGCCTCGATGGTGTCCAGGTCGCTCAGCGGGTCCCGGCCGGGCTCGAGGGTGGCGCAGTCCAGGACGTGGACGATGACCGAGCAGCGCTCGATGTGGCGCAGGAACTCCAGCCCCAGGCCCCTGCCCTCGCTGGCGCCGGGGATGAGCCCGGGCACGTCGGCGATCGTGTAGCGGACCTCGCCGGCCTCGACCACGCCCAGGTTGGGCACGAGCGTGGTGAAGGGGTAGTCGGCGATCTTGGGCCGGGCGGCGCTCATGGCGGCGATGAGGGAGGACTTGCCGGCGCTGGGGTACCCCACGAGGGCGACGTCGGCGACGGTCTTGAGCTCCAGGACGACGTCGAGGCTCTCGCCGGGCTCGCCCAGGAGGTGGAAGCCGGGGGCCCTGCGCCTGGAGGAGGCCAGGGAGAAGTTGCCGCGCCCGCCCGTGCCGCCGGCGGCGACGACCAGGCGCGCCCGGGGCTCGACCAGGTCGGCCAGGACCGCGCCGTCGGCGGTCTTGACCACGGTGCCCTCGGGCACGGGCAGGACGAGGTCCTCGCCGTCGGCGCCGCGCCTCCAGCCGCCCATGCCGGGGGTGCCGTTGCCGGCTCGGCGGTGCGGGGAGCGGTGGTAGCTCAGCAGGGTGGTCGTGCGCGGGTCGGCCACGAGCACGACGTCGCCGCCGTGCCCGCCGTCGCCGCCGTCGGGCCCGGCCAGGGGCTTGTACTTCTCGCGGTGGACGGAGGTGCAGCCGTTGCCGCCGTCCCCCCCGGCCACGTGGAGGACCACTCGGTCGATGAAGCTGGGCATGGGTCCTCTCCTGGGCGGGTGCGGCCGCGCGGGCGCGGGCCGGGGCGGATGGCGGGTGGCCTGCGACGGCGCGAGGGCGGACGGCCGCAGCCGTCCGCCCTCGCGGATGCCGTGGTGCTCGGAGGGCTCAGGCCTCGGGGAGCACGACGTCGACGACCCTGCGGTCGCGGCGGGTGCCGAACCGGACGTGGCCGGCGGCCTTGGCGAACAGGGTGTCGTCGTTGCCGCGGCCGACGTTGGCGCCGGGGTGGAAGTGGGTGCCGCGCTGGCGGACGATGATCTCGCCGGCCTTGACAAGCTGGCCGCCGAAGCGCTTGACGCCCAGGCGCTGGGCGTTCGAGTCGCGACCGTTGCGGGAGGAGCCGAGACCCTTCTTGTGTGCCATGGTGGAGCCTCTTTCTGTGCAGGCTGGGCGTTGGGGACCGGGGCGTTCAGAATGCCGCGCCGGCGGTCACTTGATCGCGGTGATCTTGACGGCCGTGAGCTTGGCGCGGTGGCCCTGGCGCTTGCGGTAGCCCGTCTTGTTCTTGAACTTGAGGATATTGATCTTGGGGCCCTTCTTCTCGCCGAGGATCTCGGCGGTGACGGAGGCCTTCGCCAGATCGGCGGCGGCGGTGGTCACCGTGTCGCCGTCCACCAGCATGAGGGGGGCGAGGTCGATCTCGTCACCGACCTCGCCGGCGAGCCTGTCCACAACCACGACGTCGCCGACGGAGACCTTCTCCTGACGGCCGCCGGCCTTGACGATCGCGTAGACCACTTGAATGCTCATCTCTGTCGATTCTTCGGACAGCTGCGGCGGCTGCGACAAGGCCCTCCGCACTGGCTGCCTCCTGGGCGGGGTGCGAAACGCACCGACAGGCAACTCTAGGCGATCGGCCCCGGCGGACCAACCCGCCCGCGGCCGCGGCCCCTGTGTTCTTCCGCACGCCGCTCCCCCGCGGCCCTCGCGCGCGGGGCGTGCGGGGCGCGTGCGCGCGGGGCCGCGGAAGGGACTCCCCGAGGAAGACGGCAGCGGGGTGCGCGGGGCGCGCGGAGCCCGCGCGCGAGGGCTGCGCCGGCGCCTCAGTCCCGCTCCGCGGGCGGGTCGGGCTCGGGCTCGTCGTGCTCGGCCCCGTCCGGGGCGAGCCGGTCCTGGTGGGCGTGTTCGGCGGCGGCCGCAATCTGCGCCAGGGCCCCGCGCACGGCGGCCCGGGTGGTGGCGTCGGAGGAGGCGTCGGGGTCCTCGCGCCGGTCCTTGCGCCCGCCGCGCGGGGCCTGGGACGACTCGTCGCGGCCCTTGCGGCCGCGCTTGCGGCCCGCGCGGGAGGCGGAGGCGGACGTGTCCGCCTCCTGGTTCTCCACCGGCGAGGAGTGGACGATGAAGCCCCGCCCGCCGCAGCACTCGCAGGGGGTCGAGAAGGCCTCGACGAGCCCCTGGCCCACGCGCTTGCGCGTCATCTGCACCAGGCCCAGGCTGGTGACCTCCGTGACCTGGTGGCGGGTGCGGTCGCGCCCCAGGCACTCCACCAGGCGGCGCAGCACCAGGTCCCGGTTGGACTCCAGCACCATGTCGACGAAGTCGATGACGATCATGCCGCCGATGTCGCGCAGGCGCAGCTGGCGGACGATCTCCTCGGCCGCCTCGATGTTGTTGCGGGTGACCGTCTCCTCCAGGGTCCCCCCGGCGCCGGTGAAGCGCCCGGTGTTGACGTCGATGACGGTCATGGCCTCCGTGCGGTCGATGATGAGCGTGCCGCCGGACGGCAGCCAGACCTTGCGGTCGAAGCCCTTGGCGAGCTGCTCGTCGATGCGGTGGGCGGTGAAGACGTCCTCGGGGCGCACCCAGTGCTCGAGGCGGTCGACCAGGTCGGGGCTGAGGTCGCGGACGTACTTCGAGATCGTGGCCCAGGCCGCGTCGCCCTGGACGACGAGGGAGCGGAAGTCCTCGTTGAAGACGTCGCGCACCACCCGCACGGCCAGCTCGGGCTCGCCCTTGAGCAGGACCGGTGCCTTGCCGGAGCCGGACAGGATCCGCTTGGACTTCTTGTCGATGGTCTGCCACTGCTTGACCAGGCGCTCGACGTCGGCGACCAGCTGCTCCTCGCTGGCGCCCTCGGCGGCGGTGCGCACGATGACGCCCGCGTCGTCGGGGACGATGCGCTTGAGGATCTTCTTCAGCCGCGAGCGCTCGGTGTCGGGGAGCTTGCGGGAGATGCCGGTCATGGTGCCGCCGGGCACGAGCACGAGGTAGCGCCCGGCCAGCGTGACCTGGCTGGTCAGGCGCGCGCCCTTGTGGCCGATGGGGTCCTTGGTGACCTGGACCAGGACGGCGTCGCCGCTCTTGAGCGCGTCCTCGATGCGGCGCGGCCTGCCCTCCATCCCGGCGGCGTCCCAGTTGACCTCGCCGGCGTACAGGACGGCGTTGCGCCCCCGGCCCAGGTCGACGAAGGCGGCCTCCATGGAGGGCAGGACGTTCTGGACCCGGCCGACGTAGACGTTGCCGACCATGGAGACCTGGGTGTGGCGGGCCACGTAGTGCTCGACCAGCAGCCCGTCCTCGAGCAGGGCGATCTGGTTGAGGCCGTCCTGCTCGCGCACGATCATCTGGCGGTCGACGCTCTCGCGGCGGGCCAGGAACTCGGCCTCGGTGATGATGGGACGACGGCGTCCGGCCGCCCGGCCCTCGCGGCGGCGCTGGCGCTTGGCCTCCAGACGGGTGGAGCCCTTGAGGCCGGTGACCTCGTCGCGCACGTCGCGCCCGGAGTCGGAGCGCGCGCGGGAGCGGCGACGACGACGGCGCCTGGAGCCGACGGGCGCCTCCTCCCGGGCTCCGGCGGGCTCGGCGCCCTCCTGCTCGGCCGGCTCGGCCCCGGCGCCCTCCTCGGCGGTCTGCTCGACGGCGTCCTCCGGCGCCTCCGAGCGGGAGCGGGAGCGGCGGCCGCGACCGCCGCGACGGCGCTTGCGCCGCCCGCCGGAGTCCTCGGCTCCCTCCTCCTCGCGCTCCTCATGGGCGGGGCCCTGTCCGGAATCGGGGTCCTGCTCGGAATCGGCGGGACCGGCGTCGGCGCGGGCGTCACCGGTGCGGGCGGCGCCGGCCTCATTGGCATCGGCCTTGTCGCCCCCGTCGGGGGTCTCGGGGGTCTCGGGGGCCTCGGCCCTGCGCGTCCCGGCTCCGCGGCGGCCGCGGGCGCGGCGCCGGCGGCCGGGCGCGCCCTCGTCCCCGGAGTCGTCGGGGCCGGAGTCGGCCCCGACGGGGGCCTGGTGGTGGGCGGGGGCGGCCGGGGCGTGCTCGGGGGCGGCCTGGGCGGCCGTCGCCCTGCGGCGGCGGCGCCCCCGGGTCGGCCGGGCCCCCTCGGCGGTCCCGGTCCCGCCGGTCCCGCCGGACTCGGCGGGCCCGCTGCGCCTATCGGATGACTCGGCGGGCCGGACGGGTTCCGCGGACTCGGCGGACTTCGCGGACCGGGCGGACTTCGCCGGCCGCGCGCCCCCGCGGGGCTCGGCCGCCGGGGCGGCGCCCGGCGCGGCCTGGGCGGCCGTGACCCTGCGGCGGCGGGCGCGGCTCGGGTCGGGGGCCTGGAAGAGCAGGGAGGCGGCGGGCAGCCGGGGCACCTCGTCCCCCTCGGCGCTCTCGGCGTCCGGCGCGGACCCGTCTCCGGGCTCCTCGGGGTCCCCGGCGCCCTCGGGGGCTTCGGAATCCTCGGCGCCCTTCTCGTCCTCGGGGTCCCCGGCGCCCTCGGTGTCCTCGGGGTTCTCGGCGTCCTCGGCCTCCCCGTCGGGCTCGGCGCTCCCGTCGGACTCGGCCCGTCCGGCGGGCTCCTCCTCGCCCGGCTCCGCGGGCTCCTCCTGTCCCGCGGGCTCGTGCGCGCCCGCGTCCTGCTCGCCCGATTCCGAGTCGTCGGCGGGCGGGGCCGCGGCCTCCCCGTCGGCGGGGTCCTCCTGCGCGTCCTCCCGCCGCGCGCTCGGGGCCGCGGCGGGGGCCGCGTCCGGCGCGGCCTGGGCGGCCGTCGCCCTGCGGCGTCGGCGGGCGGGCGCGGGGGTCCGGGCGGCGTCGTTCGCGCCGTCCCCGGCGGCCGGTGCCGACGAGGATGCTGAGGATGTCGTGGGTGGGGTCATAGTGCACTCTCCGGGCGCCGCGTCGCCCGCCGTACCTGCGGACGCGCGGCGCGATCGGGCTCCCGGGTGCGGGAGCACAGAAGTCTGCGTGTGCGCCTGGCGGCGCCGACCGCCGGCCTCATCCGCACGAGCCGGGACCGCGGCAGCGCTCGAGGCGGCGCAAGGTTCCCGGACGCGGCGGGCGTCGCGGTTCGGACACCGGGGCCGGTACGTGGCACCCGGAGCCGCAGCGAGTATCCCACATCCCCCGCGCGCCTTCAGGAGTCATGCGCCTCACGGCGGGTCCCCGATCGTCGTCGGCGGACGGACGGCGGCGGGCGCCGCGCCCCGGCGGCGCCCGAGGAGGACCGTTTTCGTGACGCGACGTCAGACAAGTCGTATACTTCGCTTATCCGTCCATGCCCGTTAGTGTGGACAACCTTATGATTTCTATTACGTCTCCCGAAAGGTGTCGCAGTGCTGCACGCCCCCATGGCGCTGGACGGACTCGATCTGGCGCGGTGGCAGTTCGCCATCACGACCGTCTACCACTTCATCCTGGTCCCGCTCACGATCGGCCTGTCCCCGCTGGTGGCCCTCATGGAGGCGCTCCACCTGCGCACACGCGACGAGCAGTGGAGGGTCGCCACGAAGTTCTTCGGCAAGATCCTGCTCATCAACTTCGCCCTGGGCGTGGCCACCGGCATCGTCCAGGAGTTCCAGTTCGGCATGAACTGGTCGGAGTACTCCCGCTTCGTCGGCAACGTCTTCGGCGCCCCCCTGGCCTTCGAGGCCCTGCTCGCCTTCTTCATGGAGTCCACCTTCCTGGGCCTGTGGATCTTCGGCTGGGACCGCCTGAGCCCCCGGCTCCACAACCTGTGCATGTGGATGGTCGCCCTGGGCACCAACGTCTCGGCCCTGTTCATCCTGGCCGCGAACTCCTGGATGCAGCACCCCGTGGGCGCCGTCATCGACGAGCAGACGGGGCGCGCCCGGCTCGACGGCGTCGACGGCTTCCTCCGGGTCCTGGCCAACCCGATCCTGTGGACCACCGTCGTGCACGTCATCTCCTCGGCCTTCCTCGTCGCCGGCGCCGTCGTCCTGGGCGTGTCGGCGTGGTGGATGACCAGGGCCGCGCGCGCCGGGCAGGACTACGAGGCCCGCCGGCTGTGGCGCCGCCTGACCCGGCTCGGCGCCGCCGTCATGATCGCCGCCGGCGCCCTGACCGCCGGGTCCGGCCACGTCCAGGGCCAGCTCGTCGTCGCCGAGCAGCCCGCCAAGATGGCGGCCGCCGAGATGCTGTGCCAGACGCAGAGGGGCGCCGGCTTCACCGTGGCCGCCTTCGGCTCGTGCCGCGACGGCAGCGCCGTCCACCTCATCACCGTCCCCCGCGTCTACTCCTTCATGGCCGCCAACGACCCCGACGCCGAGGTCATGGGCCTGAACGACGCCCAGGCGATGTACGAGCGGGCCTACGGCGGGGGCGTGGACTACACGCCCGACGAGACGGTCACCTTCTGGTCCTTCCGCCTCATGATCGGCCTGGGCATGGCCTCCGCCGGCATCGGCGCCGCCGCCCTGTGGCTGACCCGCTCCGGACGCCTCGTCGCCAGTGCGCGCCTGGGCGCCGCCGCCCTGTGGACCATGTGGCTGCCCTTCGCGGCCTGCTCCTTCGGCTGGATCTTCACCGAGATCGGCCGTCAGCCCTGGGTGGTCGCCCCCAACCTGGCGGACCCGGCCTCCCAGGTCCGCATGCTCACCGCCGACGGCGTGTCCACGGTCGTCTCGCCCGCCGCGGTGCTCACCTCCATGATCGTCTTCACCCTCCTGTACGCCGCGCTCGGCGCCGTGTGGTACCTGCTCCTGCGCCGCTACATCCGCGAGGGCGTGCGCACCCCCGCCGGGGAGGACGCCGCCGCGACCGGGGACGGGGCCGCGGCCCCCGTCCTGTCCTTCGAGTACTGACACGGGGCATAAGGAGAATATCGTCATGACGCTGCCCATCGTCTGGTTCATCCTCATCGCCGTCCTGTGGACCGGCTACCTGGCCCTGGAGGGCTTCGACTTCGGAGTCGGCATGCTCCTGAGGATCCTCGGGCGCGACGAGCGCGAGCGCCGCGCCATGGTCCGCACCATCGGCCCCCACTGGGACGGCAACGAGGTGTGGCTGCTGACCGCCGGCGGCGCCACCTTCGCCGCCTTCCCCGAGTGGTACGGGACCCTCTTCTCCGGCGCCTACCTCGCCCTGTTCCTCATCCTGCTGTGCCTGATCGTGCGCGTCTGCGCCATCGAGTGGCGCAGCAAGATCAATTCCCGGGCCTGGCGCGACGCCTGGGACTGGGCCCACACGATCAGCGCCTGGATCCCCTCCGTCCTGTGGGGCGTCGCCTTCGCCAACCTCGTCCAGGGCATGCGCATCGAGGTGGTGCGCACCGCCGACGGCGCCGTCGTCGACCCCGCCCGGGTGCCCGCGCACACGCTCCTCAGGGGCGCCTCCCACCAGCTGACCGGCGGCTTCCTCAGCCTGCTGACCCCCTTCACCCTCCTGGGCGGGGCGGTCACCTGCCTGCTGTTCCTCACCCACGGCGCGCTCTTCACGGCGCTCAAGACCCGCGGCGCCCTGTCCGAGCGGGCCGAGGCCCTGGCCCGCGCCTGCGGCGCCGCCTCGACCGCCGTCACCGCGGCGTGGGCCCTGTGGGCGCAGCTGGCCCACTCCCCCAACGCCGCCTCCTGGGCGCCGCTGGTCCTGACCGCGGTGAGCCTGACCGCCTCCCTGGCGCTGACCCGCGCGGGCCGGCCGGGCCCGGCCTTCGCCGCGCACCTGGCCGGCATCGCCGGCGCCGTCGCGTTCATCTTCGCGGCCATGGCGCCCCACGTCATGCGCTCGTCGATCGACGGCGCCTACTCGCTGACCATCGCGCAGGCGGCCTCGGCGGACGCCACGCTGCTCATCATGACGATCGCGGCCGTGGTCTTCGCGCCGGGCGTGCTGCTCTACACCGCGTGGGGCTACAAGGTCTTCTCCGGGCGCATCAGCGCCGAGGCCATCAACCCCGACGAGGGCGGCCTGCACCCGAGCAGGGTGCGCGACTCCTCCCAGCCGGAGGCCGTCATCGGCTACTGACCCGCACTCCCGGCCAATTGGCTAGGACCACGGTCCCAGACGCACTATTCTGAGGGCGTGAAGCCACTGGACCCCCGACTCACGCGCTACGCGCGGGCCGCCCGGCGCTACATCGCCACCACCGCGGTCACCGGCGTGCTCATCGCCGGCCTCGTCGTCGCCCAGGCCTGGCTCATCTCCCGCATCGTCGCCCCCCTCATGGCGGGGGGCGCGGCGGGACCCGGGACCGCCGCCCTCGTGCGGGCCCTGGCCGCGGTCGTCGCCGCCCGCGCCGCCGTCGTGCACCTCCAGGAGTCGCGCGCCCACCGGGCCGCGACCCGCACCATCATCGAGCTGCGCCGGCGCGTCGTGGCGCACGCGGCGGCGCTCGGACCCCGCTGGCAGGCCGTCAACGCCGCCCGGACCGCCACCGTGCTCACCCGCGGCCTGGACGACCTGGAGCCCTACTTCACCCGGTACCTGCCCCAGCTGATCCTGGCCTCCACCCTCACCCCCCTCACCGCCCTGGTCATGCTCCTCCAGGACGCGCCCTCGACCCTGGCCGTGGCCCTCACCATCCCCCTCATCCCCGTCTTCATGATCCTCATCGGACGCCTGACCCGGCAGCACTCGGCCGAGCGGCTGGCGGCGATGGAGCGCCTGGGGGCCCAGGTCCTCGACCTGGTGGCCGGGCTGCCCACCCTCAAGGCGCTGGGCCGCGAGATCGGCCCGGGCACGCGCATCGAGCGGCTCGGCCGCGCCTACAACCGCACCACCATGGCCACCCTGCGCGTCGCCTTCCTGTCCGGCGCCGTCCTGGAGTTCATCACGACCCTGTCGGTGGCGATCATCGCCGTCGAGGTGGGCCTGCGGCTCCTGTTCGGGCGCATGGACCCGGCCACCGGCCTGCTCGTCATCATGATCGCCCCGGAGGTCTACCAGCCGCTGCGCCGGGTCGGCCTCCACTTCCACGCCTCGGCCAACGGCGTGGCCGCCGCCGACGCGGTCTTCGAGATCCTGGACGCCCCCCCGCCCGAGCGCGGCGACCTGCCCGCCCCGGACCTGAGCCGCGCCGCCATCCGCATCGAGGACCTGTCCGTGACCGCCCGCGGCGCCCGGGCGCCCGCCGGGCTCAGCGCCACCATCCGCCCCGGGCGCCTGGTCGCCCTGGCCGGGCCCTCCGGCGCCGGCAAGACGACCGCCTCCCAGGTCCTGCTCGGCCTGCTCGCCCCCGACGACGGCCGGGTGCTCGTCCTGCCCGAGGGGGGCGGGGCCGTGGACCTGGCCCGCATCGACCCCGCCTCCTGGTGGGAGCAGGTCGCCTGGGTCCCCCAGCGCCCCGCCATCGCCCCCGGCACCCTGGCCCGGGCCGCGGCGGGCCCGCACCGCCCCGCCGCGCCCGGGGACCCCGTGCCGCCCGAGCTCGAGGCGGCCGCGAGCGCCACCGGCTTCGACGAGGTCGTCGCCGCCCTGCCCGAGGGCTGGGACACCCGCATCGGCCACGGCGGCGCCGGACTGTCGGTCGGCCAGCGCCAGCGCCTGGCCCTGACCCGCGCGCTCGCCTCCCCCGCCCCGCTCGTCGTCCTGGACGAGCCCACCGCCCACCTCGACGCCGCCGCCGAGGCCCACGTCCTGGCCGGCGTCGCCGCCCTGCGCGAGGCCGGCCGCACCGTCGTCGTCATCGCCCACCGCCGGGCGCTGCTGGCCGTGGCCGACGACGTCATCGAGGTCCGCTCCGCCCCCCGGCCGGACGGCGGCCGGGCCGAGGAAGACCGGGGCGGGGACGACCAGGACGGGGCCGTGAGCGCGGGCGCCCGCGAGCCGGCGGGGGCGGGGACGTGAGCGCGGTCCTGACCCCCGTCGAGCGGCGCGCCCTGCGCCGCGCCGTGCGCCTGCTCGGGCTCGACCGCGCCCGCTTCGCCCTGGCCGTGCTGATCGGGACCCTCGGACTGGCCAGCGCCATCGCCCTGTCCGGAACGGCCGCCTGGCTCATCGCCCGGGCCTCCCGCATGCCCGACCTCGTCGCCCTGGGCGTCGCCCCGGTCATGGTGCGCCTGTTCGGCATCTGCCGCGCGGTGCTGCGCTACTGCGAGCGCCTCGTCTCCCACGACACGGCCCTGCGCGGCATGACCGCCCTGCGCACCCGCCTGTACGAGGCCCTGGCCGCCTCCCGCGCCGACGTCGTGGCGGGCCTGCGCCGCGGCGACGTGCTCGCCCGCGTGGGCGCCGACGTCGACGCCGTGGGCGACCTGGTGGTGCGCGCCTGGCTGCCGGCCGCCGTCGCGGCGGGCACCAGCGCCCTCACGGCCCTGGCGGTGGGCCTGATCCACCCGCCCGCCGGCCTCGTCCTGGGCGCCTGCCTGCTGCTGGCCGGGATCGCCGGCCCCCTGGTGACGATGCGCTCGGCCCGCGCCGCCGAGCGCGCCCGCACCGAGCGGGCCGCCGACCTGTCCGCGACGCTGCTGACCGCGCTCGAAGGCGGCGCCGAGCTGAGCGTGGCCGGCCGCATGCCCGCCGTCATGGAGGACCTGGAGGACCTGGAGCGCGGCCTGGCCGCCGCCCGCGACCGGGCCGGGCGCCCGGCCGCCGCCGCGGCCGCCGTCGACGCGGCCGCCGCGGGCCTGGCCGTGCTCGGCGGCGTGCTCACGGGCCTGCCCGCCGTCGCCTCCGGCGCCCTGGACGGGGTGTGGCTGGCCGTCATCGTCCTGGTGCCCCTGTCCGCCTTCGAGGCCACCGCGGCCCTGGGCCCCGCCGCCGTCCAGCTCATCGCCTCGGCCGGGGCGGCGGTGCGGATCGTGGAGCTGACCGACCGCGCCGAGGCGAGCGCCGCCGGCCCGGCGCGCCCCCTGCCCCCCGCCCCGCCCGCCGGCAGCCGGCTGCGCGCCCGCAACCTGGCCGTGGGCCGGCCCGGCGGCCCCGTCGTGGCCGAGGGCATCGACCTGGACCTGGGCCCCGGCGACCGGCTGGCCGTCGTCGGCCCCTCCGGCATCGGCAAGACGACGCTCCTGCTCACCCTGGCCGGCATGCTCCGGCCCCGGGCGGGCGAGCTGACCCTGGACGGGGCCGCCCCCTGGGGCGCGGCGCGCGGCGAGGTCGCCGAGCGGGTCAGCCTCACCGCCGAGGACGCCCACGTCTTCTCCACCTCCGTCCTGGAGAACCTGCGCGTGGCCCGCGGATCCGTCAGCCGCCCCGAGGCCGCCGCCCTGCTCGAGCGCGCCGGGCTCGGGCCGTGGCTCACCGCACTCCCCGAGGGGCTGGACACCGAGATCGGCCCCGACGCCACGACCCTGTCCGGCGGCGAGCGCCGCAGGCTCCTGCTCGCCCGCGCCCTGGCGGCCCCCGCCCCCCTCATGCTCCTGGACGAGCCCGGCGAGCACCTGGACGCGGCCGCGGCCGACCGGCTCGTGGCCGACCTGCTCGACGCCGACGCCTCCCGCGGCGTCCTGCTGGTCACCCACCGCCTGTCCGCCCTGGCCGGCGCCGACCAGGTCCTCGTCATGGGGCGCCCCGCCCCGGACCGGCCGGCCGGGGTGCTGCGCCGCGGGACCCACGCGGCCCTGGCCGACCACGACGACGCCTACCGATGGGCCCTGTCTCAGGAGGAGCAATGAGCGACACGACGGACCGGCGCGCCCCCGCCCCCGAAGCCGGCGGCCCGGGAGCCGGCGACCCCGGAGACTGCGTCCGGACCGGCGGCCCCGGCGCCCCCGGAGACTTCGCGCTCCGGGCCGGCGCCCCCAGGATCGAGATCTTCCCCGGCCCGGGCGACGACGAGCTGGTCCTGCCGCTGCCCTCGGGCCCCGGCCCGGACGACCCGGCGGGCGTGGGCCCGCTGGCCTTCGCCGTCCACGTCGACCGGCTGGGCTCGACCCGCGAGCGCTCCGCCGCGCGGGCGCCCCTGGACGACTCCGCCGTCGAGCTCCTGCGGGCCTCGCTCCAGCTGACCAGCTCCCTCCAGGTCCCCCGGGCCCTGCGCGCCCTGGTCGAGTCCGCCTGCTCGCTCACCGGCGCCACCTGGGGCACCATCGCGGTCTACGGGCGCAGCCGCACCACCGGCCGGCGCTCGCGGCCCGTCTCGGCCGGACCGGCCAGCGCCAGCCCCGAGCACCTGGACACGCTCCTGGGCCGGCCCCGCGACGACGGCGTCGTCATCGTCAACGACCTGAGCGCCACGACGGCCTTCACCGGCGTCATCGAGGGCGAGGACCCGGGCTGCATCCTGTCCGCGCCCCTGCGCGCCCACCACCAGGGCTACGGGCGGCTGTACCTGTGCGACAAGCCCGGCGGCTTCACCTGCGGGGACGTCACCACCGTCCAGACCCTGGCGCAGGCCGCCGCCATCGCCGTGGAGAACGCCCGCCTGTACCGCGAGGCCCGCAGCCGCGAGCAGTGGATGGCCGTGTCCCAGGAGCTGACGACGCTGCTGCTGTCCGGGGCGGAGGAGGACGACGCCCTGATCCTGGTGGCCCGCCGGATCCGCGAGGTCGCCCACGCCGACACCGTCGCCCTCATCCTGCCCAGCGTCGGGGACGCCTGGGCCTGCGAGATCGCCGACGGCGCCCACGCCTCCGAGCTCATCGGCACCTTCTTCCCCGCGCGGGGCCGGGCCCTGCGCACCCTGGACCAGCAGACGGGCCTGACGGTGCCCTCCCTGCACGAGGCCTGGGGGGCCTGCGACCTGCTGGTGGAGCCGCTGGCGCGCTTCGGACCGGCCCTGTACGCCCCGATGCTGCACCGGGGCCGCGGCGTCGGCGTCATCCTCCTGCTGCGCGAGCAGGGCGCCCCCACCTTCACCGACCAGGACCTGGAGATCGCCGAACTCGTCGCCGGGCAGGCGACCATGGCCTTCGAGCTGGCCGACGCCCAGCACGCCCAGGAGATGGCCACGCTGCTCGACGAGCGCGCCCGCATCGCCCGCGACCTGCACGACCTGGCGATCCAGCAGCTGTTCGCCGCCGGCATGCAGATCTCCTCCGCGCGCGAGCGCCTGAGCTCGGCGGGCGGGGCGTCCGACCAGGTGGACGTGGTGTGCCGGGTGCTGGACTCCTCGCTGGCCGCCGTCGACGACTCGGTCGGCCAGATCCGCTCCATCGTCCGCTCCCTGCGCGACCGCGACGAGGACGTCAGCCTCGTCGAGCGCCTGCGCCGGGAGTCCTCGCTGGCCCGCACGCTGCTCGGGTTCGCCCCCTCCCTGCTGCTCAGCGTCGACGGGCGGGCGCTGGCGCTGGCCGGGCGGGCGGAGGAGGACGAGCTCATCAGCGCCGTCGACGCCGCCGTCGACCCCGACATCGCCGATGACATGGTCGCCGTGGTCCGCGAGGGCCTGAGCAATGTGGCCCGCCACGCCCACGCCTCCTCGGTGACCGTCGACGTCATGCTGAGCGGCGTCGTGCCCGGCGGCGGCACCGACGTTCCGCCGCCCTCCGGCCCGGGCGCCGCGGAACCCGCCGTGGAGATCGTCTGCCGCGACGACGGCGTGGGCGTGGACCCCAAGGTGACGCGCCGCTCGGGCACCGCCAATATGGCCGAGCGGGCCCGGCGGCACGGGGGCACCTTCGTCATCGGCCCGCGGGCGCGCACCGACGGGACGCGCCGCGGGACGTGCTTCACCTGGCGGGTGCCGCTGACGGGGCGGCCGGTCCCGGACCGGCCGGGTCCGGGGCGGAACTGACAGCGCCCGGGCAAGGAGGCCGGGGCCGGCGGGCCGGCACGGGCGCGTCGGCGCGGGGCCGAGCGGGGCCGGTCCGGCGCCCCGGCGCCGTCCTCGGCCCGGGGCCGCCCTCGAAGCCGGTGGCTCAGGAATTGCGCCAGCCGGAGGCCCTCTGGCCGGCGACCCAGGCGGCGACCTGGGTGCGGCGCTGGAGCCCCATCTTGGCCAGCAGCGAGGTGATGTGGTTCTTCACCGTCTTCTCCGCCACGCCCAGGCGCTCGCCGATCTCCCGGTTGGACAGGCCGTCGCCGATGAGATCGAGGACCTTGCGCTCGGCGTTGGTCAGCTCGGCGGTCGGGTCGTCGTGGTCGGCGCGCCGGCGGGTGACGGTGCGCTCGTCCAGGAGCACGCGCCCGGAGGCGACGGCGCGCACGACGTCGCTGATCTCGGCGCCGTGGACGGTCTTGAGCAGGTAGGCGCGGGCCCCGGCCTCCAGGGCCTCCGCCAGGGCCTCGTCGTCGTCGAAGGAGGTCAGGACGATCGGCAGGGCGCCGGGGACGGTCTCGCGCATCTCGTGCATGAGCTCGATGCCGGTGCCGTCGGGCAGCTGGAGGTCGACGAGGACCACGTCGGGGCGCACGAGCTCGGCCCGGCGCAGGGCCTCCGCTTGACCGCCGGCCTCGGCGACGACCTCGAGGCCATCGGCCCGATCGATGATCTCGGCGATGCCGCGGCGAACGATCTCGTGATCATCGACGATCATGACCCGGACGGTCTCGGAGGCGGTGGGGCTGGGCATGCTCCCGAGCCTAGCAGCGATGGGGACCTACGTCACAAGTTCGGCACCGCCCGCGCCTTTTCCCCGCTGCTGCACCGCCCCGCCCTTACACCGCGGACCGTCTTCGCCCCGCCCTCCGCCGCGAACCGTCCCCGCTACTGCCCCGCTTGCCCTCTACCGCTGTCAGGAGCCCAGGAGGATCCGGGCCGCGGTCCGCGCCCCGTTCTCCCGCTCCACCGCGCGGGCGGCCTCGCGGGCGCGGCGGCGATAGCCCTCCGCCCGCTCGCCCCGGGTCAGGTCCGTGAGGATCCGGGTCGGCCCCTCGACGTCGGTCCGCCCCGGGTCGAGCCCGCCGGGCCCCAGGCCCAGCGCCGCGACCCGGCGGGCGAAGTACGGCTGGTCCAGGGAGAAGGGGATGACGCCCTGGGGCACGCCCGCGGCCAGGGCCCCGTGCGTCGTCCCGGCTCCCCCGTGGTGGACTGCGGCCGCCGTGCGGGGCAGCAGCCAGTCGTGCGGGGTGAAGCGCACGAGGTGCACGTGCTCGCCGTAGTCCCGGTCCCAGTCCGTGAAGCCCGCCGCCGGGTACAGGAGCGCCCGCGTCCCCGCGCGGCGGGCGACCTCGGCCCAGCGGGCGACCTCCCCCGCCGGATCCCTCACGGGCACGGAGCCGAAGCCCACGTAGACGGGCGGCTCGCCGGAGTCGAGGAAGCGCAGCAGGGACGACGGCGGCCGCCACTCGGGCATCTCCAGCACCGGGTGACCCGTGCAGCGGGTGCCGGTCGGCCAGTCCGGTGCGCGGGGCACGAGACGGGGGGAGCAGGCCACGATGATCCCTCCGGTCTCCCCGCCCTCCCCGCGCCCGGCCGCCCCGACGGACTCGCCGGCGCCCGAGCGGTCCAGGGCGCGGGCGATCGGCAGTCCCATCGTCACCGAGCCGCGGCGCACGGCGCGGGAGTACGCGGCGTTGATCCGGCTGCGTCCGGCCCGGGGCGCGCCGACGAGGGAATCGGCGAAGGCCGTGGGGAGCGTCGGCGCCAGGACGAGCTCGGTGAGCCGGCAGCCGCGCCGTCGGGCCAGGAGGCGGCAGGCGGCCAGGCCGAGGAGGCCGGTGACGAGGTGGTCCCCCGGGTGAACCGCCCGCGCCAGGGCTCGGGCGATGGCCCCGGCGCTGTCGTGGAGCCAGCGGCGCACGAGTAGCGCGCCGATCGTCTGGCTCCCCTTGGCGGCCCGGGCGAGGAGGGGCGGGGAGACCGGGCCCATGAGGCGGGTTCCCACGTCGCGGAAGGGAACGCCGCTGTCGGCCGCGAGAGGGGCGTAGTCCTCCAGGCCGAGCAGGAGGACGTCGGCGCCCTCCGCCCGCAGGGCCCGCGCGAGGGCGAGCTGGGGCCGCAGGTCCCCCATGGACCCGATGGCGACGAGGACGTGGGTCATCGCCGGGCCCCCGCGCTCCCCGTCCCATCCCGGTCGTCGATGAGCGCGAGCAGGAGGCCGACGGCGTCGGCGCGGGTCATCTGCCCGCAGGCGACGGAGAAGACGCATCCGACGAAGCAGAGGTAGAAGGAGCGGGCGGCGAGGGCGGCCCCCGGATCGTCCGGGGCGAGCCCGAGGCGGTCGGCCCAGCGGGCGGTGAGATCGGCGACGACGGCGTCGAGTCGCTCGGCGTTGCCGGGGCTGGGCGGGGAGGCGAGCAGCGCGGCGAGGTAGTCGCGGGACAGGTCGCCTCCCCGCTCGGTCAGGCCGGGCGCGCTCGTCACGAAGGCCCGCAGTCCGGCGCGGGCGTCGTCCTGCGAACCCAGCGCGCGCCGGGCGTCGGCGGTGGCGAGCTCCTCCATGCACTGCAGGAACAGCTCGCTCTTGCCGCCCACGGACACGACGGTGCCCACGGACACCCCCGCGGCGGCGGCGATGTCCCGCACGGATGTGGCGGCGAAGCCCCGGAGCGCGAAGAGCCTGCCGGCCTCCACCAGGACCGCGGCCTCGGTCCTGTCCCGTTTGGTCATCTCGAGTCCTTTCTGAACACGTTCATTTATGAACGCGTTCAGATTACCTCTCCCGCTCCGCCCCGGCAAGTCTCTAGCGCCCCTCTCCGCGGGGTCGGTCGCGGCCGGGGCGGGGCCCGGGTTCGCGTCGGCGGGCGGATCGGCTCGCGGCGGGTCCTCCGGGACCGGCCGGGGCGCCCTTGGGCGGCGGGTCCGCGATCTCGGGCGGGTCGGTCCGCGTCAGCGGGCCCGGGGGCGCTCTTCGACCCCATCGGATTTCGGTTCTGGCGCTGCGGGAGGATCGTTCGGGCCGACGCACCGGGCGCATTCGGCGGTTTCCGCATGATTCCGCGGTTCCCACGAAACGGCCGACGAGTGCGGAGCGGAACGATCCTCCCGCAGCGCCATTTCTCGCACCCGCACCCGCACCGCTCCTCCCGGACGCGTGGAACACGGGACCCATGAGGTGCGTGAGGCGCACGGGATGTGATCTGGGGCGGCCCGGGCCGGTGAAAAGGGCCGAGTCCCCCAACCTCGGTTTTTCGTCGTGGGGTGCCGGGGGTGGGGGTGAGGGTGCTCCTCGTCCTGGGATAATGCGGGTTGTCGATGTCCGTGCATGTCCAGGGG
>NZ_AUBL01000038.1 GCF_000429225.1 Actinomyces dentalis DSM 19115
TGGGGATGCCGGTGCTGGCCGACAAGGGGTACCAGGGGGCGGGGATCGGCGTGCTGACCCCCACGAAGAACCCCTGCCCGACACCGGACGAGGAGACCCGCAACAACCTGCTGTCCGCCATGCGGGCCCCGGCCGAGAGGGCCAATGCCATGTTCAAGCACTTCAGGGCCCTGCAACGAGTCTCCCTCGACCCCGCCGCCATCACCACGATCATGGCCGCCGCCCTCGTCATCATCACCCTCTGGCGCGATTCCTGACACGAACCCTGGTGAGAAAGGCTCAATGGGCCGCACTTTTGCGCGAGCAGTCTGAATAGGTCGCAATTAATTTTCACATGCTCGGCCAGTGGAATCGTCCGCAGCCTCGACGGAGAGGGGTATTGGGGTAGGTTATCGGTATGGTGATAGCGCGATTGACGGAAGTCAGGCTCCTCCGTTTCAAGTCCTTTCGCGGAGCGACGGTCCCTCTCGGGGGTCTGACGATCCTGACTGGGCGCAATTCGAGTGGCAAGTCGAATGTTCTCGATGCGATCGGGGTGCTGTCACGAATCTCCGGCGGAGAACCTCTCGGCGATGCCCTCGACGGCGGACGCCGAGAGGGCGGTCCGGTGCGCGGCGGCTCGCGCGGGTGTGCCCCTTACGGGGAGACCTCATTCAAAATCGGGTGCCGGATCGAAATCGGCGGCGACGGGACCGTCCTGGACTACGATGTCGAGATCGGGGTGGATCCGACTCTGAATATCCTAGACGAGAGGCTCGCGCAAACCGGCGCCGGGGAGGAGAAGATCTGGTTCGAGGTCAAGCGTGCGAGTCGGGAGAGCCTGGAGGTATCCTACAGAAGCGGCGTGAACGGATCCAGCCGGTTAGTTGCGATGCGCAACGACCGGAGTGTTCTGGGGCAGATCGGGACCGCACTGATTGTCGAGACGGCAACCGTTCGGCAACTGGTCGGACGTGCGATGACGGTGGCGGACGCGCTGGCCAACACCTTCGACCTGGATCCCGCGCCGCAGTTGATGCGGAATTATGTCCCGCCGGGGGAGTACCGGCTGAGAAGGAACGGCGAGAATCTGGCCGCCACCGTTCTTCATCTTCGGACTGCGGATCCGGGGCGGTTCCAGGATCTGGAGGACATGGTGCGCATCGTCTCGGATTGCAATGTGGAATCCCTCGATTTTTCCCGGACCGATGAGGGTCGGGTCATGCTTGCTCTTGACGAGGGGAGGGGAAGACGCACTACGGCCAGGCTCATGAGTGACGGGATCCTGCGTTTCAGCGCGGTGACCACGGCCCTGATGACGGCGTCGACATCGCTTGATATCGGTGGATCCGGTCCGGCCAGTCCCGCGTTCGATGCACCCGCCCCCGGAGTCGTGCTCGCGATCGAGGAGATCGAGAACGGACTCCACCCCTCTCACGCGGCGCGTCTGCTCGACCTAGTCGAAAGCGTCTCCCGGCAGCCGGGCGTTTCGGTGCTGCTGACGACGCACAGTCCGGCCCTCCTCGACGCAATCGATGGAAAGGCGATCCGTGATGTTCTCGTGTGTTATGGCGGTCGAGTCTCCCCCCCTGATCGATATGCCGGGGTACGCGACGGCAATGGCCGGAGGAGGTCTCGGGCGCGTGGTGAGCCAGGGCGGCCTCGTATCAGCCGGGACTCAGGGCGCCGACGACTACTCCGGGTTCCTGCACCTGATCGGGGCGGAATCATGAACGTCTGGTTCATCGATACTTCTGTTCTCGATCAGATAATGAGCCTTTCTCACTAGAAGCGGCGTCCCAGAGGCTGGAATCGGTGCGGCGGAGCCTGATTCCCGGTGTGGTCCTGGCGGAGGGCCGCTCCCGGGTGATGCGGTTCCTCTTGGGTCGTGCGGGGGTGTTGCACATTCGAGGGCGGCGCCTCCGCGGGCGGATTCCGAGTTTTCCGCATGATTCCGCACCCTTACTAGAACGTCGGTTTCCAGTGGAAGGGCTCCCATGTGCACAGGAACCCGCCCTGCACATGGGAGAATTTCAACGGCGTTGAGCGCCGAGGCGTTTCCGCATGATTCCACCGATCCGCCGCCAACCGATCCCGGTCGAATGTGCAACACCGCCCCGACCGGTCCCAACAGCGTATCCGGGCCCGACGACACCACCCCGACACCGCGGACACGACGCCGTCCCGCGCCCGTCCTCCCGCGCCATAGCGCCGGTCCTAGACCCCGCACCACCACTCCTGGTGAGAAAGGCTCAATCCCGGTTCCGCCGGTCTCGCGTGTCTTTTCCGCCGGTTTCGGTGAAGGGGCGGGCGGCGGGTGGCGGCGGGTTCAGGCCTGCGGCTCCAGCGAGGCGGCGTTCTCCGCGGCGACGCCCCCCAGCCAGGCCAGCGAGGGCTTGGGGGCGCGCTCGAAGTCGTGGGCGCGGTCGACGGCGATGAGGCCGAAGGTCGGTTCCCAGCGGCCCCACTCGTAGTTGTCGAGCAGGGACCAGTGGCAGTAGCCGCGCACGTCGACGCCGTCGGCCGCGGCCGCGACGAGGCCGCGCAGGGCCTCGCGGGTGTAGGCGATGCGGCGGGCGTCGTCGGCGGTGGCGATGCCGTTCTCGGTGACGACCATGGGCTTGCGGTAGCGCTCCCAGTAGCGGCGCAGGTTGATGGCCAGGGCGTCGGGGCGGTAGGCCCACCCGGTGAGGGTGTTGTCGGGGGAGTCGGGGTGGGGCACGGGGCCGTCTGCGTCGACCGGCTGGGAGGTGTAGGACTGCACGCCGATGAAGTCGTCCTGCTCGCAGGCGTCGAGGTAGACGCCCTCCCACTGGCGGAAGACGCGCTCCCAGACCTCCTCGTTGCCGGGCGTGGGCGTGAAGGCCTGGCCGGCGGGCGACCATCCGATCCTGGCGCCCGGCACCCGATCGCGCAGCACCTTCCTGGCGGCCTCGTGCATGGCGATAATGGGGGCGGCCATCTCCGGGGGAGGGGCGGGCAGCGCGGGACGGGCATCGGCGGACCCGTCATCGTCCCCGGTCTCGGCCCCGTCGCCGACCCCGTCGCCGTTCCCGGGCCCGTCGTCCTTCTCATCGTCGCCCGCGGGCCGGGCGATCCCGTCCCCGGCCGCCTGCCGGGAGTGCTCGGCGTCCTGGGCGGCCAGCGTCATGAGGCCGAACAGGGCGAGTATGTTGGGCTCGTTGATGGTGATGATCCAGGGCACGTCGTGGAGGATCTCGCTGACGCAGTCGACGTAGCGGGCGAAGAGCCCGGGCGTGCGGGGCCCCGCAATGCCGCCCTCGGCGGCGAGCCAGGCCGGGGAGGTGAAGTGGTGGAGCGTCACCAGCGGGGTGAGGCCGTGCTCGTGGCAGGCGTCGATCATGTCGCGGTAGTGGAGGAGCTCGGCGCGGGAGAAGCGGCCCTTGACCGGCTCGATGCGGGCCCACTCGATGGAGAAGCGGTAGGCGTTCAGCCCTCCCTCGGCCGCCAGGCGGACGTCCTCGCGGTAGCGGTGGTAGGAGTCGCAGGCGTCGCCGGAGCGCTCCTGGAACATCGGGTTGCCCGGACCGGCCGCGTTCTCGGCGGCCCAGAAGTCCGAGGCGAGGTTGTTGCCCTCGATCTGATGGGCGGCCGTGGAGGCTCCCCAGAGGAAATCTTCGCGCAGGATGGTCATGGTTCGGCCTCTTTCGTTGTCGAAGGTCTCGGGTGAATCGTCTCAGGTCCTGGTGGCGGGGAGCAGGGGTGGGCGAAGCGCAGCGGCGGCTTGGCGGGCAGCTCGGGTCCCGGCGGCGGGGCGGGGGGCCGACCCCGGCGCCGGGGAGCGGGGCCGCCCCCGGCGCCGCTACGACCGGTCCCGGCTGAGGACGGCGAGGTCGACCAGGGGCAGGAGCAGCGCGCTCGGGCGGGCGGCGTCGTGGTGCACGGTGATCTCCACCGGCGCCCCGCCCGCCGGATCGGCCACGTCGTAGCGCGGCCAGCACGAGCCCGCCAGGTCCAGGCGGAGGCGGTGCCCGGCGGGCACGTGCACGCCGGTGGCCCACATGTCCACCTCCACCTCGACCGCCACGCCCGGGGTCAACGGGTCGCGCCGGTCCGTCCCGCGTCGGGCGGACAGGCGCAGCACGCCGTCGGTGAGCAGGACGGAGGCGCCGTCGGGCAGGACCTCGGTGAGGGCGGCGTGCAGGTGCGCGTCGACGGCGTCGGCGCTCACCCAGGCGCGCAGCCGCACCGGCCCCAGGACGGTGACCGGCTCGGCCAGGGGCGGTCCGGTGAACACGGCGACGTCGTCGCGCGCCTCGACGCCGCGCTGATCGTGCGGCCCGGCGCTCTCCGGCGGGCCCATGAGCATCTGGCCGCCCTGCGTGGGGACGGGGTCGGCGGGGTCGTGGGTCCAGGATGTGGCGCCGACGGCGGCCCCCGCCTCGTCGGGCGCGAGCAGGGCGCCGCCGTCGGCGAGCCTCCAGGCCGTCTCCTCGGCGTCCGGTGCCGGCCAGGCGGGCAGGTCGATCCAGCGCCCGGCCCCCATGATGTAGACGCGCACCGGGTCGCGGGGCAGGCGCGCGGCGGCCGCCCCGTCCCCCAGGGCCGCCCTCCAGAAGTCGACCGTGAGCTCGCCCAGCCCCGACTCCCGCGTGCCGCCGCCGGGGAAGGAGCGCCCGGCCAGGTGCCCGTCGAAGGCCAGGTGCGTCCACGGGCCGATGACCAGGCGCTGGCCCGCCCCGGCCGGGCCGTCGGCCATGGCGCGGTAGTTGCGCAGGGTGCCGCCCAGGAACAGGTCGTACCAGCCGGCGACGTGGAGCGCGGGCACGTCCAGGGCGGCCAGGGCCCGCCAGGGGTAGGCGATCGACTCCCAGTGGGCGTCGTGCAGCGGGTGGGCGAGCCAGTCGGCCACGTGGCCGCCGGCCGTGTGCGCCCGCGCCAGCCTGCGGGCGGCCTCCGCCATGCCCACGCGCGCCAGGAAGGGCGTGAAGTCCTCCATCGGCTCGGGCAGGAGCTCCTGGGGCGCGTCCTCCCGCCCGTCGCGCGCCAGTCCCGCGCGCACCTGCTGGCGCGCCCACTCGTAGACGGGGCCGGCCATGAGCACGCCCCCGCGCATGGCCAGGTCCTCGTCGTAGGTGGAGGGGGCGACCCAGGCGGTCATCGCCGCCAGGTGCTCGGTGGAGGCCAGGGCCGCGGTGAACTGGGTGGTGGTCAGGTAGGAGTTGCCGAAGGTGATGACGCGCCCGTCGCACCAGGGCAGGTCGGCCAGGGCCCGGCGCGCGGCCACGCCGTCGGAGGCCTCATCGGCGTGGAAGCGGAAGTCGCCGTCGGAGATGTCCGTGCCGCGGCAGGCCTGGGCGACGACGGCGAAGCCCTCCTCGACGGCCCGGTCCAGGCCCACCGCCGTCTGCATCCCCAGGCAGGCCGCCATGAGGCCGGGCGCGGCGGGATCCTCGCCCAGGTCCTGGGCGATCATGGGGCGCCAGGACCCGAAGTAGGGGCAGCGGGTCAGCAGGACCGGGTGGGCGGCGCCGTCGTCGGGGCGCACGACGTCGGCCCGCAGGATCGTGCCGTCGGGCATCGGGATCGGCAGGATCTCGTGGGCGGCGCGCGAGGCGGCTCCGCCCGGCTCGGGCATCAGGAGCTCCTGGTGCAGCTGCCCGGGGCTCTCGGGCGGGGCGGCGTCGGCGGCGTCAGCGGTGTCGGTCATGTCGGGCTCCTTGCGCTTCTGGGCGGCCACTGTGCTCGAGGGTACGGGTCCGGGCCGGTCCCGGCGGCCGTTTCGAACGGGAGCCCGTCCGGGGCGCCGCGCGGGACGGGCGGACCGGTCCCGGGGTGGGGGCCGGATTGCTGCGAGGCGACGGCGGACCGGTCCCGGGGGCCGGACCGGCCGATCCGGCCCCCGCCGGCGGGCCTCAGCCCACCAGGTGGTGGCGGCCGTGGCCCAGCTCCACCGGCGCCGTCGAGCCCGGCAGCCTCACCCGGGCCCTGGCGCCCACGGGGACGACGACGTCGAGCTCGAGGCGCCCGCCCCCGCCCAGGCGCCACGCCGAGGCGGCCCAGCCGTAGGGGGTGCGGTGGACCGACTCGGCCGAGCTCAGCCCGCCGCCGGGCACCGGGGCGACCTCGATGACCCGGTAGCCGGGCTCGGCGGGCGCCAGCCCCCCGACCGTCCGCTCCAGCCAGGCGGCCACGGCCCCCAGGGCGTAGTGGTTGAAGCTCGTCATGCCGCCGGGGTTGATCGAGCCGTCCGGCAGCATGGAGTCCCAGCGCTCCCACGTCGTCGTCGCCCCCATGGCGACGGCGTAGAGCCAGGAGGGGCAGGAGGTCTCCAGCAGGAGGCGGTAGGCGGCGTCGGCGTGGCCCGTGTCCGACAGGGCGCCGGTGAGCACCGGCGTGCCCGCGAAGCCCGTGGCGACGTTCCCGCCCGAGGCCTCCACCAGGGCGGCCAGGTGCTCCCCGGCGCGCTCGCGGTTGTGCGCCGAGCCGGTCAGGTCGAAGGCGATGGCCAGCGCGTAGGCGCACTGCGTGTGCGAGGTCATCCGGCCCTCGCCGTCGGTGTAGCGGGCGCGGAAGCCCTCGCCGACGGCGTCGGCCAGGTCCCCGTAGCGCCGGGCGTCGTCGTCCCGGCCCAGGACCGCCGCCCACTGCGAGACGATCCGGGCGGAGCGGGCGAAGAAGGCGGTGGCCACCAGGTGGGGGTCGGTCATGGCCTGGAGGGGGTTGTCCGGCGGGGCGCTCGGGTCGAGCCAGTCGCCCAGCTGCATCCCCGAGTCCCACACGTGGTCCTCGGCCGTCAGCGAGTCCACCAGGTCCACCCAGGCCCTGGCGGAGTCGTACTGCCGCTCCAGGAGGCCCGCGTCGCCGGTGGCGCGGAACAGCTCCCAGGGGACCACGGCCGCGGCGTCGCCCCACACGGCCGCCGGCTCGGGCGGGGTCCAGAAGCCGCCGGGGATGACCGGCGCGTACCACGGGACCGTGCCGTGGGCCCTCTGCTCGATGGCCAGGTCGGTCAGCCACGAGCCGAGCAGCCCGGCGCAGTCGTAGTGGAAGGCGGCGGCGGGGGCGAAGGCCTGGATGTCGCCGGTCCAGCCCAGGCGCTCGTCGCGCTGGGGGCAGTCGGTGGGCAGGGCGACGAAGTTGTCGCGCATGGACCACCGGGAGTTCTCGTGCAGGCGGGTGACCCGCTCGTCCGAGCAGGCGAAGGCCCCCAGGCGCTCCATCTGCGTGTGGATGACGACGGCGAGGACGGCCCCGTCCTCGATGGCCGCCTTGGCGGCCGCGGCCCCGCCGGGCCAGCCGGTGACGTCGGCGTAGCGGAAGCCGTGGATGGCGAAGGCCGGCTCCCACTCCTCGACGCCGCCGCCGGCCAGGGTGTAGGTGTCGGTGGCCTGGGCCTCGCGCAGGGTGCGCATGCCCAGGACCCCGTCGTCGAGGACCTCGGCGTGGCGCAGGGTGATCGTCCGCCCGGCCGGCCCGCTCACGCGGATGCGCAGGCGGCCGGAGATGTTCTGGCCGAAGTCGATGAGGACCCGCTCGGGGGACAGCTCCGCCTCGCCCCCGCCCAGGGGCAGGACCCGCCGCTCCTGGACGCTCACCTCGACGGGCCTGAGAGTCTCCACGGCGCGCACGGGGGCGTCGGTGGGCATGACCAGGCGCTCGGCGTCGGAGGCGCCGACCTCGACCGGCAGCCAGGAGGAGTCGTCGAAGCCGGGGCGCGACCACCCGGGGGCGACCCGGCGGGCGTCGACCTTCTCGCCGTCGTACAGGTCGGTGAACAGGATCTCGCCGACGCCGGCCCTCCAGTCCGCGTCCGTGGCGATGAGGCTGCGGCTGCCGTCGTCGTGGGTGACCTCGAGCTGGACGACGGCGGCGATGTCCTCGCCGTAGAGGTTGCGGTAGCCGCCGTCGAAGCCGATGTGACCGCGGTACCAGCCGTCGGCGAGCTGGGCGCCCAGCGCGTGCGCGCCGGTGCCGTCGCCGGAGGCGGTCAGCAGGTCGGTGACGTCGTAGGTCCGGGCGATCAGCCGCTCGCCGTAGACGGTCCATCCGGGCACGAGCTCGTCGGCGCCGATGCGCCGCCCGTCGATCTCGGCGCGGATGAGGCCGTGGGCGCTGATGTAGGCGCGGGCGGCGACGACGGGGCGGGGCAGGTCGAACTCGGTGCGCACGCGCGGCGGGCGGCGGTCGGCCAGCGGGTTCTCCGGCCAGGACGGGCCCACGGGCAGGGCCCGCCAGTCGGCCGGGTCCAGGAGCCCGACCTCGTAGGCGATGGGCTCGGACCAGCCGGTGTCGGCGGGGGAGGCGGTGGCGGGGGAGTCGGCCTCGGCGGTGGTGCCGGCGGCGTCGGAGTCGGTGCCGGCGGCGGCGTCGGGAGTCTCGGATGAGCGGCCGGTCACGCGCACCCGCAGGACCACGCGGTCGCGGGAGGCCAGGGGCGGGGCGGGCCAGGGCGCGAGCACGCCGTCGGCCGCCTCAAGGGGGAGGATTTCGGGCTCGCCCAGGGGGGTGCCGGCGGCGTCGGTGCGGGTGATCTCCAGGTCCGCGCCGGTGGGCGCCCAGCCGGCCGGGGCGGAGGCGATCTCCCAGGACAGGCGGGGGGCGGGGTGGGCGCCGCCCAGGACGTCGCCGGGCAGGTACTGCTCGATCTTGAGATGGGTGGGGGCGGCGAGATCGCCCAGGGGATCGGCCAGGCCGCCGGCGGTGATCTCGGGCTCGGGGACGGTGGGGCGGATGGTCGTGAGGGGCGGCATGAGGACTCCGGTCGTTCGTCGTTGAAACGAATCAATAGTAGGTTCCCGAGGCGCGCGAGGTCAATGATCGGAGGAGCCGGCTGCCCGCTCGCCTCGTCGTCATGGGCGGGCCCTGATCGTCAACGGCCGGGGCGCGCTGCCCCCGCGGTTCCCGCCTGCGAGCCGGTCGGGGCGGATCCCGCCGGAGGCCTTGACGCCCAGGCGGGCGGCTGCCGCACGCGAGTCGGTCAGGGGCGTCCGCCGCGGCCGCCGTCCGGCCCGCGGCGGCGCGAGTTGTCCAAATCTGTTGCAAAGGCCCGGATCGAGTCGCGGTGCCGGAGGAGGATCGTTGATATTCCGCGCTTCTTCTCGGGGCCGATCCCGGTCCGGGGCGCCTTTGCAACAGATTTGGACAACTGCCCGCCCCGGATCGTCCCAGGAGTCCCATGCGCACCACCGTGCGGGCGCCCCTGCGGCGGCGAGCCCGGATGAGGACGGCGGGAGACCCTGCGGGGCGGAGCGATCCCCCCGGGGCGCCATATTCCCGCTTCGGACGGGCCCGCAGGGGCCGGCGCACGGGTTTGATGAGACGCATGGGGCGCCCGGGACTCGGCCCTCCCGGCCGATTCTCGCGAGCGCGCAGGTTTCCAGTCGAACGCGCGGCTGGGAGGTGCGCGTTCGACTGGAAACCTGCGCGCTCGCGAAGGAGCAGCGGGACGGGTCAGCCGCGCTGGGCGGCGGGCGGGGCGGGGGCCGCGGGCGCGACCTCGGCGATGACCGCCTCCAGAGCGGAGGCCGCCTCCTCCATGTCGGGGATGAAGCCGTACATGGTGGCGGCCCCCGGGATCACCCTCGCCGTGGTGTCCAGTTCGTGGGTGAGGAAGCCCGCGAGCGCGCGGGCCGGGTCCTCGGCGTAGACGGGGTGCTTGCCGGCGACGGCGTCCACGACCCGGATCCAGGCGGCCTCGTCGTCGATGAGGTCGCGCACCGTGAGGATCTCGCCGCCCCCGCCGGGCCGTGCGCCGCCCTCGCCCGCCCCGGCGGCGCCGGACGCCTCGCTCGGCACCGTCACGGCGCGCTCGTGCAAGCCGTGCCCGACGGTCTCGGGCGCAGCGCCGGGCAGCACCAGTTCGGCGGTGGCGCCCACGGGCACCCGCGCGCTCACGCGCAGCCGGTCGCCGTCGAGCTCCCAGGCGACGCGGGCGACCCCCAGCGGCAGGCGCCGCACGACGCCCGCCGAGGTGAAGCCGTGGCCGACCTGCGGGGCCACGCGCAGCGCCGCGCCCCCGGGGGCGGCCAGGTCCAGGCCCGCCAGGTCGGAGATGAGCCACTGGGTGACCGCGCCCAGCGCGTAGTGGTTGAAGCTCGTCATCTCGCCGGGGTTGATGGAGCCGTCGGGGAGCATGGAGTCCCAGCGCTCCCAGATGGTCGTGGCCCCCATGGTGACGGGGTAGAGCCAGCTCGGGCAGCCCCTCTCCAGCACCAGGCGCGCCGCCGTGGCCGCTTGCCCGCCCTTGACCAGGGCCGCCGGAACCAGCGGCGTGCCCACGAACCCGGTGGAGATGCGGAAGGAGCGCAGGCGCACCAGGTCCGCCAGCCGCCGCCCGGCGCCTGCCACGCGCCGGGGCGTGTCCAGCAGGTCCCAGGCCAGGGCCTGGGCGTAGACGGTCGCGCAGTCGGAGAGGATGAGTCCGTCGGCGGTGACGTAGGCGTCCAGGTAGGCGGCGCGCACGGCGGCGGCCAGGGCCTCGTAGCGGGCGGCGCGCTCGGTCTGGCCCAGGATCGCGCAGGCGCGCGCGGTGATGCCGGCGCTGCGGGCGAAGTAGGCGGTGGCCACGACGTCGGGGTCCGCCTTGGCGGCCCCCGGGTTCTGCGGCGGGGCGTCGGGGTCGAGCCAGTCGCCGAACTGGAAGCCGCCGCGCCACAGCCGCGAGGGCCCGGCGGCGCGCTCCACGCCGTCGACGAAGCGGGCCATGGCGTCCACGGACGCGGCCAGCACCGCCGCATCGCCGCTCGCCTCGTAGACGGCCCAGGGCACCAGCGCAACGGCGTCGCCCCAGGCGCACGTCAGGCGCGTGCCGCCCAGCACGTCGGGGATCACCACCGGCACGGCGCCGTCGGGCGTCTGGGCGGCGGCCAGGTCCGTCGTCCACGAGGCCAGGAAGGCGGCGGCGTCGTACAGGGACAGGGCAGTGGGCGCGAAGACGCCGATGTCGCCGGTCCAGCCCAGGCGCTCGTCGCGCTGGGGGCAGTCGGTGGGCACGGTGATGAAGTTGTCGATGGTGGACCACCGGGTGTTCTCCACCAGCCTGGCGACCGGCTCGCTGGAGCAGTCGAACCAGGCGGCGCGCTCCATGCCCGCCGAGACGACCCGGGCGGCGGCCGCGGCCAGGAGGGTGTCGTCGTCGCCGGGGAAGCCGTCGACCTCCACGTAGCGGAAGCCGTGCTGGGTCAGGGTGGGGGCGAAGACGTCGTCGCCGCCGGACAGGATGGCCCGGTCGGTCGCCTCGGCGCGGCGCAGGGGGCGGGTGCCCAGTTCGCCGTCCTCCAGCACCTCGGCGTGGCGCAGCGTGACGACGGCGCCCGCCTGCCCCCGCACGGCCAGGCGGACGTGGCCGGTCAGGTTCTGGCCGAAGTCGAGGATCCGCCCGCCCGAGGGCGTGGTCACGACTTCGACGGGCGCGACCTGGCCGATGACGGTGGGCAGCGGCAGCACGGTGGGCTCCAGGGCCGCCCCGGGCAGGGGCAGGACCTCCACGGGCGCCTCGGCGCCGGCCTCGCCGAGCGCGGGCAGGCGCAGGTCCGTGGACTGACCGTTGTACAGGTCGTTGGCGGTGACGTTGGAGGGGCGCCAGGCCCAGGTCCCGTCCGTGGCGACGACGTCGGTGCCGCCCTCGCCGGTCAGCTCGAGTTGGGCCAGCAGCCACAGGGCCCGGCCGTAGACGCACTCGCGCATCTGCCAGGTCAGGTGCCCGCGGTACCAGCCGTTGCCCAGCACGACGGCGATCTCGTGCTCGCCGGGAGGCAGGGCGGCGGTGACGTCGTGGGTCTGGACCAGGAGGCGGTCGGCGTACTGGGTCCAGCCGGGGGCGAGCTCGTGGCGGCCGACCTTGACGCCGTCGATGAACGCCTCGTAGACGCCCGCCGCGGTCAGGTGCAGGCGGGCGGCGGAGACGCCGGCGGGGACGGTGAGGCGGCGCACGAGGACGGGGGCGGCGTCGGTGCGCGCGTTGCCGGGGGCGGCGATGGGGCGCGCGGTCCAGTCCGAGCGCTCCAGCAGACCGGTCTCGACGACGGCGGGGGCGGACCAGGGGGAGAGGACTCCGTCGGGTCCGGCGACCCGCACGCGCCAGGCGGCGCGCTCGCGGGAGGCGAGAGGGGCGGACGGCCAGGGGCGGAAGAGCTGGGAGGGGCCGTCGAGGGCGACGGTCTCGGTGGTGGTAGCGCCGGCGAGGGGGCCGCGGGTGATCTCGACCTCGGCGCGCGCCTGCGTCCAGCCCGCCGGGGCGGCGGGGACCTCCCAGGACAGAGCGGGCGCGGGGCCGGTGCCGCCGAGCACGTCGGCGCCGGCGCGGTGGTGGTCGGCGCGCAGGCGGGCGGGCGCGGCCAGCGGGCCGACGGGGTCGGCCGGGGGCGGGGGCGCGGCGTCGAGGAGGGTGTCGGGGTCGGCGGGGCCTGCAAAGGGGCCGGCGGCGGGGTCGGATACGGGGGCGCGGTCGGGCGCGTGAGCGGGCATGGAGGTCTCCGGATCGTCATTGAACCGTTTCATAAACGGGTTGCTCTCAGGCTACGATCACTTCGGCCGTGGCGTCAACGGGTGACGGCGGGCGGACAGGCCCTCGGCGCCCCGCCTCGATCGGGCGCCCCGCGGGCGCGGGGGCTTCGGTGGGTTGGGGGATGGGCGGGAGTAAAGCGAAAGGGGCGCCCCGCGGGCGCGGGGGCTTCGGGCCACGGGGGTCGGCCGCGACTCGGCGGGCCCGAGCCGGCCGGGGCGTCAGCGCGCCCGGAGCTGCTCGACGAGGGCGCGCACGACGGCGGCCATGTCGATGCCCCGGTCTAGGAGCCATTCGCTCTGGAGCCCCTCGATGAGGCAGGCCAGGTGCGTCGTCGTCAGATCGAGGTCGAGGTCCGCCCGGAGGCGGCCGGCCGCCCGCTCGGCGTCCAGATCGGCCCGCAGCCGGGAGCGGAAGCGGCGGGAGAGCCCGACGGCGTAGTCGTGGGCGGGGTGGTCGGGGTTGACGGCCTCGGCGCGCAGCACGGCGTCGAGCTGGATGAGGCCCGGAATGGCGGCGTTGTGCTCCATGATGAGCGGGAGGGCGTCGAGCAGGCCGCGCTCGGCGACCAGCGCGGCGCGCCATCCGGCCTCCGTCTCCTCGCGGCGGGCCAGGACGGCCTGGAGGACGGCGTCCTTCGTGCCGAAGTGGTGGCGCAGGAGGGTGTGGCTGACCCCGACGGCCTCGGCGATCTGCCGCATGGACAGGTTGTGGAAGCCCCGGGTGGCGAAGACGGTCATGGCCTCGTCGACGATGGCGGCCCGCCGCCGCTCGCCGTTGGCGTAGCGGGTGCGCCCGTCGGGCGGGGCGACGGCGCCGGCCGGGCAGGAGTCGGGGCGGTCCTCGTTCGGCACGGTCTGCCGCCCCCTCCCGGCGTCGTCGGTTGCGATTCCGAGGTCAGCCTACCGGGGGAGAAGGGTCGACGGCGATTGTCTAAGTGATATAGATCTCTTCCAATCTGGATAATGTTTTCGGTACAGTGAACCGTGTCAACAGGTTCGGGCGCTTCCGCCCGGCCGCCGCCGTCGGCGCTGACGCCGACCTCATCTCAAGGACGAACGATGAGCAACCCCACCGACACCCGGCTCCGGGACGAAGACGAGCCGTCCGCGATCGCGGCGGGCGAGAGCCCCGGGCGCGACGAGATCGCGGCCGGCGAGCCCGGGACAGGCGAGCCCGAGGACGACACCGAGGCCATCACCCGCACCTACGGCAAGCCCTCGCGCACCATCCCGCTGGTCCTCCTGGCCGCCGTGGGCGGCTACATCATGATGCTCACCCTGGGCACGGCCCTCCAGCTGCGCCTGTCCGCCATGAACGAGGCCACCGCCACCACCGTCTACTCGCGCATCACCTCCGTGTCGGGCATCCTCATGCTCGTCGCCATTCCGCTGATCGGGGCCCTGTCCGACCGCACCACCAGCCGCTTCGGGCGTCGCCGTCCCTGGATCCTCGGCGGCTATCTCGTCAGCCTCGTCTGCATGGCCACTATCGGCACCATGACGAACCACATCGTCATCGGCATCGCCTACGTCGTGGGCATCACCGCGGCTCAGGCGGGCTTCAACGCCTACGCCGTCATCCCCGTCGAGGGCGTGCCCAACAGGATGCGGGCCCGGGTCATGGGCTTCATGGGCATGATGGGTGCGCTCGCCATGAGCGCCGGCGCGGCTATCGCCGGCCGGCTCGTCGGCACGCCCGCCCTCATGATGACCGTGCCCGTCCTGCTGGCCCTGGCCACCACCTTCCCGCTCATCCTGCTCTACAAGGACCCTCAGCGCGACAAGGCCGACGTCCCGGCCCTGGACCTGGGCGGCCTGTTCGCCGGCTTCTTCGTCAACCCCCGCAAGCACCCGAACTTCGGGTGGGTCTGGCTCTCCCGCTTCCTGGCCGGCATCGCCATGACCGCCTTCCTGTCCTTCTTCGTCCTCTACCTCATCACCAATCTCCACTTCACCCCGGCCGAGGCCGGGGCCAGGGCCAGCCTGCTCTCCCTGTACTCCGCGCCCGTGTCGATCGCCCTGTTCACCGGGTCGGGCTGGCTGTCCGACAAACTCGGCAGGCGCAAGCCCTTCGTCATCGGCTCGGCCCTCGTCATGGCGCTCGCCCTGATCATCGGCGGCCGGGCGGCCAGCTTCAACCAGTTCATCATCGCCTGGATGGTCTTCGCCGTCGGCCAGGCCATGTACCTCACCGTCGACCTGGCCCTGTGCGCCCAGGTCCTGCCCAACGAGGCGGACACCGGCAAGGACATGGCCGTCTTCGGCCTGGCCCTCAACCTGCCCACCATCCTCGTGCCCGCCGCGGCTCCCGCTATTCTGGGGGCGGGGAACAACTACACGCTTCTGTGGGGCATCGCGGCCGTCCTGTGCGCGCTGGGCGCCGTCGTCATCCCCCTGGTCAAGGGCGTGAAGTAGTCCGACGGCGGGACTCGGCCGGGTCGCCCGGGGCCGGCCCGGTCCCGCCGCCGTTGAGGAGCGTCGTGGCGCGCCGGGTCCCGACGCGCCACGGGCCGCCAGGGCCCCCGATACCGTAAGACTGAGCCGACCCGAGGAGACACCCATGACCGCCGCCACTCCCGTCGCCACCCCCTTCCCCGAGGACTTCCTGTGGGGGACCGCCACCGCCTCCCACCAGGTCGAGGGCGGCAACACCAACAACGACGTGTGGCTCTACGAGCACGTCCCGGACACCATGTACGCCGAGTCCTCCGGCGACGCCTGCGACCACTACAACCGCTACCGCTCCGACATCGCGCTGCTGGCCTCCCTGGGGCTCAACGCCTACCGCTTCTCCCTGGAGTGGAGCCGCATCGAGCCGGCCCCCGGGGAGTTCTCCGCCGTCGCCATCGCCCACTACCGCGACATGCTGCGCGCCTGCCACGAGCACGGGCTCACCCCGATCGTCACCTACCACCACTTCACCTCCCCGGCCTGGCTCATCGCCCGCGGCGGCTGGGAGGATAAGGCCACGCCCGGGCTCTTCGCCCGCTACTGCCGCCGCGTCACCGCCGAGCTCGGCGACATGTTCGACCTCGTCTGCACCATGAACGAGCCCAACCTCGCCATCCTCCTGCGCGAGATGGGCCTGTGCGAGGCGACCCCCGGAGCCCGGCTGAACAACCCCACCTGGGTCGGCGCCGCCCGCGCGCTGGGGACGACGGCGGACAGGGTCGCCGGCTTCCAGCTGTCGGCCACGCAGGAGGCCTTCGAGGTCAAGGTCGCCGCCCACCGGGCCGCCGTCGAGGCCATCAAGGGGGTCGATCCCGCGATGAGGGTCGGCTGGACTCTGGCCAACTCCGACTTCCACGCCGCCCCCGGCGGCGAGGAGCGCGTGGCGCGCATGATCGAGGAGAACAATCTGCGCTACCTGCGGGTGAGCGAAGGCGACGACTTCGTCGGACTGCAGACCTACAACCGCACCGTCCTGGGCCCGGACGGCCCGGTGCCGCCCGCCGAGGGCGCCGTGGTCAACCCGGCGGGCGAGGAGATCTGGCCCTGGGCGATCGGCGCCGTGATCCGCCAGGCCCAGGAGATCGTCAAGGTGCCGATCATCGTCACCGAGAACGGCCTGAACACGGAGGACGACGCCCAGCGCGTGGACTTCCTGCGCACCGCCATCGCGGAGGTCGGCGCGGCCATCGCCGACGGCGCGCCGGTGGGCGGCTACATGTGCTGGTCGGCCATGGACAACTTCGAGTGGATCTTCGGCTACGGGCCCAAGTTCGGCATTATCGCCGTCGACCGGGACACCCAGGAGCGCACGCTCAAGGAGTCCGCCCGCGTCTACGGCGAGATCGCCCGGACCAACGGGGCGGTCCTGGGCGGGCGGGCCAGCCGGGACCGGTAGGGCGCCCGAGCGGCCCCGGTGAGCGCTCCGGCCCTCAGCCTCCGTGCCTGCGCGGTGAAGCGCCGGGGCGCAGGGCGGGGGCGGAGCGCTCACCGGGGGGCGCCGTCGGCGGCCGCGCAGACCTCGACGGTCCGCCCGCCGCGCAGCTCGCGCACCCCGCCGTCGGGCGTCACCAGCTCCCCGCTCACCCCGGCGGGCAGCTCGATCTCGTAGCGCACGCGGGAGTGCGCGCCGACGGCGTCGGCGCCGGTCCGGTTGACGCCCGCGCCGGTCCCGCCGGCGTCCCCCGGCGCCGCCGGACCGGTGCGCTCCCAGGACACCTCCACCCGCCCGAAGGGCGTGTCGCGGTGCGCCCGCGCCCAGAACACCGGGCCGCCCGTGAGCGGGGCGACGCGCACCCGCCGGTACCCGGGCTCCAACGGCGCGATCCCGCCCAGGCGGCGGAACATCCAGTCGTCCACGCAGCCGAGGGCGCAGTGGTTGAAGCTCATGGCCCCCACCGTCCCGTCGGGCGCGACCGCCGCCCAGGACTCCCAGATCGTCGTCGCCCCCTCGGCGACCTCGTAGAGCCACGACGGCACCGCCTCCTGCATGAGCACCGCCCACGCCTCGGCCTCGTGCCCGCTGTCCACCAGGACGTCCAGGAGGAAGGGCGTGGACAGGAACCCCGTGTCCAGACGGCCCCCGGCCCCGCGCACCAGCTCGGCCAGGCGCTCGGCCACCCGACCGCGCAGCGCCCGGTCGGCGACCAGGTCGAAGGCGAGGGCGAGGACCTGCTCGCCCTGCAGGCCCGAGGAGACGACGCCGTCGGCGCTCACGTACTCGGCCGCGACCGCCCCGCGCACCGCCTCCCAGCGCTCGCGCAGCCCGGTGGCCTCGCGCTCGTGGCCCAGGGCGCCCTCCACCCGGGCCAGCGTGCGCAGCGCCTCGGCGTGGTAGGCGGAGGCGACGAACTCGCCCGTGCGCCGGGGCGCCTCCATAATGGGCAGCGGCACGTCGGCGGCGAGGGTCGACGGCGCCAGCCAGTCGCCGAAGTGCGTGCGCGAGTTCCACAGCAGGCGCTGGCGCGCGGCCTCCTCCCCGCTCAGGCGCTCCCACCCGTCGGCCGGCCCGCCCGCCTCGGCGCGCAGGCGCTCGGGCAGCTCCCGGTCGGCCTCGCGCGTCTGCTTGGCGACCCACGAGCGCATCGCGCCCAGGTTCTCCTCCAGGGCGGTGGTGTCCCCGTAGCGCTCCCACAGGGCCAGCGGCACGCGGATGACGGCGTCGCCCCACCCGGCGGACACCGCGATCCCGCCCGGCCCGGGGATCCCCTCCACGGCGCCCATGAGCGGGGGCCACGGGCTCATGTTCATCACCGAGCCGTCCTCGCGCTGGTCGGCGCGGACATTGCGCATCCAGCGGGCCAGGAAGGCGTGGACCTCGGCGTTGTTCGCGGCGGCGGGGGCGAAGACCTGGGCGTCGCCGGTCCAGCCGGTGCGCTCGCGCTGGGGGCAGTCGGTGGGGATCCACAGGAAGTTGGCCCGCTGGGACCACACGACGTTCTTGTGCAGCCGGGTCAGGCGCGCGTCGGAGCAGGCGAATCCGCCCGTGGCGGGCAGGTCGGAGGCCAGGACGACGCCGACCGCGTCGCGAGCCCGCAGCCGGCCGGGGTAGCCGGTGACGCGCACGTAGCGGAAGCCGTGGAAGGTGAAGGCCGGCTCGAAGACCTCCGGCGCCTCGGGCGTGCCCGTGCCCGCCAGGACCCACACGTCGCGCTGGTCCTTGTTGGGACCGACGACGTTGGAGAAGAAGGAGCCGTCGGCGGCCAGGTGCTCGGAGTGCTCCAGGACGATCTCGGTGCCGGCCGGCCCGACGGCGGCCAGGCGCAGCCTCCCGGCGATGACCTGCCCCAGGTCGAGGACCGTCTCGCCCGCGGGCGTGGCGAGGACCTGCGCGACGGGCAGCGCCCTGACCCGGCGCGCGGGCTCGCCGCGGAAGGGCTCCAAGCGCGTGGGCGGGTCCAGGCGCGCGGCGGGCACGATCCGCACCCGGTCCCAGGCGCCGTCGTCGAACCCGGGGCGGTCCCAGCCCGCCACGGCGGCGGCGAGCCGGTCGTCGCGCCGCTCGCCCACGAGTATGTCGCTGTAGCGGATCGGGCCGCCCTCGGTGCTGCGGGCGGTGGCGTCGGGGCCGACGACGGCGGTGGAGCCGTCCGCGTACGTCAGGGACAGCTGCCACCAGGCCCGCAGGACGCGCCCGTACTGGGCGGACTCGCCCAGGGCTCCGATGCGCCCGGCGAACCAGCCGTCGGCCAGGCGCAGGCCCAGGACGTGGGGGCCGGGGGAGGCCAGGGCGGCGGTGACGTCGTGGACGTCGAACTCGGTGTAGTCGTGGTAGCTCGTCCAGCCCGGGGCGAGGACGGAGTCGCCCACGGGCGCGCCGTCGATGGAGACGTCGAGGACGCCCTGGGCGGTGGTGTACAGGCGGGCGCGGGTCAGGGCGGCGGGGGCGGGCGGGGCGTCGCCCGGCTCGGCGGCGGCCGAGTCGGCGGGGGCGGTCGGGGCGAGCTCCTGGCGGACGAGCTTGACCGGGTGGAGTCTTCGCCCGGCGGGCTCCCAGGCGCGCTGGCCGCCGTTTTCACCGAAGACGGCCGCGAAGTCGATGGGCGGCTCGGGCTCGGCCGGGGTCTGGGCGGGCTCGACCCAGGGGGCGACGGCGTCGGAGCCGGGGTGCAGGAGGGAGGTGGAGAAGGCGGAGGCCGCCCAGTCGGAGGGGCCGGCGTCGGCGGTCCACACGCGCACCCGCCAGGAGTAGTCGGCGTCGGAGACCAGGGGCGCGCCGTCGTAGGCGACCCAGGGGGACATGGGAGGGGAGGCGATCTCGACGCGGCCGGTCGCCCAGGCCGGCTCGGGCGCGGCGCCGCCGGCCGGGTCGAGGCGGCGCACCTCGATCTCGTAGGCCCGCGCCGGCGCGGGCCCGGGCACCTGCCACGCCAGGACCGGGCGGGGGACGGCGACGCCGATGGGGGAGCTGAGATGGTCGACGGTGAGGTTCACGGGTGCGCGGCACGCGAGGGGCGTCGTGTCCCGACCGGTGCGGGGAGGAGTCATGTCGTTCCGATCGCTCGTCGTTGAAGCGGTTCAGATCGTATCGGGTGACGTCCCCGGGGTCGACATGGATGGCGGTGATCCGGCTGATCCGGTTGTTCCGGCGGGCGCGGGCAGCAAGAAGGGCGAGGACCTCGTCGTCCTCGCCCGGATTCGGTGCGGCGGGATCGTTCCGCCTGGGATCGGTTGTGTCAGTGCTGCTCGTCGTGCTCGGTCACGAAGGCCTTCTCGGCCTCGCGGGCGCGGGCGGCGGCGGCGGCGATGGCGAGCTGGGTGTCGAAGAACATGTGCGTTCCTTCCGGTTGTTCCTTCCCGTTCCGGGGCCGGAACGGGAGAACGCACGTCCAACGGGGGCTCCGTTGTCGTGCGTCGGCGTGAGAATGTACCGAGGGGCCGGAAAGGCGTCAAGCGGCCCCTCGCTGTGCCCTTCATCATGGGGGTGATCCGACGAATCGTTCGTTGCAGCGAACCGGCGGCGAGCCCCGACGCCGCCCCGACGGCCTCCGGGACGGTTTTGGCGTTCTGGGAGGATCGTTCGGACCGGCACGCCGGGTGCGCCCAGCGGCTTCCGCGTGATTCCGCGGTTCTCGGGAGGCGGTCGTCGAGTGCGGGGCGGAACGATCCTCCCAGAACGCCATTTCTCGCGTCCGCGCCCACCCGCCCTTCCCGAGCGGGTGAGGCGCGGGGCCCGGGGATGCGAACCGGGATCACAGCAGGTCGGTGGGCACCTCGAAGGCCTCGACGACGGCGCGCAGCTCGTCGTCGGTCACGCCCTGGCCGAGCCCGCCCGCCATCATGTCGCGGACCTCGTACATGGCGCCGGTCTCGGCGTACTCGACCTTGTCGACCGCGGCCAGGGGCGAGGCGTCGGAGCGCACCATGATGCCGTGCTTGGACCACAGGACGATGACGTGGTCGCGCAGGGCCCGCACACTGCTCTCCATGAGGGTCTGCGAGCCGGGCACCATGAAGTCGAGGACCTCGATGCCGGCGGGCAGCTGGACGATGGTCTCGGGCTCCCAGCGCAGGATGCGTCGGTTGAACTCGCGGGTGGTGCGGATGTCCCTGATGTGGGACAGCTGGACCAGGTGGGGGGGCTGGGCGTGGATGACGGCCTGGAAGCCCACCCCGCGGCGGGCGACCTGGTCGTCGTGGACGGCCAGGTGGGAGTTGAACTCGCTGGTGGGCTTCTCGTAGGCCCGGCGCGGGTGGGTGTACCAGGTGCCGGTGGCCCCGCCCTCGTCCACGACGAAGGCCGACACATTGGCCTCGGGCGAGTCGGCGACGTCGCGCAGGCGGCAGCCCGAGCCGGTGACCAGCACGGTGCGGCCCGCCAGGGCCGGGGCGGGCAGGGGCAGCCCGGTGCCGGGGGCCGCCTGCGGGAAGCGGTCGGTCAGGCCGAGCTCGGCGGCGCCCGCCGCGACGGACACGGAGATATTGCCGGCGCCGGCCTCGACGGCGCCCATGTGGTCCAGGCGGCGCCCGGCGGCGCCCATCTGGGCGAGGATCTCATCGAGGGTCGGGTGGGTGGGCATGGGGTGATCCCTTCTTCGGTTCCGGTGGTGGGGCGGTGGCGGGACGGCGGGGCCGTCCCGCGGCGGGCGGGCCCGGATGCGGGGGAGCCGGGCCGGATGCGGGGCCCGACGGCGTGGGCGGTCCGGTCAGGCCGCGCGCGCCAGGCGGGCGGCGAAGCGGTCGAGCGACCGGCTCGTCAGCGGGCTGCCGACGGCGTTGAGGTGCCCGTGGGGCACGCCGGCGGCGGTGACGACCTCGACGTCGGCTCCGGCCTCGGACAACTGGCGGGCGAACGCCTCGCCGGAGGCGCGCAGGTCGTCGTTCTCGCAGTTCTCGATGTAGGCGGGCGGGTAGCCGGTCAGGTCGGCGGCGGTGCCGTTGCCGTCGCCGACGAAGGCGCAGGGCGGCGCGTCGCGGACCGGCCCGCCCAGGTAGTTCTCGTTCATGAGCGCCAAGATGTCGGCGGGGAAGCGCAGGATCTGGGGCATATCGGCCAGGCGGGCCGCCAGCTCCCCGGAGGGGGCGGGCCAGTGCTCGGCGTGGACGACCGGGTAGGCCAGCAGCGCCTGCCAGGGGGCGGCGCCGTCGTCGCGCCCGCGCAGGGCGACGCCGGCGGCGATGCTGGCGCCCGCGCTGGCCCCGCCGACGGCCAGGCGCCCGGAGTCGATGCCGAGCCAGGCGGCGTGCTCGCGCGCCCAGAGGTAGGCGGCCCAGGCGTCGTCGTGGGGCACCGGGTGGTGGGTGAGGCCGTCGTTGCACAGGCGGTAGGCGACGGAGACGATCGTGGCGCCGGTGCGGGTGACCAGCCCGCGGGCGACGGCGTCGGCCTCCGGCATGTCCAGGTCGCCGCCGATGAAGGCGCCCCCGTGGTACCACACGAGCCCGGCGCGCAGGCCGCCGGCGGCGGGGGAGGGGGTCGGCGGGCGCTGGCCGGGCTCGGGGCGGTAGACGCGCACGGGGATCGGCCCGTGCGGGCCGTCGATCTCGCGGTCCTCGGCGGTGGCGCGGGTCCGCTCCGCCTCGCCGAAGGGGGCGTTGAAGGCGTCCATGGCCGCCATCGCGTCGCCGCCGAAGGGGGCGCCGGCCGCCCGCCCGCCGGAGTCGGGCCCGTCGGGCTCGGATCCGTCGGCCCCGGACTCCTCGTCGAGCAGGGCCGCGCCCATGGCCTCGGCCGACAGCGCGGGGAAGGGCCTGATGATGTCGAGCCGTTCGGCGTAGGGCGGCAGGAAGCCGCCGGCGAGCGGGTCGAGCCCGACGCCGTCGCGGGTGGCGGCGGGCTGCGGCGTGGGCGGTGCGAAGGTGGTCATGAGCGTGTCCTGCTTCCGGTTCGGGCGGTTGACGTGAGTGCTCTGTTCGGGCGGCTTCCGGTTCGGGCGGGCTCAGCCGAAGAGCCGGCGCTCGGCGGCCTCCCAGGCGGGGGCCGCCGCGGGGTCGGGGGCGTACTCGACGATCTCGCTGGAGGCCCGCACCATGCGGCGCAGCTCGGCCAGGTCGCCGTCGATGAGGCCGGCGCCGCGGGCGGCGACGAGGATATTGCCCAGGGCGGTGGCCTCGGCGGGGCCGGCGTGGACGGGCAGGCCGGTGGCGTCGGCGGCGGCCCGGCACAGCAGCTCGTTGGCGGTGCCGCCCCCGACCATGTGCAGCGCCGAGACCTCTCGCCCGGCCAGGGCGCAGGCCCGCCGGACGGCCCGCCGGTAGGCCAGGGCGAGGGAGTCGTCGATGCAGCGCACGTACTGGCCCACGGTCCGGGGCCGGGGCTGGCCGGTGGCGTCGGCGGCGGCGTCGATGCGCACTGTCATGTCCCCGGGGGCGAAGAAGGCCTCGTCGTCGATGTCGACGACGGTGCGCAGCGGCTCGGCCGCCCCGGCCGCGGCGTCGAGCTCGGCGTAGTCCAGGTCCAGGCCCTGCTGCCTCCAGGTGCGCACGGCCTCGTTGAAGACCCACAGGCCCATGACGTTCTTGAGGTAGCGCACGGTCTGGTCGACGCCGAGCTCGTTGGTGAAATTGGCCGCCCGGGAGGCCTCGGTGAGCACCGGGGCGTCGAGCTCGAGGCCGACCAGGGACCAGGTGCCGCACGAGACGTAGGCGAAGTCGGGCCCGACGGCGGGCACGGCGGCCACGGCGGAGGCCGTGTCGTGGCTGCCCACGGCGATGACCGGGGTGGGGGCGCCGTCGGGGCCGAAGACGTCGAGGACCTCCGGGCGCACGACGCCGACGGGGGTGCCGGGCTCGATGGTCTCCGGCAGCAGGCCCTCCAGGTCCAGGCCCGCCTCGGTGCGCAGCCGCGTGAGCAGCGGCTCGGACCACGAGCGGGTGCGGGCGTCCACCAGGCCCGTGGTGGAGGCGTTGGTGACCTCGGCGTACATGGACCCGGTCAACCAGGAGGCGATGAGGTCGGGCAGCAGCAGCATGGTGCGCGAGCCCAGGTCCGCCGTCGCGGGCAGGGAGCCGTCGCGGGCGTCGGCCATGAGCTGGAAGACGGTGTTGAAGTCCTGGACCTGCAGGCCGTTGACGGCGTACACCTCCGGCGCGGGGATCGCCTCGAAGAGCCTGCCGGGCATCCCCCGGGTGCGCGGCGAGCGGTAGGAGTCGACCATGCCGGCCAGGATCCCCTGGCCGGTCACGAGCCCGTAGTCCACGGCCCAGGTGTCGATGCCGATGGCGGACAGCGGCCCCACCTCGCGCACGGCGGCCAGCAGCCCCTCGCGGATCTCGCTCCACAGGCGGAGCACGTCCCAGTACAGGCGCTCCCCGGCCCGCGTGGGCAGGGGGACCGGACCGTTGGCGAAACGGCGCGTCTGGGTCAGGGCGACGCGCCCGTCGCGGACGGTGCCGACCATGACGCGGCCGGAGGAGGCGCCCAGGTCGATCGCTGCGACGTGCACGGGGCGGGAGGGGTTCATGGCGGAGGGATCCTGTCGTCGTGGTTCGGAGTGGGCGGGCGGGCCGGGGCGGCGGTTCGCCGGGGCGGGGCGGCGGCGTCCCCGGCCCCCCGGCAGGTCGGGCGGGCGGGTCAGGCGCCCCAGCCGGCGGCGTCGCCCCCGACGCGCTCGGAGCGGATGCGCTCCAGGTAGCCGGAGGCGAGGAAGGCCCGCATGGGGTCGGGGTCCAGGCCCTGGGACTCGCGCAGCTCGGCCAGCAGCGGGCGCACGTCGGTGTTGAAGGCGTCGACGAAGACGTCGTTGGCGGCCAGGACGTCCCCGACGGCCCGGGCGGCCGACAGGGCCTCGCGGTCCACCAGCAGGGCCTTGGCGGTGGCCTCCTGGACGTTGGTGGCCGAGCGGATCTCGCCGGGGATCTTCTCCTCCAGGTTGTGGCACTGGTCGAGCATGAAGTTGACCCCCGAGTCGGGGGCCAGGGCCCCGGCGTCGACGATCTCGTTCATAATGCGGAAGAGCTGGTAGGGGTCGGCCGCGCCCACGATGAGGTCGTCGTCGGCGTAGAAGCGCGAGTTGAAGTCGAAGGCCCCCAGGCGCCCCAGCCTCAGCAGCTGGGCCACGATGAACTCGATGTTCGTGCCCGGGGCGTGGTGGCCGGTGTCCAGGACCACCTTGGCGCGCTCGCCCAGCGCCAGGCAGTGCACCAGGGAGGTGCCCCAGTCCGGCACGTCGGTGTGGTAGAAGGCCGGTTCGAAGAACTTGTACTCCAGGACGAGCCGCTGGTCGGAGTCGAGGGCCGCGTAGATCTGCGCCAGGGAGTCGGCCAGGCGGTCCTGGCGCTCGCGGATGGAGTCCTGGCCGGGGTAGTTGGTGCCGTCGGCCAGCCAGATCTTCAGGGCCGGCGCGCCGACGGCGCGCATGATGTCGATGCACTCCAGGTGGTGAGCGATCGCCTTGGCGCGGATCCTCTCGTCGGGGTTGCACAGGGAGCCGAGCTTGTAGTCCTCGTCCTGGAAGACGTTGGAGTTGATGGTGCCGATGCTCACGCCCCGCTCCTCGGCGTGGCGGCGCAGCCGGTCGTAGTCGTCGACCTTGTCCCAGGGGATGTGGAGGGACACGCGGGGGGTGATGCCGGTGAAGGCGTTGACCTGGGCGACGTCGTCGATCTTCTCGAAGGGGTCGCGGGGCGCGCCCGCGGTGGTGAAGACGCGGAAGCGGGTGCCGGAGTTGCCGAAGGCCCAGCTGGGCAGCTCGATGGTCTGGGTCTGGAGCAGGCTGAGGGACTGCGGGGGCAGATCCGCCAGGGAGGGTGTGGCCATGGGGCTCTCCTAGTCGTCGGTGACTTTCAGTGCGTCCGGGCTCGCGGGGTCGGAAGGGCGCTGCGAGCGTGATGACGATTATGCTATCGGCTCTTGAACCGTTTCACAATGGTGGGTCAGAAGCTGACCGGCCCCGGAGCGCTCCGTCGGGCGCGCCCGCCCGGCCCCGCGCGCCGCCGTCGGCAAACCGTTTCCGAACCCGATCGCCGTCTTCGCACCGCGGCGGTGCGATCTGCGGAACAATAGTGAGACCGGGGGCGACAGCGGGCGCCCGCCCGCGCGCACCCGGACCCGGTCCAGGGGAGAGCATCATGGATACTCCAGCCACGTCACGTCCGTCCCGCCCCTCGGTGCGCGACGTCGCCCAGTTGGCCGGCGTCTCCGTCGGCACGGTCTCCCACGTGCTCAACCACCCCGACCGGGTCGCCCGGGGCACGCGGGAGCGGGTCGAGGCGGCCATCGCCGAGCTCGGCTTCGTGCGCTCCGAGACGGCGCGGCGCCTGCGCCACGGCGGGTCCTCCCTCGTGGGCGTCCTCGTCCACGACATCTCCAACCCCTTCTTCACCGAGGCGGCCCGGGGGATCGAGGACCGGCTCCGCCAGGGCGGGCGCGTGCCCATGCTGGGCTCGACCGACTCCGACCCCGACCGCGAGCGCGAGCTCATGAGCCTCCTGGCCGGACTGGACGTGCGCGGCGTCATCGTCACCCCCTCGGACTCGACGCTGGACAACCTCGCCGTCCTGGCCGGCCGCGGCATCAGGGTCGTGCTCATGGACCACCCGCCGCTGACCGCCGAGCTGCCCACGGTCTCGGGCGACGACGTCGCCGGGGCCGGCGCCGCCGTCGAGCACCTGCTGTCCCTGGGGCACCGCCGGATCGGCTTCGTCAACGGGCCGGCGTCGGTGCGCCAGTCCGTCGACCGGCGCGCCGGCGCTCTGGCCGCCATCGCCTCGGCGGGGCTGGAGGCCGGGGAGGCCCTGGTCGAGACCGAGGCGGTGCACGACGGCCAGAGCTACACGGCGGACGCGGGCGCGGTCGGCGCGGCCCGCCTGCTCGACGGCCCCCGCCCGCCCACGGCCCTGTTCTGCGCCAACGACCAGATGGCCATCGGCGCCATGCGCGAGATCCGACGGCGCGGGCTGTCCATCCCCGGCGACGTGGCGATCGTCGGCTACGACGACATCTCCGTGGCCGGAGAGCTCATCACCCCGCTGACGAGCGTTCACCAGCCCATGCGCGACATCGGCTGGGCGGCCGCGGACCTGCTGCTGGCCGACGGCGGGGCGGTGCGCCACGTGAGTTTCGTGCCCGAGCTGGTCGTGCGCGAGTCCACCGTCGCCGGGGCGTCCTGACCGGGCTACGACCGCGCCCGGCGCGGTCCGCGGCCGGGGCCCGGGCGGGGGCCGGTGGCGAGCAGGCAGGCGGCCAGCAGGACGGGCAGGGTCCACACCGGTCCGCGGGTCAGCTCCCAGACGAAGACGGCGGCGAAGACCGGGGCGCGCTGCGTGACCGCCAGCGCCGCCCCGGCGCCCACGAGCGCCAGGGCCGCCACGCTCACCGGGGCGCCAGCCGCGCCCAGCCCCACCGCGACCGCGGCGCCCGCGCTCGCCCCCAGCGAGAAGGACGGCGCCAGCAGGCCGCCGGTGGCCCCCGCGCCCAGCGTCGCCCCCGTCAGCAGCGGCTTGAGGACGACCACGCCCACGAGCGCCGCGGCCGCGCCCGGCACCGCCGGGGAGCTCAGGGCCGCCTGGAAGGCGTCCCGGCCATTGCCCGGCAGGACCGCCAGCCACAGCGAGGCCGCGCCCGTGGCCAGACCGGCCGCGCCGATCGCCAGCGGCAGGCCCCACCCGTCGGGCAGCCGGTGGCGCCTGGCCCGGGCCCAGCCGCCGCGGGCCAGGCGCCCCAGCCCCGCCGCCACCGCCGCCGCCGGCAGGCAGGCCGCCGCCGTCGGCCAGGTGAGCGGGGCGGCGCCCATCTCCAGGCTCGGCCGCCCGCCCGAGTGGAGCCAGGAGACCGCCACGGCCAGGCAGGAGACCGCCACGGCCACCGGGATCCCCCGCCGCCGGGTGCCCGCGACCATGACGAGCTCGACGGCGTAGGCCGCCCCGCCCAGCGGCGCGTTGTACATGGCCCCCAGCCCGGCCCCGGCCGCCGAGGCCACCAGCAGCGGCGACCAGGTCCGGTCGATCCCGAGCCGGGCCGCGATCCTGACCGCCACCGCCCCGGCGGCCAGGCGCGGCGCCCCCTCGCGGCCCACCGAGTTGCCGGACCCCACGGTCAGCACCTGCACGACGGCGTCGGCGAAGGGCCGCAGCACGCCCATCGCGCGGGCGCGCGCCCCGGAGGCGTCGGCCACGACGGCCTCGACCCCGACGACCCCGCCCGTGGCCCGCTCCCACCACCACAGGGCCCCGGCCACGAGCCCGCCGAGCGCGGGCGCGGCCACGCGCCGCCAGGCGGGGGCGGCCGCGACGCGCTCGGGCAGGGAGCCGCGGCCCACGCCGTAGAAGACCGTCTCGAAGCCCTCCAGCAGGAGGGCCATGGCGATGCCGATGAACCCCGCGGCCGCGCCCGTGAGCACGACGGCCAGGACCAGGCGCCAGGGGGAGGACGGCGCGGGGGAGGGCGCGGGCGGCGCGGGCGGGGATGCGGGTGCGGGCGGCTCCATCGCGCCCGAGCCTAAGCCCGCCCGGCCGGCGCTGGCCGCACCTCCTGTCGGCCGCCGGATCGCCCCGCCGCCCATGCCGGCTCCGATCCCCGGACCCTTCACTTGTTCTCACGGGTAGGCTGGGCGCGCCCGGCCCGATCGACACCCGACACTGGAGGCGCCCGATGACGCGCAGCCCCCTGCCCGCCGCCCCGCCCGGCCCCCGGCGCCCCCGCCCCCGCCGGCTGGGATCGTGGACCGCGACCCGGCGCTCCGCCTACGCCAGCTTCGTCGTCCAGGCCATCGTCAACAACCTCGCCCCGCTGCTCTTCGTCATCTTCCACACCCGCCTGGGCGTCGACGTCGCCCATCTCGGCATCCTCGCCTCCCTCAACTTCCTCGTCCAGCTGCTCACCGACACCGCCGCCATCGCGCTCGTCGACCGCCTCGGCTACCGGCCCCTCATGGTCCTCGCCCACGTCCTGGCCGCCGCCGGCCTGGTCCTGCTCGGCCTCCTGCCGACCCGGACGGGCGCCCCCTTCGCCTCCCTGTGCGCGGCGGCCGCCGTCTACGCCGTGGGCGGCGGCCTCATCGAGGTCCTCGCCAGCCCCGTCGTCGAGCACCTGCCCGCCGAACCCGGGCGCTCGAAGGAATCGGGCATGGCGCTGCTCCACTCCTTCTACTGCTGGGGCCAGCTCGCCGTGGTGCTCGGCTCGACGGCGCTGCTGGCCCGGCTCGGCACCGCCTCGTGGTGGATCCTGCCGCTCGTGTGGGCCGCCATCCCGGCCCTCAACGCCGCCGTGCTCGCCCGGGTGCCCATGCCCGCCACCGTCCCCGACGCCGAGCGCACCCCGCTGCGCTCGCTGCTGGGCGCCCCCGCCCTCCTCCTCGCCCTGGCGCTCATGGCCATGGGCGGGGCGAGCGAGCTGACCATGAGCCAGTGGTCCAGCTTCTTCGCCCAGCAGGGCGCCGGCGTGAGCAAGGAGCTCGGCGACCTGCTCGGCCCGGGGCTCTTCGCCCTGCTCATGGCACTGGGGCGCACGGGCTACGGCCTGGCCGGGGACCGGCTGCCCCTGCGGGCCTGCCTCGTGGTCTCCGGCGCCGGCGCCGCCGCCTGCTACCTCGTGGCCGCCACCGACTCCCGCCCGGCGCTCACGCTCCTGGCCTGCGCGGGCACCGGCCTGTTCGTGGCCCTCATGTGGCCGGGCGCCACCTCCCTGACGGCCGCCCGCTTCCCCGCCGGCGGGGGCGCGATGTTCGCCCTGCTGGCGCTGGCCGGCGACCTGGGGGCGACCGCCGGGCCCGCCACCGCGGGCGGCCTGGCCGGCTCGGCGACATCCGGGGGACTCCTGGCGGGGCCGGCGCGGATCCTGCCGGGCGACTCGGGCACGGGCCTGCGCCCGGCCCTGCTCGTGTGCGCCCTCATCCCGGTGCTCTACGCGCTCGCGGTCCTCGCCGTCGGGAGGACCGGGCGGGGACGGGCGGAGCGATCTCAGGCGCTTCGCTCGCGCCGGGGCTGAGCGCAGTCCCCCGGGCCCGGGCGGGGGATCCTCCCGGGGCTGGACGGGCGTCCAGGTCATCCGGTGGAATGGTGAGTGGGACGTCGGGTTCCTCCAGGGGCGGGGCGGGCGTCCGCGCCCCCGTCGTCCAGGCCCGGCCGCGCGGCTTCGCGCTCCAGCGTCCGTCTGAGGTCCTTGAATATGATTGACGAGCGGTACTCGCCGGCGGCATAGGCGCGCACCAGCTGCTCCACTGTGGAGTGCTCGCTCACGTACCGGCAGACCATGGCGACCAGGCGCTTGAGGAGTGCGCGACGGGTATTGTCGGGGAGGGCGGTGTACCCGAGATCCTCCAGCATCCGCACGGTCACGTCCTCGTCGATGTCCCAGTCCGCAAGGTACATGTGCAGTTGAAATCCGCTCCCGGTCGGTGAGGACGGAGTCCCGGGATCTTCGGCGGCCAGTCCGCCCGATAACTCGAATGACACCCATTCGCGGCGGGGGATCTTGGCCAGATGAAGGCTCCATCGCACCTCGGGGCCGCTCCAGAACCACCGGAACCCTCTTCGCCGCATCCCGAATTCCTTGAGCTCCGGGGCAATGCAGTCGCGTACGTCGGCCTGGGTCATGGGCATGAGAACCTCCTGAAATTAGTGAGCCTTTCTCATCGGGAGCGGCGGTCCGCGGGCTCGGATCGTCATGATGGCGAGGCCGGGAGGGCGCGGAGTGGTGCTGGTGGGGCTCCTGTGGCGGTCTGGGGCGGAGTCGTGTCCAGATCTGTTGCAAAGGCGTCTCGCGGCGGGATCGGCGGCGGGTAGAAGCGCGGAATATCAACGATTCTCTCCGCGCGCTCCGGTGCGATTCGGGCCTTTGCAACAGATTTGGACAACCGGCGCCCGCCACAGGCCCCGGAAGGGCCGCCGCGAGTCGAGCGGAGGCCGCGGCGGGCGCCCCCGACGCCGAGACGTGCACTTCGCACTCGAAAGTGCAGTTCCAACCGCCACTCTCGAGTGCAAAATGCACCTCTCGAGAGCAGAATGCACATCTCGACGAGGAAGGGGCCGGTCGCGGTCCTCGCGGACCGCGGCGACCGCCCCGCCCGCACCACCACACGCCCGCCCGCGCCATCATGATCATCCTCACCCACGAGCCGCCGTTCCCGGCGAGAAAGGCTCAGTGTATCGCGTCGCAATCGGTGTGCGGAATGGTTCCGCCGTTCTCCGTCGCGAGGATCAGGTCCGCAAGGTAGTGTGTCGAGGGCGGCGCGGGTGGAGGATCGGGGCTGCCGGCCACCAGAGGCGTGAAGGAGTGCTCGTCCGCGGGGACGTCGTCGGGGAAGACGGGGACGACGAGTCGGCGCCGGAGCCATTTGACGAGGAATTCGGCGATGCCCATGGGGTGGACGGACCACTCGTCGTCGCGTCCCGCGCGGATCGCCACCAGGCGGGCGGACGGGTCCCGCCGGCCCGGGATCCAGAAGCACATGTCCCCGTTGTCGGTGCCCGCCCAGGCGACCAGGTCGCCGAAGTCCTCCACCTCCGGCGGCAGCCGCTCGCCGACCGTCCCCGCCAGCTCCTCGATGCCCTTCACCCACACCGGCCCCAGGCGGTGAGCGTCCAGGTTCTCATTCGGATGCTGCGGGGCGAGCAGGCACAGGAAGTCGTCGACGCAACCGGGGCCGTACAGGCCCATGAGTTCCAGATAGTCGTCGGGATACGCCGTGGCATCACCTCTTGCGGGGATCCGCCACCGTGGGCTCACCTCCCCCGGCGGAGGGAGAACACTCAAGAGCAGCCGCGTCCAGTCCTTCATCGTCGGCCTCCTCCCGGCAGTGTTCCAGTGGCCGTTCGAGATCGCTCCGCCGCCTTGACGGATCTTATCGGGGATCCGCGGGTGCGGAGGCGGGCGTTCTTCCGGGATCAGCGGCGGGATCCGACGGTTCTGCCGCGCGGCACCGGCGGCCTCGGCGCTGTCCCACGAGGGGTAGAGCCGTCGGCCTTGCAGATCCCGCGCTCGTCCTAACCGGAAGAGGAGACCGGATGGCGTTCGGGGCCTCGGAGCGCCTGCGCAGACTCATTTCAATGCGAAAAGACTTGCAGTCGCGTCCGAGCACCTTCCCACCCGGTCCGCGGGGGCGGTCGACTCAGAAGTTATCGAAGATCTTCCGACGTCCAGTCGGAGATGGCGACATCCCAACAGATCTCATCCCAGAAGGTATTGTCTCCGATGGCCGGCGGGTCGAGCGCGGCCAGTCGCCTCCGCAGATCCTCTGCGGCCGCTTCCAAGGGGTTCGGCTCAGCATCTGGATCTGGATCATCATATGGGAGCCCCCGGCGAACTCGAGAAAAAACGCCTCGAAGGTTATTCAGAGTGTGGTTTTGAATGCGTAGAGCATGAAGGTGGCGGTGAAGGTCCGCTCGAATGCGTCCGGGGTCGCCACGTCGTGCATGGAGCCGGGTAGGGGCGGAGGCCCGCACCAATCTTCCGTCGGGCAGGACCAGGATCTGGACGTTCATACTGGCCGTCCCGTGCTCACCACGACCATAATTCACGGCGCCTCCGCCAGCTCCAGCAGAGGAGGGGCTGCCGTCCAGCACGAAAGTTTCGGTTCTCGGGCACCTCCTCCGCTGTGAGCAGCATGTTCTTCAGAGCTCGGACGATCGTGTCGGTCAGGGCCCTGACGGCCCGCGAAACAGTGGGCTGAGACATACCCAGCTGTTCGCCGATCACCGTCTGCACTGCACCATGGCGCATGCGGATCAACGTCACCTGCAGGGCATTTCTCAGCCCCGGACTCGGCGGACGCCCCTTGACGCCCTCCTCGCGCAGACGGATGAGCGGGGCGGCGAGCCTCCCGGCGTGCGACCCCCGTGGTATAGTCCATGACGATGACCTGTTTCTTATGAGTTGTGGACTTTAGATTTCCACTGGCCATCATATCTCATAGGAGCGAGCTTGCTGTATCGCTCCCCAGAAAGAAATTCGCGCAGACGGCCGTCGATTGGCTTTCATTAACACTCGATCGCACGGATGAATGCTCCAAGAGTGTTTTAAAGTCGTTGAAAGCACGTCCATCAGAATCTCAAGGAACAGGGTGAGGCCATGACGGAACGCGGAGTCCTTCCAGGTGAACTCGTCGAACAATTGTATGAACTCATGGTCATCATCGTTGAGGGTCGGCATGACATCAATGAGATGTTTCTTCCGGGCGGGCATGTCAGGTGGAGGGATGCGGAGCGCGTGCTCCGCGAGTATCCAGCCACCTTCGTGCTGCCGCCGCAGAATTTTTTGGATCCAGTTGAGTGGATTGAACTGGCCGACGGAACGGGATTCTCGGTCGACTGCCCCTTGTGGTCATTGGAGGAGGGGCGTTCGGATCTGGAAGTGCAACTCTTTGCGATAATTGCGGGAGATGGTGCCTGGGATCTTGACGTCACGGATATACTGGTGCCATAATGGTACCGATTTTAATCAGTCTTTCTCACCAGAAAGATCCCCGGACTGGCCGGGATTGGCGTGATGACGCAGGAGGTCCTGGGACGGCATAGGGTGGGGCGACCCCCTGCGCCGAGGACGAGTTCACGGATCTGCTCATCCGATTGCGCGATGGGAGGGGCATCCGTCGATCGTATTCGCCGCCACCTCCGAGTGGCGCTTCTGAGCGTCCTGAGATGCGAGCACATGGACAGTTCGCCTACTGCCAGTCCCCGTTGGCGATGTCCCAACTCACCTCGTTCCACATGGTGTTACCTTCTGCGGCTCTCGGGTCGATGTCCTTGATCGTGCTCCTGAACTGCTGCGCGGCGGCACCCAGGGTGTCGTCATCCGGAGCAGTATCATGGGGCATGTAGGGAAGTCCTGCGGTGAAGGCGCGGAATGATGTGACATACTGGCCCAGTGTGCTGTTGGCGAAATAAGGCCTCCATCCCGGGGCGATAAGTTCAACAACGTGATGCGAGACCAGGTCTATGCCGACAAGAGAGTCGATCTTTGATTCGCAGAATAATAAATAGCGCCCCGAGGGGTCGATTCGAAGTCCGTCCAACGGAGAGAAGACCCCGTATTCGTCGATAAAAGGAACGCCGTCGACTTCTAGGACCTCGCATTCATCCGGGTTGAGAGACGCACGGAGCCGGTCCGGGATCTCAAAACATTTCACATACACGTTCATTCCGACGTTTCCTTCATCTACGCCCTTTGGGATGGAGGGGCGCCCAGCCGGGCCTTGGCGGAGTCGGCTCAGATGAGCGACGTGGGGTGGGGTTGCGCACCCGGGGGCGACCCGCATGAGTAAGGATACGCAGACGTGCGGCATCGCGGCCCCGCAGTGGCGGCAGGGCGGCCAGCATGAGTAAGGCGCTGAAGGCGGGGCGGCGCGCCCGGGGGCGCCCGGGCGGCGAGCCTTCAGCCTTCCGAGGACCACTCGCCATTGACCACGTCCCAGGAGATCTCGTTCCAGAAGGTGTTGTCTCCGATGGCGGGAGGGTCGATCCGCGCAATCCGACGGCGGAGCCCGTCGGCCTGGGCCAGTATGTTATCGGGGTACCCCTCCTCGTCGGCGTCATAGGGCAGCCCCTCGGCGAAGACGGTAATGGAATCGGCGTACAGGCTGAGCGAGGAGTTCGCGAAGCACGGCGGCGCCCAGGGCCAGATGGCCCCCACCTCCCCGGTCTCAACATTCAGCCCCAATTGCATCACTCTTGGACTTCCGCAGAGCAGCAGGAATTGTCCGACGATTTTCGGGTTGGAGATGGGCGAGAACGGCGCGGCGTCCTCCAGCACCGGCAGGCCGGATGAGACCAGCAACCGCAGATCGCCCCCGGCGATGCGTCCCTGGATTTCGGGAGGAATAGTGAATCTGTGCCTGGTCGGATGCATTGAAGGCGCTCCTGAAGATCGTTCCGAGGGGGCCCGGAAGTGCTTCTCGTGCGCGGCATGATGATGTCCCGTCGCCGCGGGGCGTCGCGGAAGGTACTGCCAGGGTCGCCCCGGACGGGCCTCACTGCGCTCGTGCATCGGCCGCTTCGAGATTCCAGTCCCCGTTCTCGGTCGGATGCGCTCGGAAGTGGCTCGTGCTCCGTCATGGTCCCACTCTATTCCCCGGGGTTCTGGTGGACCCGCTGTCGGTAACGCTCAAGGCGCCTTGTGATTGAGCAGCTGCGGCCCGGCCGACGGGAACGAATTCTATCATCGCACCGCCGTCGGCGCCGCCGACGCTCTCGGCGCGCAGGCCCCCGCCCGGTGCGGCCGGCGGCGCCCGCCCGGGCCGCCCCGGGCGGAGCAGGCGCGCCGTCCCTGGCGCCGGACGGACGGCCGTGCACGACGGCGAGGTGCCAGGCGGTGCGTCGTCGCCCCTGGCGCCGGACGGACGGTTGCACCCTGACACGGCGTCAGGGACTAGGCTTGCACATCATCCCCCGCGCAGCCGCGGTCGCGACCGACTCCCCGCCCCGCCGGGGCCAGGTCGGTCGCACCGGTCCGACGGCGGTCCCGCCATCGCCCCATCGACCTCTTCCGAAAGTCCCATGCTCGTCAGTCTTCTCCGCACCTACCTGCGACCCTACCGGGCCCTGCTGGCGGGGGTCCTCGTCCTGCAGGTCGCGCAGGTCATGGCCTCGCTCTACCTGCCCAACCTCAACGCCGACATCATCGACACCGGCGTCGCCCGGGGCGACACCGGCTACATCTGGCGCACCGGCGGCCTCATGCTCGGCGTGTCCGTGCTCCAGGGGGCCTGCACCGTCTGGGCGACCTGGCTGGCCGCCCGCTCGGCACTGGGCGCCGGACGCGACCTGCGCGCCCGCATCTTCCGCCGGGTCGGAGACTTCTCCGAGCGGGAGGTCTCGATCTTCGGGGCGGGCTCGCTCATCACCCGCACCACCAACGACGTCCAGCAGATCCAGATGCTCGTGCTCACCAGCTGCACCATGCTGGTGACCGCGCCGCTGCTGGCCATCGGCGGCGTCGTCATGGCCGTGACCCACGCCCCGGCCCTGTCCTGGCTCATCGCCCTGGCCGTCCCCGTGCTCCTGGTCGTGGTCGGGGCGACCGTGCGACGCATGGTGCCCCTGTTCCGCTCCTACCAGGAGCGGCTGGACTCCATCAACCGCATCATGCGCGAACAGCTGACCGGCATCCGCGTCGTGCGCGCCTTCGTGCGCGAGGAGGCCGAGACCGAGCGCTTCGACGCCGCCAACTGGGACATCTCGAGGGTGGGGGAGAAGGTCGGACAGCTCTTCATCTTCCTGTTCCCGGCCGCCATGCTGGTGCTGGACATCACCATGGTCGGCGTCATCTGGTTCGGCGGGCACAGGGTCGGCCAGACCGGGTCGGGCCACGTCGACGTCGGCACCCTCGTGGCCTTCATGACCTACCTCATGCAGATCCTCGTGGGCATCGTCATGGCCAGCTTCATGACCATGATGATCCCGCGCGCCGCCGTGTGCGCCGAGCGCATCAGCGAGGTCCTGGCCACCGACCCCTCCCTGGCCGTCGACGCCGACCCCGTCTCCGACTTCCCCCGACCGGGCGAGGTCGAGATGCGCCACGTGCGCATGACCTACCCCGGCGCCGAGGAGCCCGCCCTGGACGGGATCTCCTTCACCGCCCGCCCCGGCCAGACGGTCGCCGTCGTCGGCTCCACCGGCTCGGGCAAGACGACCCTGATCAACCTCATCCCGCGGCTCCTGGAGGTCTCCGGCGGCGCGGTGCTGGTCGGCGGGGTCGACGTGCGCCGCGCCGAGCCCGAGGCCCTGTGGTCCCAGCTGGGCCTGGTGCCCCAGAAGCCCTTCCTCTTCGCCGGCACCGTCGCCTCCAACCTGCGCCTGGGGCGCGAGGAGGCCACCGACGCCGAACTGTGGCAGGCCCTGGAGCTCGCCCAGGCGCGCGACTTCGTGACCGAGATGGACGGCGGGCTGGAGGCGCCCATCGCCCAGGGCGGCACGAACGTCTCCGGCGGGCAGCGCCAGCGCCTGGCCATCGCCCGCGCCCTCGTGCGCCGCCCCGCGGTGCTCGTCTTCGACGACTCCTTCTCCGCCCTGGACGTGGCCACCGACGCCCGCCTGCGCGCGGCCCTGTGGCCGGCGACGGAGGGGATCACCAAGATCGTCGTCGCCCAGCGCGTCTCGACGATCACCGGGGCGGACCTCATCCTCGTCCTGGACGAGGGCCGCCTCACGGCCGCCGGCACGCACGAGGAGCTGCTGGAGGCCAGCCGGACCTACCGCGAGATCGTCATCTCCCAGCTCGGAAGCGAGGCCTTCGTATGAGCGCCGCCGACCCCACCGCCACCGCCGCCGTCGACGGCGCCGACGAGGAGGAGCTCGCGCTGGCCGCGAGCGCCCGGGCCTCCTCAGGCGACTGGAGCGCCGGCCCGCCCCCGGGCCGGGCCAACGCCTTCTGGCCCTCCTTCACCCGGATGATCGCCCTCCTGGCCCCCTTCAAGATCCAGCTCGCGGTGGCCGGGGCGGCCTCCGTGGCCTCCGTCGTCCTGGCCGTGGCCGCCCCCAGGGTCCTGGGGCGCGCCACCAATATCGTCTTCGAGGGCGCCATCAGCTCCCTCCTGCCGGCGGGCATGACCAAGGAGCAGGCGATCGAGGCCGCGGCCGCCTCCGGTCACGGCGATATGGCGGACATGATCCGCGCCATGGACCTGGTGCCCGGGGCGGGCATCGACTTCACGGCCCTGGGGCGCGTCCTGCTCCTCGCCCTGGCGGTCTACGCGGCCTCGGCCTTCCTGGCCTGGCTCGAGGGGTTCGTCCTCAACCGCGTCATGATCCGGGCGATGTACCGGCTGCGCGCCGACGTCGAGGCCAAGATCCACCGTCTGCCCCTGTCCTACTTCGACCGCGTCCAGCGCGGCGAGCTCCTCAGCCGCCTCACCAACGACGTCGACAATGTCGCCAACACCCTCCAGCAGTCCCTGTCCACCGCGGTGACCTCCGTGCTGACCGTGGTGGGGGTGGTGGCCATGATGCTGTCGATCTCCTGGAGGCTGACCCTGGTGGCGCTCATCGTCCTGCCGCTCATGGGCGTCATGTTCGGCGTGATCGGGCCGCGCTCGCAGAGGGCCTTCACCGCGCAGTGGGCCAGGACCGGGCGGCTCAACGTGCGCGTCGAGGAGTCCTTCTCCGGTCACGCCCTGGTGCGCACCTACGGGCGCACGGCCGATTCGCGCGCGAGGTTCGACGCCGAGAACGAGGAGCTCTACCGGGCCGGGCTCAGGGCCCAGTTCCTGTCCGGCATCATGATGCCGATCATGCGGGTCGTCGGGAACCTGTCCTATGTGGCGATCGCGGTGGTCGGCGGACTCATGGTCGCCGGCGGCGGCCTGCGCCTGGGCGACGTGCAGGCCTTCATCCAGTACTCCCAGCAGTTCTCCCAGCCCCTGGCCCAGCTGGGCGGCATGGCCACCGCCGTCCAGTCGGGCACCGCCAGCGCCGAGCGCATCTTCGAGCTGCTCGACGCCGAGGAGGAGCGGCCCGACGACGCCCCCGTCGCCGAGCCGGCGTGCACCGGCGCCGGGACCGGGGTCATCGAGATGGACCACGTGCGCTTCTCCTACTCGCCCGACGCCGAACTCATCGGCGACCTGTCGCTGCGGGTCGAGCCCGGCCAGACCGTCGCCATCGTGGGCCCCACGGGGGCGGGCAAGACCACCCTGGTCAACCTCCTCATGCGCTTCTACGAGATCGACGGCGGGCGCATCGCCCTCGACGGGCGGGACACGGCCGCCATGAGCAGGCGCGAGGTGCGCGCGCGCACCGGCATGGTGCTGCAGGATCCGTGGCTGTTCGCCGGCACGATCCGCGAGAACATCCGCTACGGGCGCCCCGGGGCCTCCGACGCGGCCGTCGAGGCGGCCGCGCGCGCCTGCTGCGTCGACCACATCGTGCGGGCCCTGCCCGAGGGCTACGAGACGGTCCTGGACGAGGACGCCGCCAATATCTCGGCCGGCGAGCGCCAGCTGCTCACCATCGCCCGGGCCTTCATCGCCGACCCGGACGTGCTCATCCTCGACGAGGCCACCAGCTCGGTGGACACCCGCACCGAGCTGCTGGTGCAGCAGGCCATGGCGGCGCTGCGCTACGGGCGCACGAGCTTCGTCATCGCCCACCGCCTGTCCACCATCCGCGACGCCGACACGATCCTGGTCATGGAGCACGGCGACATCGTCGAGCAGGGCACCCACGCCGAGCTGCTGGAGCGCGGCGGCGCCTACGCCCGCCTCCACGCCGCCCAGTTCGCCCACGCCATGACCAGGGACGAGGACGCCGTCGACGACGAGTGAGGCCCGCCCGGCCGGCGGGGCGCGGGCGGGGCGGCGCGCCGCCGGACGAGGACGGCGCCGGCCTTGCGCGGGCGGTCGGGGACGGGCGCGGCGCCGGGCGGGCCGTGACTGACCCGCCCGGCGCCGCGCCCCGCCCACTCAGTCCGAGGCGGCCGCGGCGCTCACCGACGCGCCGAAGTCGGGGATGTTCTCCAGGGGGATGACGCCGGCGTTCTGGCTGACCAGGGCGATGGCCTCGCGCAGGCCCATCCACCACTGGTGCAGGGGGCGGCGCGAGTTCAGATCCAGCTCGTCGTTCATGTGCTCCAGGCGGTGGTGGGTGATCCTCCCGCCCGTGAGCCCCACGTAGCTGGAGTGGTGGGTGCCCGCCTCCAGCTGGTCGGCCAGCAGGCCCAGGGCGTGGGCCACGAGCTTGGTGGCCATGATGCGGTCGAAGGCCGACGGGTCGCCGCCCTGCTGAAGGTGGCCGATGGCCGCGTGGCGCACGTCGTACAGGCCGCGGCCCTCCTGGGCGAAGATCTTGGCGAGCACGTCCAGGGTGTAGTTCTCGCTCGCCCTCTCGTTGCGGATCACCAGGTAGAGCTGGCGGCCCGAGCGGAAGGACTCCACCATGCGCGCCGAGTCGCGGGCGAGCTGGGCCAGGGTGAGGCCGTCCTCGTGGAGGTAGACGCGCTCGGCCCCGGTGGCGATGCCGCTCATGAGCGCCAGGTAGCCGCACTTGCGGCCCATGGACTCGGCCACGAAGCAGCGGTGCGAGGCCGCCGCCGACTGCTTGATCGAGTCCAGCGCGCCCACGGCGTTGTTCAGGGCCGTGTCCGCCCCGATGCTCAGCTCGCTGCCGGGCAGGTTGTTGTCGATCGAGGCGGGCACGCAGATGATCGGGATCTTGAAGGCGGGGTAGCGGGGCCGCTCGGAGACCAGCTCGTAGGCGGACAGGTAGGCGTTGTACCCGCCGATGATGAGCAGGGCGTCGATCTCGTGGGACTCGATGGCGCGCCCCAGCGCGTAGAGCTGCTCGATGGTGGGGACCTCGCGCCGCGTGCCGAGCTGGGCGCCGCCGTCGCCGACCCAGCCCTCGACGTCGTCCCAGCTCAGCTCGCGCACATTCCCATCCAGGAGTCCCGGGAAGCCCCCGTAGACCCCCAGCATGGTGAAGCCGTGGTCCAGGCCCAGGCGCACCGCGGCCCGCGCCGCCGTGTTCATGCCCGGCGCCAGGCCGCCCGCGTGGACGATGGCGACCCGCTTGGAGCCGGCGCCCGCCTGACCGCGCGAGGCGACGACCTCGGGGTCGAGCTCGGGGGGAGTGGACATGGTCTCGAAGATCCGCAGCATCTCCTCGAAGCTCGCGCCGCGGGCGGCCACCGCCCCCTCGTAGTCCCCGCCGGCCACGAGGTCCTTGACCGCGCGCGTGGCGCGGATCTGCTCCATCATGGGCAGGCGGCTGATCCGGTTGTGGCGCTCGGCGATGATGACCGGCTCCGTCTGCGGGGTGGCGACGATCATCTCGCGGGCGGCGGCGCAGCCCAGCAGGGTCGACATCCACCGGTCGTAGGCGCTGGGCTTGCCACCGCGCTGGACGTGGCCCAGGATCGTCACGCGGGCGTCCTCGCCCAGCCGCTCGGCCAGGACGCGCTTGACGTCGTCGGCGGAGATGCGGTTGCCGGACCGGTCGGTGGCGCCCTCGGCGACGACGACCATGGACTCGCGGCGCCCGGCCTCCCGGCCCTTGGCGAGCTTGCGGCACATGTCCTCCTCCCAGCCGCCGGCGGGCGGGAGCTCGGGCACCAGCACGTAGTCGCAGCCGCCGGCCACCGCCGCCATGAGGGCCAGGTAGCCGCAGTGGCGGCCCATGACCTCGACGATGAAGGTGCGCTGGTGGGAGGCCGCGGTGGAGGAGATGTCGTCGATCGCCTCCAGGATGCGGTGCAGGGCGGAGTCGGTGCCGATGGTCATGTCCGCGCCGACCAGGTCGTTGTCGATGCTGCCGACGAGGCCGGTCACCATGAGCGCGGGGTGGGCCGCGGCCGTCTCGGGGGAGATCTCGCCGCGCTCGGCCAGCTCGGCGACCAGGCCGGGCCAGTTGGTGCGGAACGCGTCGGTGCCGGTCAGGGACCCGTCGCCGCCGATGACGACGAGGCGGTCGATGCCGTGCTCCAGGAGGTTGCGGGCGGCGGCCAGCTGGCCCTCGCGCTCGCGGAATTCGGCGGAGCGGGCGGTGCCGATGAGGGTCCCGCCGCGGTGGAGGATCGATCCGACCGAGTCCCACTGGAGCGGGTGGATGCTGTCACCCCCGGCGACGGCGCCGGCCCAGCCCTCCATGACGGCGTAGGGCTGGGCGCCCATGCGCAGGGCGGCGCGCACGACGGCGCGCACGGCCGCGTTCATGCCCTGGGCGTCGCCGCCGGAGGTCAGAACGCCGATGCGCACCGGTTCCGGCGGCGCGGGCGCGGGGGAGGTGTCGGCGGCTTCGGTGGGGGGCGTGTCGGCTGGCATCTGTGGATCCTTCCGGGCGGGCGAGACATCCTGTGATGAGTACCATTGTGGCCCGTTCCCGGCTCCCGCGCTTGCATCGGAGGTCCCGGGGCGGGGCGTGCCGCGCTGCCCGTGCGATGGCACGGGGCGATGACGCTGGACGTCAGTGTTATCAACCGGAAGTGAGGTTCTCGCGATGAGGGGCATGACCGGGGACCTGGTCGGGCTGGTGCCGCCCCCGGAGGAGCCCGATCCGACGGTGGAGCCACTGAGGGGCGTGCTCGGCGCCGGCGCCGGGGCGTTCGATCCGGTGGCGCCCCTGGCGGACTCGCTCCGCGCCGCGGCGTCGGCGGCGGTGTGGGGGTCGACCGATAATGGCGGTCTGTGCTCGTGGGCGGTGCCGGTCGACGGCGAGGCACTCGTTACCTCACCGGCGATCAGTGCATCCGGGTGATGGATGCGTGGCCCGCGCCCTGGAAGACCATCCAGGAGGAGCGGGAGAAGCGGACCGGGGTCGAGTGAGTTCGTGAACACGAGCGGATTCGACGCGTTAACCTCGGTTTTTCGTCGTGGGGTGCCGGGGGGTGGGGGTGAGGGTGCTCCTCGTCCTGGGATAATGCGGGTTGTCGATGTCCGTGCATGTCCAGGGGAGGGGCACCCTCGTGGTGAATGGTACCGGGTTGTACCCGCAGGCGGGTGTGGAGGCGGGGGAGGGGCCGGCGGGGGGGCCGGCCGGGGCGAGGCTGCTGACCGGGGCGATTCGGGCCGTGGGCCTGGACACCGCGCTGTCGGGGGCCCTGGCGCCCTGGCGCAAGCCCCTGGCGGTGCACGACCCGGGCAAGATCATCGTGGACCTGGCGCTGTGCGCGGCCCTGGGGGGCCGGTGCCTGTC
>NZ_AUBL01000039.1 GCF_000429225.1 Actinomyces dentalis DSM 19115
GGCTTACGTAATGCGAGCTCAGCGCGACAGAATCCACCCCGGCTCGCGCCATGCGAGCCCGGCGCGACAGAATCCACCCCGGCGTGATTCGCGTGAGCCCACCTCGCACAATTCCAGCTCAGGTGACATGACGAATTCGACTCCCCCGGGGGGCGCCGTCGGGCGGGAGGCCGCGGGGGCTGCCAGCACGGGGCGACGGCCCCGACGGCGTCGGTGGGGCCTTGCCCCTCCCCGGGGGCGCCCGGTCGTCTGGTTCCGTCGGGGAGTCGGAGTCCGGGGCCCGCCCCCGGCGGCGCCGTCGGGCGGGAGCCGCGCGGGAATCGCGACATCATCGCCGAGAGGCCCGTCGGTGGCGGCGCGGGAGCCCCGCGCGTGGCAATCGCAGCACCGCCGTCGTTCGGGGACTCGCCCGCGCTTCAGAAATAGGAGCTCGTGCGCCGCGGTTGTTTGAACAGATCGGTCACCGGCAGGTTGAGGTACCAGGCGACGCGCTCCAACTCGTCGATGCGCCACTGCACCCTGCCCATGTACCTCAGGGACACGGCCGACCGGGATGTGTGGAGCAGCCGCGCCAGGCCCGCCTGCGTGACTCCGACCCGAGCGGCCTCCAGCCGCACGTTCGCAGCCACCACTTGGGACAGGGTCGTCGGCTTGTCCGCGGGGCGGATCCCGTTCGTGATCGGCCTGAGCCCCGATCCCCCGAGTCCCCCGCGGGACTCGGGGACGCCTCCGGCGTCGTCCACATCGCCGTCGGGGCTCCACCCGGGTTCGCCCCAGTACTCGTCATTCATCAGACTCCTCCTGTCTCCGGCGTGCGCCGAGTCACCGTGCGCGCACGGATTACGCCGCCACCAGGGACGGGGCCCAGGACGGCCGAGTCACCGTGCACGCACGGATTCTTCTCCTTTGCGGACTCCTGCGGGTCGGAGATGTGGGCGGATGGTTCGCGCCCCCGCACGACGGGTTCCTGTGGAGCCCGGGGTGCGAGGAGCCGTTCCCATGAAGCCCATGAGGGCGGTGCGAGAGGTCCGGGCGGGGGGCGACGGCGCGGGCGGAGGGCGGTGCGAGAGGCCCAGGCGGGGGCGGGGGGCGACGGCGCGGGCGCCGCTCGGCGAACCGGCCGGTCAGGCTCCGGCGTCGGCGTCGGGCTCGTCAGCGGCGGCGTTGGCGGTGTCGGAGGCGCCGGCGAGGACTGCGGTGCCGAGCCGGTGGCCAGGCGCCCCGCGACGGCGACGAACCAGCCCGCCGGCAGCACCGGGACGGCGGCCTGCCATTCTCCGCGTGGGGGAGGGCTGCCGGTGGTCGGGGGATCGGTCAGGGGCGGCGGGATCGGTCTCGAGGGCGGCGAGGATCGCCTCGAGGGTCTGCTCGGGGGTGGGGCGGGAGATCACGGTGACGCCGTCCTCGTCGTCGGCCAGGGGCTCGAGGTCGGCGAACTGCGAGGGCAGGAGGGCGGGGGGCATGAAGTGCCCCTCACGGCGCCCCATGCGCTCGTGCAGGGCGGCCTCGTCGGCGACCAGGTGGATGAAGAAGACGCGCCCGTGCGCGCCGGCCAGCAGGTCCCGGTAGGAGCGCTTGAGGGCGGAGCAGGTGACGATGGTCCTCGTCCCGCGGTCCGCCTGCTCGCTCATCCAGGCGCGCAGCGACTCCAGCCACGGCCGGCGGTCCTCGTCGGTCAGGGGCGCTCCCCGGCTCATCTTGGCGATATTGGCCTCGGGGTGGAAGTCGTCCGCCTCGGCGACGGGCCGTCCCAGGGCGTTGTGGAGATTGATCGCGGCGGTGGTCTTCCCGCATCCGGCGACCCCCATGAGCACGAGATGCTCAACGGGCTGCTTCATGATCCGCTCCTCGTGACGTCATCGTCGCACGTTCACTTATCGTACCGATTGTCCGGTATCTCCGGCGAGGACCGGGGCCGGCGGCCCCGTCGCCCACACTCATCCGCCGGCGGCCGGGGCCGGGACCGGGCTCCGGCGGCCCGGGGCCGTTCCCGGCGGCCGGACCGTCGGCGCCCACCTCGGACCGCGCCCGCCCCGCTTGACCGGCCTCACACGGTCCGCCCCGCCGTGCGAGGCGCCGGTCACGGCGGGACGACGGCGGATCTGGGATGCTGTGCCCCGGCCCGGCGACCCGCCGCGGCCCGGCTGGTGCCCCGGCTCCGGTGCGCGCGTCCGCTCGACGCCGCTGCGCCGTCGAGCCCCGAACGCCGGCACCCCACGCACCGTCGCGCCCGCCTGCGGCACCGCCGACGGCGCGCGCGACGGTCCCGATCGACAGGACTTTCCGTGCCCACCACCCGCAAGACCCACCGCCCCGCGACATCCGGATCCGCCGGCGGCCCGGGCGCCTCCCGCCGGGCTCCGGCTCCGACCCGCCGCACCGCCGGGACGGCCCCGGACGCCCCCGCCCGCGGGGCCTGCGCCCCCGCCGCCCCGACGGCCACCGCCGCTTCCACGGCCCCGCCGCCGACCTTCGCCTCCCTGGGCGTGGATCCCGACCTCGTCGCCGACCTCGGCGCCCGCGGCTTCACCGCCCCCTTCCCCATCCAGAGCGCGACCCTGCCCGACACCCTCGCCGGGCGCGACGTGCTGGGCCGCGGGCGCACCGGGTCCGGCAAGACCCTCGCCTTCGCCCTGCCCCTGGTCCAGCGCCTGGCCGAGGAGGACATGGCCCGCCCCGGCCACCCCATCGGCCTGGTCCTGGCCCCCACCCGCGAGCTCGCCGGCCAGATCGCCCAGACCATCGGGCCCCTGGCCGACGCCGTCTCGCTGAGCGTGACCACCGTCTTCGGCGGCGTGTCCCAGAAGCCCCAGGAGAAGGCCCTGGCCGCCGGCGTCGACGTCGTCGTCGCCTGCCCCGGGCGCCTGCTCGACCTCATGGGGCAGGGCCTGGTCGACCTCGACGAGGTGTCCGTCACCGTCCTGGACGAGGCCGACCACATGGCCGACCTCGGCTTCCTGCCCGCCGTGCGCCGCATCCTGCGCGCCACCCCCGCCCGCGGCCAGCGCATGCTCTTCTCCGCCACCCTGGACAACGGCGTGGACCGGCTCGTCGAGGAGTTCCTCCACGACCCGCTCCACCACGCGATCGACCCCTCGACGTCCCCCGTGACCGCCATGGACCACCGCGTGTGGGCGGTGGCGGACAAGGCCGCCAAGGACGGCGTCGTGCGGCGCCTGGCCTCCGGGACCGGCCGGCGCATCCTGTTCACGCGCACCAAGCACCTGGCCCGCCGGCTGGCGCGCCGCCTCACCCAGGACGGCGTCCCCGCCGTCGAGCTGCAGGGCAATATGAGCCAGAACGCCCGCGAGCGCGCCATGCGGGCCTTCTCCTCCGGGGCCGTGCGCGTCATGGTCGCCACCGACATCGCCGCCCGCGGCATCGACGTCTCCGACGTGGAGCTGGTCGTGCACGTCGACCCGCCGGCCGAGCACAAGGCCTACCTGCACCGGTCGGGCCGCACGGCCCGGGCCGGGGCCGCCGGGACCGTCGTCACCCTCGTGCTGCCCGAGCAGAGGGGCGATGTGCGGGCCCTGCTCAAGAAGGCCGGGATCAGGGCGGGCATCGAGCCGGTGAGGCCCGACGACGACGCCGTGTCCGCGCTCGTCGGGCGGGTCGCCGACGTCGTCGCCCTGGAGGACATGCCGCAGGGCGTGGCCGTCAGGGGCGGGCTGCCCCGGGCGCAGGGCGGCCGGGGCGCCGTTCCCGGCCGGGGCTCCGGGAACCGCGGCCGGGGCTCCGGCTCCGGGGGCGCGGCTCCCGGTCGGGACTCCGGCCGGTCCCGCCGGGGCGGGTCCACGGGGCGGGGCGCCGGCTCCGGGAGGCCCGCCGGTCGGCGGGGGGATCGCGCCGGTCGGGGCGTGAACCCTGGCCGGGGCGGGAGCTCCGTCCGGGGCGATCGGGGCGTTCGCGCCGTCGAGCCCGGGGGCCGCGGAGGGGCGCGGGCGCGCCGGCGCTCCGGGCGCTGAGAGCCGGGCCAATGCCGCGCCCCGGCCGCAGGCCCTGACGTGCCGGCGCTCCGGGCGCTGAGAGCCGGCCGGCGCGGCGCCGGGCGCGAGGCGTCGGCGCCCGCAAGACCCCGGCCCGGGGCTGTGGACGCCGATCCGAAATGTGAAGGACTCTTGACATCCATGTCAAGGACGCTATACATTTCGCGCATGAGCAACTCCCCTGATCCAGTATCCGCAGCCTCCGTCCGGGCGCCCCTCGCCGACGCCGCGACCCCCGTCGCATCCACCCCCTGGTCCCGGCTCGCCACGGCCATGTGGGTGCGCCCCGGCCTCCTCATCGCCCTCGGCGCCGCGCTCGCGGCGGCGGGCCGCCCGCTGCTGTGGATGAACGTCCTCATCATCCCGATCGACGTCGTCACGCTCCTCCTGGTCCACCGCCTCCTGCGCGCCGAGGGAAGAGGGCTGGCCGACCTGCTGCGGCCCGTGCGGGGAGGCGACCTCGCCTGGGGCCTGCTCTGCGGGCTCATCGTCGTGCTCGCCTGGTTCCCCGCCTCCTTCATCGCCGGCCTGGTCGCCTATCGGGGGCCGATGCCGACGGCGGCGCACCAGTCGGTGCCCCTGTGGATCGCCCTGGTAAGCGTCACGATCATGCCGGTGACCATCGGGCTGGCCGAGGAGGCGCTCTACCGCGGCTACCTCCAGCCCCGCCTGGCCGGGGTCCTGGGGCAGGCCAGGGCCGTGATCGCCGCCTCCGCCTTCTTCGCCGTCCAGCACATCGCCTTCGCCCCCTTTGATCCCCGGGCGATGGTCTTCGGCATCGTGCGCACCTTCCTGGCCGGGCTCGTGTTCGCCGGGCTGTTCCTGTGGCGCAGGCGGGTGATGCCGCTGGCCGTCGGGCACTGGCTGCTCGACCTGCTCGGGCTCGGGCTCCCGCTGCTGCTCGCAGCGCTGGCGTGAAGGGGCGCCCGTGGAACCGATAACCGATGGATAGGATCTGGATATGGAGCCCTCCACCCGCCGCTACCTCATCCGATTCTCCGTGGCAATGGCGGCCTACTGCGTCCTGCTTCCCGTCGCCCTGTCCGCCGGGCGCGCCGTCGCCCCGCCGTGGAACATGGCGTGCGCGCTCCTAGTGCTCCCGTCAGTCGTGCTCATGGTGCGCGCGGTCGGGCAGTTCTTCCAGGAGGTCGACGAGCTCGCCCGCAAGGTCATGGTCGAGTCCCTCGCCCTCGGATTCGTCATCGGGACCCCGATCCTCCTGATCGTCGGACTCTTCCAGGCCTTCGGCCTGGCCGATCTGTCCTTCCTGTGGGCCTTCGCGATCCTCATGGCCGGCTGGCTGATCGGGAGTTTTCTGGCCCGACGGCGCTACACCTGAACCCTGGTACCCTGCGGGGGCGCGATCGCCGGGCCCGACGGGCGGCGCCGCGGCGCGGAGCACCCCGCCACCGCACCATCGCACCACCGCACCTCGAAGGAGCGCACCCCATGCTCGATCAGCTCATTGCAATGGTCGTCGTCGGCGCCGTCGTCGGCGCCCTCGCCCGCCTCTTCCTCAAGGGGGACCAGCGGATCTCGATCCTGTGGACCATCGTCCTGGGCGCCGTCGGAGCGGTCCTCGGCGCCTGGCTCGCGGGCCTGATCGGCGTCGCCGTCACGATCAGCCTCGGTCTGATCCGCTGGATCTTCTCCGTGGTCGCCGCCATGATCCTCATCAACGTCTACATCACCGCCACGCGCAGGTGAGCCCGGGCGGGTCCCGGTCTGGTCGATCCGGGAGACGCGGGCCCGGCCGGGTCGGGGCTCACCGCAGTCCGATGGCCCCCCGCCCCGGCCCGCGGCCCGTTCGCGGGGTCATGAGCGCCGTCGTCACTCCTCCTCGCGCGACTGCCCGGAATCCTTGCGCGGCCGCCCGCGCCCTCGCAAGGGGGCGGCCCTGACGCCGCGTCCGGCGTCGTCGAGCGCGCGGCGCAGGATGATCTCGATCTGGGCGTTGACCGAGCGCAGGTCGTCCGCCGCCCACTTGGCGATGGCCGCGTGGACGGCGGGGTCCAGTCTCAGCAGGACCTGCTTGCGCCGACTATCCGCCATCGGCGTTCCTCACGTGCGCCGGGGCCTTGTGAGCACGGGGAGCCGATGGACCCGGCTCGTGGGGCGGCGCGTCTGCGTCGCGGGGCCTCACGCGTACAGGGAGCCGGTGTTGACCACGGGCTGGGTGCGCTGGTCGGAGCACAGCACCACCAGGAGGTTGGAGACCATCTGGGCGCGGCGCTCGTCGTCCATGGTGACGATGTCGTCGGTCTCCAGGCGCTTGAGGGCCTGGTCGACCATGGTGACGGCGCCCTCGACGATCTGCTCGCGGGCGGCGATGACGGCGCCGGCCTGCTGGCGCTGGAGCATGGCCTGGGCGATCTCGGGGGCGTAGGCGAGCGAGGAGATGCGCACCTCGACGATCTCCAGGCCGGCCAGTGCGACGCGGGCGGCGACCTCGGCGGCCAGTTCGGCCGAGACGAGGTCGGTGCCCCCGCGCAGGGAGGTCTCGCCCGGGCCGGGCTCGTCGTAGGGGTGGATGGTGGCCACGTGGCGCAGCGCGGACTCGGCCTGGGTCTTGATGAACTCCTCGTAGGCCTCGACGGCGAAGACGGCGCGGGCGGTGTCGGCCACCTGCCACACGACGATGGCGGCGATATCGATCGGGTTGCCGTCCAGGTCGTTGACCTTGATCTCGCTGGTCTCGAAGTTGTGGACCTTGACGGAGACCCTCTTGCCGTTGGTCAGCGGCGGGACGAGCGCGATCCCCGGGCGCCGCACGGTGCCGATGTAGCGGCCGAAGAACTGGCGGACGCTGGTCTGGCCGGGAACGACGACGACCAGGCTGGTGAACATGAGCAGCAGGGTGAGCACGACGACCGCCGACGCGCCGACGGCGAGAGTCACCGCCGCCGGCTCGCCCCTGTCGAAGGCGTCAGTGGCGACCCTGGCGATTGCGGCGATGGCCCCGATGATGAGGGCCAGGTAGAGGATCAGGGCGAGGAAGGCCGCGCCCGAGCCGGCGGCGCGCGCGGGCCTCCTCGGTGTCGCCGGCGCCGGGCGGTGGTCGCCGCCCGGGAGGACCGGATATAGCAAAATGATATCTATTTTTTGGACGGAGCGCAAGCCCGGCGCCGGGGAGCCCGGGTCGCGAGCGCCGGGCCGTGCTCGCCGCGCGTGACTCGCCGCGCGCGTCCGCCGCGACGGGACGACGACGCCGGGTCCTTCCGCCGCGGCCGCCCCGACATGTACGGCGATGTGCCGTATGAGGTAGTGTCATGCCATGGGAACATCCACGGCGCGTCTGGAATTGCGGCTGCCCGCCGCGGAGAAGGCGGAGATCGAGGAGGCCGCCGGCCTGACCGGCCGGACCGTCACGGAGTACGTGCGCACGGCCGCCCGCGACGCCGCCCGCACCGACCTCGCCCGATCGATCAAGGTGTCGGGCGAGGTCTTCGACGCGCTTGTGGCCGCGATCGAGTCCGACGCGCCCCCGGTTCCCGCAATGGTGCGCGCCCGCGCGCGCGCCGAGGAACTCGGGCTGTGAGCATTGAGCCGCACTCGCTGCGCGTGCGTCCGCTGCGGCAGGACGACGACGCCGGAGCCTTCCGCTGCGGTCATCCTGAGCTCGATCGATGGCTGGCGGAATTCGCCTGGGCCTCCCAGCGCCGCCGCACCGCGGCCACCCAGGTTCTCGTGCCGGCGCCCGGGACCGGCGCCAGCGGGACCATCCTGGGCTACTACTCGCTGGCATCGACGGCGATCGTGACGGACGACCTGCCGCGCCGGCTGGGCCGCGGGCAGCCGGCCGTGCTGCCCGCCTTCCTCCTGGCCCGCCTCGCCATCGACCGTTCACTGCGCGGACAGGGCGTCGGCGGCGCGCTCCTGGCGCACGCCGTCGCAACGGCCGACCGGGCCAGCGGGCTCGTGGCGGCACGACTGCTCGTCGTGGACGCCATCGACGACGCGGCCGCCGCCTTCTACACCCACCACGGCTTCACCGCGCTCGCCCAGGATCGTGGCCGCACGCGCCTGGTGGCCGTCATCTCGCGCCTGGCCCGGCGGTAGCGCGGGGCGCCGTCGGCGATCGCGGGAGGGCCGGGTCGGGCGGTTCGAGTCGGCGGCGCGCGTGCGCGCTCCTCGCCTCAGCGGGTCTCGGGCCGAGTGCGGCGGGGCGTCCGGCAGCGGCCCGCGAGCGCCGTATCGGCGTGCGCGATCCTCATGGCAGCCGGTCCGCCGCCGCGATCAGGAGCCGGCGCAGTTCGTGCAGGTCGCGGCACACGACGTCGCCGTCCCGGGACCCGCCCACCGCCACGACGAGCGTCCCCGCGGCCCGCGCCGCCGCCAGACCGGGGGCGGAGTCCTCCACCCCGGCCGTCCGGCCGGGCTCGACCCCCAGGCGCCGCGCCCCCAGCAGGTACCCCTGCGGGTGGGGCTTGCCGTGCTCGACGTCGTCGAAGGAGATGATGACCGGCGCCTCGATCCCGGCGGCCCCCAGCCGGGCGCGGGCCAGGCGCAGGTGCGCGTTGGTGACCACGCCCCAGGGCAGGGACCGCTCGTTCAGCCAGGCCACCAGCTCCGGGGCGCCGGGGGCGGGGAGCACGCCGTCGGCGAGCGCGCACTCGCGCTCCAGGTGGGCGGCGACGTGGCGGGCCAGCTCTTCCGCCCCGATGTCTGGCAGGAAGCGCCGCACGGTGGTGGCGGCGTCCGGGCCGTGGCACACCGCCAGGACGGTCGCCGGATCCAGGCCGTTGTCGCGGGCCCAGGCCCTCCAGGTGGCCTCGACGGCGGCGTGGGAGTTCACCAGGGTGCCGTCCATGTCGAGCAGAACGGCGCGGCAGTGGGCGAGGAGGGCTGCGGCGGAGATCATGCACCTATTAAACTCGCGATCCGATCAAATTGCTAGACCCGCCATGGGCGAAGATGGACGAGGGGCCCGCCCGGCGGGCGCCCCGCCCGACGAGGGACGATCAGGAACAGACGAGGAGCCCGAGAACCCCATGGCGCGACGACGCACGGCGCAACCCCCCGCGGCGCAACGATCCGCGCCGCAATCCTCCGCGGCGCGGCGCCCCGCCCCCCGCCCCTCCGCCTCGCGACGGCGCAGCACCGCCGAGCAGCTCCGCTGGGCCCTGGCGGCCGACGTCTGCGCCCTGGTGCGCCGGTCCCCCGGCATCACCCGGGCGCAAGTCGTCCGGGAGCTGGGGATCTCCACCGGCACGGCCGCCGACCTCGTCACCAGGATGCGCCGGGCCGCCGTCCTGACCGAGGGGGAGCCGGTCCCCCACGGCCGCGGGCGCCCCACGTCGGCGCTCGCCGCGCACCCCCGGGGCCCGCTCGTTATCGCCGTCGAGATCACCGCCACCGGCTGGCGAATGGTGAGCGCCGGCCTCGACGGCCGCCTGACGGTCGTGGCCCGCGCCCCCCACCGCGGCCGCGGCCCCGCAGACGTGCTCGCCCCCATCCGCCGGGCCGTCACGGCCGAGGCGGGCGCCCGCGCGGGCAGGGTGCGGGCCGTGTCGGTCGCCGCGGCCGCCACCGTCCGCGACGGGAGTGTCGTGCAGTCCTCCGTCCTGGACTGGGACCGGGTGAGCCTCGCCCCCCTGAGGGCTCCGGGGGCCGCCCTCCTCGTCGCCAACGACGCCACCTGCGAGGCCCTGGCCGAGTCCCGCCGCGGCGCCTCGCGCGGGGCCCGCTCCGCCCTGCACCTGACCGTGCTCGCCGGCGTCGGCGGCGGCCTCGTCCTCGACGGCGCGCCCGTGCTGGGGGCGACCGGCCTGGCCATGGAGATCGGCCACCTCCCCCTGGGCGACCCGCGGGCGCTGTGCGGCTGCGGGGCGCGGGGCTGCTGGGACACCGTCCTGGGCGCCAGGGCGCTGGCCGGGCGGCTGGGGGCCGACGACGACTCGGTCCCGGCCCTCGAGGCGGCCATCGCCCGGGGCGGGCCCGCCCGCCGCCCCGCGCTCGTCGCCGCGGCCGCGAGCCTGGGGCGGGGCCTGGCCGGGCTGATCAACGTCACCGACCCCGACGTCGTCACCCTCGGCGGACTCGGGCCGCTCCTGCGCTCCCACTGCCCCGAGGCCTTCGAGGAGGCCCTGACCGGCGGCCTCATGCGGTGCCTGCGCGAGGACCGGCCGCGCATCGCCGTCGGCGAGCTGGGGGCCGACGCCGCGCTGGTGGGCGCCGTCGAGACGGCCCTGGACGAGGTGGCCGGCCCCGCCGGCCTGGCCGCCTGGGCGGGGCGGGAGGCGCCGGGCGATTGACCCCATGAGTGAGCAGAGCAAGCCGGACGGCCTGGCGGCCCGGGCGGGACGGGCGGGCCCCGGCCGTAACCTGGGCGCATGAGCCCGCAGGACGCCCCCTCCCTCTTCGACGCCGCGGCGGAGGACGGCGGCGGCGTCGTCGATCCGACGCGCCCGCTGGCGGACCGCCTGCGCCCGCGCGAGCTGACCGAGGTCGTCGGCCAGGACCACCTGCTGGCGCCAGAGGCGCCGCTGGGCCGCATGGTCGCCTCCGGCCGCCTGTCCTCCATCGTCCTGTGGGGCCCGCCCGGCTGCGGCAAGACGACCATCGCCCGGCTGCTGGCCGACCGCACCGGCCTGGCCTTCGAGCAGGTCAGCGCGACCTTCTCCGGGGTGACGGACCTGCGCCGGGTCTTCGCCGCCGCGGCCCGCCGCCGCCAGATCGGGCGGGGAACGCTGCTGTTCGTCGACGAGATCCACCGGTTCAACCGCGCCCAGCAGGACTCCTTCCTGCCCTACGTCGAGGACGGGACGGTCGTCCTGGTGGGGGCGACGACGGAGAACCCGAGCTTCGAGCTGAACGGCGCCCTGCTGTCGCGCTGCCAGGTCCTGGTCCTGCGCCGCCTGGACGAGACCGCCCTGGCCGAGCTGCTGGAGCGCGTCGAGGCGCTCACCGGGCGGGAGCTGCCCCTGACCGGGGACGCCCGCGCCGCGCTGGTCGCCATGGCCGACGGCGACGGCCGCTACCTGCTGGGCATGGTCGAGCAGGTCCTGGGCTGGGCGCGCGTCGGGACCGCCGATGGCGGGCCGCGCCTGGACGCCGAGGGGCTGACCGCCGTCGTCGCCTCGCGCGCGCCCCTGTACGACAAGTCCGGCGAGGAGCACTACAACCTCATCTCCGCCCTGCACAAGTCCATGCGCGGCTCCGACCCCGACGCCGCCCTGTACTGGCTGGCGCGCATGCTGGTCGGAGGGGAGGATCCGCGCTACGTGGCGCGGCGGCTCGTGCGCTTCGCCAGCGAGGACGTGGGGATGGCCGACCCCTCCGCGCTGCAGACGGCGCTGGCCGCCTGGGAGGCCTACGAGCGGCTGGGCTCGCCGGAGGGCGAGCTCGCCATCGCCCAGGCGGTGGTCCACCTGGCCACGGCGCCCAAGTCGGTCGCGCTCTACCGGGGGCTCGGCCGGGCGCGGGAGGCGGCGCGCCGCACGGGCTCGCTCGCCCCGCCCGCGCACATCCTCAATGCGCCCACGCGCCTGATGAAGGAGCTCGGCTACGGCGAGGGCTACGAGTACGACCCGGACGCCGCCGACGGCTTCTCCGGCGCCGACTACTTCCCCGACGGCTACCCGCCGCGGAGCGCGCGCGAGCCCTTCTACACCCCGACCGCCAACGGCTACGAGCGCCGCATCCGCGAGCGCCTGGCCCACTGGGAGGGCCTGCGCCGGCGGCGCGGCGAGGAGCGGGAGCAGTAGGCGGACGGAAGCGGCGGCAGGTGCGGCGGCGGGCGCGGCAGCGGCGCGGCGGGCCGGCTCGCACTCCGACCCGCGCCCCTTCCCGCGGGTCGGGGCCCTCCCGCCGAATCCGCCGGTCTCAGCGGGGCAGGTCGGGGTCGTCGACGCCGAGGACGGCCTCGCGCAGCACCCGGGCGTGGGTGCGGACGTGGTCGTGCCCGGCGATCAGCAGGGTCACCCGCCCGCTCAGCGCCTCGGCGCGCAGGCCCTCCACCGCCTCGCGAGCGGCCGGCTCCTCCAGTTCGGCGCGGTAGGCGGGGACGAACCGCTCCCAGTCCAGGTCGCCGGAGTGGAAGGCCCGGCGCAGCGCTGTCGACGGCGTGGCGTTCTTCGCCCACTCGTCCAGCGCCGCGCGCTCCCGGCTCACCCCGCGCGGCCACAGCCGGTCGACCAGGACGCGCCGGCCGTCGTCGGGCGAGGGATCCTCGCGCACCCCCTTGATGACGACGTTGCAAGCGGCGGGCAGGTCGGTCCGATCGGGGCTCATACCGCCACCCTAGTAGGGTGTCGCGACCTATTGCCCGGGTGCATCGGTCCGCGGCGGGGTCGCGGTGGTGCGGGTGGGGCTCCTGGGACGATCCGGGGCGGGATCGTGTCCGAATCTGTTGCAAAGGCCCGGATCGAGCCGGAGCGCATGAGAAGAATCGTTGATATTCCGCGCTTCTTCTCGCGGCCGATTCCGGCGCGGAGCGCCTTTGCAACAGATTTGGACAAACGGCGCCGCCCGTGCGCCCCGATTGCGGCCACTTCCGCGTTCGCCCCGCCGTCTGCGGCCGAACGGGGTCCGGCCGCCGGGTGCGGCCGGGGCGGGGCGAACTGCGCCGGGCCGCAAACCGGGTGCGGGGCGCGCGCCGATCGCCGGGCGGGACCGATGCCGCCCCGCCCCGGGGCGCCCGGCGGCGCCCGGAGACGGCCGCGAGGGCTGAGCGGAACCTCCCCGCGCGTTCAGCTCCGCCGGGCAACCGAAAAGAGCGCGGACGCCTTTGCCCGCGGCGCACGGAGCACGGGGCGGTGCACCGCCGACGCCAAGAGCGAACATAACGCGCCCGCGGCGCCCGACGACAATATGGTGACCGCAGCAGAGGGCCGAACCGGTGACCGCGGGCGGACCGCTGGAACGGGCGCTCTTCGGGGAGCCGCCGGACCTCGGGGCCGATCGCCCGCGCCCGCCGGGCGCCTTCGCGGCGCGTCGGAGAAGCCGGGTCGAACCGGACCGGCACAGGAAACAATGGTGGGTGACAAGGCGGATCAATGCTCGTCGTGAGAAAATCCGAGGATCGTCACCGCCCGACTCGAGAAGGACTTCCATGAGCGTGCTGTCACGCATCCAGTGGCACGACCGGCCGACCGACGGCGTCGTCCGGTACTTATCCGATGCGAGGACGCGCTTGACCGCCTGGGCCACCGGCGGGGCCCGCACCGATCTTCCGGACGGGGAGAGCCTCATCCCCATGGCCGACCGGGAGCGGACGGTGAGCCTGCGCCCGGTGTCCGACGACGTCCGGGCCCTCAACGGCGTCGAGGGCATTGTCCGGGACAGGATGACGCACGCCGGAACGACCACCAGGTGGACGCTCGTCGTCAGGGTCGCGGGCGACGACGGGCGCGTCGATGTCATGGCGGAGAACCGGATGGAGACCTCCGATCCAACCCGGCCCGTCAGGATCGAGCGCCCCCGCGTCGTCGACGATCTCCTCGCAATACCGGGTCAGCCGCGCCTGGGCGCGCTGCCGCTCCTGGGCGCGCCGGAGCCCGTGCCCGCCGGCGCCGTCCCCATCCTCATCGACGAGGTGCTGCGGCTGCCCGGCCGGCTCCTGCCGGTGATCGTGTGCACCCAGTCGGATCGCGGCGGCGACGCCTGGCTCGAGCGCGCTCACCGGATCGCGGAGCGCACCCTCGGGTTCGCCAACGTCTTCACCCTGGACCGCTCGGCCGCCGGGGCGTTCCGCCGGCGGTTCGGGGGCCTCGCCGTCTGGGACGGGGGCGTGCGCATCTACTCCCAGGCGCCGCTCGACCCGGGTTCCAACGGCCTGAGGCACAGGTGCTTCCCGCCCGACCGCTTCCGGACCTCGCCGGAGGCCGGGGTCGACCGGGTCGTGGCGGGCGCCGCCGCGCTGTCGGTGCGACTGCCCGCGCCCCCGGCGCTCGCGCTCTTCTCCTCCCCGGGCGCGGCCGACGCCGGTGCGGCGCCCGACCGGGTGCCGGCCCTCGAGGCCGACCTGTCCGACGCGCTGTCCCAGGTCGACGCCCTCGGCGATGAGCTCGAGGAGCGCGACAATGAGGTGAATCGGCTCCAGGGGCACCTGGCCCGCCTGCGCGAGGAGCTCGAAAGGGCCGGAATGGCCCACCTGTACTGGGGCGCCAAGGACGACCCCGGGACGGGCCTGCCCGATACCGTGCAGGACATCGAGGAGGCGGTATTGGCCGCGCAGTTCTATTTGACGGACTATTTGCGCCTCCCGGATAAGGCGAAACGCGGACTCGACCGGCTCGCGACGGCACCCCAGGCCGTTGTCTGGGGGAATACCGCGTGGAGGGGGCTGCGCTCCCTGGCCGCTTATGCGAGGCACCGCACGGAGGACCATTTCCAGGGCGGTTTCTGGGAGTGGTGCGACGCCGGATTCCCGGAGAGCTGGCCCGCCACTGACAAGAAGCTGTCCATGAGCGAGAGCGAAACCGTTCAGAATACGCCCAAGTTCAATAACCGCAGGCTGCTGCCGGTCTCAACCGACGTCGATCGCACCGGCAAGACCTACATGTACAGCCACCTCAAGGTCGCCGAGGGCGGCAGCGACCTCGCCCCGCGCATCTACTTCTACGACGACACCCACGGGAACACCGGCAAGATCCATGTCGGGTTCATCGGCCCCCACTACCTCATGCCCAACACCAAGTCGTAGCCCCGCCCCTTCTCGCCGAAGCCGGCGGAAGGGGCGGCGGGGCGCGGGCGGGGTCAGTGCTCGATGAGGACGGCCGCGGTGCGGGCGGGGACCGTCACGGTGCCGGTGGTGGGATCGAAGCGGGTGGCCTTGACGATCGGGTCGGCGCCCTGGGCCTGTGCGTCGCACAGGGTGAACAGGCGGCCCACCTGCGTGTCGAGTCGTTGGGTGACTTCGCGGGGCGTGGCGTTGATCACCACCAGCACCCCGTCGAGCGCCGGGTCGATATCGCCCTCCCCGGCGCCGTCGTCGACGACCATGATGATCACTCCGGGCTGGGCGCTCGGGCCGCACACCGGGAAGCTCACCCGCTCGCGCACCAGGTCCGTCCGCCCCAGGCACAGCAGCGGTGTGGAGCGGCGCGCCCGCAGCAGGTCCAGGGCCTGGGCGCGGGCGGAGGCGATGTCCGACGGCGAGGGGGTCAGGTCCGGGCGGGCCAGCAGGCCGGCCTGGATGACCCACCGGTCGAAGTTGCGCCCCGCCGGGGGCAGGCCCCGGCCCCACCCGTTGGTCCGTCCGCTCCAGTCGATGGCGTTGAAGTGGTCGCCCGAGTCGCACGAGCAGGCGTCCAGCGACTTGCTGCGCAGCAGCTCGCTGCCCCCCGCCCACAGGCACGGGGACTGCCCCAGGGCCACCATCGCCAGGCACACCGTGTTCATGCGCACCCGGTCCGCCATGGGCGTCGATGCCGGCAGCTTGTAGGTCAGGCGGTCGAACAGCGTCTCGCCCTCGTAGGAGGACACGTAGGCCACCGAGTCGGCCGGCTGGTCGCCGTAGGCCGCCGGGGAGCTCCCGTAGCCCACCTCGTCTCCGCGCAGCCACCGCCCGTCGGAGGCCAGGATCTCCATGTCCCGCACATTGCCCGCCAGCGACAGGCGCACCAGGTCGCTGCGCCACGCCAGGTCCGCGCGCACCTCGCCCTGATCGCGCGACTCCAGCTCGTTGGGGTCGGTCAGCTCCCCGTTGCCCAGGCCCTGGCCGGTGCGCGGGTCGACCTGGGCGAAGCCGCCGCCGTTGACCCCGTCGCGCACCCGGTCGTTCAGGGCCCCGATCCCCAGGGCGCCCAGGCGCCCCTGACGGGCCCGGTTCGGGTCCGGTCCGCATGCGCCCGGCGCGTCCCACCCCTGGCCGTACAGGTAGACCCGGTGCCCCACGGCGTCCTCGCAGACCTCGTCCAGCGCCCGGCGAAGACGCGCCATCGTCTCCACGCCGTGGCACCCCATCAGGTCCAGGCGCAGCCCGTCCACCCGGTAATCGCGCACCCACGCCACGCACGCGTCGATCATGAGCCGTTCGCCCATCGCCCGGCCCGTGTCCACCCCGCCGCGCCATCCGCCCGATTCCACCACCGCGCCCGCCTCGTCGAGGCGGTGGTAGTAGCCCGGCACCACCCGGTCCAGCACCGAGCCCCGCTCCTGCCCCCAGGCCGCCACCCGGCCGAACACCTGATCGACGAGCACCTGCACGCCCATGCCGTGCAGCGCCCCCACCATGGCCCGCACCTCCCGCACGCGAGCGCCCCCGTCCTGATGGCCCTCGCGCGCATACGACCCCTCCGGCGCCATCCAGTGCCACGGGTCGCGCCCCCAGCTGTAGGCGTCCGCGCCCGCCACCGCCGACACCGCCGCCTGGGGGGCGCGCGAGGCCCCCCACGCCCCCGCCGGGACCCGCGCCGTCCGCTGGCGCGACCGCTCCTCGGGGACCGACGCGAAATCGAACACCGGCAGCAGCTGCACCGTATCGACGCCGGCGCGCACCAGCTCGCGCAGATGCCCCGCCCCCGCCGAGTCCGCCGCGAACGCCCCGTACGTCCCCCGCAGATCCTCCTCGACGCTGCCGTCCGCCACCGAGAACTCCCGCACGTGCAGCTCGTAGATCACGCGTCCCGCGTCGCACTCCACCACCGGACTCAGGTTCTCGCACCACGACGCCGGCTTCAGCTCCCGCAGACCCGGATCCACCGCCACCGAGCGCCGGGAGTCCACCGTCAGCGCCGCGCTGTAGGGGTCGGTCACCCGATTGACCTCCACCCGCCCCGACGACGCCGCGAACACCTCCACCTCCCACAGGTACTGCGCGCCCGCGCCCACGCCCGCGCCCGCGCACCGGTCCGCATCCACCTCCCACCGGCCGTCCCGGCGCCTCACCGCCGCAAGGCGCACCGGCTCCCCCTCGACCAGGCCCGCCGACCCCGACGCGTCCCCCGTGTCCCACGCCAGCAGCACCACCGACAGCGCCGTCGGCGCCCACAGCGCGAAGCGCGGAGCGCCGTCCACGAAGTCCGCGCCCAGCGGCGCCGACCCGTCGCGAACCGACGCCGCCCGGCCCCACAGGCGATCCACCACCGGCCACACCTGCACCCCGGTGAAGCCGCTCACCCAGCCGCCGACCCCGCCCGCGCGCTGAACCACGACCACCTGCCCCCGCACCAGCACCTCCACGTCCGCGCGCTCCAGATGCGCGGCGCCCCACTCGTCGACGACGCTCAGCCCCACGTAGTCCGCCAGCCACGGGCGGGCCTCCACCAGTTCCTCGTCGAACCCGTCGACCACGCGCAGAGGCACCTCGAAGCCGTGGTCCCCCAGGTGCACCACCCCGTCCTCCAGACGGGCGGACCCGTCCGGGGAGCACACCAGGGAGAAGCACACGCCGCCCGCGCCCGCGCCGCGGGGGAACAGGCCGCCCGGCCACGCCAGGGTCGTCTCGTCGACCCACAGCGCCCGGAACTCGCCGGCCCCCGGAACCCCGCACCGCACCAGGTCACCGCCGTGATGGTGGGGTACGGGGCCGACCGGCCCGGTCGCGAACACCTCCGGATCCGAGCTCCCGACGCCGGGATGGGGGTTGACGGTCATGGGGCACCACCTTCCTGATGACAGGGCCAGCCTTGCACGTCGGATCGCGTCCCGCCAAGCCTATCCGCACGAGCGCCCCCGCCGGGGCCGCGGCGGGGGCCCGCCTCACACGAGCGCCCACCCGCGGGCGCGGGTGCGCTGGGTCCAGAAGTCCCGGTAGGGGCCGTCGACCTCCACGAGCTGTTCGTGCCGGCCCACCTGGGCCACGCGCCCGTCGTCGCCGAGCACCACCACCTGGTCGGCGGCGGCGATCGTCTCGAGCTTGTGGGCGATGACCACGAGCGTCGAGGCGCGCCGCAGCTCCTCGATGGCGGTGACGACATTGGCCTCGTTCTCCGCGTCCAGGGCGCTGGTGGCCTCGTCGAGCAGGACGATCGGGGCGCGCTTGAGCAGGGCGCGGGCGATGGACACGCGCTGGCGCTCGCCGCCGGACAGGGCGCGCCCGCCCTCGCCGACCCGCGCGTCCCAGCCGCCGGGCAGCCGGGCGACGATCTCGGTGACGCCGGCCAGGTCGGCGGCCCGGCGCACCCGCTCGTCGTCGGCCCGCGGGTCCCCGACCCGGATATTGGCGGCCAGGGTGTCGTCGAACAGGTAGACGTCCTGGAAGACCATGGACAGCTGCTCCATGAGCTGGGCCGTGGGCATGTCGCGCACGTCGGCGCCGCCCACGCGCACCGTCCCGGAGCCGGCGTCCCAGAATCGGGCCACGAGCCGGGCGATGGTCGTCTTGCCGGACCCCGACGGGCCGACGATCGCGCACATGGAGCGCGCGGGCACGCGCAGCGACACGCCGTCGAGCACCCTCTTCCCGGTCCGGTAGCCGAAGACGACGCCGTCGAGCTCGACCGCCCCCGGCTCGCTCAGCTCGGCGCGCGAGGCGGGCTCGTCCATGACCTCGGCGTCCATGACGGCGTCGAGGTGGTTCATCATCTGCCTGCGCTCCTCCACGCCGAAGACGGCGGCGCCGACGTCGTCGAGCATGGTGGTGAAGCGCAGGCACATGCCGATGGTGGCGATGGCGGGCAGCGGGTCCATGGTGCCGGCGACGGCGAAGGAGGCGGTGAGCATGATCATGCCGACGACGACGACCTGGGTGAAGGCGCCCGACAGGAGGTTCCCGCCGGTCTCCCACCACAGGGCGCGGGCGGCGGCGCGGGCGCCGTCGTCGAAGGCGGCCCGCAGCCGCCCGTAGCGCCCCACCGCGCGGCACGAGCGCAGGGCCCCCTGGCAGCGGGCCAGCTCGACGACGCGGGTGGCCAGCTCGCGCTCGGCCGGCTCGGCGATCGCCTTGCCGCGGTCGACCAGGCGGCGCGCCAGGGCGATGAAGAGGGCCATGGCGGGCGCGCCGACGGTCAGGAACAGGCCCAGGCGCCAGTCCCAGGCCCACGAGCCGATCCAGATGACGGCGCAGCCGGCGGTCGTCGAGGCGATCCTGTACAGGAAGTGGGCGGCGGACTCGCCCAGGGACAGCATCTCCTGGCTGACGGCGCGCGACATGGTGCCGGCGGTGTCGGAGTCGAACCAGCGCAGGGGCAGGCGGGCGATCTTGTCGCCGACGGCGTGGTGGACGTCGTGCATGAAGCCCAGCGCCCCGGTCATACTGGTGCGCTGCCCCTGGAAGTCGGTGACGGTCGACACGACGGCGCAGGCCGCGAGCGCGACCAGCCAGCCGCCGAAGCCCAGCCCCCAGCAGGTCCCGCCGCCGGCCAGGGCCACGGAGGCGGGCAGGAGGGTCAGGAGCGCCAGCCCGGACAGGGCGCCGTTGAACGCGCCCAGGGCGAGGCCCCGCACCATCCTCCCCCAGGAGTCCTCGGTCATGAGCCGGTGGTAGCGGGCCAGCAGGGAGAGGCGGGTCCGGCCGGTGCCCGCACGCCCGGCCTCGGCCCGCTCCGCGCCGGTCGGCGCCGGCACCGGGTCATCCCCGCCAGCGATCCCACCATCGGAATCCTCCCCGACGGCGCCCTTCCCACGACCCTGCGCGCGATCGGGCGCGGCGCCGGCGGCGGGCGGAGCGGCGATCGGCGCCACCGCCCCCGCCGACGGGGCCGCCGCCCCCGCGGGCCCGGGCCCGGCGCCGTCGTCCTCCAACTGCCCGGACTGGCGCAGCAGGGCGCGGTAGTGGGGCTCGCCCAGCAGTTCGTCGTGGGTGCCGGAGGCGACGATGCGGCCCCGCTCCATGACGGCGATGCGATGGGCGCCGCGCACGGCGGCGGGCCGGTGGGCGATGACCAGGACGGTGCGCCCGCGCACCAGGGCGCTCAGCGCCTCCTGGATCTCGGCCTCGGACTCCGGGTCGGCCATGGCGGTGGCCTCGTCCATGAGCAGGACCGGGGTGTCCAGCAGGATCGCCCGGGCGATGGCGATGCGCTGCTCCTGCCCGCCCGACAGGGCGGTCTCCCGCCCCAGGACGGTGTCGTAGCCGTGGGGCAGGGCCATGATCTCGGAGTCGATGCGGGCCGCGCGCGCGGCGGCGCGCACCTGCTCCTCGGTGGCCCCGGGCCGGCCCAGGGCGATGTTCTCGCGCACGGTGGCGCCCAGCAGCTGGGCGTCCTGGAGGACGAAGGAGACGGTGGAGTACAGGGTCTTCTCATCCATGTCGCGCAGGTCCACCCCGCCGATGCGCACCGCCCCGGCGTCGGGGTCGGCGAAGCGGGCGATGAGGGTGGCCAGGGTGGACTTGCCCGAGCCCGACGGCCCCAGCAGGGCGGTGACGGTGCCGGGCTCCAGGTCGAGGGAGACGTCGTCGACGGCGAGGTTGTCCCCGTAGGAGAAGGAGACGGCGTCGATCTCGACGCGGGCGCCGTCGGGCCGCTTCGGCGCGGCGGGCGCGGGCAGGACGGGGGTGTCGAGGACCTCGCACAGGCGCAGGGCGGCGGCGCCGGCGACCTGGTAGGACCAGGAGACCGACACGATGGTGATGAGCGCGCCCGGCAGCACCAGGGCGATGAGCGTGGCGGCCAGGACCTGCGGCAGGGTGACGACGCCGGCGTGCATGAGCAGGGAGCCGCCGCCGAGGTCGACCAGGAGGACGACGGGGATGGACACCCACGTGTAGGACAGGCACGACACGGTCATGAGCGACATCGCCCAGTCGCGGTAGAAGCGGGAGAAGCCGTCGGCGGCGGCGAGGTAGGCGCCGTGGGCGCGGCCCGCCCTCCCGAAGGCCTTGACCACGGGGATGCCGGCGACGAACTCGACCATGGTGGAGGACACGTCCGCCAGCTTGCGGTCCATCTCCACGGTCTTGGCGTTCATGCCCTTCAGGGAGAAGGAGTAGGTGATCACGTACAGGGGGACGGTCGCCACGGCCAGCAGGGCCAGGCGCCAGTCGATCCAGAACGCGCAGGCCAGCAGGGCCAGCGGGGAGACGATCGCATTGAGCCGCTCGACGGGCCCGTGGGCGATGACGGTGTGCACGGAGTTGGTGTCGTCCTGGACCGCCTTGCGGATGCGCCCGGAGGTGGAGTCGGTGAACCAGGCCAGCGGGGCGCGGGAGATGCGCGCGACGATGTCGCGGCGCAGCCGGTCGCGCAGGGTCAGGTCGGCCAGGTGGGTGATGAGCAGCGCCAGGAAGTACAGGAACAGGCGCCCGGAGTAGGCGCCCACGAGGAACATGACGACGTCGTGCACCTGGCGCCCGTCCGGGGCCGCGCCGGCGCGGTGGGCGGCCAGGAGGATGTCGCCCAGGCGCACGAGGGCGACGTAGGGGGCCACGGCGAGCAGTCCCGAGACGACGACGAGCGCCTGGCCGATCTGCAGGCGGGTGCGCACCGGGGCGCCCAGCCGCTTGAGGGCGGCCTGGCCGGCGGCGGAGCGCTCCTTGTTCGCCGCGGCCGCGGACTCCGCGCCGTCGGGACTGGAGTCGGACCCGGGAGCCGCGTTGGTCCTGGCGGCGTCAGGGCCGCTGCCGGCGGGGCCGGGGCCGACGGCGGTATCGGCACCAGCCCCGGCACCGGCGTCGGACCCTGCGCCGGAGGCGCGGGCGGTGCCATCGGGCCCGACGGCGTCCGCGGCGTCGGCCGGGGAGGGATCGGGAGCGGTCGTGGTGGCCATATGGTGCCTCTCACACAATAGAGAACGGTTTTCACTGATGAGTAAGCGAGACCTTACATCCCTTGCCCGGGGGGCGCCACCGCCGTCATCATCGGGCGCTACGGTGAGGGCATGACACGACTGGGACGCCCCACCGGGCCCAAACCCGGCTTCACCCGGGCCGAGGTCGTGGCCGCCGCCCTGGCGCTCGGCGTCGCCGATTTCACACTCGCGGGCGTCGCCGCCCGGCTGGGCGTGGCGACCTCCGCCCTGTACCGGACGATCTCCTCGCGCGAGGACCTCCTGCGGGCCTGCCTGGACGAGATCGCCGCGCGCATCGACTTCGCCCCGGACCCCGACGACTGGCGCCGCAACGCGCGCAACCAGGCCGATGCGCTGTGGACGGAGCTCGAGGCCAGCCCCGGGCTCGACCGCGTCCTGCTCACCGTGCCCTGGGCGGCCGAGTGCTTCGCGGACACGATCGGCGCCGCGCACCGCGCCTTCATGGCCGCCGGGATGAGCCAGGAGGACGCCGCGCTCGCCGTCGACGTCGTCGGGGACACCGTCATCTCCTCGCACGTGGGGGTCACCGCCCTGCGCGCGGACTGGAGGGGCGGGGCCGGCCCGCGGCCGGGGCGCGGCGCGAGCGCCCTGCCAGCGCCCTTCCACCTCGATCCCGCCTGGTTGGAGCGCGGCTGGCTCGACCGCAAGATCGACCTCCTCGTCGACGGCCTCGCGGTCCGCCTGGTCGGGGCGGGGGCGGCCGCCGGGGGCCCGGGGTCCTCGCCGAAACCGGCGGAAACGACGCGCGAGACCGGCGGAAAACGCGCATCCTGTGGATAACCCGCGCGGTCGGCCGGCCCCGTCCCGCTGCTCCTCCGCGAGCGCGCGGGTTTCCAGTCGAACGCGCACCTCCCAGCCGCTGTCCTGTCTCAGGACATCGGTGACAGTTCTGTATCAGGACATCGGTGACAGTTCTGGGGCTCGGGGCGGTGACACTTCCGCTGGGATTGCGGGGTGAGTGGACAGAATCCTCGTGTTGATCCCCGTGTCCGCCTGGCGATCGCGCAGTGGCCCGACGACGCCCCCAGGGGCGCGGTGAGCGCCTTCTGCGCCGAGCAGGGCATCTCCCGCAAGACGTTCTACGCGATACGGGCCCGGGCCAGGTCCGAAGGACCGGCGGCGGCCCTCGAGCCGCGCTCGACCCGCCCGGCACCCGGCCCGACCCGGATCGGCCAGGAGATGGTCCTGCGGGCTCTGGCGGTGCGAAGCGCGCTGGAGTCCTCGGGGCTGGACCACGGCCCCATCTCGGTGCACGACAAGATGCGCTCGATGGGGCTGGAGGCCCCCTCGCCCGCGTCCCCGGCGCGGATCTTCCGCCGCAAGGGCGTGGCCCGCAGCGAGCCCCGCAAGCGCCCCCGCTCGGCCTGGCGCCGGTTCGTCTATCCGGCCCCCAACGCCCGCCGGCGGCTGGACGCCACCGAGTACGTCCTGGCCGGCGGGCGCAAGGCCGTCATCTTCCAGCTGCAGGACGACCACTCCCGCCTGGCGGTCGCCTCCCTGGTTGCTCCGGGGGAGACCAGCGACGCCGCGATCGCCGTGTTCGACAAGGGCGTCGCCGCCCACGGCGTGCCGCAAAGGCTCCTGACCGACAACGGCGCAGCCCTCAACCCCAGCCGACGGGGACACGCCGGACGCCTGGTGGAGCACGTGCGAGCCCTCGGGGTCGAGCCCATCACCGGCAGACCCCGCAAACCCACCACCCAGGGCAAGAACGAGCGCTTCCACCAGACTCTGCTCCGCTACCTCGACAAGCAGCCCCCGGCCGAGTCCATCGCCGACCTCCAGGCCCAGGTCGACGCCTTCGACCGCCTCTACAACACCCGGCGCCCCCACCAGGGCCTACCCGGGCGCATCACCCCGCAGCAGGCGTGGGACGCCACCCCCGTCGCCGACCCGCCCCGACCCGACCGAGTGCACGACGAGCCCGCCCTCACGACCCGCAAACCGCCGGCCCGCTCCAGAACCCCGCGGCGCGGTGAACGACGAAGCCGGATCCGGGCCAACGGCACCGTCACTCCAGGATCCATCACCTTCCTCGTGTCCAGGGCGCACGCCGGATGCGACGTCGAGATCACCCGGGACCCCGACACGGTCGTCTTCGCCACCCCCGACGGCCAGGTACTGGTCCAGCACACCTGGCCCGCGCCCGGCGTCACCTACGTCTCCACCCACGGCCCCGACCCCACCAACTCCCGAGGCGGACGCGGACGCAAGAAGACCCGACTGTCACCGATGTCCTGAGACAGAACTGTCACCGATGTCCTGAGACATAACAGCACCTCCCAGCCGCGCGTTCGACTGGAAACCTGCGCGCTCGCGGAGGCCGGCCTGTCCCACCTGCACGGGTTCTACCGGTGGGCGGGAAACCTGCGCGCTCGCGGAGGCCGGGGCCCGGCGGGGTTCAACGAGGCCGGCTGCGGCGTCGGCGGGCCGCCGAACACGGCGCGGACCGGGTCCCGCGCCCGCCCTATCATGGTTGTCATGACAGAAAGGTCCCCGCGCGGCGCTCCGAGGCCCGAACCCGAACCCGAGCGCGACCGCGCCCTCGGCGCCCTGACCGGCCTGGCCCTGGGCGACGCCCTGGGAATGCCCACCCAGTCCATGAGTCCGGCGCTGATCACGAGGCACTACGGGCGGATCGCCGGCCTGCGCGACGCCGTCGGCGCCCAGCCCATTGCGCCCGGGGCGCCCGCGGGCTCCGTCACCGACGACACCGAGCAGGCCCTCCTGATCGCCGAGCTCCTCATCGCCGGCCGCGGCCGCATCGACCCCTTCCGCTTCGCCGATGCACTCCTCGCCTGGGAGGATCGCATGCGGGCGCGCGGCTCCCTTGACCTGCTGGGCCCGTCCACCAAGCTCGCCCTGGAGAGGGTCCGCGCCGGCGCCGACCCCCGCACCACCGGCCGTGCGGGCACCACCAACGGCGCCGCCATGCGGGTGGCCCCGGTCGGCATCGCCTTCCCCCTCACGCGGCCGGAGCTCCTGGCCGACGCCGTCCACGCCTCCTGCATGGTCACCCATGACACCCGTCAGGGCTTCGAGTCGGCCGCGCTGATCGCCGTCGCCGTCTCCGCCGCGGTGGGCGGGGCCGACGCCGACCGGGCGGTGGACGCGGCCCTGGACCTCGTCGCCGCGCTGGCGCCCCGCGGGCACTGGTCCCCCGGGGCCTCGGTGGTCGCCCGCGCCCGGGCCGTCCTCGATGCCGCCGAGGGCCTGTCCGACGCGGCGCTCGCCGTCCTCCTGCGCGAGCAGGTGGGCACCTCCGTGGAGTCCGCCGAATCCGTGCCCTGCGCGCTCGTCATCGCCCGCGAGTTCGCCGCCCGCCCCTTCGAGGGCCTGTGCTTCGCGGCGTCCCTCGGGGGCGACACCGACACCATCGCCGCCATGGCCGGCGCCGTCCTCGGGGCCGCCGACCCGCGGGCCCTGCCCGCCGACGCCGTCGGCCAGGTCCTGGCCGTCTCCGGCCTGGATCCCGCTCCGGCGTGCGACGGCCTGCTGGAGCTCCGTCGCGCGTCCCCGGCGCGGGATGCGGCGACGGGACGGGCCGCGTCCCCGGCGCGGAGTGCGACCCCGGCCGGAGGCGGGGCGACGGCCAGCGCGCCCGGGGAAGGGGCCGGCGCGCCCGGGGCGACGGCCGGCGCGCCCGGGGAAGGGGCCGGGCGATGACGGGCCGGGTCGTCCACACGGGCCAGGTGGTCATCGACCTGACCCTGCGCATCGAGGCGCTGCCCGAGCCGGGCGGGGACGTCTTCGCCGACGAGGCGGGGATGGGGCTCGGCGGGGGCTACAACGTCCTCGTGGCCGCGCGCCGCCTGGGAGTGGAGACGCTCTTCGCCGGGACCCTGGGCCGCGGCCCGTTCTCGCAGGCCGCCGATGCCGGACTCGCCGCCATCGGGGCGGTCCACGTGGGCGCGAGGGTCGACGGCGACCTCGGCTACTGCGTCGCCATGACGGACGCGCGGGCCGAGCGCACGTTCGTGTCCGCCGCCGGGGCCGAGACCCGGGACCCGCTCGACGCCTTCGACCGCCTGGAGGCGGGCGCCGAGGACGTCGTCTACGTCTCCGGCTACTCGCTCGCGCACGCGGCCAATACGGCGGCGCTGGAGCGTCTGGTGCGCCGATTGGTCGGATCCGCCGGGCGAACCGGCGACGGCGGCGGGGGCCGCAGCGGCGGCGGGGTCAGGGGCGGCAGCAGCGGCGGGGCCAGGGGCGGCGGGGGCGCTGCGGGCGGCCGCCCCGGCGCGGTGCTCTTCGACGTCTCGCCCATGGTCGGGACGGCGTCCATGGAGTCGCTGGAGATGGTCGGGGCGCTCGACCCGATCTGGTCCCTCAACGAGCGCGAGGCGGGGATTCTCGCCGCCCGGTTGGGCCTGGACGCGCCCGACGGCGACCGCGCCGCCACGGCCGAGGCGCTGGCCCGCCGGCTCGGCCCGGTCCTGGTGCGGGCCGGGGCGTCGGGCTCCTGGTTCGCGTCCGACGACGGGCTGATCCGCACGCCGAGTGTGCCGGTGAAGCCGGTGGACACCAACGGCGCCGGCGACGCCCACTCGGGGGTCCTGGCGGCGGCCCTGGCCCGCGGCGTCGCCCTTCCGACGGCGCTGCGCTGGGCGAACGTGGCGGGCGCGCTGTCCACCACGAGGCGGGGCCCGGCGACCTGCCCCACCGAGAAGGAGATCATGGCGGTGGTCTGAACGGGTCCGCGGTCCGATCAGTGGCCGGCGAAGCCGGTCGGGCGCAGTGAGCGGGGCGACTCGAAGGGGCGCGTCGCCCGGGTCGCCGGACCACGCCGCCCCCAGGTCCGCCCGCGCCCGCGTCTGCTGCGCCCCTTTCCCTCTGCTACGCCTCTTGACCCTCCACTGTACGAGAAGAAGAGGCGCAGCAGAGGGTGAAGGAGCGCAGCAGACGGAAAAAGGCGTAGCAGACGACCCGGCTCCCCCGCGGATCCGACATTACGCAAGCCGGGATCAGCGCGTGCCAGCCCCGACCCGCGCTGAGCCCGGCCCGCGCCAGCCCGGAGTCCGGCGGGGCGCTCCGGATCGCGGGCCCGTCATCGTCCTCACCGCCGGGTCCGTGCGGGTTCTCGTTCCGGTACCGGTGCGCTCGTTCGCGTTGATCTCACGGGCGGGGGTCGGGAAGTCGGACCCCGCCGCGCCGGGGGCGTCGGCTGGAGCATCTGGCCGGGCGCAGCATCTTCGACCTCGAACCCCGCCGCGCCGGGGGCGTCGGTGCCCGCGTGCGTTTCAGCTTCACCCACATGCCGGACCCCGCCGCGCCGGGGGCGTCGCCGGGCCGCGAGATCGTCGGGTAACCGCCGAGATCGTCACTTGACCCGCGAGCACGTACCCCTGGCAGACGTTCTCGCGGGTCAAGTGACGATCTCGCGGACCCGGCCGGGGCGGGCCGGGATGGGGCGGGGGGCCGGGACCGGGTCGGCGACGACCCCGAGCCGGCTCCCGGCCGATTCCCGGGGCGGCGCGGACCGAGCCCAGCGCGGGTCGGGGCCAGCACGCGCTGAGTCCGGCTTGCGTAATGCGAGCCCAGCGCAACACAATCCACCCCGCCTCGCGCCGTGCGAGCCCAGCGCGACGAAATCCGGCTGCGCTCGATCCGCGCCGGCCCACCTCGCACAATGCGACCTGAGGTGACATCACCGAATCGACTCCCCCGGGGCGCCGCGGCCGTAATGGATCACCACACACCTGCAGGCCGACCCGGCCCTCGGGGCGCCGCGGCTGCAGCGGTGGTGTCGGCGCCGGGGCGGGCAGCGCCGACTCCCCGGGGATGGGCGCACGGACGGACACGCGCCCGCCGTCCCCGGCGTCGGACCCGCCCCGCGCCCTCACGCGCTCAACCGGGCCGGAGCCCGGCCACCGCGCCTGCCCGCCCCGCGCCCTCACGCGCCCAAGCAGGTCGGGGCCCGGTCGTCCCGCGTATCACCGCCGCGCCCTCACACACCCGACCAGGCCTCCCAGAGCCTCGTGTACTGCCCGCCGGCGGCCACCAGCTCCTCGTGGGGCCCGAACTCGACGATCCGCCCGTCGATGACGACGGCGACCCGGTCAGCCGCCGCGGCCGCGTCCAGCCGGTGGGCGATGACGACGACGGTGCGACCCGTCAGCACCGCATCCAGGGCCCGCTCGGCCGAGCGCGCCGCGCCCGCGTCGAGCAGGCTGGTGGCCTCGTCGAGGATGAGGGTGGCCGGGTCCATGAGGACGATGCGCGCCAGGGCCACCTGCTGGGCCTGGCCGGGATCCAGGACGACCCCGCCCGCGCCCACGAGCGTGTCCAGGCCGTCGGACAGCCCGGCCACCCACGGCCCGGCCCCCACGACGTCGAGCGCCTCCGCGATCTGCGCGTCGTCGGCGTCGGCCCGGGCGATGCGCAGGTTGTCCGCCAGCGAGCAGGCGAAGACGTGGTGCTCCTGGGTGACCAGGGCGACCTGGCGGTGCAGGGCCGCCTCCGTCAGGGCCGTCAGGTCCGTCCCCTCGCCGTCGGGCCCGTCCGAGCCCACGGTGACCCGCCCGCGAGTGGGCGGGTGGATGCCGGCGAGCATGCGCCCCAGCGTCGACTTGCCCGAGCCGGAGGGGCCGACGACGACGAGCCGCTCGCCGGGCGCGATCTCCAGGTCCACGTCGTGCAGGACGTCGTGGCCGGGGTGGTAGGCGTAGGAGACCCTCCTCGCCCGCGGCGGCTCGGGCAGGATCCGCCCGCTCGTGGCCACCCGGTCCGGCTCGACGAGCTCGACGCCGACGATGCGCGCCAGGGCCACGGAGGCGGACTGGAGGGAGTCGAGCCAGAAGGTGATCTCGTGGACCGGCTCGCGCAGCTGGACGGCGTACAGGGCCACCGTCGTCACCCCGCCGACGGTGACCGCGCCGCGCCCCACCAGCCAGGCGCCCAGGGTCAGGACGGCGATGAGCGGCAGGCAGACGGCCAGGGCCAGGACGCCGACGAGCACGCACCGCAGCCACAGGGAGTACTGCTCGGTGAGCCAGGCCTCCCGCAGGGCGCGGTCGAGGACCTGGTTGCGGCGCCGGCCCAGGCCCTGGGCGTCGACCGTGTCCGCCTGCTCGGCGGTCTCGGCGACGATCCCGTCGAACTCCGCCCACAGGCCGTTCGTCGCCTTGTAACTGGGCACCACGCGCAGCAGGTACCAGCGGCCGATCGGTACGGCCAGGACCGCCGCCACCAGCATGCACGCCCCCAGCGCGGGGGAGGTCAGCAGCGCGGCCGCCGTGACGGAGACGATGGTGAGCACGATGACGAGGATCTGGCTCACGCCGCGGCGGACCACGAAGCGGATGGACTCCAGGTCGTGGCCGGTGCGCCCCAGCAGGTCGCCGGTGCCGGCGGATTCGACGACGCTCAGCGGCAGGCGCATGGCGGCGGTGACGAGCCGCTCGCGCAGCTCGGCGAAGACCCGCTCGCCCAGGATCCGGGCCAGGTACTCCCCGCCGCCGGTCAGCAGGGCGTTGGCGGCGGCCAGGGCGACGACGACGGCGATGAGCCCGTGCAGCCTCCCGGCGGCCCCGGGGCCGCCGCGCCCGACGACGTCGACCATCTCCCCCAGCACCCGCGGGATGGCCACTCCGGCGGCGGCCGCCGCGAGCTGGGCCAGGGCGACGCCCGCGACGGCGGCGCGGTGCTCGGCCAGGAGGGCGCCGACGCGGCGGCGGACGGCGGCGGCGTCGGCCACGGGCAGGCGGACGGCGCTCATGCGGCCCCGCCTCCCCGCACGGCGCCTCCCCGCCCGACGACGGCCGCGTAGGCCGCCAGGGCGCTCAGCTCGCGGTGCGTGCCGCGGGCGATCTCGCGCAGGCCGGCCCCCGCGGCGCCGTCCTGCGCCTCCAGGAGCACGACCTCGTCGCATCGGCCCAGCAGCAGCGGGGAGGCGGTGACGACGACGGTGGTCAGCCCCTCCCGCTCGGCGCGCAGCCGCCGGGCCACAAGGGCCTCCGTGTGGGAGTCCAGGGCGCTCGTCGGCTCGACGAGGACGAGCACGGGGGCGCGGCGGGCGACGGCCCGGGCCAGGGCCACGCGCTGGCGCTGCCCGCCGGAGAGGTTGCGGGCCTTCTCCGCCAGCTGCCCCTCCAGTCCGCCGAGGGAGTCCACGACGTCCCCGGCGACGGCGACCCGGAGGGCGCGGGCGGCGTCGGCCTCCCGCTCGGGGGTCAGGGGAGCGGGGGCGCGAGTGGCGTCGGGCCGCAGCGGCCCGGAGTACAGGGCCACGAGGTCCTCCAGGTCGCGCGCCGGGGCGAGCGGCACCGCCTCGCCGAGGACCTCGCCCGCCAGCGGCCCGGCGAAGGCCTCGGCGCGGGCCCCGGAGACGACGACGGTGCGTCGCACCTCCGCGACGGGCACGCGGCGCAGGTCGGTGCCCCCCAGCGTGACGGCGACGCCGTCGTCGGGCCTTCCGAGGCGCTCGGCCAGGGCGGCCGACGCGCCGGGCCGGGCGCACACCAGGCCGGTCATGGCCCCGCCGCGCAGCCGCACCCCGGTGGCGGCGTCCACGAGGTCGCCGCCCGGGTCCAGGCGGGCGTCCGGGTCGACGGCGCCGTCGTCGACCAGGGGCGCGGTGGCGGCGATGCGGGCGACCTTCTTGGCGCCCACCCAGGCGCGGGTCATGAACTGCATGAGGTCGACCAGGGCGCCCATGGGCCAGATGAGGAAGGTGGTGTAGCCGTAGAAGGTGACGAACTCGCCCGCGCTCAGCCGCCCGCCCAGGGCCGCCGAGGCGGTGGCCCCCACGACGACGGCGGTGAGGATCATGGGCGCCCCGGCGCGGATGGCGGCCAGCAGCGCCTGGGTGGAGGCGACTTTGATGCCTGCGTCGCGCACGCGGGCGGAGGCCTCGGCGTAGCGGGCCGAGTAGACGGCCTCCCCGCCGATGCCGCGCAGGATCCGCAGGCCGGCGACGACGTCGGTGGTCACGGTGGTCAGCCGGCCCTGCTCCTCGCGCTGGTGGGACATGCGGCGGTTGAGGGGCTTGATCAGGGCGGCGATGAGGATCAGGACGACCGGAACGCCCAGCAGGACGAGCAGGCCCAGCCCGACGTCCATGCGCACCATGAGCGCGCCGACGACGAGAGTGACGATGAGGGAGGCGATGACGTTGGAGATGAAGTACATGAGGTCGCCGATGGCGTCGGCGTCGGCGGTGACGGTGGATACGACGTCGCCGCCGGCCATGGCGCGGGTGACGGCGCGGGGGCGTTCGCCCAGGCGGTGGGCGGCGCCGCGGACGCTGGGCTGCCAGCCGCAGGCCCAGGCGCCCATGGAGAACATCTCGGCGAAGGAGCCGACGACGGCGCCCAGCAGGCCGAGCCCGGCCAGGGCCGCCAGGCCCGGCAGCAGGCGGGCGGTCAGGCCGTGGGCGAGGGCGGTGTCCACCACCGCGCCCAGGACGGCGGGGATGAGGCCGACGACGAGGTAGCTCAGGAGGTTCAGGATCGAGGCCGCGGCGAAAGGCAGCCGGGCGTGGCGCAGGAGGGCGCCCACCCAGGCTCCGGGATCGGCGAGGATCCGCGGGGAGAGGGCGTCCGTGATGGTGAGGAAGCGCGGCCAGCGCCGGGGCCGGCGGGCCAGGCGCGCCGGGGAGGCCGGGCGCGCGGGGCCGGCGGGGCGCGCGGAGGCGGACGGATCCGTCGGGCGGGCGGGGCTGATCGGGTGCGCGGGACTGGCCGAACCGGCTGTCCCGTCGGGGTCGGTGGGGTGCGCGGGGTCGTTCGGGCGCACAGTGGCGGTGGTGGTCATGGAGTGTTCTCGTCTCGGTCGTGTCGTCGCGGCGCGAGCGGGGGCTCAGCGGGCCGCCGGGGACAAGATGACGCCGCCTGCGCCGGAGGGCGCGGCGGTCGGCGGGTTCCGGACGCGCCGGAACCCGGGTCAGTTATCGACGAGCTTCACAGCCATGGCGTCAGCATAGGGGCCGGCGAGGCCGGCGGCAACGGGGCGGGCGCCGCCGGCACCGGCTCCGCGGTCCGCGTGCGGACGTCGTGCGCGTGCGGGGGCGGCCGGCGCTCCCGCTCCGGGTCGAGTTCGAGCGGCGGGGACGTCGTGCGCGTGCGGGGGTGGCCGCGATGACGGGCGGCGACCCGCGGATCGTGGGAAATGGCGTCCCGGGAGGATCGTTCGCCCCCGCACCCGGAGACCGCCTCGACGGAACCGCGGAATCATACGGATGCCGCCGGGGGCGTCCGGTGCGCGAAGGCGAACGATCCTCCCGGAGCGCCAGAACCGGGGCCGGGGGAGGGGCCGGGCCGACGGCGATTGACAGCGCGGGCCGTCTCGGCGCTACTCTTCCCCCATGACTGCTGCGACGTCCACGACCCGTGCCCTGCCGGTGCGCGCCCTCGTGATGCGTCGAATGCGCATGCGCTGACAGCGCCAGCCGTCGCTGTTGCAGAAATACGGTCAGAGCCGCGGGTCGCCGCCCGCCCGGCTCCGCGCCACCGCCTCCGGCGGGGCCGCGTTCAAACCCCAGTCAGAACCCCGCCTTCGCCCGCCCGCGCCCCGGCTCCGGCCGGCCCGCCGCGGGCGCGCCGGCCGGAGCTCCGGCCGCCGACCCGAGGACCACCAGCCATGCCCACCGCCACCGCCGCCCCGTCAGCCCCCGTCCCGCCCGCCGCCGCGGTCGCCCCCGCCTGTCCCCCCGCCGCGGTGGCCCCCGCCGCGCTCCCGCTCGGCGGCTCTGTTCCACTCGACGCGCCCCCGCCCGGCGTCCCCGCGCCGTTCGCCGCGCCCCCGCCCGCCGCCCTCTCCCAGTTCGACCTCGTCCACGACCGCACCGGCACCGCCAGCCTCAAGTGGGACTTCGCCGCCGAGCGCGGCCGCCCCGCCTCCGCCCTGCCCCTGTGGGTGGCGGACATGGACCACCGGACGGCGCCCGCGGTCACCTCCGCCCTGCTGTGGCGGGTGCGCCACGGCATCTTCGGCTACACCGAGCCCGACGCCGCCTACCACGCCGCCCTGACCGGCTGGTTCGCCCGCCGCTACGGCTGGGCCGTCGACCCCGCCTGGAACGTCATCACCCCCGGGGTGGTCCCCGCCCTGGCGCTGGCGGTGCGAGCCCTGACCGGGCCGGGCGACGCCGTCGTCATCGAGGAGCCCGTTTACTACCCCTTCCGCCAGGTCGTCGAGGACAACGGCCGCAGCGTTGTCTCGGTGCCGCTGACGCGCGACGCCGACGGCGTCTACCGCCGCGACCCGGCCGCCCTGGAGGACGCGCTGGCGCGCACCGGCGCCCGCCTGCTGCTCCTGTGCAACCCGCACAACCCGGTGGGCCGGGTGTGGAGCCGCGAGGAGCTCGACGAACTGGCCGAGGTGACGGGCAGGCACGGCGTCGTCGTGGTCTCCGACGAGATCCACGCCGACCTGGCCCTGCCCGGCCGGCGCACCACGCCCTTCGCCTCGCTGGGCGGGGAGGTCGCCGCCCGCACCATCACCTGCACCTCGCCGTCGAAGGCCTTCAACCTGGCGGGGCTGCAGGTCGCCAATATCCTCATCCCCGACGCCGGCCTGCGCGCCCGCTTCCGGGCCGAGCTGAATGCGCTGGGCTACTCCCAGCCCAACGCGCTGGGCCTGACGGCCTGCCGCGCCGCCTACGAGAGCGGGGACGCCTGGCTGGATGAGCTGCGCGGGCACATCGCGGAGGCCCGCGAGCACGTCGTGGCCCGACTCACCCGGATCCCGGGGATTGAGGCGACGCCGACGGAGGGCACCTACCTGCTGTGGCTCGACTGCCGCGGGCTGCTGGAGCGCTCCGGCCTGGAGCCGCGCGAGCTGGACGAGTTCATCCTGCGCCGGGCGGGGCTGTGGCTCGACGACGGCGCCATCTTCGGCGCGGGGGGCGAGGGCTTCACCCGGATCAATGTGGCCTGCGCCCGCGCCGTCCTCGACGAGGCCCTCGACCGGCTGGCCGCCGCCGTCGGGGCCCTCCCGGCCCGCCGCTCCCGCCGTGCCGAAGCGGCGGCCGCCTGAGTCCGAGGAGAGGAAGGACCCCATGACCACCGACCCCGCCGCCCCCGCCGGCCCGGGCTCCGCCTCGTCCGCCCGCCGGGGCCCCGCCGCCCCCGCTGGCCCGGGCCCCGCCCGCGACGACCGCTCCGCCCCGCGGACCGCGCCGATCCACCACCACCCCTCGTGGACGCCCCAGCCCGAGCCCTGGCGCCTGGACACGGTCCTGGCCCACGCGGGCGCCCTCACCGACCTGGCGACCGGCGCCATCACCACCCCCATCCACCTGTCGACCGCCTTCGGGCACCCGGGCCTGCACCGGTCCACCGGGTACGACTACACGCGCACCGCCTCCCCCACCCGCGACGTCCTCCAGGACGCCCTGGCCAGGCTCGACGGCGCGGCGGCGGGCTTCGCGACGTCGTCGGGCATGGCGGCCATCCAGCTGGCCGTCGAGGCCCTGGCCCCGCGCGGGAGCCGCGTGGTGGCGCTGGAGGACCTCTACGGCGGCACCTTCCGCTACCTCGAGGTCCTGGCGGAGGAGGGCGCCTACGACGTCGACTTCGTCTTCGGCGAGTCCGAGCTGCGCCGGGCCCTGCGCTCCCCGGCCTCCCTCGTCCTCATCGAGACCCCCACCAACCCGATGATGGTGCGGCTCGACGTCGCCGAGGCGGCGGAGTGGGCGCACGGGGCCGGGGCGCTGCTCGCGGTCGACAACACCTTCTACACCCCCGCGATCCTGCGGCCCCTGGAACTGGGGGCGGACGTGGTCCTGTACTCGGCCACGAAGTACCTGGGCGGCCACAACGACGTCATGGCCGGGGCCGTCACCGTGGCCGACCCGGCGCTCGGCGAGCGGCTGCAGTACCGGCTCAACACGACCGGGGCGACGCTGGGCCCCTTCGACTCCTTCCTGCTGCTGCGCGGCCTGAAGACCCTGTCGCTGCGGATGGAGCGCCACGAGTCCAACGCCCGCGCCGTGGCGGACTTCCTGCGCGCCGCGCCGCAGGTGAGCCGCGTGCTCTACCCGGGGCGCAGCGGCATGATCTCCTTCGACCTGGCCGACGGCGTCGACATCGCCGTCGTGCTGGAGTCGGTGCGGGTCTTTACCTTCGCCGAGTCCCTGGGCGGGGTGGAGTCGCTCGTGACCTGCCCCGCCGTGCAGACCCACGCGGACGTCCCGCCGGCCACGCGGGCGCGCTACGGGCTGACGGACCGGCTGCTGCGCCTGAGCGTGGGCATCGAGGACCCGGCCGACCTCGTGGCGGACCTGCGCGGCGCCCTCGAGGCGGCCTCGCGGGCGTAGCGGCCGGGGCAGCGGGGACAGCGGGGCGAAAAGGGCGGCTCCCGCATATCTTTAGACGCTCTTCGGCGCGATGCGCGCACCGGAATCGGCGTTATTGCGCCATTCTGCGGTCAGCCCGCCTCGGCGCGGGGCGCTAAAAATATGCGGGAGCCACCCTTTTCGCCCCGCCGGACGGCCCGGCCGGGCGCTTGGCCGCTGTGCCCGGCCCCGCCCGCCGGCGCTGACCCTGACATTCGGGAGCGACAGTCCGGTGGACGGATGCGCGGACGGCCGTCGTTATCGAACCGTTACTATGGGGCGCGTCAGTCCCTGGTCACGGAAGGACTCCCATGAACAGCCACCGCCTCATCGCCGTCGTCGGGGCCGCCGCGCTCGCGGCCTGCCTCACCGCCTGCTCCGCGGGTACGAACACGGACGCGTCCGCCTCGGCGGCCGCGGGCGCCGAGGCCAACACGGATACCGCGAGCACTCCGGGCGCCCCCGCGAGCGCGGCCCCCACGGCCCCGGCCACCGCGAACTACACGGCTCCGGCGGACAACCAGGTCGCCCCGCTCCTCACGGTCACCCACGTTCCCCAGGGCCATTCCCTCGTGGAGAACACCGACAACAACAGCCGGCTGACGTTCGCAACCGCCAGCACCGCTGACGACACCACCCTGGAATCCGGCAGCGCCTACATGATCCGTCTGGCGGACGAGGGCACCACCGTCGACACGGTCATTCAGGGCAACGCCGAGCTCTCCGGCCTGGATGCCGGCGCCTTCACCACCACGGGGGAGGCGAGCGTCGACGGCGAGACCGCCCAGACCTACCAGGGCGGCGGCGCCGATCCCAATGGCGGCAATTACCTGGCCGAGCGCGGCGCCGTCGTCACCCACAACGGGAAGACCTTCATCATCGAGGGCATAGCACTCGACAAGAGCAGCCAGCCCACCGTGAGCGAGGAGGGGTTCAACGCCTTCCTCAAGGGGATCGTCTGGACCGACTGAGGGTCCCGCGGACGCCCCCGCACCGATCCGGTCGGGCGTGGGGCGGCCCGCCGCGCCCATGGGCTCCGCCGGGCGCCGGCTTCGGCCCCGCCCGGACGCCCCGGCCCCGCGGGCCCGGCCGTCACCAGCTCACCGGCACCGGGGCGCCCTCCCGGTAGCCGGAGGCGGACTGGATGCCCACGACGGCCCGGGCCCGGAACTCGGGGATGGAGGCGGCCCCGGCGTAGGTGAAGGCGGAGCGCACCCCGGAGATGATGGAGTCGATGAGGTCCTCCACGCCGGGGCGGGCCGGGTCGAGGTACATGCGCCCGGCGCTGATGCCCTCCTCGAACAGGGCCTTGCGGGCCCGGTCGAAGGCGGCCTCGCCCTCGGTGCGGTCCATGACGGCGCGTGTGGAGGCCATGCCGAAGCTCACCTTGTAGGGGCGCGAGTCGGCGTCGTGCTGGATGTCCCCGGGCGACTCGTGGGTGCCGGCGAACCAGGATCCGACCATGACGTTGGAGGCGCCGGCCGCCAGGGCCAGGGCCACGTCACGCGGGTGGCGGACCCCGCCGTCGGCCCACACGTGCGCGCCCAGCCGTGCCGCCTCGCGGGAGCACTCCAGGACGGCGGAGAACTGCGGGCGGCCCACCCCGGTCTGCATGCGGGTGGTGCACATGGCGCCCGGCCCCACCCCGACCTTGACGATGGAGGCTCCGGCCCCCACCAGGTCGCGCACCCCGGCGGCGGTCACGACGTTGCCGGCGGCGATGGGGACGGATGCGGGCAGGGCGGCGCGCACGGCGGCGACCGCCTCGAGCATGCGGTCCTGGTGGCCGTGGGCGGTGTCGACGACGATGACGTCCACGCCCGCGGCGACGAGCTCGGCGGCCCGGCGGGCGGGTTGCCCGTTCATGCCGATGGCGGCGCCCACCCGCAGGCGCCCGTCGGCGTCGACGGCGGGGGTGTAGATGGTGGAGCGCACGGCCCCGGCGCGGGTGAGCAGGCCCACGAGCCGCCCGTCGGCGTCGACGACGGGGGCGAGCCTGCGGCGGGCGGCGCGCAGGGTCTCGAAGGCCTCGCGGGCGTCGACGCCCTCGGCCAGGGTGAGCAGTTCGGTGCTCATGACCGTGCGGACCTGGGTGAAGCGGTCGACGTCGGACACGTCCCCCAGGTCCACCATGCCCACGGGGGCGTTCGTCTGCGGGTCGACGACGACGGCGGCGCCGTGGGCGCGCTTGGGGATCAGCCCCAGGGCGTAGCCGCAGGTGTGGTGCGGCTTGACGGTGACGGGGGTGTCGTAGACGGGGTGGGAGGCCTTGACCTGGGCGACGGTGTCGACGACGACGTCGACGGGGATGTCCTGCGGGATGATCGTGATCCCGCCGCGGCGGGCGACGGTCTCGGCCATGCGCTTGCCGGCGACGGCCGTCATATTGGCCACGACGAGGGGGATGGTGGTGCCGGTGGCGTCGTCGGTGGCCAGGTCCACGCCCATGCGACTGCCCACCGACGAGCGCGAGGGGACCATGAAGACGTCGTCGTAGGTCAGGTCGAAGGAGGGCGTCAGGCCGTTGAGGAACTCCACCCGCCGAGGATAGCGGGCCCGACGGCGACGGCCGGGTCGCCCCGCGACCGGCTGGAACTCCCACCCGCTCGTCCCCGCGCCCGCCCGGCGCCCCGAATGGATAACGCCCCGCGACCGACTGGTGCAGCCGGGGGCGGGGCGTTGGTGCGCCAGAAGGGATTCGAACCCCCAACCTTCTGATCCGTAGTCAGATGCTCTATCCGTTGAGCTACTGGCGCATATCGTTTCCGACGAACAAGAACCCTACCCGCGCGCCCCGGACCCGCCAAATCGAGCCGCCGTGAATCGTGGCACAGGCCGCGCGCCGCCGACCGCCGCCGGCCCGCCCGGGCTGACGTCGCCCCGCATCGGGCCTCGTCGGTCCGCGCCGGGCCGACGGCGACCGGGCGGGACGGCGGGCCCGTGGTGCGGGGGTGGAAGGAGGGCGGAGACGGGGAGATTCGAACTCCCGAGGGGTTTTATCCCCAACCTTCTTAGCAGGAAGGCGCACTAGGCCACTATGCGACGTCTCCATCCCCGGCTCGACCGGGGGCGGGGGAAGCCTACCGGGCGCGGGGCCCGGCGGGCAAACCGCCCGCCGGACCCGGCGGGCGCCCCCGCTGAGCGGGGCCCGGCGCGCGGAGGTCAAGTCCCTTGGTGTGGTGTTCTTCCGGTCAGGTGGTGATGGCGGGCAGGGCGGCGCGGTCGCTGGCGCTGTTGTCGGCCTGGAGCATGTCGGTCAGGTGTCGCAGTGAGGTCTGGGACAGGTAGCGGCGTTCGCCGTACTGCCACTCCTCGTGCTGCTCCAACAGGACGGATCCGATCAGGCGGGTGACGGACTCGCTGTCGGGGAACACCTGGACGACGTCTGCTCGGCGCTTGATCTCGCGGTTGAGGCGCTCGATGGGGTTGTTGGACCAGATCTTGGTCCAGTGCTCGCGGGGGAAGGCGGCGAACGCGGTCAGGT
>NZ_AUBL01000040.1 GCF_000429225.1 Actinomyces dentalis DSM 19115
GCCTCATGTCATGGGCCCTGCGGTGGGCGGCCAACCACAGGCAGATGGTGTGGGCGATGGACTCGGGAACATCCAAAGTGGCAGGATAGGACAGCACGCGGGGACCCCCTGGTAGTGATTCGTGTGGTTAGAACACACTATCCCGGGCGGCCCCCGCGCGCACCACCCCCGCCCCCGCCCAATCCCTCCCGCACCACCGCGCCGATCCCCGCCAGTCCGGGGGCTTTCCTGGTGAGAAAGGCTCATTGAGGTTCGCTCGCAGGGCCGTCAGGAACTGCTCGAAGTCACCTGTGACCGCAGGGTCAGTCACCCGGAGCTCGAGACGGGTGCGGTGACACTCCGCGATCTGGTCGACGTCCTTGGCCCACTGCTCCCAGTAGCGGCGAGAACCCACCTTCTGCACGAGCCGCGCGTAGATCGCGTCCTTCCAGCGCCCCAGGGAGTCAAGGTCAAAGCCCATCTGGACGCCCCGCCCCGCTCGACCGCCGCTCACGTCGTCGTGCTCCCCGCCGGGTTCGCCGCCCGGCGCGAAGGGGTCGATGATGGCAACCTTGTCCGGCTTGGACCGGTTGAGGTCGATCTTATTGACCATGGCATCGAAGCGCTCGTCGTGGGCGCGCAGCGCCTGAAGAACTTCCCACACGACCCGGAAGACGTCGTTGTCCGCCAGGACCTCTTCCGGCGCCATGCCCGTCGGGATCGCCACTGGCAGGATGATGTAGCCGTACTTCTTGCCCGGAGCCAGGCGCATGACACGCCCCACGGACTGGACGATGTCGACCTGCGACTTGCGCGGGGACAGGAACATGACCGCGTCCAGCGCCGGGACGTCCACCCCCTCGCTCAGGCAGCGGGCGTTCGTCAGGATCCGGCACGATGACGCGCCGTCCTCCGTCACCTCGTCCGCACGCTCTGACGACGACGCCTTCCGCCCGGCACCTGTCCGCTCGGTGCCCGAGACCGCGGCTGGTCCGGCGCCGTCGGCGAGCCAGGACAGCCGCTCCGTGCGCTCCAGGATGTTCATCTTCCCGTCCACATGACGCACCTCGACCGAGGCGAGCCGGGGGCCAGCGCCGCCGTCGGGCTCCGACAGGGTGCGCCGGTAGTCCTCGGCCACCCCGTTGAAGGAGGACGCGAAACGCTTGGAGGCCTTGATATCCCGGGCGAAGGCGACTGCCGTGCGCATCGGCTGGGCGTCCGCCCCGAAGTCCCCCGCCTCGACGCTGCGCTTGGCCAGGGCGTTCCAGCAGCCGACGATGCGGGCGGCGTCGTCGAGCTTGAGCTGCCCGTCCTCGGCGAGGGAGGACTGGAGTTGAGCGGCGACCTGGTCCTTGGAGACGGTGAGGACCAGCACCTTGTAGTCGGTGAGCAGGTTGCGGGAGACCGCTTCGCCGAAGCCCAGGCGGAACAGCTCCTCGCCGTAGAGGTCCGCGTCATCCATCGAGGCGAGGAGCGCGTCCTTGCGACTGGCCTCGGCCTTGGTCGAGTCGTTGTAGATACGGGGCGTGGCCGTCATGTACAGGCGCTTGACGGCCTTGAGGTAGGCGTTGTCGTGGACGCGGACGAAGGCGGACTCGTCCGTGCCGGCCAGTGTGGCGCCCGTGGTGCGATGGGCCTCGTCGCAGATGATGAGGTCGAAGGTCGGGGCTCCCATCTTCTGGGCCCGGGCGACGACGTCGATGGACTGGTACGTGGAGAAGACGACCGTCATCGGTGCGACCCCATTGACGGGTGCCGCCGGTCGGGTCAGGCGCTGCGCGAGGGCGTCGGCGTCGGTGGTGGCCGGGATCGCCAGGTCCACCACCGAGATGTCCTCGCTCAGGGAGTCCTTGCTGTGTTCCTTACCGACTTTGGCGTCCGAGCAGACCGCGAAGGAGCGCAGCGGGACCTCGGCCTCCGCGCTCCACTCACGCAGCGTCTGCGAGAGCAGGGCGATAGAGGGGACGAGGAACAGCACCCCCCCCCCCGCCAGCGCCGGCCATCGCCTCGGCGATGCGCAGCGAGGTGAGAGTCTTGCCGGTGCCGCAGGCCATAATGAGCTTGCCCCGGTCGGCTGTCACCAAGCCCTTGGTGACAGCGTCGAGCGCTCGCTTCTGGTGCTCGCGCAGCGCCTTGCGACCGACGCGGACCATGACCTCGGGGGTCTCCAGGCTGAAGGAGTCCCAGTCGATCGTCGAGCTGAACAGATCCTCCAGACCGATGCGTGACACCGGGATGATGGCCTGGCGGGCGACGGTCTGCTCCGCCGCACGGTTCCAGTGCTCCGTCGTCGAGACGAACAGGCGCGAGGAGAACTCACCCGTGCCGGACTCGGCGAGGAAGGTGTCGACGTCCGCCTTCGCGACCGTGTGCGTGGGGTCGTAGAACTTGCACTGGACGGCGCACAGCTCGCCCGTCTCCCGCTCACGGGCGACGAGGTCGATGCCACGGTCCGGTCGAGTGCCCCGGCCGGGCCAGTCGGACCACATCCACACCTCGTCGAAGCGCTCGGCATAGCGCGGATCCGTCAAGAGGAACTGGCGCACGAGGCGCTCGAAACTCGTGCCCTTGCCACGCTCGGTCCTCGCCTCGAAGTGCAGGTCGTCCAGGATCGCGCCGATGCTCTGCTTGCTCACGGCATGAGCATACGTGTGGCGGTCCTAGACCTGCGAAGCACCCGGCTGCGCCCTCAGACGCGCCCCTCCTGCTGGCCTCCATCAGCGCAGGAGCGTGAGACCCTCCCATGGTCGACGACGAAAGTGAGCGTCAGGAGCCGACGAAAGTGAGCGTTTAATCCCGACAATTGTGAGCGCAGCACCGCGGAACGTCAGGTCTGCCAAGAGATCCGGGCGCACCTCGCCCAGCGCCCCGAGTGCTCTCAGCACCGTCTCAGCACGGAGGCGTTCCGGGCGCTTCGCCGCGCCGCGCCCGGGGGACACCCGCCACCTGCTGTGGCTGCGCGAGCGCCTGGGCGAGCGCCTCGCCGACGCCGTCGTGGTCACCACCGGCCGCCACGCCTACCGCGACGAGGACGACATCGCCGTCGTGCCCGCGGCCCTGCTGGGCCCGTGAGCGCCCCGGCCTCACCCGCGCCCGCGCCGCCCCTCACTCCCCGCGCGCCGCCCACCAGGAGCGCAGGGCCTGGCGGGCCGGCTCCTCGCCCACAGGCCCCTTCTCCATGCGCAGGTCCAGCAGGAAGCGGTAGGCCTCGCCCACCACCGGCCCGGGTCCCACCCCGAGCTCGGCCATGATCTGCTCGCCGTCCAGATCGGGCCGGATGGCGGCGAGCTCCTCGGCGGCGGCGAGCGCCGCGATCCGCGCCTCGAGGTCGTCGTAGGCGGCGTCGAGCATGCGGGCCCGGCGCCGGTTGCGGGTGGTGACGTCGGCGCGCGTGAGCCGGTGCAGGCGCTCGAGCAGCGGCCCGGCGTCGGCCACGTAGCGGCGCACCGCCGAGTCCGACCAGCCGGCCTCGGCGTAGCCGTGGAAGCGCAGGTGCAGCTCCACCAGCCGGGTGACGTCCTTGACGGTCTGCTTGTCGAAGCGCAGCGCCGTCAGCCGCTTGCGCGTCATGCGCGCCCCCACGTGGTCGTGCCCGTGGAAGGTGACGGTGCCGTCGGGCAGGAAGCGCCGCGTGGCGGGCTTGCCGACGTCGTGCATGATGGCCGCCAGGCGCAGCACGAGGTCCGGGCCCGGCACCGGCCCGTCGGGGCCGGTCTCCAGGTCGATGGCCTGGTCGAGGACCGTCAGGGTGTGCTCGTAGACGTCCTTGTGGCGCCGGTGCTCGTCGACGGTCTCGACCAGGGCGGCCAGCTCGGGCAGGACGACGTCGGCCACGCCGGTGTGCACCATGAGCTCCAGCCCCCGCCGGGGCCGGGGCGCGAGCAGCAGGCGCTCCAGCTCGGCGCGCACGCGCTCGGCGGAGACGATCTCCAGGCGCGGGGCCATCTCGGTCATGGCGTCCATGACGTCCATCTCGACGTCGAAGCACAGCTGGGCGGCGAAGCGGGCGGTGCGCATAATGCGCAGCGGGTCGTCGTCGAAGGACTGGACGGCGCCGGCGGGGGTGCGCAGGACCCCGGCGCGCAGGTCGGCCAGGCCGCCGCAGGGGTCGACGAGCTCCAGGTCCGGCAGCCGCAGCGCCATGGCGTTGACGGTGAAGTCGCGGCGGGTGAGGTCGCCCTCGAGCGTGTCGCCGTAGGAGACGGCGGGCTTGCGGGAGCCGACCTCGTAGGCCTCGGTGCGGTAGGTGGTCACCTCGACGATGATGTCCCCCTTGCGGGCGCCGATGGTGCCGAAGTCCTTGCCGATGTCCCAGCAGGCGTCCCCCCAGGACTCCAGGATCGCCTCGGTCTGGTCGGGACGGGCCGAGGTGGTGCAGTCCAGGTCGTGGGGGGTCAGGCCGAGGAAGGCGTCGCGCACCGGTCCGCCGACGAGGGCGATCTCGTGGCCGGCCCGCGTGAACAGGTGCCCGAGGGCGGCGAGGCAGGGCGGCAGCTCGGCGAGCGCGGCGCGGGCCGTGGCGGTCAGGCCGCGGGCGTCGGCGCCGGCCTCGGGCGCGGGCGGCTCCGACGGCGTCGGCGCGGGCGGCGCGGGCGGGCCGACGGCGTCGGCGCGGGCGGCGCGGGTCGGGGCCGTCGCGGCCCGCGTCGCGGCGGGAGGGGCGGAGTGGGCGGGAGCTTGGCGCTGGGTCATCGGTCCAAGCCTGCCATGCGGGGCGAATGCCACGCGGGATGAATCCCAACGGGCCCTCGGGGCTCGACCGCTTAGAGTGTCCCCATGCCCACGCATCGCACTCGCAGACCCCGCGCCGGTTCGCTGGCGCGGCGGGCGGGTGTGTACGGTCTGCCGGTGATCGATGAGACGAGTGCCGGCGGTCTCATTATCGATGTGCAGGACGGCCGCGCCGTCACGGCGGTCATCGCCCGCCGGAATCGGGGCGGCCGCCTGGAGTGGTGCCTGCCCAAGGGGCACCTGGAGGGCGCGGAGACCGCCGAGCAGGCGGCCGTGCGGGAGATCGCCGAGGAGACCGGTATCACGGGCCGGGTTCTGCGTCATCTGGCGACGATCGACTACTGGTTCGCCGGGGACGACCACCGCGTCCACAAGGTCGTCCACCATTTCCTCCTGGAGGCCACGGGCGGGGACCTGACCACGGAGAATGATCCGGATCATGAGGCCGAGGACGTCGCCTGGGTGGATCTGGAAGACGTCTCCCGCCGTCTGGCCTATCCTAATGAGCGTCGGATTGTGGCGGCCGCTCGCGAGATTCTAGTGGGGGACGGGTGAGAAACGAGGTCCTGATCCCGGCGTTGCGCCGGCACCGTTCCGCCGTGCGCGCCCGCGCCCTGTCGGGCATTGCGGCCATCATCGGCTGCCTCGTCCTCGTGCTCGCCCCCGTGGCGCTCCTCCCCGCGCCCCTGGGCCCGACGGCGGCCGCCCTGCCCGCGGCCGACGCCCCGCCGGCCGACGGCCGGGTGAGCGTGTCCGTCGACTCCCTGGCGCCGGAGGTCCTCGCCTCCGGCCAGGACCTCCAGATCTCGGGCACGATCGTCAACGGCACCGACGAGCCCCTGGAGTCGGTCGATCTCGTCGTCCAGGTCCAGCGCTCCACTGAGATCGCGCTCAGCGGCCTGGAGTCGTGGCTCGCCGACGAGGGGGACGCCCAGTTGAGCACGGTGATCACCGCCGGCCTGAGCTCGATCGAGCCGGGCGCCACGACGACCTTCGCCGTGACCGTGCCGGCCAAGGACCTGCCCCTGAGCGGCTCCGCGGAGTGGGGGCCGCGCGGCGTGCAGGTGTCGGTGACCGAGGACGGGCAGAGCCTCGCCCGGGATCGCACGATCGTCGTGTGGGACGCGGGCGTCGCGGTGAGCCCCACGCGGGTGACGGTCGTGGTCCCCGTGGTCGCCTCGCCCGCCGAGATGAACCTGCTGGCCCAGGGCGATAAGGCGGATCCGGCCGCCGTGAAGGCGCTGCGCACGCGGGTGGAGGGGCTTCTCGCCCTGGCCCGCCCCGGCGTCGTCCTCGCCGTGGATCCCGCGCTCATGACGGCGCTCGGGGCGGGGGACGATCTGACCTCCCCGAAGGACGCGGACGGCGCCGGGGCCTCCCCGACGCCCGCGCCCGCGACCGAGCCGCCCGCGACCGAGCCCGACGCCGAACCCACCGCCGAGCCCGCGCCCGCGACCGGACCGACCCCGACGGCGCCGCCCGCGACCGGCGCCTCCCCCGCCCCCGACCGCACGCTCGCCGGGGCCCTGGAGGCGGCGGGCCGCAGCGGCAACCTCATCGTCCTGCCGTGGGCGGACGCCGACGTCTCCGCCCTGGCGCACCTGGGCGAGGGGGATCTCACGGCCGGGGCCTTCACCCGGGCCGATGAGACCGTCGCCGCCTGGAAGACGGGGAGCACGGCGACGGCGCTGACGAGCGGCCCCCTGGACGCCGAGACCCTGGCGCTCCTGCCGCAGACCGTCTCCACGGTGATCGCCCGGCCCGGCGACCTGCCCGTCGCGGAGGACCTGACCTACGCCCCCGCGGGCATCACCACGGTCGACGACCGGGTGGTCCTCGTTCCCGAGGCCTCGGTGTCCGAGGCGGCCGCGGGGATCCTGAGCACCGGCTCCGACTCGACGGCGCTGTGCGCCCTGGACGCGCGCGGTCTCCTGCGCGGGCAGCTGGCGATCCTGACCCGCCAGACCCCCTACCGCGGACGCGATATCGTCGTCGCACTCGACCGGGCCGACGCCGCCGCCGCGGACCCCGCCGAGCTCGGGGCGCGCCTGGAGGCGATACTGGCGTCCTCGTGGACGCAGGGCCGGGACCTGGGCGCCGTCGTCGCGGACGCCCGCGAGCAGCAGTCCGCGGGCGAGCAGGTCCAGCGCGACGAGTTGCCGGAGCAGGTCCTCGACGACGCCGAGCCCAGCGGCGCCGACCTCAACGCGGCCACCCAGGCGGCCAACCACCTGAAGTCGATCGGCTCCGTGCTCGCCGACCCGCAGGCCCTCCTGAGCCCGGCCACGGACGTCGTGGCCACCTCCCTGTCCACGCTGTGGCGCACGGACCCGCGGGGCCGGACCGCCCACATCGCCCGGGCCAGGGCGGCGGGGGACGTCGTCGTGCAGTCCCTGACGGCGGCGCCCTCCTCCACCATCAATGTCATCTCGGCCACGGCCGACCTGCCCCTGCGCATCGTCTCCGGCCTGGATCAGGCGGCCACGGTCAGGGTCCACCTCGTGCCCTCCTCGACGCGCCTGCAGATCGATCACGACGTCACGGTCACGGTGCCGGCCCAGGGGCAGACCACCGTCCTGGTGCCGATCAAGGCGGTGGGCAGCGGCGACGTCGACCTGTCCATCGAGCTGCTGGCGGCCGACGGCACCGCCGTCGGCACGCCCATGACAATGCGCACACGGGTGCGGGCGAGCTGGGAGACCGTGGGCACCCGCGTCGCCGCCGGACTGCTGGTGGCCTTGCTCGCCGGCGGGATCACCCGTACGGTCCGCAGGGGCCGGCGTCAGGACAAGCAGGACAGGAGGGCGGCCGCATGAGCGACTCCTCGATCGCCCGCTCCAGCGCGGTCATGGCCGCGGGCACCTTCGCCTCCCGGATCCTGGGCCTGGTGCGCAACGCCCTCCTGCTCACGGCCCTGGGCGCCACCGCCTCGGGCGCCGCCGACGCCTTCTCCACCGCCAACAACCTGCCGACCCAGCTCTACAACCTCATTATCGGCGGCGTCCTCAACGCGATCCTCGTGCCCCAGATCGTGACCGCCCTGCGCAAGCGCAACGGCGAGGAGCTGGTCAACCGGCTGCTGACCACGGCCTCGGCGGCGATCGCGGTGGTGGCGGCCCTCATGACGGTGGCGGCGCCGGCGGTCATCATGCTCTACGCCTCCGGCCTGGGCCGGTGGCAGCCCCTGGCCTTCTCCTTCGCCTTCTGGTGCATGCCGCAGATCTTCTTCTACGGCCTGTACGCCCTGTGGGGCCAGGTCCTCAACGCCCGCTCGAGCTTCGGCCCCTACATGTGGTCGCCGGTGATCAACAACATCATCTCCATCGGCTCCCTCATCGTCTTCCTGCGGGTCTACGGGCGCTACACCGCCGGCCAGGACCCGGGGATCTGGGACGCCGGCCGCATCGCCATGGTGGGGGCGACGACGACGCTGGGCATCGCCGTGCAGGCCATGGTGCTCTACATCCCGCTGGTGCGCTCGGGCTTCCACCCGCGCCTGGTGTGGGGGATGCGGGGCCTGGGCCTGGGGGCCATGTCGAAGGTGGCCCTGTGGGCGCTGCTGGGCACCGCGATCGTGAGCCTGGGGGACATCGCCACCACCCAGCTCGCCTCCCGCGCGGTCACGGCCGCCGAGTCGGCGCAGTACGCGCACGTGATCGTGCCGTCGAAGACGATCTACGACAACACCCAGCTGGTCTACATGCTGCCGCAGTCGCTGGTGACGACGTCGATCATCACCGCCCTGTTCACGCGCATGAGCTCCAAGGCGGCGGCGGGGGACCGCGACGGGGTTCGCGACGACCTGTCCCTGGGCCTGCGCACGGTCGCGGTGTTCACGGTGCTCTTCGCCGCGGGGATCGCCACCCTCGCCGCCCCGGCGCTCCAGCTCTTCGCCCCCTCCCTGTCCTGGGCCGAGGCCGACGCCTCCTCGCCGATCCTCGTGGTGCTGGCCATCGGCATCATCTTCCAGGGGATCTGGTTCACCGCCCAGCGGGTCATGCTGGCCTACTCCGACACCAAGCGGCTCCTCATCGCCGACGCCGTCGTCGGCGTCGTCCCCGTCATCCTGTGTCTGGGCTCCTACCTGCTGCTGCCGGCGAATTACTGGATGGTCGGGGCGGCGGCCGGCAGCCTGCTGAGCCAGGTGGGCGGCTCCGCGGCGGTCATCCCCCTCATCCGCAGGCACCTGCCCCGGCTCGACAGCCGCCGCGTGGTGAGCACCTACATCCGCCTGATCGTGGCCGCGATGCCGGCCGTCGTGGTGGGGCTGGCGGTGCGCAGCATCCTGGGCCCGTCCGACGGCACCCTGACGGGGACCCGGGCCTTCGACGCCCTCATCACGGTGCTGGTGGCCGCCCTGCTCATGACGTCGGTGTACCTGCTGACCGCCCGGCTGCTCGAGGTCGGCGAGCTGGCGGTGCTCTTCTCGCCGCTGTCGAAACTCGTCGTGCGGATCGGGTCGTTCCTGCCCGGCGGCCTGGGCGATGTCGTGACCCGGGTGGGACAGTCCTTCGCGATCCCGACGACGACGCGCATGCCCGCCGCGCGCCACGCCTCCACCCTGGTGCGCTTCGGGGACTCGACGGCGCCCGCGCAGGCGACCGCCCGCCGGACCACCTGGCGGGGGACCCGCCCCGGGGTCCGGCCCGCCGCGCAGCCGGCGACGTCCGGGGCCGCGGCCCGGCCCGCCCGACCGGTCGAGCGCCCCGCGGACCGGCCCATCGAAAGGCCCGTCGTCCAGCCGGTCCGCCGCCCCGGGCGACACGCCCTGCCGCCCGTCGCGCCGCCCGTCCCGGTGACAATGGCCCGCACCGAGGAGCTCCCCCCCGTTGTCCTGAGCGCGCCGCCGACGGCGGTCCAGCCCCCGATCCCGGCGCCGCCCCCCGGTCCCGGGCCCGCCCCCGCGCCGCCCGCGGGGCCGGTCGCTACAATCGGGACGCACCCGTATGCCCGACGCCGGCGAGGAGGCAGACGCATGACCGAGGGTACCCCGATCGGCACCGGCCGTTACCGGTTGTTGTCCACCCTCCCGGCCACCCTGCCCCGCATCGTCCGACACCTGGGCTACGACACGATCCTCGATCGCGACGTCACCATCCTGGCGCTCACCGCGGCCACCCCGCACCGCGACGAGGTCCTCGAGGCCGCCACCCGCGCGGTCCTGGTCGAGGACGAGAGGATGCAGCGCGTCCACGACGTGGAGACGAGCTCCGAGGCCTTCATCGTCACCGAGCCGACCGAGGGCGTCCCCTTCAGCACCTTCGCCCGGGCCGACTCCGACCCGGCGCTGATCCGCGCGATCATCGGGGAGGTCGCCCAGGTCCTGGACGCCTGCTCGCGGCGCGGCCTGCACCACCTGCACCTGTCGCCCGACTCCGTGCGCCTGCGTCCGGACGGGCGGGTCCAGCTCTCCGGCGTCGGGATCGAGGCGGCGGTGCTGGGCCTGCAGGACAACGACTCCGACCCGCTGGCCTTCGACCGCACCGACGCCAAGGCCCTGGTCGAGCTGCTCTACTACGGGCTGACCGGGCGCTGGCCGGGCAAGCGCTCGGGCATCGCCTCGGCCCCCATGGTCGACGGCGCCCCCGCGCCCCCCTCCTCGATCAACCGCTCGATGGGCGCCGACGACGCCGACCTGGACGCCCTCGTGGCCCGGACCTGGAGCTCGAACGTGCCGATCTCCGCCTCCGAGGTCGCCCGGGCCCTGGAGCCCTGGGACGCCTCGGTCCTCGTCGAGGACGCGGCGATCGCCTCGGAGGCCGGCCCCGAGGCCGAGACGGCCGGGGGGGCGCGCGGCGTCCTGTCGCGCCTGCGCGGCCTGTCGAGCGCGCGGCCCGTCTCCCGCGCCGCCCAGGAGGCCGCGGCCATCGCCGGGGAGGCCGCCGGCGCCGAGGGCCTGGAGCACACGGCGACGGTGTCCTTCCCCGCCGCGCCGAGCAACGCCATGCCGCCGGCCTTCCCGCCGCCGCTGCCCTCCTCGCCGTCGCCGGACGACGAGGAGGACTACGACGAGGACGAGTCGCCGTCGCTGAGCCGGACCTCCACGATCATCATCGTGGTGACCATCATCGCCCTCCTCGTCGGGCTGCTCTTCGCGGTGAAGAACCTGGTTCAGCTCTCCAAGGTCTCCTTCGCCGACAAGGACATCCCGGCGGCGGACACGGTGCCCTCGGCCTCGGCCGGCGCCAACCCCGCCCCGCAGCAGCCGGCCCAGCCCGCGCAGCCCGCCGCGCCCATCACGATCTCCGGCGCCCAGTCGCTCGATCCCTTCGGGGACAACAACGAGCACCCCGAGCTGGCCGGCAACCTGGTGGACGGGAACCCGAGCACCGAGTGGTACTCGCGCTTCTACACCTCCTCGACGATGGACTCCAAGAAGGGCATCGGGGTGGCCGTGACCCTGGCCTCCCCCGCGCGGGTCTCCGCCATCGAGCTCCAGGGCACCGGAAACGGCGGGCACGTCCAGATCCGCGCCACCAGTCCCGAGGACCCGCAGGGCGGCACGATCCTGGCGGAGGGATCCTTCGCCCAGGGCACCACCACCTTCGAGTTCACCCCGACCGAGACCAGTTCGATCGTCGTGTGGGTGACCGAGATGCCCAAGGCCTCCGACGGGCTCAACAAGGTCACTATCTCGGAGATCACCCTCCGATAGGCGATCCCACGGGAACAATCCCGTTCCATCACGAGTTGCGACCAACGGCGAATCGCCATCGCATCAGCGGTTCCGCCGCCCCGCGCCGTCCACCTGGAGGAGAGTCATGATCCACGACGTCATCATCGTCGGCTCCGGCCCGGCCGGCTACACGGCCGCCATCTACGCCGCGCGCGCCCAGCTGTCCCCGATCGTCCTGGCCGGGTCGGTGACCGCGGGCGGGGCCCTCATGAACACCACCGAGGTCGAGAACTACCCGGGCTTCGTCGAGGGCGTCATGGGGCCCGACCTCATGACGCGGATGCAGGAGCAGGCCGAGCGCCTGGGCGCCGACATCCGCTACGAGGACGTCACCTCCCTCGACCTGGACGGCGAGATCAAGAGGGTCACCACCGACGACGCCGTCTACGAGACCCGCACGGTCATCATCTCCACCGGCTCGGAGCACCGCCGGCTCGGGCTCGACGGCGAGGAGCGGCTCTCCGGCCATGGGGTGTCCTACTGCGCCACCTGCGACGGCTTCTTCTTCAAGGACCAGGACATCGCCGTCGTCGGCGGGGGGGACTCCGCCATGGAGGAGGCCCTGTACCTGACCCGTTTCGCCCGCTCGGTCACCGTCGTCCACCGCCGCGACCAGCTGCGGGCCAGCGCCGTCATGGCCGAGCGGGCCAAGGCGAACCCGAAGATCGACTTCGCCTGGAACTCCAGGGTCGTGGGCCTGGGCGGGGGCCGGGCCCTGGAGTCGGTGACCCTGGAGGACACCGCCACCGGCGGGCGCCGCGAGCTGGCCGTGACCGGCCTGTTCGTGGCCATCGGCCAGATCCCGCGCTCCGAGCTCGTCGCCGGAGCCCTGGAGCTCGACAAGGCCGGCTACATCGTGGTCCGCCCGCCCAGTCAGCGCACGGCGATCCCGGGCGTGTTCGCCTGCGGCGACGTCGCCGACCCGCACTACCAGCAGGCCGTCACCGCGGCGGGATCCGGCTGCCGGGCCGCCCTTGACGCCCGGCACTACCTGGAGAACCTCGCCTGACCGCCCCCGGCGGCCCGTCCGACGGCCGCCCGGTGATCGAACGAGAACCGCACGAAGAATCACCCGTCAACCCGGGGGGGCGACAACCCGTCCGGGACCAGCCCCGATAAGGAGAACAGCCATGTCTCATGTCCTCGCCATCACCGACGCCACCTGGCAGTCCGAGGTCCTGCACTCCGACCTTCCCGTGGTGGTCGACCTGTGGGCCGAGTGGTGCGGACCGTGCCGCCAGATGAGCCCCGTCGTCGACGAGGTCGCCGCCGAGATGAGCGGTCGGGCCAAGTTCGTCAAGGTCGACATCGAGGAGAACCCCGAGGTCGCCCACTCGCTGGGCGTGTCCTCGATCCCGACCTTCGCGGTCGTGCGCGACGGCGAGGTGATCCACCGGTTCGCCGGCTCGCGCCCGAAGGCCTCCTTCAGGGCGCAGCTGGACAAGGCCCTCGCCTGACCCCTCTCCGCCCCTCCCGCTTCGCGAAACCGGCGGATGCGACACGCGAGACCGGTGGATGATGCACATCCTGTGGATAACTCGGTGGACTCAGGGGGCGGAGTGCGGATGTTTCACGTGGAACCCGTCGTGCGGCCCCGCGCAATGGGGCGGACGACCGCACCACCGGCCGCCCCGTCACCATCACCGACCCCGCGCCCCGCGCACCGGGGCGGACGGGTCGGATCGGTGGTGCGATCCCGGATCGCCGCCCCGCGCGCCCGGCGGACCGGTGGCGCGGGATCAGCGCAGCACCGGTAGGGTTGACGCATGCAGTTCATCTCGACGCGCGGGGGCATGAGCCCCATCGGCTTCACCGACGTCCTCCTCCAGGGCCTGGCGCCCGACGGCGGCCTCACCATCCCCGCCGAGACGCCCCGGCTGACCGCCGAGGACCTCGAGTCGCTGCGCCCACTGCCCTACGCCGAGCTCGCCGCCCGCATCATCGGCCTGTACGCCACCGACATCCCGGCGGCCGACCTGCGCGAGATGACGGCGGCCGCCTACGGCCCGCCGCGCTTCCCCGCCGAGGCGGTGCCGCTGCACCGGCTCGACGCGGTCGCCGAGGGCCTCGTGCTGGTGGGCCTGTCCGAGGGCCCGACCCTGGCCTTCAAGGACCTGGCCATGCAGTTCCTCGGGCAGGCGATCCCCCGCGTCCTGGCCCGGCGCGGGCGCGTCCTCAATATCCTGGGGGCGACGAGCGGCGACACCGGCTCGGCGGCCGAGCACGCCTTCCGGGGGCGGGAGGGCGTCAGCGTCTTCATGCTCTCCCCGCTGGGGCGGATGAGCGATGTGCAGCGGGCGCAGATGTACTCCCTCGCGGACGCCAATATTCACAACATCGCCGTCGACGGCGTCTTCGACGACTGCCAGAACCTGGTCAAGGCGGTCAACGCCGACGCCGCCTTCAAGGCGGAGCACTCGATCGGCGCGGTCAACTCCATCAACTTCGGGCGCATCGCCGCGCAGATCGTCTACTACGTGTGGGCCTGGCTGCGCGTCTCCGACGACGCCCCGGAGCGGGAGCGGTCGCAGACGCGCGTGGACGTCGCCGTTCCCAGCGGGAATTTCGGCAATATCTACGCCGGGCACCTGGCGCGGAGCATGGGGGTTCCCATCCGGCGCCTCATCCTGGCGACGAACGAGAACAATGTCCTGGACGAGTTCTTCCGCACCGGCGTGTACGCGCCGCGCCCGCGCGAGGCGACCCTGGTGACGTCGAGCCCGTCCATGGACATCTCGAAGGCCTCCAACCTGGAGCGGTTCATCTACACCCTCCTGGGCCCGGAGGCCTTCGTGGAGGCGTGGTCCGAGTTGGAGCGCACCGGAAGGCTCGACCTGTCGGCGCAGCGCGACCGCATGGCCGAGGAGTTCGGATTCGTCTCCGGCACCTCGACGCACGCGGACCGGCTCGCCGCCATCCGCCTGGTCCACGCCGCCACCGGCAGGCTCATCGACCCCCACACGGCCGACGGCCTCGCGGTCGCCCTGGCCCGGCGGGAGGACGGACTGCCCCTCCTCATCCCGGAGGTGGCCAAGGCCGCGAAGTTCGGCGAGACCGTGACCGAGGCCATCGGATCGGCGCCGCCCCTCGACGCCTCCCTGGCGAGGATGCTCCGCGCCGAGCAGCGCGTCGTCGAGATCCCGAACGACGTCGAGCGCCTGCGCGCGCTCATCGCGGCGGACGCCGTGCGCCGCTGAGGAGCGCGGGCCCGCACTGAGCCGCGCGCCGGCGCACTGCGGCCCCGGTCGGCGTTTCACGTGAAACATCGCTCCGCCGGCCCGTGAACCGGCCACGGCCGATGCCGCGCACCGACCCCTTCTTCGGCCTTCGCGCCGGGCGTGGCAGACTTGGAGCGCGACCGGGACGGACCCGCCGGAGAGGAGCTGGACGTGAGCGACGCGCCCCAGGTGAAAGGCAATCGGCTCGATCCGTGGCTGGACAATTACGCCGCCCGGGCCCACGGCCTGCGCGCCTCGGAGACGCGCTCGCTGTTCGCCGTCGCCTCGCGCCCCGAAGTCGTCTCCCTGGCCGGCGGCATGCCCAATCTCAAGGACCTCCCGCTGGACGAGCTCGCCGAGGCGACCGCCCGCATGATCCGCAAGGACGGCGGCCGCGCGCTCCAGTACGGCAACGGCCAGGGCCTGCCCGCCCTGCGCGAGTGGATTCCGCAGGTCATGATGCTGGAGGGCATCGACGCCGATCCCGACGACGTCGTCGTCACCACCGGCTCCCAGCAGGCCGTCGACATCCTCACCGAGCTCTTCATCGACCCGGGCGACGTCGTCCTCGCCGAGGCCCCCACCTACGTCGGATCGCTGTCCATCTTCGCCACCTACCAGGCGGACGTCCAGCAGGTCGAGATCGACGCCGACGGCGTCGTCCCCGAGGCGCTCGAGGAGCGCATCGCCCGCCTGGAGCGGGAGGGCCGCCGCGTCAAGTTCTTCTACTGCCTGCCCAATTTCCACAACCCGGCCGGCGTCAGCCTCTCCGCGGAGCGCCGCCCCCGGGTCGTGGAGATCTGCCGCCGGCACCGCATTCTCATCATCGAGGACAACCCCTACGGGCTCCTCGGCTTCGAGGGGCAGACCCGCACCGCTCTCAAGACCATCGCCCCCGACGACGTCGTCTACCTCAGCTCCTTCTCCAAGATCTTCGCGCCGGGCTACCGGGTCGGCTGGGCGGTCGCCCCGCCCGCCGTGCGGGAGAAGATGAAGCTGGCGTCCGAGGCCGCGATCCTGTGCCCGTCCTCCGTGGGTCAGTACTCCATCGCCATGTACCTCGACTCCTTCGACTGGAGGGCCCAGATCGGGGAGTTCCGGGGGATGTACCGGGAGCGCCGGGACGCCATGATCGCGGCGCTCGACGAGTTCATGCCCATGTGCTCGTGGAACGTGCCCGACGGCGGCTTCTACGTCTGGGTCCGCCTCCCCGAGGGCCTGGACGCCAAGGACATGCTGCCGCGCGCCGTGACGAACCTCGTCGCCTACGTCTCCGGCACGGCCTTCTACGCGGGCGGGCGGGCGGGGCACGACCACATGCGCCTGTCCTTCTGCTACCCCGAGCCGGTCGAGATCCGCGAGGGCGTTCGGCGCCTGTCCCGGGTCGTGGGCCGGGACATGGAGCTCCTCGAGCTCTTCGGACCGACCCGCTCCCGCCCGACTCGGGGCATCACCGCCCCGGCGCCCGACCAGATCTGAGGAGTCAGCATGAGCGGAACCTTCACCCCTTCGACGGAGCCCCTGCGCGTGGCCGTCCTCGCCGGCGGCCTCAGCCACGAGCGGGACGTCTCCCTGCACTCGGGCAACCGCGTGGCCCAGGTCCTCAAGCATCTGGGCCACAGCGTGCTGGTCCTCGACGTCGACGCCCGGATGATCTCCTCCCTGCGCGCCTTCGGCCCCGACGTCGTCTGGCCGCTCGTGCACGGCGGCCCCGGGGAGGACGGCGGGCTGCAGAACGTCCTCATCGCCCTGGACCTGCCGTACGTGGGCACGCACTCCGACGGCTGCCAGCGCGCCTCCTTCAAGCCCACCGCCAAGGCCATGGTGCGCACCGGGGGCGTGCTCACGCCCGATTCGGTGACCCTGCCCAAGACCTACTTCTCCCAGCTCGGGGCGCAGGAGGTCCTCGGCGTCGTCGCCGCCCACCTCGGCCTCCCCGTCGTCGTCAAGCCGAATCAGGGCGGCTCCGGGCTGGGCGTCTCACTGGCCGAGGACGCCGACGAGCTGCGCAGCGCCATGGTCGCCTGCTTCGCCTACGACGAGCGCGCCCTCATCGAGTCCTACGTCCCGGGCCGCGAGATCGCGGTCTCCGTGGTGGACACCGGGGACGGCCCGCGCCCGCTGCCGCCGGTGGAGGTCGTCACCGACGGCGAGTACGACTTCGACGCCCGGTACAACCCGGGGCGCTCGGAGTACTTCGTCCCCGCCCGCCTCGCCGCCGCCGAGCTCGCACTCGTCCAGGAGACCGCCATGACGGTGCACCGCACCCTGGGTCTGGGCAATCTCTCGCGCACCGATCTCATTCTCGACGACGCGAGCACGCCGTGGTTCATCGACGTCAATGTCGTTCCGGGGATGACCGAGACCTCCCTCCTCCCCCTCGCCGCCGAGGCCGAGGGCGGTCTTCCGGAACTGTACGACGCCCTCGTCCGGCACCCCCTGGTGACCCCCTCCTGATCCGCGCCGTGGAACGGGGCGGGGGTCGAAGCGCGTTTCACGTGAAACATCCTCGCCGGCCCCGTCGTTGTCGTCCCCGCTCGGAGACGGCCCGGCCTCGGGCGCGACGCCCGTCATCGGCCCCGTCGTTGTCGCCTCCGTCGGCGAGCCAGTAGACTGTCGTGACTGTCCGTCGGGGTGCACCGGGGGCGTCGCACATCGCACGGGTCGAGGGGGACTGGGTTCATGACGGCGAGATCGTGGCGGGTCGTGCTGAGCGACGACGAGCGGAGCCTCCTGGAGGAAGTGGTGAGCTCGGGACGGGGCGCGGCCAGACGGATCCGCCGGGCCCGGATCCTGCTGGATCTGGATGAGGGCCGGGACGAGGGGCTGCTGACGCAGCGCGAGGCGGCCGAACGGTCGGGGGTGAGCGTGACCACGGTGGTGCGGGTCGCCAAGGACTATGCGCAGCGCGGCGGGGCTCGGGCGGCGATCGACCGCAAGGCCCGACTCAAGCCGCCGGTGGAGTCCAAGGTGACCGACGGAGTGGAGGCCAGGGTGATCGCCCTGGCCTGCTCCCAGCCCCCGGAGGGGTACGGGCGCTGGTCGTTGCGGCTGCTGGAGCGGCGGATCGCGTCAACGGACGGGATTCCGAACCTGGATCATTCCACGATCGGCAGGATCCTCAAGAAGAGGGGCTTCGCCCTCACCTGAGGAGGGGCCGATGGATGGATCCGGATCGGCAATTCGAGATTCTGCCGAGAACCCCAAGGGCTCGGGATGTTTCACGTGAAACCATCCCGAGCCCCCCATGTCAGTCTCAGTTCTCCGTGAGCGTCGTCCCCGGAATCAGGGTCTCAACGATCCGCGCCAGGTCCTCATCGCCCGCGAACTCGATCGTGATCCTCCCCTTCTTCGATCCCCGGGTGACCTTGACCCTGGTATCGAAGGCATCCGACAGTCGCGTCGAGAGCGCCGGCAGCGGAGCGCTGCGACGGGTGCGCGATCCCGCCGTCCGCCGCGGCGCGTCCTGCGCCTGCGGCTCGTCGTGCAGCGCGACGAGCTCCTCGGTCACCCGGACGGACAGCCCCTCGGCCACGATCCGCTGCGCGAGCCGCTCCATGGCCGCGGCGTCCGGCAGACCGAGGAGCGCCCGCGCGTGACCGGCGGAGAGCACGCCCGCCGCCAGGCGCCGCTGGACGAGGGGCGGAAGCTTCATGAGGCGCAGCGTGTTGGAGATCTGCGACCGCGACCGCGCGATCCGCTTCGACAGCTCGGCGTGGGTGCAGCTGAAGTCGTCCAGCAGCTGCTGGTAGGCGGCCGCCTCCTCCAGCGGATTGAGCTGAACGCGGTGGAGGTTCTCCAGCAGGGCGTCGCGCAGGAGGTCCTGGTCCTCCGTGTAGCGCACCACCGCCGGAATCGTCTTGAGCCCGGCCTCCTTCGCGGCCCGGAGCCGCCGCTCGCCCATGACGAGCTCATAGCTCTCGGCCCGGCCCTCCTCATCGTCGACCCGGCGCACCACGATCGGCTGGAGCAGGCCCACCTCCTTGATGGAGGCGGCGAGCTCGGTGATGTCGTCCTCGTCGAAGACCTGTCGCGGCTGGCGGGGATTGGGAACGATGATCTCCACCGGGAGCTCGGCGAAGGTCGCCCCCGGCACGGGGACCAGTCCCGCATCGTCGGAGGACCCCTTCTTCTTCCCACCGCCCCTCGCTCCGGCCGTCCCGGCCGTCCCGTCCTCGAGCGCCCCCCTCGACTTCGACCGGTCCGCCGACGGCGTCGTCTGGTCCTCGGGGCGGTCGCCCAGGCCGATGAGTGCGAGCTCGGGCGCCTCCGCCATCAGTGTTTCACGTGAAACACGACTGCGCCGCCGCCCCGTCCTCGTCCCCTCGGACCTCCCGGTGGACTCGGATCCGGACCTGGCCCTGCCGGACTTGGGCTTGGCCGCGGCGGCCGAGGGCTTCGTCGCGGTGGCCGAGGGCTTCGTCGCGGTGGCCGGGGGCGACGACCGCCTGCCGCGGGTCCGCTTCGAGGGGGCGAGCAGAGTCGAGGCGATCTCCGCGGCGTGCCGCGAGGCCGCGTCCGAGGCCTCGTCCGCCGTCGTCTTCGAGCGAGCCGGCGAGCGCGACTCGGGGAAGAAGACGTCCGTCGGACGCCGCGACGGGATCTCCGTCTGCGCCTCGGGGATGAGCGCCTGCAGGCCTCGCCCCAAACCTCGCTTCTTCTGGGCCATTACGTCTCCTCAACGTCGTCGGGCACGTTGATCTCGGGCAACTCCATGCCCGTGCCCCGCAATGCGATTTCCTGAGCCAGGACCTTGTACGCCACCGCGCCGGAAGACCTCGGGTTCCAGAAGACGACCGGCGCCCCGAAGGACGGCGCCTCCGCGACGCGCACGGATCTTGGTATCTTCGTCTTGAGGGTTGCGGCGGGGAAGTATGTGCGCACCTCTGACTCGACGTCCCGAGCCAGCGTCGTCCGCTTGTCGAACATGGTCAATGCGATCATCGAGACGCACAGGGCCGGGTTGTGGATCTCGGCGACCCTCTGCACCGACCGCGTGAGCAGGGCGAGACCCTCCAGGGCGTAGTACTCGGCCTGCAGGGGGATGAGCACCTCCCCGGCGGCGACGAAGGCGTTGATCGTCATAATCCCCAGACTCGGCGGGCAGTCGATGAGGACGTAGTCCAGCCTGGGCAGGCCGCCCCCGCTCCTGCTGAGCAGGTAGTCGCGAAGCGCCTGGCGGAGCTTGGACTCGCGTCCGGTGGAGTCGATGAGCTCGATCTCCACGGCGGCGACATCGATCGACGCGGGCAGGCACCACAGGTTCTGGGAGAAGCGCGTCTGCGAGACGACGTCCTGGATGCGCGCGCCCTCGACCAGCACGTCGTAGATCGAGGTGTGCTCCTCCCCGTGCTCCACGCCCAGAGCCGTGGAGGCGTTGCCCTGCGAGTCCGCATCGATGACGAGGACATGGAGGCCGCCCTCGGCGAGCGCCGCGGCGACATTGACGGCCGTCGACGTCTTGCCGACGCCGCCCTTCTGGTTCGCGACGGCGATCACCCGAGTCTGCTCGGGGCGCGGAAAGCCGACGGCTGAGACGTCCTCGAGGACGGCGTGCTCGGCCCGGAGCTGGTCGAAGATGGATGAACCTGACAACCCTGGTCTCCTCGTTCGGCTTCCCGACGGCGCACACCGCCTGGCCGCCCCAGTCTACGTGAGTCCGACGACGCCGTCGGGAATGCACCGCCGCCGATCGGCCGCGATCGTGCCCGTCCGCTCAGCCGCTCCGGCGCCGGCGGATCTCGACCACCCTGGTCGACTCCCCGCCGGGGGTGACGACGTCGTGGATGATAGCGGGTTCGAGCCCCGCCCCCTTGATGACGCGCCGCGCCTCATCGACCTCGTCCCGGGCCCGGGCCCCCTTGAGGGCGAGGAGGCGCCCGCCCGGACGCAGCAGGGGCGCGGTGATGCGCACGAGCTTGGGCAGCCCGGCCACGGCGCGCGCCGTGACCGCGTCGAAGCGGTCGCGGACCTCCTGCGCCCGCGCCCGGCGCACGACCGCGTTGGCCAGGTCGAGCTCCGCGACGACGTCGGTCAGCCAGTCGATCCGCCGCTCCATCGGTTCGATGAGCGTCACCTCCAGATCGGGGCGCAGCAGGGCGATGACGACGCCGGGGAAGCCCGCCCCCGACCCGACGTCGGCCACGGCGCCGCGGCGGGGCAGGAAATCGACGACGGCGGCCGAGTTGGCCAGGTGGCGCGTCCAGAGCCGGGGGAGCTCGCGCGGGCCGACCAGCCCGCGCAGCTCGCCCTGCTCGGCCAGCATCCGCGCGAAGCGCTCGGCCCCGGGCAGGGCGGCGCCGAAGAGCTCGCGCATCCGCGCGTCGGGCGCCTCGACGCCGGGAGTCGCGGATCGTCCGGCGCCGGCCCCGCCGGCGTCCCGGTCGGCGCCAGCCGGTCGCCCGCCATCAGCCGATTGCCCGTCGCCGGCGGACCGGCCGGCTCCCGCGGTCCCGTCCCCGGCGCCCGCCACGGTCCTCAGGCCCCGTCCCGCTCGGCGCCGCCGGATCCGCCCGCATCGGCCCCGGCCGACCCGCTCCGGCCGTCGGCGTCGTCGGCTCCGGCGGCCCCGCCGGCGTCGCCACCGGCCCGGGAGCCGGCGGCCCCGTCCTCGACCTCATTGGCCTCGGCGTCGTCGGCCCCGTCCTCGGCGGGCATGACGACGACGTGCCGGTGCGGCTCGGCGCCCTCGGACTCCGACACGAGCCCGGCCGCGGCCACGACGTCGTGGCAGACCTTGCGCTCGAAGGGGTTCATGGACGACAGCGACACCGGTTCGCCGGTGAGCTGGACCTTCCGGACGGCCTCCTGCGCGACCTTCGCCAGCTCGGCGCGACGGGCCGCGCGGTAGCCGTTGATGTCGAGCATGAGGCGCGAGCGGTTGCCCGTGCGCGTCTGGACGGCCAGGCGGGTCAGCTCCTGGACGGCCTCGAGGACCTCCCCGTCGCGGCCGACGAGATCGGCGAGGTCGCGCTCGTCCCCGGCCTCGGCGGCGACTACGGCGATGGAGGCGCGGCCGTGATCGATATCGATATCGATATCGCCTCCCAGGTCGACGATGTCCAGGAGGTCTTCGAGGTAGTCGGCGCCGACCTCCCCCTCCTCCTCCAGACGCTTGATCATGGCCGACGAGGCGTTGCTCTCGCTCATATGGCACTCCCCTCCGTGGGATCCGCGATGTGTGGCGGCGCGCCGTCAGCGCCGGCGCTTCTTGCCGCCCTGGTTCTTATTCCTGCGCTGCTGGCGCTGACGGGCCCGCCTCTCATAACGACGGCGGGAGATCTCCTCGGGCGTCAGGCCGGCGGAGTTCTCCCTGCGCGACGACGCCGACTCCTCCGCGTCCGCGCCGCCGTCCACGACGTCCTGCCCCGCGTCCGCGTCCGCGCCCGCGAGCGCGGACGCGGCGGACGGGGCCCGCCTCTGCCGGCTCTTGCGCACGGGCTGAACGCGCTGCCCGCCGGTCTGGCCCCGCTCGGCGGCCTCGGCGGCGCGCTGGGCGGCCTCCTCCTCCTCGAGGCTCGGCTGGCCCCGGCGGGCCCGCTTGGCGTTGACCCGGGCGCGGTACTTCTTCTCCGCCTCCGACCCGGGGGCGGGCATATTGCGAATGGTGAAGAACTGCTGGCCCATGGTCCACAGGTTCGTCGTCACCCAGTAGACGAGCACGCCGATCTGGAACTGGATCCCGGTGAAGGCGAAGAAGATGGGCATGACCGTCATCATGATCTTCTGCGAGCGCATCATCGGGTTGTCGGAGGTCTTGGCGGACTCCGGCATGTTCTTGGTGCTCAGCTGCGCCATGGTGTACCACTGCGTGACGCTCATCATGACGATCATGACGACCGTGACGATCTTGGTCGCGCTGTCGGGGGCGTTCATGAAGGACGAGGACAGGCTCGCCCCGAAGACCGTGGATTTCTGGACATCCTCGGCCAGCTCCCACGTGAGCGGACCGATCGAGGCGTGGCTCTCGGCCACGCTCTGGAGGTTGGCCAGCACCCGGAACAGGGCGAAGAAGACCGGCATCTGCAGCAGGATGGGGAAGCAGGAGGAGAAGGGGTTGGTCCCGTGCTTGCGGTACAGGGCCATCATCTCCTCCTGCATCCTCTGCCGGGAGGCCTGGTCCTTCTTGCCCTTGTACTTGTCCTGGATCGCCTTGAGCTCGGGCTGCATGAGCTGCATGCCGCGGCTGGCCCGGATCTGGCGCACGAACAGCGGCATGATGAGCAGGCGCATCAGGATCGTCAGCCCCACGATCGACAGCACCCAGGCGGTGCCGGGGCCCTTGCCCATGCCGATGAGGACGAGGACGTCGTGGATGCGGACCATGACCCAGGCGACGGCCACCTTGAGGGGCCAGAGAATCGTGTCCATTGCGCTCCTTGCTGTGGGAATCGGCGTTCCCGCGGGCGCCGTCCGCCGGAGGCTCCGGCCTGGGCGCGCCGTCGGTCCGCGCGTCGGTCTAACGGGACGGCGACGTACCGGTGGACTCGGGTCGGGGGATGTCGTGGGGATGGCGGTAGCGCCACGCCCCCGGCTCGGGGACGTGGTCGACGCCGCCGGGAGTGAGCGGGTTGCACCGCAGCAGCCTCCAGCCGGCGAGCAGGAGGCCCTTGAGGGCGCCGTGGACGGCCAGGGCCTCGACGGCGTAGGCCGAGCAGCTCGGGTAGTAGCGGCAGCAGCGGGGCAGGGCCGGGGAGATCCGCTCCTGGTAGAAGCGGATCGGCGCTATGAACAGCCGGCGCGCCCTCATCGTCGCGCCCTCCGCCCCGGCTCGCGGCTGCGGGCCAGCAGCCGGTCGATGTCCGCGCCCAGCTCGCGGCTCGTCGCCCCGTCCGCCCCGGCCAGGCCGCGCACGACCAGGCGCGCACCCGGCTCCAGACCCGTCACGCGCTGCGCCATGAGGGCGCGCACGCGGCGCTTGATCCGGTTGCGGCGGGCCGCCCGGGCCACCTGGTTCTTGGGCACGACGACGCCGACGAGCGCCGGGGCCGTGGCCCCGGCCCCGCCGGCGCGGTAGTGGATGACGAGTCTGCGGCTGCCGCTGCGCGCACCCGACCTCACCGCGGTCGTGAAGTCCTCGCTCCGCAGCATGCGATGGGCGGCCGGAAGCACCCCGGAAGCACCTCAGGCGGCGAGGCGCGCGCGGCCCTTGCGGCGCCGCGCGGCGAGCACGGCGCGCCCGGCCCGGGTGGACATGCGCTTGCGGAAGCCATGCACCTTGGCGCGATGACGGTTGTTCGGCTGGAAGGTCCGCTTGGTCACGGGTGTACTCCTGAGTCGACGATCGGAACGGCGCATCGCGAGGATCGCGGCGCCGTCGCTCGCGTTGGCTGTCCCATGGACCGGGACGTGACTCCACACGAACGTCTGCACCACGATACGGTTCGTCTTCGGGCGGGGTCAAACGGATGAGCCGCCCGAGCGGTGAGGTTCCGCCCACGTCGCGGGCGCGGGCGCGCCGTCGTCGGCCCTCCCGCGCACCGACCGGCGCGCGCCATATGATCTCACCCGGTTGTCCACCCCATGTGGACAACCTTGTGGATCACCGCCATGATGGGCCTTCCGGCGGCACTGAGGAGTGCTCCTGCGCCACCGCCCCGAACCAGTCCGAACCGTCATCAGGAGGGCGCCGTGCCCGACCAGGCCACCATGAAGTGGGAAGCCGCCCTCGAGCTGCTCGCGGCCTCGGGCGAGCTGGGCCCCGGCAAGGTCAGCGTGCTGCGCATGACGCGCGTCATCGACGTCGACGGCGTCCTCGTGCTCGTCGTCGGATTCGCCTTCGCGCGCAATATCATCGACCTCAACCGCCCCGCCATCAGCCGGGCCCTGGCCCAGGTGTGGGGGCGCGACGTCGCCTTCGAGGTGACGATCGACACCTCCGCGGAGCCCATCTCCTCCCGCTCCCGCCCCGGGCCCTCGCTGAGCCAGTCCTTCGCGCGGCCGACCGGCCCGGTGCCGACCCCGACCCCCCTGCCGCAGCAGCCCTCGCCCATGACGCCCATCACCCCCGTGACGCCCATCACCCCACTGCCCGTCACCCCGCCCCCCGTGCCGGGCGCCGAGCAGCTGACCGCCGTCCCGCCGTCGGACTACGGCGGCTACCTGTCCACCCCGCAGCCGACGGCGGCGCCGGAGTCCCGGACGAGCCTCAACCCCGACGCCTCGCGCCTCAACCCGCGCTACACCTTCGACACCTACGTCCAGGGCGCCTCCAACCGCCTGGCCCGGGCCGCGGCCTTCGCCGTCGCCGAGGCCCCGGCCCGGGCGAACCTCAACCCCCTCGACCTGACCGTCGACGACAACCAGCGCGCCTACAACCCCCTGTTCATCTACGGCGGGTCGGGCCTGGGCAAGACCCACCTGCTGCACGCCATCGGCAACTACGCGCGCAAGCTCTACCCCGGCATCCGCGTCAAGTACGTCTCCAGCGAGGAGTTCGTCTCCGACTTCATCGCCTCCGTGGCCGACGGCCACATGGACAGCTTCAAGGACCGCTACCGCAAGGTCGACATCCTCCTGCTCGACGACGTCCAGTTCCTGGGCGGCAAGGAGCAGACCCTGGAGGAGTTCTTCCACACCTTCAACGCCCTGTACATGGAGGACAAGCAGATCGTCCTGACCTCCGACCAGCCGCCCCACGAGCTCAAGGGCTTCGAGGAGCGCCTCATCTCGCGCTTCGTCGTCGGGCTGACCACCGACGTCCAGCCGCCGGACCTGGAGACCCGGACCGCGATCCTGTCCCGCAAGGCCCGCGCCGACGGCCTGGACCTGCCCATGGACGTCCTGGAGTACATCGCCACCCGGGTGACCACCAACATCCGCGAGCTCGAGGGCGCCCTCATCCGCGTCAGCGCCTTCGCCTCGCTCAACAAGCAGCCCATCGACCGGACCCTGGCGGAGATGGTCCTCAAGGACATCATCTCCGACCCCGCCGGGGAGGAGATCACCTCGGCCCTCATCATGGCGCAGACGGCCGACTACTTCGGCATGACCATCGACGACCTGTGCAACGAGAGCCGCAAGAAGACCTTCGTGCACGTGCGACACGTGGCCATGTACCTGTGCCGCGAGCTGACCGACCTCTCCCTGCCCCAGATCGGCCGGGAGTTCGGCGGGCGCGACCACACCACGGTCATGAGCGCCAACCGCAAGATCCGCAAGCAGATGGCCGAGCGCCGCTCCACCTTCAACGAGGTCACCGAGCTCACCAGCCGCATCAAGCAGGCCGCCCAGACGCCGCCCCGCTGAGACGCGCGCCGCCCCGCCCCGACGCCGCCGCACCCCGCCGCCGCCGCACCCCGCCGACCCCGGGCCGGTGGCGAGACGCTCCGGCGAGAACCCGCCCCGGACGCCGTCCCAGGCGCCGTGCGAGCCCTCGCCCCCGGGGGAGTCGAATTGGTGATGTCACCTCAGGTCGCATTGCGCCAGGTGGGCTCGCAAGAATCGAGCGCAGGCGGATTCCGTCGCGCTGGACTCGCACGGCGCGAGGTGGGATGGACTGCGTCGCGCTGAGCTCGCATTACGCAAGCTGGGACCGGTCCGAACCGGCCCCGGGCCCGGGATCTCGTTGAGGAGACTATCGGAATTACGCAAACCAACCCCGGGCCAACCTGGCTTCGGGTCCCGCCAGCCGGGTCCGGGCAGGCCCGGAGTCGGCGGCGGGCGGCTCCCCGGTGCGGCCATGATGACGCGGGTCGGGCGCGCTGTCAGGGCCGGGCCCCGTCGCCGTACCCGTGCGGGTCCTCGGGGCGCCGAGCCCGGCGACCTGGTCACCGCTGTCTCGTCGCCGTGCCCGTGCGGGTCCCCGTCCCGGCGTCGGTGCGCTCGTTCGCGCCGGCCTCACGGACGAGGGCGGGCGGGACGGACCACGCCGCGCCCCTCGTCCGCGCCGTCGGGGAGGAGCCCCGCGGGAGCCGCACCGCACGCCCCGCACGCCCCGCCCTCCGCGAGATCGTCGCTTGACCCGCGAGATCGCCGGGCAACCCGCGAGAACGTACCCCGGGCAGACGTTCTCGCGGGTTATGTGACGTTCTCGCGGACCGACCGGAGCGGATCGGGATGGAGCGGGGACCGGAATCGGGTCGCGACGCCCCCGGCCGGTGCGGCCGACTCAGCATCGGCGCGGATCCGGCTGATGCGGGCCGGACCCGGGGCGGTGCGGTGATTCCCGCGGGGCGACCGGCTGGCGGCCCCCGCCGTCGCGGTCCGAGCCGGTGTCGATGACGGTCCGGGCGCGGTGGAGGCCTCCGGCGGCCCCGCCGTTGCGGCCTGGGGCGTCGGCGGGGCGGAAAAAGGTGGACGGCGCGTATCTTTCGGGTGCGCGGCGGCCCCTGCGCGTCCGGGGAATGGCGTCATTGCGCCACTTCGGGACGGGAGGAGCGCGGGGCGGAGGGTGAAAGATATGCGCCAGCCACCCTTTTGAGCCGCCGGATCGCTCCGCCACCGGCCCGTCCACGCCCGCGCCGAGACGGACGGGGCGAACGGGACGGGTGTGGCGACGGCCCCGCGTGCAGCGGCGTCCACCGGCCCGCCCGTGCCCGCGTTGAGCCGGGAGGCCCTTACTGCGTCGTGCGCAACGGGTGCGAGGGCGGCCCGCGCCCGCGTTGAGCCAGGAGGCCCTCCAGCTCCGACCCGATCCTGGTCCGCAATAGCACTCCGACGATGTCCACCATCCGAGCACCCCGGTCGGGACGGGCGCCCGGATGGGGGCGCCCGGATGGGGCGGAGGCGGGGGCGTCGTCCCTGCGGCTCCCGCCCGCCTCGGATCGACCCCCACGGCTTCGACCGGACAGCGCGGCCCGGGGCGAGCGGGTGCCGTACCGGGCTGCGCGCCCACGGCGATCGCGCCGACGGCACGGCCCGGGGCGAGCGGTGTCGCGGGAGCACCGCGGTGAGCCGCAGCCGAAGAGGAGGAGCCGGCCCCGCCCTCCCGCACGGGGACCTGGATGCGGACCGCCCAGCTGGCCCGGCGCGGCAGTGCCCGCGCCTCCGGCGAGGGGAGGCGCGGGCACCTCCACAACGGCGCGTCCCGCCCCTCCACCCCTGTGGATCCGCTCTCCACCCCTGTGGATAACCCTGGGGACAGACGGTGGATAAGTCGGGTTCGAGGTGTGGATCACTCGGACCCCGCTGGGGATACTCGAGGGCGCCTCCTAGTTTTATCCACCGGCACCGCCAGTAGTCCACAGAACTACACATCTGTAAGTCCACACCCTCAACCCCCGGGATGACGCCGCAAACTGGGGTTTTCCCCAGAATCCACACCTCCTACAACACCTACAAATTACTAATTCACGAGATGACCCATGAACTGCCAACGAAGGCGATCCGGGCCCAGCTTCGAGGTCGATGCCGCTCCGACGCCGGTCCGGGACGGCCCCGGGCGAGCCCGGCGCAGACCGGCGCGAGCCGGGGGCAAGCCCGGGACGAGCCCGGAACCAGCCGGGGCGAGGACTGCGGCGCCTTCCGTCGGCACGCCCCGGACGAGTGCTTCCACCGGCACGCCCCGGACGATCCGGACGATCCGCTCCCCCGCCACCGCCCGCCGCGCCGTCGTCATCGGCCTGCAACCCGCCGCGAATGGACGTGGATGCGGCCTGTGCGTCTAGACTCCCTACGGATCGTCCTGCCCACTCGCGCGGGCGGGACTTGCGCAGCGCAGACAGGAGTGCACAGTGAAGCTCAGGGTTGACCGCGACGTCCTTGCCGAGGCCGTCACCTGGACCGCCCGCTCCGTGCCGGTCCGTCCCCCGGTACCCGTCCTGGCCGGTGTGCGCCTCGAGGCCGACGAGGGCTCCCTGGTCCTGGCCTCCTTCGACTACGAGGTCTCGGCCCGCTGCCAGGTCCCCGCCGACGTCGAGGAGGGCGGCGTCGTGCTCGTCTCCGGCCGCCTGCTGGCCGAGATCGCCAAGTCCCTGCCTGCCAAGCCGGTCGACCTGGAGGTCGAGGGCACCAAGGTCGCGGTCTCCTGCGGCTCCGCCCGCTTCTCCCTGGCGGCCATGGCGGCCGACGACTACCCGGCGCTGCCGGCCATGCCCGGCGTGGCCGGGACCGTCGACGCCCACGACCTGGCCCAGGCCGTCGCCCAGGTCGTCATTGCCGCCTCCCGCGACGAGACCCTCCCGCTGCTCACCAGCGTCCAGATGCAGGTCGAGGGCGAGCGCCTGACCCTCATGGCCACCGACCGCTACCGCCTGGCGGTGCGCGAGATGACCTGGTCGCCCCAGGACGCGGGCCTGACCACCCACGCGCTCCTCAAGGCCCGCACCCTGTCCGACGTCGCCAAGTCCCTGACCTCCACCGGCGACGTCACCGTGGCCCTGACGGAGGCCGGCGCCTCGTCCAGCGGCCTCATCGGCTTCGAGGCCGGCGGGCGGCGCACCACGAGCCTGCTGACCGACGGCGACTACCCCCCGGTCCTGCGCCTGTTCCCGGAGGAGACGACGATCCACGCCGCCGTCGGGCGCGAGGAGCTCATGGCCGCGGTGCGCCGCGTGAGCCTCGTGGCCGACCGCTCCACGCCCATCCACATGTCCTTCACCGGGGACGGCCTGGCCCTGGACGCCGGGACCGGCGACGACGCCCAGGCCTCCGAGCGGCTCGACGCCCACCTCGACGGCCAGGACATCTCCACGGCCTTCAACCCCGGCTACCTCCTCGACGGCCTGGGCGCCATCACCCGGCCCTACGTCACCCTCGACTTCACCCACCCGTCCAAGCCGGCGGTGCTCACCGGCGTCAGCGAGATCGGCGGCGAGGCGGACCCCTCCTTCCGCTACCTCATCATGCCGATCCGCTTCGGCGCCTGAGACCGGCGGGCCCGCGCCCGTGCACGTCTCCGACCTCTCCCTGGAGGACTTCCGCTCCTACCGCCGGCTCGTGGTCTCCCTCGAGCCCGGGGTCACGGCCCTCATCGGCCCCAACGGGCAGGGCAAGACCAACCTCATCGAGGCCGTCGACTACCTGTCGGGCCTGTCCAGCCACCGCGCGGGCGCGGACACCGCGCTCGTGCGCCGCGCCGGGCCGGGGGACGAGCAGCCCGGCGGGGCGGTGCTGCGGGCCCGGGTCGTCCACGGCCGGCGCCCCACCGTCATGGAGCTGGAGATCATCGCCGGCCGGGCCAACCGGGCCCGCCTCAACCGGGGGTCCGTGCGCCCCCGCGACCTGCTCGGCGTGCTGCGCACCGTCCTGTTCTCCCCCGAGGACCTGGCCCTGGTGCGCGAGGAGCCGGCCGGGCGCCGTCGGCTCCTCGACGACCTGGCCGTCACCCTGCGGCCCGCCCTGGCCGGCGTGCGCGCCGAGCACGACAAGATCCTCGCCCAGCGCGCCGGCCTGCTCAGGTCCGCCCGCGCCGCCCGGACCCCGACCGCCTCGATGCTGTCCACCCTGGAGGTGTGGGACGCCCAGCTCGCCGCGGCGGCCTCCCGCCTCATCGCCGCGCGCGTCGACGTCGTCGAGCGCCTGCGCCCCTGGGTGGCCGGCGCGTACGGGGCGGTCAGCGCGGACCCCTCCCCCGCGTTCATCGCCTACCGCTCCAGCCTGGCCCTGCACGAGGGCGCTCCCGAACCCGACCCGCGCACCGGCGGTGCGCGCACCGACGGGGGCCGTCCGGAGGTCGAGGCCGGGCTGGCCGACGCCGGCGCCGTCGCCGCCCGCCTGGAGGCGGCCATGGGGGCGCTGCGCGCCAGGGAGATCGACCGCGGCGCGAACCTCGTGGGCGCCCACCGCGACGACCTGTCCCTCTTCCTGGGCCCCCTGCCCGCCCGCGGCTTCGCCTCCCACGGCGAGCAGTGGTCCCTGGCGCTGGCCCTGCGCCTGGCCTCCTACGAGATGCTGCGCCACGACGTCGACGCCTACGGGGGCGACGGCGAGCCCGTCCTCCTGCTCGACGACGTCTTCTCCTCCCTGGACGACGCCCGGCGCCGGGCCCTGGCCCGCCTCGTGGCCGGCGCCCAGCAGGCGCTGGTGACCGCCGCCTCCGAGCACGACGTGCCCGGGGAGCTGGCCGGGGCGCGGTGGCGGGTGGACGGGTCGGAGCTGAGCCGTGAGCCCGGGGCCGAGCCGTGAGTGAGGATCCTCTCCCCCCGGGTGAGGACGTCGACGCCCTGGCCCTGCAGATCCTGGCCCGCGCCCAGGCGCGCGCCCACCGGGGCGGCGACGCGCGGCGCTCGCTCGCCCGCGGGGCCGCCGGGGCCGACGGCGTGGCCGCCTGGGACGCGCCCCGGCGCCGTCGGCCCCGTGCGGACGAGGACCCCGAGCTCGACCGCGGCCCCGGCCTGGCCCCCGGCCGCGACCGCCCCGGGCCCACGCGCTTCGACCCGCGCCCGGGCGGCGCGGACCTGCGGCGGGCCTTCGCCGAGCGGGGCTGGGCCGGCAAGCTGGCCATGGCGCAGCTGGCGGTGCGCTGGTCCGAGATCGTGGGCCCCCAGATCGCCGAGCACGCCGAGGTCGTGTCCTTCGAGATCGGCCGCCTGGAGCTGCGGGCCTCCTCCAGCGCCTGGGCCCAGCAGCTGCGGCTGCTCATGCCCACGATCCAGCGGGCGGTGGACGAGGAGATGCGCCGCGCGCGCCCGCGCAACCCCCCGCGCGTGGAGATCCGGGTGCTGGGGCCGAGCGCGCCGGACTGGACGCGCGGGCGCTTCGGGCCCGTGCGGGGCGCTCGCGGACCCCGGGACACCTACGGGTGATCCTGCCCACGCCCCGCAACGCCACGCGCCCGCCGGCGCGGCCGGGCCCGCCAGTAGGGCTAGAATCGCTCTGGAATCGCCCATGGTGCGCCCAGGGCCTTGCGGGGGTACCCACCTACATGCCACGGGGGCAGGCCCTGTCAGCCGCCTTCCAGGGGCGGTGGCGGGTATCCGTCCGGCGCACAGAACGAGGAGCAGCGAACACGTGTCTGACCAGGATCAGCCTGTGACCACACCCGCCGACACCGCCCCCGCCGACACGGGCGTCGGGCAGGGATCCGCCGACTACGGGGCCAGTGACATCACCGTCCTGGAGGGCCTCGAGGCCGTTCGCAAAAGGCCCGGCATGTACATCGGATCCACCGGCGAGCGCGGTCTGCACCACCTGGTGTACGAGGTCGTGGACAACGCCGTGGACGAGGCCCTGGCGGGCTTCTGCGACCACATCGAGGTGACCATCCAGGCCGACGGCGGCCTGAGGGTCGTCGACAACGGCCGCGGCATCCCCGTCGACGAGCACCCCACCGAGCACAAGCCCACCGTCGAGGTCGTCATGACCATCCTGCACGCCGGCGGCAAGTTCGGCGGCGGCGGCTACGCCGTCTCCGGCGGCCTGCACGGCGTGGGCATCTCCGTGGTCAACGCCCTGTCCACCCGGGTGGACACCGAGGTCCGGCGCCAGGGGCACGTGTGGCGCATGAGCTTCGGCGGCGGCGGCAGGCCCATCACGCCGCTGATCAGGGGCGAGGCCACGGAGGAGACCGGCACCACCCAGGTCTTCTACCCCGATCCGGCGATCTTCGAGACGGTCGTCTTCGACTACGAGACCCTGCGCCGCCGCTTCCAGCAGATGGCCTTCCTCAACAAGGGCCTGCGCATCACGCTCACCGACGAGCGCGAGGGCGTCAACGACGAGGGCGACGAGATCACCGGCGACGCGCTGGGCCCGGCCGACGACCCCGTCAAGGGCCGGCGCGCCGTCACCTACTGGTACGAGCACGGCCTGCGCGACTACGTCGCCTTCCTCAACCGGTCGAAGAAGGTCGAGCTCGTCCACCCCGAGATCATCGACTTCGAGGCCGAGCGGGCGCTGGACGCCGCCCGCGGCATCAGCCTGGAGATCGCCATGCAGTGGACCAGCGCCTACTCCGAGTCCGTCCACACCTACGCCAACACGATCAACACCACCGAGGGCGGCACCCACGAGGAGGGATTCCGCACGGCGCTGACGACCCTGGTCAACAAGTACGCCCGCGACAAGGGCCTGCTCAAGGACAAGGACGACAACCTCACCGGCGACGACATCCGCGAGGGCCTGACCGCCGTCATCTCCGTCAAGCTCTCCGAGCCCCAGTTCGAGGGCCAGACCAAGACCAAGCTCGGCAACACCGAGGCCCGCACCTTCGTCCAGCAGACCGTCTACGAGCGCCTGGGCGACTGGCTCGACTCCCACCCCGCCGACGCCAGGGCCGTCATCACCAAGGCCACCCAGGCCGCCGCCGCGCGCCTGGCCGCCCGCAAGGCCCGCGAGGCCACCCGCCGCAAGGGGGTGCTGGAGTCCGCCTCCATGCCCGGCAAGCTGCGCGACTGCTCCTCGCGCGACGCCGCCGAGTGCGAGATCTTCATCGTCGAGGGCGACTCCGCGGGCGGGTCCGCCGTCGGCGGGCGAGACCCCGAGCACCAGGCGATCATGCCCATCCGCGGCAAGATCCTCAATGTGGAGAAGGCGCGGCTGGACCGGGCTCTGTCCTCCGACACCATCCGCTCCCTCATCACCGCCTTCGGCACCGGCATCGGCGAGGAGTTCGACATCTCCAAGCTGCGCTACGGCAAGATCGTCATCATGGCCGACGCCGACGTCGACGGCCAGCACATCGCCACCCTGCTGCTGACCCTCCTGTTCCGCTACATGCGCCCCCTCATCGAGCAGGGCCACACCTACATCGCCATGCCGCCGCTGTACCGCCTCAAGTGGTCCAACGCCGATCACGAGTTCGCCTACTCCGACGCCGAGCGCGACCACAAGCTCAGGGCCGGGGCGCAGGCCGGCCGCCGCCTGCCCAAGGACGGCGGAATCCAGCGCTACAAGGGCCTGGGCGAGATGAACGACCACGAGCTGTGGGAGACCACCATGGACCCCGCGGCCCGGATCCTCAAGCAGGTCACCCTCGACGAGGCCGCCGACGCGGACGAGACCTTCGCGATCCTCATGGGCGACGACGTCGAGCAGCGCCGCTCCTTCATCCAGCGCAATGCCGCCGACGTGAGGTTCCTCGACATCTGAGCGCGCCGCGCCGATGCCGGAACCCGACCCGCACCACTTCAGCAAAGGACAGCCGTGAGCGAGACCACCACCGAGCTCGAACCCGCCCGTGACCGCATCCAGCCGGTCGACCTCCAGATGGAGATGCAGCGCTCCTACCTCGACTACGCCATGAGCGTCATCGTGGGCCGGGCCCTGCCGGACGTGCGCGACGGCCTCAAGCCGGTCCACCGCCGCGTCCTGTACGCCATGTACGACGGCGGCTACCGCCCCACCGCCTCCTTCTCCAAGTCCTCGCGCGTCGTCGGCGAGGTCATGGGCAACTACCACCCGCACGGCGACGCGGCCATCTACGACGCCCTGGCGCGCCTGGTCCAGTGGTGGTCCCTGCGCTACCCGCTGGTGGCCGGGCAGGGCAACTTCGGCACCCCGGGCAACCTGGGGCCCGCCGCGCCGCGCTACACCGAGTGCAAGATGGCGCCGCTGGCCATGGAGATGGTCCGCGACATCGACGAGGACAGCGTCGACTTCCAGGACAACTACGACGGGCGCAACCAGGAGCCGGTCATCCTGCCGTCCCGCTTCCCCAACCTGCTGGTCAACGGCTCCGAGGGCATCGCGGTGGGCATGGCCACGCGCATCCCCCCGCACAACCTGCGCGAGGTCGCCACCGGCGTCCAGTGGTTCCTCGACCACCCCGGCGCCTCCCGCGAGGAGCTGCTCGAGGCCCTCATCGCGCGCATCCCCGGTCCCGACTTCCCCACCGGGGCCACCATCCTGGGCCGGCGCGGCATCGAGGACGCCTACCGCACCGGCCGCGGCTCCATCACCCAGCGGGCCGTGGTCAGCGTCGAGGAGATCCAGGGCCGCCAGTGCCTGGTGGTCACCGAGCTGCCCTACCAGGTCAACCCCGACAACCTGGCGGACAAGATCGCCCAGCTCGTGCGCGACGGGCAGGTCGGCGGCATCGCCGACATCCGCGACGAGACCAGTGGTCGCACCGGCCAGAGGCTCGTCATCGTCCTCAAGCGCGACGCCGTGGCCAAGGTGGTCCTCAACAACCTCTACAAGCGCACCCAGCTCCAGGACAACTTCCCGGCCAATATGCTCGCCCTGGTCGACGGCGTGCCGCGCACCCTGAGCCTGGACGGCTTCGTGCGCCACTGGGTGGCCCACCAGATCGACGTCATCGTGCGCCGCTCCCGCTACCGGCTGCGCCGGGCCGAGGAGCGCCTGCACATCCTCCAGGGCCTGCTGACGGCCATCGACGCCCTCGACGCCGTCATCGCCCTCATCCGCCGCTCGCCCACCACCGACGAGGCGCGCAGCGGGCTCATGGGCCTGCTCGGCGTCGACGAGGTCCAGGCCGAGGCGATCCTGTCCCTCCAGCTGCGCCGCCTGGCCGCCCTGGAGCGCCTCAAGATCCAGACCGAGGCCGAGGAGCTGCGGACCAGGGTCGCCGACCTGCGCGACATCATCGCCTCCCCCGAGCGCCAGCGGGGCATCGTCTCGGGCGAGCTGGCCGAGATCGTCGACAAGTACGGCGACGAGCGCCGCACCCGCATCGTGCCCTTCGACGGCGAGATGAGCATGGAGGACCTCATCCCCGAGGAGGACGTGGTCGTCACCATCACCCGCTCCGGCTACGCCAAGCGCACCCGCACCGACGCCTACCGCTCCCAGCACCGCGGCGGCAAGGGCGTCAAGGGCGCGGCCCTGCGCGAGGACGACGTCGTCGACCACTTCTTCGTCACCACCACCCACCGCTGGCTGCTGTTCTTCACCAACCTGGGCCGGGTCTACCGCGCCAAGGCCTACGAGCTGCCCGAGGGCGGGCGCGACGCCAAGGGCCAGCACGTGGCCAACCTGCTGGCCTTCCAGCCGGGCGAGGAGATCGCCCAGGTCATGGAGCTGGGCGACTACGGCCAGGCCGACTACCTCGTCCTGGCCACGCGCCGCGGCCTGGTGAAGAAGACCCGCCTGAGCGAGTACGACTCCAACCGCTCCGGCGGCGTCATCGCCATCAACCTGCGCGCCAACGGGGACGGGGTCAGCGACGAGCTGGTCTCCGCCTCCCTGCTCAGCGCCGGCCAGGACCTCCTCCTGGTCTCCCGCGGCGGGCAGTCCCTGCGCTTCCGCGCCGACGACGAGACCCTGCGGCCCACCGGCCGCGCCACCAGCGGCGTGACCGGCATGCGCTTCCGGACCGGCGACTCGCTGCTGGCCATGGACGTCGTCGACCCGCAGTGGGGCGACGCCGACCTGTTCGTCGTCACCGAGGGCGGCTACGCCAAGCGCACCGCCGTCGCCGACTACCCGACCAAGGGGCGCGGCGGGCTGGGGGTCAAGGTGGCCAACCTGGTCGAGGAGCGGGGCTCCCTCGTGGGCGCGCTGGTGACCGCGCCCGGCGACGAGGTCCTGTGCATCATGGCCTCGGGCAAGGTCGTGCGCTCGGCGGTGGCCGAGGTCTCCCGCACCGGCCGGGCCACGCAGGGCGTGACCTTCGCCAAGCCCGACGACGGCGACCGCATTATCGCCGTGGCCCGCAGCGCCGAGCGCGAGCTCGACGACGACCGGGCGGACGGCCCCGGGGAGCCCGGGGAGGAGAGTGAGGAGGGCATCGTTCCTTCGTCGCCCCTGGGACCTGCGCGGGGTGGCGATGACGCGGTATCGTCGGGCGACGGCACCGACAGTGAGGAGCAGGCATGAGCCAGCCGGCGTCCTTCCCATCCCCGGGTGGGCAGGCTGAGAACCAGGGCACCGCCGCCTTCGCGGCCGACCCCATACAGGCCCAGAACGGCGGAGCCGACGCCCCGGCGTCGTCCAAGGATTCGAAGAAGGGCAAGAAGACCGTTGCGGGTCCGCGGCGCGTGCGTCTATCGCTCACGCGCATCAACCCACTCTCCGTCATGAAGGTCTCCTTCCTGCTGAGCGTGGCGGCGGGGATCATGCTCGTCGTGGCGACCGCCTTCGTGTGGTTCATGCTCGACGCCATGAAGGTGTTCTCCACCATCAAGGAGCTGGCGAGCACGGTGCTGAACTCCGACTCCAACGCCTACACGGCGCTGCTGGAGTACCTCAAGCTCTCCCGGGCGATCTCAATGGCCACGATCATCGCGGTCATCAACATCATCCTGGCGACGGCGCTGTCCACCATCGGCGCGCTCCTGTACAATGTGACGGCCGCCTTCGTCGGTGGGGTTCATCTCACACTGGCGGACGAGTAATCCGATTTGGTCGCCTGAGACCGCGTGGGTTAATCTCATCCGGTCGCACGGGCCTATAGCTCAGTCGGTTAGAGCGCATCCCTGATAAGGATGAGGTCGCTGGTTCGAGTCCAGCTAGGCCCACCGCCCGCGGTGGGACGATGGGAGGGTTCATGAGGAACCGGATGCTCGTTTCGGCCGCGGTTTTCTCGTTCGTGGGGGTGCTCGGCTACGTCGCGTGGCTCCGCTGCGAGGGCGGGCGCCTCGAGCGCGCACCATGGACCGAGGTTCCCGATCCGCCCGGCCGCTGACCGGACGGGCGGGCGCTGACCGGACGCGCACCGGCGGGCGCGGCCACTGCGGCCGAGAGCCGGGGCGATCGCGGTCGAGCCGGTCTGACGGGGCGCAGAGCCCGGGCTCTCCAACTTCATATCACCGCCCCACAGGGGCCATGGCGCAATTGGCAGCGCACCTGCTTTGCAAGCAGGGGGTTACGGGTTCGAGTCCCGTTGGCTCCACCACCTTTTCCCCATCCTCCCCCTGTTCTTCCACCGGGCCTCCCCTTCCGACCCCCTGCGCCTCCCCTCCGGGTCCCCCTCCCCTATGCCCTCCGTCGGGGCTCTTCTTTCCCCTGTGAGACCTCCTCCCTGTGGCTCTTCTTCCCCTAATGCCCTCCGCCGGGGGCTCTCTCCGCCCATCTGCTCGCTCGTGAGGGCGGTGCGGTCGTCGTCGTTATGGGGTGCGGCGGTCGGCGGCGAAGCGGGATCCCGGGCGGGTGATAGCGCTCACCGCACTGGCGCCGCCCGTGCTGCTCGGGCGGGGCGGCTCCGCTCGGGCGGGGCGGCTCCGCTCGGGCGGGCGACGCCGGCGACGCCGGAGCGTCTACTGCGCCCCTTTCCCATCCCGCGGAGTCGAGCCGCCGCATCGTGCGCCGCGCCGATGCGGTCGGTGTCCTCCTTCGCGGCGAGCCCTCATACGACCAGGGCGCCGCCTCGCCGGAACCGTCGAGGACGGGGATGTGGGACGGCGAGCCCCCAACGCGTCGGAGCCCTGTGGACTTCGACGCCCCGCAGGCTCCCGACGCCCTGTGGATAACTCTCTCCGGATCCTGGCTCGGAGATGCCTCAGGTCCTCCTCGCGTTCGAACAGCAGGGTGCGTCTCTTAGTGTGGTGGCAATTCCCGCGGGGCTTCCGCCCGGGGTCGTCGGCACGGGCGGCGGGCATCGTGGGAGCCCTGTTCCTCAGCCAGATTCACAAGGAGTGCACCCACGATGCCCGCCACGAACCAGTCTGCCGTGTCCACGCTGATCCGGGAAGTCCTTGCCGACCCGGATCTGGCTCACGATGACGTCTTCCGCCGCCTGCTCCAGGCCGGGCTGCAGGATCTGGTCGACGCCGAGGCCGCCGCCGTGATCGGCGCGGGGCGCTACGAGCGCACCCCGCATCGCACCAACAGGCGCAACGGCACGAGGCCCAAGA
>NZ_AUBL01000041.1 GCF_000429225.1 Actinomyces dentalis DSM 19115
TATTTCGTCGCGGCCGCCCCGCCGGCCCTCGACCCCGAGCACTTCCCGGGGTTCAGGCAGTTCTACGTGCTCGGCCCGCAGACGGGGCGCGACCACGTGCGCGCGGTCTGGGTGGACGAGGAGGAGGACGTCGGCCGGTGGCACTTCGGGACCGACGGCGAGGTCCAGCCCTATGAGGACGTCGAGGCCTACCGGCGGCGCCGGCACACGGATCGCCTCACCGAGCGGATGCTGGTCGACTACGCGGCCGCGGTCGGACTGCGCCCCTGGGAGGACTCCTTCTACCGCCCGCCCTTCCACCTGATCACCAGCCTCCGGCTCAGCCACGACCGATTCCAACGCACCCTCGCCCAGACGCGAACCGAAATGAAACTGGACGAGTGAATCACCCGGCCCGGGGAATGTTCAGAGTCCGGGCGGTTCCCGGGCGATTGTCATAGAGAAGGAGTTTTCAGCATGAAGACCACTATCCGCGAACGAATCGACCTGCTCCTGCCGACCAGGGTGACGCGCTTCGAATTGGTTGACAACCACCACCCGATCATGCGCACCGATGTCATCACCCTTGAGATCACGGGGCCCTTCGTGGGATGCCAGGGGATCCATTCCCTGTGGGAGGAGGTCAAGCCGAGCGTGCTCGCCTCGCACCTGAAGAGGTTCGAGGGGCAGGACCTGCTCGCGGTGGAATCCGGCCCCGGCTGGCTGCACCTCGACTTCACGAACGGCTGGATCCGCGTGGTGGCGGCCGTCAACGATTACAGCTCGTGGAACGACTCGTGGAGGATGACTCTGCCGGAGATCACATGGACCGGGACGGACTGAGGCGCACCTTCATGCCGAAGCATTTCTCAGCGCGGTCGAATTGCAATGATTGACGAACCGTTCTTCGCAAGACTTGACGACGGCCTGATCGGCGTCGACTTCGCCATCGAGCGGGAGGAGTACGACGTCGCATGGGGAGGATCCGGGCACATCGACGTCGATCCGTGCCCGGACTCGGGCCCGGTCTTCGCGCTTCTGCACGTCTACACCGCGCAGGACTCCTTCACGCTGGCGATCCGGCCCGGGCCCGACCACTGGGAGGGGGCGTCGGGGCTGATCGGACTGGGCGACGGCGGTGGCGTGTGCGCCGTGGGCCGCGGGTGCGCGGTGGTCGGCGACGTTCACGACCGCTCCTCCTTCGTCCGGGTGGCCACCGAATCGCCGATCGTCGGGGTCGGGCCCGTCCCCGCCCGGCGCCTCGCGCTTCTGAACTGCTCGCGCGGCCTCGCACTGGTGGATGCGTCCGGAGAAGTGGCGAGCACGGGCCAGATCTGCTGGGAGGAGATCCGCATCGATCTGGTGACCGGGCGCAGCGCGACGGGGACCGCGGACCCGCTGATCGACGCACGCCGATTCAGGTGGTCGTTCCCCGCCCGACGCGGTGAAGACGGCCGATTCGACTGGCTGACATGAAACGGCGGGGCCTGGAGCGCCTATCCGGAGCGCGGACCTCAGGCCAGCAGGGCGGCGGCGTCGGCCGTCTCCAGGCCCAGCGCCCGGCCGACGCCCTCGGTGTAGAGGACCCCGTCGTGGGTGCTCAGGCCCCGGCCCAGCTCGGCGCGCGCCCGGCAGGCCCCGCGCCAGCCGTCGTCGGCCAGGGCCAGGGCGTAGGTCAGGGTGGCGTTGGTCAGGGCGTATGTGGAGGTGTGGGGCACGGCGCCGGGCATATTGGCCACGCAGTAGAAGATGGAGCCCTCGACCTCGAAGGTCGGCTCGGAGTGGGTGGTGGGGCGGGAGTCCTCGAAGCAGCCGCCCTGGTCGATGGCGATGTCGACCAGCACGCTGCCCGGCCGCATGGCCCGGACCATCTCGCGGGTGACCAGGCGCGGGGTGCGGGCCCCGGGCACGAGGACCGCGCCGATGACCAGGTCGGCCCCGGCGCAGGCGCGGGCGACGTCGAGCTCGGTGGACAGGCGGGTGCGGATCGCCCCGCCCGTGACCTCCTCGATGTGGCGCATGCGCGCGGGGGCGACGTCGAACACGGTGACGTCGGCCCCCATGCCCGCGCTCACCCGCGCCGCGGCCAGGCCGGCGGTGCCGCCCCCGAGGACGACGACGTCGCCGCGCCGCACGCCGGCGGCCCCGCCCAGCAGCACGCCGGCCCCGCCATGGGGGCGCAGCAGGCAGTCGGCGCCGACCTGGGCGGCCAGGCGCCCGGCGATCTCGGACATGGGCGCCAGCAGGGGCAGGGCGCCGGCGTCGGTGGCGACGGTCTCGTAGGCGATGGAGGTGACCCGGCGGGCGAGCAGCTCCTCGGTCAGGGGCCGGTCGGCCGCCAGGTGCAGGTAGGTGAACAGGACCAGGCCGGGGCGCAGGAAGCGGTACTCGCTCTCGACGGGCTCCTTGACCTTGAGGATCATCTCGGAGTCGGCCCACAGGGCCTCGACGTCGTCGCCGATGGCGGCCCCGGCGGCGGCGTACTCCCCGTCGTCGATCCCCGAGCCCGCCCCGGCCCCCGCCTGCACGGTGACCTCGTGCCCGCGGCGGGTGAGCGCGTGGACGCCGGAGGGGGTGATGGCGACGCGGAACTCGTTGTTCTTGATCTCTGCGGGGACGCCGATTCGCATGGTTCTTCCTTCGTAGGGGACCGGGCGCCGGCCGAACGGGCGCCCGTGCACACCCTAGTGGACTGTCGCCGCCTATTGTTGTGGTTTACCGATCCGAGGAAGGGCTCGATGGGACGCGTGTGACTCCTGGGACTCCCCCGGGCGGAATTCTGTCCAAATCTGTTGCAAAGGCGCTCCACGGCAGGATCGGCGGTTGAGAAAAGCGCGGAATATCAACGATTCTCTTCGCGCGTCCCGGCGGGATCGGGGCCTTTGCAACAGATTTGGACAACCTGCCGCCGGGACGCGGCGGCGCGGGCGCTCCTACCGGCCCGCCCAGTGGCGCAGGCGGTCGGGTGCGGTCCCGGACGCGGCCGCGGGCGCCGCCCGCGGCCCTTCGCGCCCGCGCCGGGGCGCTCAGCGGGTTCCGGCCGCTCGTTCTGGACAGGACAGTGGTCCGCGCCCGCGCCGGGGCGCTCAGTCCCCCGAACGGCCGGCGTCCTCCGGGCCCTCCAGGCGGTGCGCGACGCGCTCGGGCACGCGGTCCGCCTCGGGCTCGCCGATGAGGTCGGCGGGCACCTCGGTGGAGCGGGAGATGGCGGTCATGGCCCCGCGGGAGACGACCTTGACGCGCTCGCGCGACTTGGACGCCCCGCCGGTGACCTCGACCTCGCCGAAGCGCTCGCCGAGTTCGCGCTCGTAGGCGTCGAGCAGCTCCCAGCCCTCCCAAGTGGTGAAGGGGATGCCGCGGGACTCCAGCAGGGCGATGAGGGCGTCGTGGCCGACCTGCGCCTCGTCGTCGGCGGTGGCGCGCAGGAGCCCGGCCCCGGCGTCGGCCACGAGGTTGGAGATGGTCTCCTGGGCGTCGGACTTGGTGGAGCCGATCAGGCCCACGGGGCCGCGGCGGATCCAGCCGGTGGCGTAGATGCCGGTGATCGGCTCGCCGTCCTCCCCCAGCACGCGCCCGCCCGCGTTGGGCACCACGTGGCGCTCGGGGTCGAAGGGCAGTCCCTCGATGGGGCTGCCGGCGTAGCCGATGGCGCGGTAGACCGCCTGGACCGGCCAGTCGGTGAAGACGCCGGTGCCGGTGACGGTGCCGTCGCCGGTCAGTCGGGTGCGCTCGGTGCGCAGGGCCCGCACGTGCCCGGCCTCGTCGGTGAGCACGGCCGCGGGGGCCTGGAAGAGGTGGATGTGGATGGTGCGGGAGGCGGTGAGGTCCTCGGGCTCCTGCATGGCGTAGCCCTCCAGAGCCTTGACGACCTGGCGCTGCTGGTTGGAGGCCGCCAGCGCCTCCCGCGAACCGGCGTCGTACTCGAAGTCCTCCTCGTCGACGGTGACGTCGACGTCGGGCTGCTTGCCCAGCTCGCGCAGCTCCAGGGGGGTGAACTTGACCTGGGCGGGGCCGCGGCGCCCGAAGACGTGCACGTCGGTGACCGGGGAGGCGGCCAGGACCTCGGCGACGTTGGCGGGGATCTCGGTGACCATGAGGTCGGCGGCGTGCTTGGCCAGGATGCGCGAGATGTCCAGGGCCACATTGCCCACGCCGATGACGGCGACCTCCTTGGCGCTCAGGTCCCAGGTGCGCGGGTGGTCGGGGTGGCCGTCGTACCAGGAGACGAAGTCGGCGCCGCCGTAGCACTCGGGGGCGTCGGCGCCGGGGATGTCCAGGGGGGCGTCGGTGTCGGCGCCGGTGGAGAAGACCAGGGCGTCGTAGTGCTCGTGGAGCTCGGCCACGGAGACGTCCCGGCCCACCTCCACATTGCCGATGAGCCGGATGTCGCCGCGCTGGAGGATCTTGTACAGGGCCACGATGATCTGCTTGATGCGCGGGTGGTCGGGGGCCACCCCGTAGCGCACCAGGCCGTAGGGGGCGGGGAGCCGCTCGAACAGGTCGATGCTCACGTCCAGCCCGGATTTGGACAGGATGTCGGAGGCGTAGATGCCGGCGGGACCGGCACCGATGACGGCGACGCTGAGAGGACGTGCGTTCACTGCTCTTTCGTTTCTGTAAGCGGCGGGATTGAGGGGCGGGCCGGGGTCGGACGGCGCCGGCGACGGCGCGCCCCAGTCTAGGAGGCGGGAGGGGCGCGTCCTCATGGCGTCGGACACAGGCCGCCCGACGGCGCGGGAGGCCCGGGGCCGGAGTGCGCTGGCCCCGGGCGGGACCGGCCGCCGCCGGCGTGCGAGCCCTTGCGCCCCGCAGTCGGCCCCGGGCGGACCGGCCCGCGACCGGACCCGCGGGACCCCCGCGCCGGCCCCGAATGGACTCCGGGCGAGCTCCGGATGTAGCCTGACCGGAGCCCTGGGCGGAGAGTTCTCCTCATCATCCGGGGCGATGCGGAGCGCCACAATGAGGGAACCGGCCGCATCCGTACATGACGCACCACGATTCAAGCCAGATTATTCATCCGCTTCCCGAGGAACACCGTGAAACGACGCAGTCTCCTGTCCCTTCTCCCCCTCGTCGCCGCCGGCCCCGCGCTGTCCGCCTGCGGCTCCACCAGCTCCGACGGCGGGGGCTCCGCCGCGGGCGACTCGTCCGCGGGCGCCGCGGCGTCCCCGACGCCCCATGTCGCGCCGACCGTGAGCGATATGACGACGCCGCCCAAGGAGTTCGGAACCCGGGACTCCCTGCCCGATGACCTCAAACGGATGTTCATGAAGTGCGTATCGAACCGCTACGCCGCGGCATCCATTTCTTCTTACGCGGAAGGCACTTACGCCTACTACGTGGATCTGGCCGACCTCACGGTGCGCGAGATCGGCGTCGAGGCGGGCACCGGCGACTACCGGACCACCATTGTCGATGAGGATTCGTCCAACACCGGTGCGACCACGCCCGGAGCCGCCTACGTCATGAATCCGGGGCCCATGATCGTCGACGACGAGTTCGGCTACATCCTGACGGGTCTGACGAAGAACGCGGCCGGGGGCAAGCCGGAGACCCACGCCATCGACATTGTCAAGATCTCGCTCATCGACGGCTCGGTGAGCTCGAAGAAGACACTGTGGGACGACGTCGATCCCAAGCAGGTCAGCGACGGGAAGGTCTCCTTCAGCTCGGACACCTCCGCCCTCATCATCACGTGCGACAGGCGCTGCATCTCCCTGTCCACCGGCGACCTCTCCATCCTCCAGCAGCCCGACATGGGCACGAGGGAGGTCATTGGAGACTTCCTGGGCGCCTTCGATACGAAGACCGGATACACCCTGACGTCCCTGATCGACGGCAGCACCCTCACCTACAGCGACAAGCAGGTCCCGCTCCGGGCCTTCGGGAAGTGGCTCTACATCGGCAATGTGGGGGGCATCTTCGAGCTCACCTCGGTCACCGCCGTCGACACGACCACCAAGACCGAGGTCCCGATCACCGACACCATTCCGGGAAGCACCGAATACAGCACCGGGGGTGAGGGGATGCAATTCACCAAACTCATCGGCGAGTACCTCGTCACCTGCACACCCGACGCCTTCGACGTCCGGCGCCCCGGCGACGCCACCGCGATGCTCAGCCTCAAGGCCGACAGCGGCAAGAAGCTCCCGGATAAGGCGACGATCTTCGGCGACGTCATCTACACGTTGTCGGGCTATCAGAAGATCCAGCTCCTGAGCCTGTCCACCGGGGAGGAGCTGTCGAGCACCGCCTTCCCATTGGACTCGGTGGAGCAGGTCAACCACTTCGGGGCCTTCGGCAACAGCGGCACCGACGGGAGCGTCTTCATCCCGGCGACCGCGTGGTGACCCGCCGTCCTCCCACCGGGTCCGGGCGCCCTCTGACGCCCCGCCCGGCGCCTCCGTCCCCGCGCCGTCCTCACTGCGGGGCGGGGCGCCCTCTGACGCCCCGCCCCGGCGGGTGGCCCGCGTCCTACTGCACACAAGTTCCGGGTTCTCCGTGTCCGCGCTGATCCGGGAAGCGGTTTTGGCGCTCCGGGAGGATCGTTCGGCTCAGCATGCCGGTTGCGCCCGGCGATTTCCGCGTAATTCCGCGGTTTCGCAGATCCGTTGCCGGGGGCGGAGGCCGAACGATCCTCCCGGAGCGCCATTTTCCGCGCCTACGCCGCTCCCGCCTGCTGCTGCGGTGACACGCCCGTGCCGCTGTTTCCCGCGCCTGTCACTCCCCCACCTCCAAGTAAGTGAAACATGAGGTTATTGGGGCGTGCGAGACTCGCGGAACAGCGTCGGGGTCGATCCGAGTCGGGCGAGAACCGCAAGAATGACACTCCGGCCCAACACGGGCACGGCGCAGGGGCGGGTCAGGCCCCCAGGATGGAGCTCATCCGCACACTTCTCCGGCCGGCGTAGGAGCTCACCCTGACGGCTCCCCGGCCGAGAACGGGGACGACGTCGAACCATCCACCGCGCCGCCCGACTCGCCCGGCCGCAGAATCGCCGGGCGGACGCCGAGATCGCCACGTAGACACGACGAGCACGTCACTTAACCCGCGAGCACGTCTGCTAGAGGTACGTGCTCGCGGGTTACCCGGCGATCTCGCGGGTTACCCGGCGATCTCGCGGGTTACCCGGCGATCTCGACGACCGTGATGACGTCCAGTGGCTGACCCCCCGCGGACCGCTCAGGCGGCGCGGTCGACGAGGAGACGCGCGAACTGCTCCATGCCGACGCGCACGAGCCGCACGCGCCGCCGGGTCTCGGCCAGCGCCGCCTCGCACTCGGCCCCGCTCCCAGCCCCGGTCCCGACCCCGGCCTCGGCCCCGGTTCCGACCCCGGCCTCGGCCCCGGTTCCGACACCGGAGCCAGTCCCGGCTCCGGCACTGGCCCCAGCGATCCCAACACTGGCCCCAGCCCCGGTCCCGACCCCGGTCCCGACCCCGGCCTCAGCCCCGGTTCCGACACCGGCTCCAGCCCCGGTTCCGACACCGGCTCCAGCCCCGGCCTCGACACCAGAGCCAGCCCCGGCCCGGGCCTCACTCCCGGCCCTGCTCCCGGTTCCAGCCCCGGCCGCCGCCGCACAGCCGGCCTCCAGGCGCTCGCGGGCGCCGGCGACGACGGCCTCCTCCAGCCCGTCCAGCACGGCCACGGCCTCGCGGGCCCAGTCCATCGCCATCTGCTGCGTGCGGGCCAGCACCGGGTGGCTCCTGAGCCGGTCGACCACGTCGGCCAGGACCTCGTCGTCGCCCAGGTCCCCCGTCGACAGCCGCGACAGGATCGCCTGGCCCGCGGCGTCGAGCTCGCCGGCCGCCAGGGCCTGGCGCAGCAGCAGCACCGGCATGGTGTCCACGCCCTCGCGCAGGTCCGTGCCCGGGGTCTTGCCCAGGGCGGCCGGGTCCCCCACCAGGTCGAGGCAGTCGTCGGCGAGTTGGAAGGCGACGCCGATCCGCTCCCCGAAGGCCTCCACGATCCGCTCCGTGGCCCGCCCCGCCCCCGTCAGCATGGCGCCGTAGCGCGCGGACACGGCGATGAGCGAGCCCGTCTTGTCGGCCAGGACCTGGATGTAGTGCGCCACCGGGTCGGTGCCGGCCGGACGCGGGAGCGTCTCGTGGAGCTGGCCCATGCACAGGCGCTCGAAGGTCTTGGCGTGGGCCAGGACCGCCTCCGGCCCCAGGGCCGCCACCAGCTGGGAGGCGCGGGCCACGAGCACGTCGCCGGTGAGGATGGCGGCGGAGTTGCCCCACACCGTCTGGGCGCTGGGGGCGCCGCGGCGCAGCGGCGCGTCGTCCATGACGTCGTCGTGGTAGAGCGTGGCGATATGGGTGAGTTCGACGGCGACCCCGGCGTCGCGCACCTGCTCGCCGGCGGCCAGGGCCGGGTCGCCCAGCTGGGCGGTCAGGAGGGTGAGGATCGGGCGCAGCCGCTTGCCCCCGGCCTCCGCCAGGTGGGAGGTGGGCGGGTTGATCGTCTCATCGGCGTTGCTGACGACCTCCAGCAGCCGCGCCTCGATGGCGGCCAGGGCCGGGGAGAGAGCGCCCTCGAGTTCCGGGGCGTCCAGTGGGAGCGATCCGATCACGGCATGAGCATAGCCGCGCGGCCGAACACGACCAGCACCGCCTGCGGCAGCACGCCCAGCGCCACGGTGAGGAAGGCGGCGGTGCCGATCGCCGCCGCCGTCGGCCCCCTGGAGCCGACGACGATGACGGTCTCACCGCGCGGCTCGTGGAAGAACATGAGCAGGATCAGGCGCATGTAGAAGAAGGCCGTCGCCGCCGAGGAGACGACCGCGGCGACGACGAGCCAGGCGCTCCCCCCGACGCCGGCGACGAACAGCTCGAACTTGGCCATGAACCCGAAGGTCAGCGGGACGCCCGCGAAGGACAGCAGGAAGACCGTCATGGCGGCGGCCAGCCAGGGGGCGCGCCGGCCCAACCCCCGGAAGGAGTCCAGGTCGGTGGCCTCCGGGCCGGCGGCGCCGTCGTGGCCGGTGCGCACGAGCGTGACCACGCCGAAGGCGCCCACGGTCGCCACGCCGTACGCCAGGCAGTACACGAGCAGGGCGGCGACGCCCTGCTGGTTGAGGCTGATGATGCCGATGAGCATGTAGCCGGCGTGGGCGATCGCGGAGTAGGCGAGCATGCGCTTGACGTCCCTCTGGACGACGCCGACCACCGTGCCCACGGCCATGGTGGCCAGCGACACGGCCCACAGGACGGGGGCCAGGTCCCAGCTCAGGCCGGCCACGGCGATGTAGGCGAAGCGCACCAGGGCCAGGAAGGCGGTGGCCTTGACGCCGGCCGCCATGAACCCGGTGACCGGCGTGGGGGCGCCCTGGTAGACGTCGGGGCTCCAGGCGTGGAAGGGCACGGCGGCGATCTTGAACAGCAGGCCGACGACGACCAGGGCCGCGCCCGCCAGCATGAGCCGGTCCATGCCGGGCACGGCCCCGTAGCGGATGGCCGCCGCGATATCGGTGTAGGACACCGACCCGGAGAAGCCGTAGAGCAGGGCCGCCCCCATGAGGAGGAAGGCGGAGGCGAAGGCGCCCAGCACGAAGTACTTCAGGGCCGCCTCCTGGCTGAGCAGGCGGCGGTGGCGCGCCATGGCGGCCATGATGTACAGCGGCAGCGAGACGAGCTCGAGCATGACGAACAGGGCGATGAGGTTGCTCGACAGCGGGAAGAGCATCATGCCGCCCAGGCTGAACAGCGTCAGCGGGAAGACCTCGGTGCCCGTCCACCCGGCGTGCAGGGACTCGGCCTCCTCGGCGCTGCCGGGCCGGTCGGCGGCCTGCGCGGCGAAGGCGCCGTCGTCGGCCGTGGTGCGATCGGCCATGACCAGGACGGCGAGCAGGCCGATGACGAGCATGATGCCCTGGGCGGCGACGCCGAAGGGGTCCTCGTCGAACCCGGCGGTCAGCGAGGCGCCGACGCCCGCCTCCACGGCCCGCCAGCGCACGACCACGCCCGCGCCGGCGCCCAGGATCGCCAGAACGGCCAGGCCCGGCTGGAGGACCGGGCGCGCCCGGCGCGGCACGAGGGCCTCCAGGAGGACGCCCAGGACGGCGGCGCCCAGGATGACGGCGACCGGGGTGAGACCGGCCCACAGGATGGTCGGGGCGGTGAAGCTCACTTGGCATTCCCTTCGGAGAAGGCGGGGGCGGGCAGTCCGACGGCGGCGGCTCCGTCAACGGCCCCGGCCCCGGCGGCGGTCCCGGCTTCGTCAACGGCTTCGGCGGCGGCGCTCACCGTCGTGGAGACCTGCTCGGCGACGCCGTCGAGGGCGTTCACGAGGAGGGCCGGCGCGAGGCCGATGACGAGCATGGCGGCGATGACGGGCACGACGACGAGCCGCTCGCGCCCGTCCAGGTCCTGGCCGCCCGTGCGCTCGGCGTCGGGCGCCCCGGTGAAGACCCGCTGGTAGGGCAGGAGCACGTAGACGGCGGCGATGACCGCGCCCGCGACGGCGACCGCGCCCAGCGCCGCGGACACCGAGAAGGTCCCGGTGAGCACCATCCACTCGGGCACGAAGCCGCTCAGGCCCGGCAGGGCGATGGAGGCCAGGCCGCACACCAGCCACGTGCCCGCCACCAGCGGCAGGACGCGCGCCATGCCGCCCAGCTCGGAGATCCTCACGGTGCCGGTGCGCCGCGCCAGGAAGCCGGTGACGAGGTAGAGGCCGGCGATGGACAGGCCGTGGGCCACCATGTAGACCATGGCGCCGGTCGCGGCCAGACGGCTGCCGATGAAGATGCCCAGCACCATGAAGCCGAAGTGGCTGATGGAGGTGTAGGAGATGAGGCGGTAGAGGTCATCCTGGCCGATGGCGGCCAGGCCGCCGTAGATGATGCCGACCGCGGCCGCCACCGCGATCGCCGGGGCGGCCCAGCGGGAGGCCTCGGGGAACAGCGGCAGGACCAGGGCGATCATGCCGTAGGTGCCGATCTTGTCCAGGACGCCGATGAGCAGCACGGATGTGCCCGGGGTGGCCTGCTCGGCCGTGTCCGGCAGCCAGGTGTGCAGCGGGACCATGGGGGCCTTGATGGCGAAGGCGATGAAGAAGGTGGCGAAGATCCACCGGCCCGTCGCGGCCGTGACCTCCAGGTTCCCCGCGAGGCGCTCGATGAGGAGGGCGTCCTGACCCCCCGGCCCGTAGACGAACAGGGCGACGACGCCGATGAGCATGATCAGTCCGCCGGCCAGCGAGTACAGCAGGAACTTGAGGGCGGCGCGCCGGCGCCCGGGCCCGCCGAAGCACCCGATGAGGAAGTACACCGGGATGAGCATGGCCTCGAAGCACAGGTAGAAGAGGAAGACGTCGCGGGCGGCGAAGACGACGACGACGAAGGACTCCAGGACCAGGACCAGCCCGGTGAACCGGTCCTGGCGGTCGGCCGGCACCTCCCCCCAGGAGGCGAGCAGCACAATGGGGGTGAGGAAGGCGGTCAGCAGGAGCATGGCCAGGCCCAGCCCGTTGACGCCCAGGGCCCAGGACACGCCCAGGGCCGGGATCCAGGGCCGGGTCTCGGCCAGCTGGAGGCTGGAGCCGGCCGACGGGTCGAAGCGGCAGGCGGCCCACACCCCCGCGCCGAGCACGGCCAGGCAGGTCAGCAGGCCGAGGGCGCGGGCGCAGCGGCGCAGCGGCGGCACGAGGACCAGGAGAAGGGCCCCCGCGAGGGGCAGGACCGCCATGACGGTGAGCACGGGGAAGGATGCGGCGACGGTGTGCATATGGCGGGTCCTCTCAGAACCTGGTGGCCAGGACGGCGACGAGGGCGAGCACGACGCCGACGAGCATGTAGGACGCGTAGGAGCGCACGTAGCCGGACTCGGTGAGAGAGGTCAGCCACCCCAGGCCGGCCGTGCCCCGCGCCAGGCCCCTGACGGCGCCGTCGACGACGCGGCGGTCGGAGGCGGTGGCGGCGGCGACCAGCCCCTGGCCGGGTCGCATGGCCACGGCCTCGTTGACGGCGTCCTGGTACATGTCGCGGCGGGCCGCCTCGACCAGGGCCGGCGCGGGCGGGGCCGTCTCGGGGACCCGTCGGCGCGCGTACATCCACCAGGCCAGACCGGCCCCGACGACGACGAGCCCGAGCGTGGCCCCCATGATGGCGGTGGCCGGCAGGACCGGCTCGCCGTGCCCGGCGCGCCCGGTCACCGGCTCCAGCCAGGTGACGAACAGGTCGTTGCGGGCCAGCGCCCAGCCCAGGCCGAGGGAGAAGACCGACAGGACGACCAGGGGGGCGGTCATGAGCCACCCGGACTCGTGGGGGCGGACCGGGCCCTGGGGGTCGGCCTCGGTGGTCCAGCGCCGCGAGCCGTGGAAGATCATGAAGAACAGGCGGGACATGTAGAAGGCGGTCAGGCCCGCCCCCACCAGCGCGACGCCGCCCAGGATCCAGGGCCGGACCCCCTCTCCGGTGAAGGCGGCCTCGATGATCCGGTCCTTGGACCAGAACCCGGAGAAGGGCGGCACGCCCAGGATCGCCAGCCAGCCGATGCCCATGGTGGCCCAGGTGATGCGCATGGCCCCGGCCAGGGCGCCGAAGCGGCGCATATCGACCTGGTCGCCCATGGCGTGCATGACGGACCCGGCTCCCAGGAAGAGCTGGGCCTTGAAGAAGCCGTGGGTGAGCAGGTGGAAGATCGCCAGGGCGTAGCCGGCAGGCCCCAGGCCCGCCCCCAGCATCATGTAGCCGATCTGGCTCATGGTGGAGGCCGCCAGGACCTTCTTCATATCGTCCTTGGCGGACCCGATGACGGCCCCGAGCACCAGGGTGATGGCGCCCACGACCGCCACGGCCAGCTGGGCGGCGGGGGCGCCCTCGAAGACCGCCCCGGAGCGCACCATGAGGTAGACGCCGGCGGTGACCATGGTGGCGGCGTGGATGAGGGCCGACACCGGCGTCGGCCCGGCCATGGCGTCGCCCAGCCACGCCTGGAGCGGGAACTGGGCGGACTTGCCGCAGGCCGCCAGCAGCAGGAAGAACCCCATGGCGGTCAGCCACTCCGGGGGCACGGCGCCGGAGCGCGCGGCCGGCAGGACGGCGTCGAAGGCCACCGAGCCGATGCGCGAGACCATGGCCATCATGGCCAGCAGGAGGCCGACGTCGCCGATGCGGTTCATGACGAAGGCCTTCTTGGCGGCGGTGGCGTTGCTCCGGCTGCGGTCCCGCTCGGCGGCCGGGGCGTCGGCGTCGGCCGTGTTCCAGAAGCCGATGAGCAGGTAGGAGGCCAGGCCCACCCCCTCCCAGCCGACGAACAGCACGATGTAGGACCCGCCCAGCACCAGGGTGAGCATGGCGGCCACGAAGAGGTTCAGGTAGGCGAAGAATCGGCGCCGGTCCCGGTCGTGGGCCATGTAGGCCACCGAGTACAGGTGGATGAGCGAGCCGACCACGGTCACCAGGCCCACGAAGGTCAGCGACAGCGGGTCGACGCGCAGATCGACGTCGACGACGAGGTCCCCGACGGCGAACCAGCGCCACAGCCCCACCCCCATCACCCGCTGGTCGACGGGCAGGGACAGCACCTGGGCGAGGACGGCGACGCCCAGGGCGGCGTCGGCGAAGGCGGCCAGCAGGCCGAGCCAGTGCCCCCAGGCGTCGGCGGCGCGCCCGGCGAGCAGGAGGATCGCGGCACCGGCCGCCGGGATGACGATGAGCAGCCAGGCCAGGGCCGCCGGGCCCGTGGCGGGCGCGACGGCGCCGGTCGCGGCGGCCGCGGCCGACAGGGCGAGAGGCGTTGCGGTCATGGACGTGGCCCCCTCAGTGCTTGAGCAGGTTCTCGTCGTCGACCGACGTGGACCTGCGGGTTCGGAAGATGGACACCACGATGCTCAGGCCCACCACGACCTCGGCGGCCGCGACCACCATGACGAAGAAGGCGAAGACCTGCCCGGTCAGGTCGCCGTGGAGGCGGGAGAAGGTGACCAGGACGAGGTTGACGGCGTTGAGCATGAGCTCCACGCCCATGAGCTCGATGAGGGCGTTGCGGCGCAGCAGCACCGTCAGCGCCCCGAGGGTGAAGAGCACCCCGGCCAGGACGACGTAGGCGGTGACGGGCAGTGTCACTTCTCGGCCCCCCTCTCCTCCTCGGACCCGGCCGACTCCCCGCCGCCGGGCCCGGCGGGCCCCTCATCCCCGGCGCCCTCATCGCCCTGGGCCGGGGCGAGCGGCTGGACGACGGCGGGGGCGGCGGCCCCCGGCATGGAGGCCATGCCCGAGCGGGCCACGTCCACGACGTCGGCCCGGTTGCGCCCGGCCGCGCGCGCGGCGGAGGACTCCGGGGAGACCTCCGCCAGCTCCAGGCCCTGGCCGCGCACCCGCAGGACGCGCGGAACGGACTCCTCGACCGCCTCGCCGTCGGCGTCCAGGGCGGGGGCCGCGGCGGTGTTGGTGGCGGCGAAGACGCCCGACATGGGCTTCTGACCCGGGTGGGCGCCGCGCTCGGCGTAGGCGCGCATCTTGGCCCGCGCGGTGGCGCGCTGGGTGATCCTGGGGCGGATGCGCTCGCGGTGGGTCAGGGCCAGGGCGCCGACGGCGGCGATGATGAGCAGCAGCCCGGTCAGCTCCATGACCACGACGTGGTCGCCGAAGAGGGCGACGGCCAGCTGCGCCGGCGTCGCCCGGGCGCCGGAGTCCAGGCCCTTGGCGGCGGGCGAGGCCGAGCCCGCCACGGCGCCGACCAGCGCGACGACCAGGCCCAGGCCGAAGACCCCGACGATCCAGGTGGTCGCGGCCGACCCGGTGGAGACGGGCTCGTCGCCGCCCACGCCGACGAGCATGACGACGAACAGGACGAGGGTCATGACGGCGCCGGTGTAGACGACGACCTGAGTGATGCCCAGGAAGGGGGCCTCGCCGGCGATGTAGAGCACCGCCAGGCCGATCATGATGCCGATCAGGTTGACCGCGGCGCTCACGGCCCGCTTGGCGGTGAGCAGGCCGAAGCCGCAGGCGACGGTGATGCCGGCGACGACCGCGAACAGGATCGTCTCGCCGGTGGAGATGGTGCCGCCCTGCGTGAGCGAGGCCGGCGCGAGCACGGGGAGGGTGGTCATCGACGGACGGCCTCCTTGGCGGGGGTCGGGGCGGGGACGGGCTTGGCCGACTCGAGCGTCGGGTCCTCGGGGCGGTGGGCGCGGACCCAGTCGATCTGCTCCCGGGTGACGCCGGTGACCGCGCCGCGGTAGTAGTCGCCGTCCTCGGTGCCCTCGACCATGGGGTGGGGGGCCGCCAGGGCGCCGCGGGGCACGGGGGCGAGCAGGTCCTGCTTCTCGTAGATCAGGCCGGTGCGGTTGGGCCCGACCAGCTCGTCGATCTCGTGGGTCATGGTCAGGGCGCGCGTGGGGCAGGCCTCGATGCACATGCCGCAGAAGATGCAGCGCAGGTAGTTGATCTGGTAGACGCGGCCGTAGCGCTCGCCGGGCGAGTACTGGGCGCCGGGGGCGTTGGAGGCCGCCTCGACGTAGATGGCGTCGGCCGGGCAGGCCCAGGCGCACAGCTCGCAGCCGATGCACTTCTCCAGGCCGTCGTCGTAGCGGTTGAGCTGGTGACGGCCGTGGTAGCGCGGCATCATGACGGGCCGGATGAAGGGGTACTGCTCGGTGACCGTGGGCCGGAACAGCGAGGAGAGGGTCACGCCGTAGCCGGCGACCGGCGCGAAGATGCGGCCGATCGCCGAGGGCTCCTCGGCGAGCCACTCGTCGTGGTCGCCGTCGGCCCCGGCGTCCCGGGCGGGGGTGCGGTCAGTCATCGGTTCCCTCCTGATCGCTCGGCGCGGAGCCGGTGGTGGTGGTGGCGCCGGCCGCGGCGGTGGCGACGGCGGCGCGGCGGGTGCGCGGGGACGGGGGCAGGCGCCGGCCCGGCGGGGGCGGGACGGGGAAGCCGTCCGCGAAGGCGTCGAACTCCTCGCCCGGGGCCACGACGTCGTCGCCGTCCGCGCCGTCCTCGTCCGCGCCGCCGGCGCCCTCAGCGGGCCGGGCCTCCTCCCGCCCGCCGTCGGGCAGGAGGAGCAGGACGATCATGGCCACGAGGAAGACGGCGGCCAGGACCAGCAGCAGGACGCGGGTGGAGCCGCCGGAGAAGGCGCGGTAGGCCCGCACGACGGCCACCAGGACGAACCAGGTCAGGGAGACCGGGATGAGGAACTTCCAGCCCAGCTTCATGAAGTGGTCGTAGCGGATGCGCACCAGGGTGGCCCGGGTCCAGATCATGAAGAGCATGACGGCCCAGACCTTGGCGACGAACCACAGCATCGGCCACCACCCGGAGTTGGCCCCCGGCCAGAAGGAGGTGAGCACGAAGGAGCGCCAGCCGCCCAGGAACAGGGTCACGCACATGGCGGAGACGTTGAACATGTTGATGTACTCGCCCAGGTAGTACCAGGCGAATTTCATCGAGGAGTACTCGACCATGTGGCCGGCGACGAGCTCGCCCTCGGCCTCGGGCAGGTCGAAGGGCAGGCGGTTGACCTCCCCGACCATGGACACCACGTAGATGAGGAGGCTGGGGATCATGGCCAGCCCCCACCACACGCGCTCCTGGGCGGCCACGATGCCGGAGGTGGACATGGTCCCGGAGGCGAGGAAGACCGTGAGCATGGACAGGCTCATGCTCAGCTCGTAGGAGATGACCTGGGCGGCCGAGCGCACCGCGCCCAGCAGCGGGTAGGTGGAGTGGGTCGACCATCCGCCCAGGATGATGCCGTAGACGCCGAATCCGGTCACGGCCAGGACGTAGAGGGCCGCGACGGGGAAGTCGGTGAGCTGGAGGGGCGTGGAGTGGCCCAGGATGCTCACCTGCGGCCCGAAGGGGATGACCGCGTAGATCATGAAGGCGCTGAAGGCGGCGATGACCGGGGCGAGGATGTAGATGAACTTCTCCGCGCCCCTGAGCCAGAAGTCCTCCTTCATAATGAGCTTGGCGGCGTCGGCGATGAGCTGGGGGATGCCCAGGAAGCCGTTGACGTTCGGGCCGGGGCGCGTCTGCATGCGCCCCAGGACGCGCCGCTCCGTCCAGATGGCCATGATGACGCTGACGATGAGGAAGGCGACGATGAAGACCGCCTTGATCAGGCTCAGCCACCACGTCTCGGCGGAGAAGTCGGCGGCCACGCCCCCCTCTGCGGGCGGCGCGCTCGCGTGCGCGGTCATAACGGTCAGGGGCTTCACCGGACCACCTCCGTGCCGGTTGCGGGGATTGAGAGCCGGACGGCGCTGCCGTGGCCGGCGCCGAGGGTCTGGCGGACGGTGGAGCCGGCGGAGCACTCCGGGAGCCAGACGGCGCCGTCGGCCACCTCGCCGATAATGGCGGGCAGGGTGATGGAGCCGGTCGGCGTGGACACCGTGAGCCCCTGGCCGCCGGTCAGGCCCAGGCGCCGGGCCAGGTCGGCGCCGACGCGCGCGACGGGGCGCCGCGCCGTGGCGGCCAGGAAGGCCTCGCCGTCCTGGAGGCGGCCGGCGTCGAGCATGGGCTTGTGCGTGGCCAGGCGGGCGTCCTGGCCCCGGTCGGCGGTTCCGCCGGCCCCGGGCGCCGCATCGCCGGCCCCGGGCTCGCCGACGGCGTCCGCGGCGGTCTCGACGGTCTCGGCCCCGCTGCCAGTGCCCTCGGGCGCCTCGCCGCCGGCGTCGGGCCCGCCGTCGGCGCCCGGGGGCGGGACGGCCCCGCCGCGCCGACCGGCGTACAGGCCCAGGTCGGCGATCCCGGCGTGCAGGACCCCCAGGTCCTCGACGCCCAGGTCGACACCCATCTCGGCGGCGAGCATCCCCAGGACCTGCCGGTCGGTGCGGGCCCGCGAGACGCGGGCCTGGCCGAAGGGCCGCACTCGCCCCTCCCAGTTGACGAAGGTGCCGTTCTTCTCCTCGGCGGGCGCCACCGGCAGGACGACGTCGGCGAACTCGCCGACCTCCGTGCGGCGCACCTCGAGCTGGACGGTGAAGGGGGATTCGTTCAGGGCCCGCCGGGCCAGGTCCGGGTCGGGGAAGTCGCGCAGGTCGACGCCGCCGACGACCAGGCCGCTCAGGGTCCCGTCCTCCAGGGCGGCGAGGATCCCGGCGGTGTCGCGCCCGGGGCCCCCGGGCAGGTCGTCCGGCTCCACGCCCCAGGCGCGGGCAACCCGGCGGCGGGCGGCCGCATCGGTCACGGGTCGGCCGCCGGGCAGGAGGAAGGGCAGGCACCCGGCCTCGATGCCGCCGCGCTCCCCGGCGCGGCGCGGCACCCAGGCCAGGCGGGCGCCCGTGGTCCGGGCCAGGGCGGCGACGGCGGTGAGCAGCCCGGGCACGGCCGCGGCCCGCTCGCCCACGAGGATGGCGGCGCCGTCGGCCCCCAGGGCCTCGACGATCCCCGGGTGGGTCCGGGCCAGGGCGGCGACGGCGTCCGCCTCCCGCCCGGGCGCGGCCAGGACGACCTCGGCGTCGAGCTTGCGCGAGCCGTTGGTGACCAGGGGGGCGACGGCGGCCACGCGCACCCCGCCGGCGCGCACGCCCTTGCGCAGGCGCAGGAACAGGGCGCCGCACTCGTCCTCGGGCTCCAGGGCCACCAGCAGGACCCGCCCGGCCCCCTCCAGGGAGCGGTAGGTCACGGGGCCCAGTCCCGTGCCGGCGACCCGTTCGGCCAGGAAGGCGTCCTCCTCCGCGCAGTGGTCGCGCACGCGCTGGTCGATGTCGTTGGTGCCCAGCACGGTGCGGGCGAAGCGCGACCAGGCCCAGGCGTCCTCCAGGGTCAGGCGCGCGCCCGGCAGGAGGGCCGCGCCGCCGTCGGAGCGCGCCTCGGCCAGGCCGGTGGCGGCCACGTCCAGGGCGTCGGACCAGCTGGTGGGAACGAGATCGCCGTCGTCGTCGCGCACGAGCGGGACGCTCAGGCGGTCCGGCTGGGCGGACCAGGCGAAGGCGAAGCGGTCCTTGTCGGTGATCCACTCCTCGTTGACCTCGGGGTCGTTGCCGGCCAGGCGCCGCAGGACGACACCGCGGCGCATGTCCACGCGGATGGCCGAGCCGGAGGCGTCGTGCTCGGTGACCGAGTCGGTGGACACCAGGTCCACGGGGCGGGCGCGGAAGCGGTAGCGGGCGCTGGTCAGGGCCCCCACCGGGCAGATCTGGATGATATTGCCCGAGAAGTAGGAGGCGAAGGGGCGCCCGGACACGTCCAGCTCGGCCTCGGCCGGCCCGTAGGCGCGCCCGTCGACGACGCCGGGCCCCCCGTCCGGACCGGCCAGGTCCGCCTCGGGGGCCAGACCCGCCTCGCCGCGGATCGTGGTCAGGCCGGAGTCGGGCAGGCCGGGGTCGTGGAAGTCCAGGACGGTGGAGTCGAAGCGGCCGATCTGCTCGGAGTACAGCCCGCCGGTGATCTCCCCGCCCACGTGCCCGGCGCCGCGCCCCTGGAGGGCGATGAAGGGGTCGCCGGCGACCTGGTCGGCGAAGCGCACGCAGCGCTGGCACAGGATGCACCGGTCGCGGTCGAGCAGGATATTGCCGGTCAGGCGCAGCGGCTTGGGGAAGGTGCGCTTGACGTCGGTGAAGCGGGTGGCGGACCGGGCGCCCGAGGCCATGAGCTCCAGGGCCTGGTTCTGCAGGGGGCACTCCCCGCCCTTGTCGCACACCGGGCAGTCCAGCGGGTGGTTGATGAGGAGGAACTCCATGGTTCCGGCCTGCGCCTTGGCGGCGACGGGGCTGGTGGCCTGGGTGGAGACCTCCATGCCCTCCACGGCGGTCATGGCGCACGAGGGCTGGGGCTTGGGCATGGGGCGCACGACGCCGTCGCGCCCGGGCATGGCCACCTCGACCAGGCACTGGCGGCAGTTGGCCGACGGCGCCAGCAGCGGGTGGTCGCAGAAGCGCGGGATGCGCACTCCGGCCTTCTCCGCGGCGCGGATGAGGAGGGTGCCCCTGGCCACCTCGACGGGCAGGCCGTCGATCGTGATATTGACCATGTCAGTCATAGCTCACCGTGCGCTTTCAACGATTGCCGAGGCGGCGTAGGGGAAGAGCTGGGAGGCGGGCGTGGTGCACCCGGCCTCGAACTCGGACCGGAACCGCTTGATGCCCGACAGCACCGGGACGGCGGAGGCGTCGCCCAGGGCGCAGAAGGAGCGCCCGGAGATATTGGAGGCGATGTCCTCCAGCTTCTCGACGTCGCCGGGCAGGCCCCGCCCGGCCTCCAGGCGCGCCATGATCTGCCTCATCCAGTAGGTGCCCTCGCGGCAGGGGGTGCACTTGCCGCAGGACTCGTGCTGGTAGAACTCGGTCCACCGGGCCACCACGCGCACCGCGGAGACGGTCTCGTCGAAGACCTGGAGGGCGCGGGTGCCCAGCATGGAGCCGGCCGCCCCGACCGACTCGTAGTCCAGGGGCACGTCGAGCTCCTCGGGGCCGAAGATCGGGGTGGACGAGCCCCCCGGCACCCAGAACTTCAGCTCGTGGCCGGCCCGGATGCCCCCGGCCAGCTCGATGAGCTCGCGCATGGTGATGCCGAAGGGGGCCTCGAACTGGCCGGGGCGGGCCACGTGGCCGGTGACGGAGAAGATGCCGTGGCCCTTGGAGCGCTCGGTGCCCATGGACGAGTACCACTCGGGCCCGTGGACGAGGATCCCGGGCAGGGAGGCGATGGTCTCGACATTGTTGATGACGGTGGGGCGGGCGTACAGGCCCTGGACGGCCGGGAAGGGCGGCTTGAGGCGCGGGTGGCCGCGGCGGCCCTCCAGGGAGTCCAGCAGCGCCGTCTCCTCCCCGCAGATGTAGGCGCCGGCGCCGGCGTGCGCGGTGATGGTCAGCGGCCGGCTCCCGTCGAGGCCGAAGCCGTCGGCCAGCAGACCCGCCTGCTCGGCCTGGCGCACCGCGGCCAGCAGGCGGCGGTAGACGTGCACCACCTCGCCGCGCAGGTAGACGAAGGCGTGGTCGCAGCCGATGGCGCGCGAGCAGATGGCCACGCCCTCGACGAGGGCCTGCGGGTTGGCCATGAGGGTGGGGATGTCCTTGCAGGTGCCCGGCTCGGACTCGTCGGCGTTGACGACGAGGTAGCGGGCCCCGCCGTCGGGCGCGGGCAGGAAGGACCACTTCAGCCCGGTGGGGAAGCCGGCGCCGCCCCGGCCGCGCAGGCCCGAGGCCTTGACCAGGTTCACGAGCTCCTCGGGGCCCATCGTCTTGGCCCGCTCCAGGCCCCGGTAGCCGCCGTGGGCGCGGTAGGACTCCAGGGTCCAGGAGCGGGGCCTGTCCCACATGTCGGTGACGGCCGGGGTGAGGGTCCCCGGCGCGGTGAAGACGGGGGTGCGGGGCCCGTCGTCGGGCGCGGCGGTGCTCACTGGCCCTCCTCCTCCGGGACCGTCCAGCCCCGCTCGCGGGCGATGCGCAGGCCCAGCAGGCTGGGTTCGCCGGCGCCGGCGCCCTCGTCGGCGCGCCCGTCCTCGAATCCGGCGAGCACGCGCTCGTTCTCGCGGAAGGTGGGCAGGGTGTCGGGGCCGCGGGTGGGGGTCACGTCCTCGCCGCGCTCCAGGCGGGAGACCAGCTCGACGGCGGAGGCCGGGGTCTGGTTGTCGAAGAACTCCCAGTTGACCATGACGACGGGGGCGTAGTCGCAGGCGGCGTTGCACTCCACGCGCTCCAGGCTGATGCGCCCGTCCTCACTGGTCTCGTCGTTGCCCAGGCCCGTGTGCTCGCTCACGGCCCGCCACACGGCGTCGCCGCCCATGACGGCGCACAGGGCGTTGGTGCACACGCCCACGTGGTACTCCCCGGCGGGGTGGCGGCGGAACTGGCTGTAGAAGGTGGCCACGGCGCTCACCTCGGAGCGGGTCAGCCCCAGGACGCGGGCGCACAGGGCGATGCCGCGCGGGGAGACGCAGCCGTCGACGCTCTGGATCAGGTGCAGCATGGGGATGAGGGCGCTGCGCTCGTGCCCCTGCGGGTAGCGGGAGGTGATCCGCCCGATGTCGGCGAGCAGGTCCGCCTCGACGTCCGGGGGGTAACCGGGGACGGGGGACGGGGCCGGACCCGCGGCGGTGTCGGGGATGTGCTGGGTGGTCATCAGCGGTCCACGCCTCCCAGGACGGGGTCGATGGAGGCCAGGGAGGGGACCAGGTCGGCGATCATGCCGCCCTCGCCCATCATGGCCAGTGACTGCAGGTTGGAGAATGAGGGGTCGCGGAAGTGGACCCGGTAGGGGCGGGTGCCGCCGTCGGACACGGCGTGGACGCCCATGACGCCCTTGGCGTGCTCGACCGTGGTGTAGACCTGGCCGGCCGGCACGCGGAAGCCCTGGGTCACCAGCTTGAAGTGGTGGATGAGGGACTCCATGGAGGTGCCCATGATCTCGCGCACGTGCTCCAGGGACTGCCCCTGGCCGTCGGTGGCGATGGCCAGGCGCGCCGGCCAGGCGATGGTGGGGTCGGCCACCATGGTCGTGTTGGAGGGGTCCTCGCCGCGCCCGGTGATCGCGTCGAGGCGGTCCAGGGCCTGGGCGACGATCCTCAGGGACTGGTAGCACTCGTCGAAGCGCACGCGCAGGCGGTTGTAGCAGTCCGAGCGGTCGTAGACGGGCACGTCGAAGTCGTAGTCCTCGTAGCCGCAGTAGGGCTTGAGCCTGCGCATGTCCAGCGGGTAGCCGGCGGCGCGCACGCACGGGCCGGTCAAGCCCAGGGCCATGGCCCCGGCCAGGTCGATCTCGCCCACGCCGATGAAGCGGGCCCTGAGGATCGGGTTGGCCAGCAGGAGCGCGCCGAGCTCGCCGACGTCGTTCTTGATATCGGGCATGACCGAGCGCACGAAGTCGGAGAACCCCTCGGGGACGTCCTGGGCCAGGCCGCCGGGGCGCACGTAGGCGTGGTTCATGCGCAGCCCGGAGACCATCTCGAAGGCGCGCAGGATGTTCTCCCGGCAGCGGAAGGCGATGGTCATGAGCGTGGTGCCGCCCATCTCGTTGCCGCCGGAGCCGATGGCGACGACGTGGGAGGCGATGCGGTTGAGTTCCATGAGGAGCACCCGCACGACGGTGGCCTTCTCCGGCACGTCGTCGGTGATCCCCAGGAGCTTCTCGACGGCCAGGGCGTAGGCGACCTCCTGGAAGAAGGGGGCCACGTAATCCATGCGGGTCGCGAAGGCCTCGCCCTGCACCCAGGTGCGGTACTCCATGTTCTTCTCAATGCCCGTGTGGAGGTAGCCGGTGCCCACGCGCACCTCGGTGACCCTCTCGCCGTCGACCTCCAGGACCAGGCGCAGCACGCCGTGGGTGGAGGGGTGGACGGGCCCCATGTTGACCACGACGCGGTCGTGCTCGAGGCGGTCGGCCTCGTCGCGCGCGGCGATCTGGGCGGCGACGGCGTCCCAGTCGCCGCCGTCGGCGGTGTAGTGGGGGGCGCCCGCGGCGAGGTCGTCGGTGGCGGGGCCGGCTGCGTGAATGGAGCTGGGCATCAGCGGTACGACCTCCGGGTGTCGGCGGGCGGGGTGGCGGCGCCCCGGTACTCGACGGGAATGCCGCCCAGCGGGTAGTCCTTGCGCTGGGGGTGGCCCACCCAGTCGTCGGGCATGGCGGTGCGGGTCAGGTGGGGGTGGCCGTCGAAGACGATGCCCATGAGGTCCCAGGCCTCCCGCTCGTGCCAGTCGTTGCCGGGGTAGACCGAGATGATGGAGGGCACGTGCGGGTCCGCGGCGGGGGCGGCGACCTCCAGGCGGATCTGGCGGGCGCCGTGGGTCAGGGAGATCAGCTCGTAGCAGGCGTGCAGCTCGCGCCCGGCGTCGCCCGGGTAGTGGACGCCGGTCACCCCCAGGCACAGCTCGAAGCGCAGGTCCTGGTCGTCGCGCAGGGGGCGCACGACGTCGAGCAGGTGCTCGCGGGCGACGAAGACGGTGAGCTCGCCGCGGTCGACGACGACCTTCTCGATGGCCCCGGCCGGCTCGACCCCGGCCCCGGCCAGGTCCTCGATGAGGGCGTCGACGGCGTCGTCGAACCAGGAGCCGTAGGGGCGCGTCGCGGCGGGGGCCAGGGCGACGACGCTGCTCGTGCCGCCGTACCCGGTGGTGTCCCCGGCGTCGGGGGCGCCGAACTGGCCGGAGTGGGTGGCGATGACCTCCAGGCGCAGCCGCGGGGGGACCGGGCGGCCGGCGACCTGCGGAACGCCGGCGTCGGGGGCGTCGGCGGCGGCCGGAACGTCGGCCTGCGCCTCGGCGCCGTCGGCGGTCGGGGATCCGGGGGCGGTCTTCGCCCCGGTCCCGGGGGCGGTGTTGGGACTCATGCGAGCTGGCCCTTCATCTCGTGGAGGGGGGTGGCGGCCAGGGCGGCGGCCTCGACGGCGCGCGCGATCTCCTCGCGGTGGGAGAACACCGGCCGGCGCTCGATCTGACGGGTGAGCTCGAGCATGGCGTTGAGCAGCATCTCGGGGCGCGGCGGGCAGCCGGGCAGGTAGATGTCCACCGGCACGATGTGGTCGCAGCCCTGGACGACGGCGTAGTTGTTGAAGACGCCGCCCGACGAGGCGCACGCGCCCATGGAGATGACCCACTTGGGCTCGGGCATGGAGTCGTAGACGTTGCGCACGATCGGCGCCATCTTGTGGGAGACGCGCCCTGAGACGATCATGACGTCGGCGTGGCGGGGCGAGGCGCGGAAGACCTCCCAGCCGAAGCGGGCCATGTCGAAGCGCGGGGTGCCGGTGCCCATCATCTCGATGGCGCAGCAGGCCAGGCCCATGGTCACCGGCCACAGCGAGCGGGCCTGCGCCAGGGCGCTGAGCCGCTCGACGGCGGTGAGCATGAAGCCGGGCCCCTCGACGGAGGCCTCGGCCTGCAGGTGCAGGTCACCCCGCTTGGAGGGGATGGACCGCATCTTCTCCCGGTAGGCCCTGTACTCGTCGTTGTTCATGCTGTGTCGTCCCTTCTCTCCCGCGTCCCGCGCCGCGCCCGTTCGCCCTCAGTCCCAGTCCAGGCCGCCGCGGCGCCACTCCAGGACGTAGGGCACCGTGATGAGGGCGATGAAGAGCAGGGCGGCGCTCAGGCCGAAGAAGCCGAGCCGGTGGAAGGCCGTCGCCCAGGGGTAGAGGAAGACGACCTCGACGTCGAAGATGATGAAGGTCATGCCCACCAGGTAGAAGGCGACCGGGAAGCGCCCGTGCTCCGTATTGGCCGGGGTCGGGTCGATGCCGCACTCGTAGTTGGCGGTCTTGACCCGGTTGCGCCGATTGGGGCTCACGATCGCGGACAGCACCAGGCCGCCGATGGCGATCACCAGGGCCACGCCCGCCATGATGAGCAGGGAGACGTAGGGGTTCATGCTGCTGGCACCATCCTCGTGAGGAGCTGGATGAAGTGGTCGACGGCGTCGCCGCCGCGCCGCTCCCACCCGTCGGACAGGAGCTTGGACACGAGCCTCATGAGGCGCCTGCGGCCCAGCCCGTAGCGGGTGCAGACCCGCATGACCTCGGGGTGCTCGATGAGGGAGACGAAGACGCGGCCCAGGGTGTAGTAGCCGCCCAGTCGCTCGCTCATGGCGGCGGGGTACTGGCCCAGGGCCTTCTCGCGGCCCGCCGCCGTCGAGCGGGCGGCGGCGCAGGCGGCGGCCCGGGCGGCCAGGCGCCCGGACATGAGGGCCTGGGCGATGCCCTCGCCGTTGAAGGGCGAGACCATGCCGCCGGCGTCGCCCAGCAGCATGAGGCCGTCGGCGTAGTGGGGCTTGCGGTTGAAGGCCATGGGCAGGGCCGCGGAGCCCAGGCGCCCGACCCGGTTGTCGGGGGTGAAGCCCCAGGACGCGGGGGCGCGCTCCATCCACCGGTTGAACACGGCCCGGTAGTCGATCCTGGTGGTGGCGGCGCGCGAGGAGACCGAGCCGAGGCCGACGTTGACCAGGCCCTCGCCCACGGACCACATCCAGCCGTAGCCGGGCAGGAGCTCGGAGGCGCCGGCCGGGCCGTCCCACAGCTCCAGGCGGGACTCCATCCAGGCGTCGGCGGCGCGCGGGGAGCGGAAGTAGGCGCGCACGGCCACGCCCAGGGGGCGGCGCACGTCCTTGGCGCGCCCGACGGCGGTGGCCAGGCGGGCGGACACGCCGCCGGCGTCGATGACGAGGGGGGCGGTGATCTCGGCGGGCGCCGTCACGCCGGGGCGGGCCGCGCGCGGGGTCGGCCTGACCTCGACGCCGATGACGCGCCCCGAGGGCGAGGTGAGGGGGGCGGTGGCGGTCACGCCGGTCAGGAGCCGGGCGCCGGCCGCGGCGGCGCGCTCGGCCAGGTCGCGGTCGAGCTCGGTGCGGCGCCGGGCCAGGCCGTAGGAGGGCAGCGAGGCCTGCTCGGGCCAGGGGATGTGGAGGATGTGCCCGCCGCCCACGACGCGCAGGCCCTTATTGCGCCGCCAGCTGGTGGTGTCCACGCCCATGAGGGCGAGCTCGGTGACGGCGGAGGGGGTCAGACCGTCGCCGCAGACCTTGTCGCGCCCGGGCTCGCCCCGCTCCACGACGATGACGTCCAGACCGGCCACGGCCATGTGGTAGGCGGCGGCCGATCCCGCGGGCCCGGCCCCGACGACGACGACGTCGGCGCTCAGGTCGGAGCCGGCGGCCTCGGCGCCGGAGTCGCCCGCGCCGGAGCGGGGGCGGCCGGCGGCATCGGAGCCTGCGGCGTCGGAACCGTCATCGGGACGGCCGGCGGGCGATGACGCCGAACCATCGGTGGCAATCACGTCTGAGCACCTCCTTCGGGATCGTCGGGCGGTCGCGGGAGCACGGCCGCAGCCCTCCGGACAGGGCGGACCTCCTCCGACTGTACCCAGCCCCTCAGGAACTCCGGGAATCGCCTGCCGATCTCAGGATATTCCGTGCGAATCCGGCGCAGGGGCCCCTGCGCGCGCGTCATGCGCGGGCCCACCGGCGCAGCAATTTGAAATGACGAGCATCACCAATTTGCGACTCCGGGTTGGGATGTAAGTCCTAGAGCACTGCTGCCGTTTAATCGGTTCGGCCCGGTCGCCCCGGACGCGTGCGGGCCGGGCCCGGCCCCGCCCCGGCGCGGGACCCGGCCGGCCCGCCCCTGCGATGATGGGCCCATGATCCGAGCCACCCTTGCCAAGGACCCCCGCGAGGTCGCGGGCATGTTCGACGCCGTCGCGCGCCGCTACGACCTGACCAACGACGTCATGAGCCTGTGGCAGATCCGCATGTGGCGCCGGGTGGCCCGGGCCGCCGTCGGGGCGGCGCCGGGCCTGCGCATCCTCGACCTGGCCGCCGGCACCGGCACCTCCGCCGTCGAGTACGCGGCCGACGGCGCCGACGTCGTCGCCTGCGACCTCTCCCCCGGCATGGTCGCCGAGGGCAGGCGCCGCCACCCGGGGATCGAATTCGTGGTCGGCGACGCCATGGCCCTGCCCTTCGCCGACGCCGACTTCGACGTGGTCACCATCTCCTACGGACTGCGCAATGTTCAGGACGCCGCGGCGGCCCTGGCCGAGATGGCCCGCGTCACCCGTCCGGGCGGGCGCCTGGTCATCGCCGAGTTCTCCACGCCTGTGCGCCGCGCCCTGCGCGGGCTCTACCGCTTCTACCTGGGCGCGGCGCTGCCCGCGGTCGGGCGGCTGGTCTCCTCCAACCCCCGGGCCTACGCCTACCTCGGCGAGTCCATCGTCGCCTGGCCCGACCAGGAGGCGCTGGCCGCGCTCATGCACGCGGCCGGCTGGCGGGGCGTGGGCTACAAGAACCTGTCCGGGGGCATTGTCGCGATCCACCGCGGCACGCTCCCGGAGGGCTGAGGCGCCGCGGCGGAAACCCGCAGAAGCGAGGTTGGGGCTCCGCCGCGGCGGGACCCGTGAAGGAAGGGCTGAGCGCCGCAGCGGGCCCGCGAGCCGCGGAGGCCTCAGGAGTCCTTCCGCTCGACGAGGGTGACCTCGATCTCCTTCTTCTCCCCGTTGCGGATCACCGTGAGCTTCACCGTGTCGCCCGCCGAGTACTGGCGCACGAAGCCGGTCAGCGCGGCGGGCTGGTTCGTCGTCTTGCCGTCGATCGCGGTGATGACGTCGCCGACCTCGATGCCGGCCTTGGCCGCCGGCGAGTCGGGCTCGACCGTCGTGACCTTGGCCCCCGCGCGCGTCTCGCCGTCGGCCTTCTCGCTGCCGTTGTCGAGGGCCACGCCCAGGAAGGCGTGCGTCGCCGTTCCGGTCTTGATGAGCTGGTCGGCGACCTTGACGGCGAGGTTGCCCGGAATGGCGAAGCCGATCCCGATCGAGCCCGAGGCGCTCGAGCCCGAGGAGGACGAGCCCAGGGTGGCGATCGAGCTCGTGATGCCGATCAGCTTGCCGGTCTCGTCGAAGAGCGGGCCGCCCGAGTTCCCCGGGTTGACCGCCGCGTCGATCTGGATGGCGTTGGTGCAGGTCTTCGTGCTCGACTGGCTGGGCTGCAGGACGCCCCCGAGCCCGGGCGTGCTCGATCCCCCGGGGGAGCCGCCCTGGGACTGGTCCGGCTGGTCCTTCTGCTCCGTGACCACCGGGCGGTTGATGGCGGAGACGATGCCGGTGGTCACCGTTGAGGACAGGCCCAGCGGATTGCCGATCGCCATGACGTCCTGACCGGTGACGACCTGGTTCGAGTCGCCGATCTGGGCGACGGTGAGATCGTCGGGGGCGTTCACGATCTGGACGACGGCGAGGTCGGTGGCCGGATCCGTGCCGGTCAGCTCGGCGTCGTAGATGCGCCCGTCCGCGAGGGTGACCTGGATCTGACTGGCCGTCCCGACGACGTGGTGGTTGGTGATGATGTGGCCCGAGTCGTCGTAGATGACGCCCGACCCCATCTCCGTGCCCTCGGAGGTCTTCACGGTGATGGCGACGACGGAATTGGCGACGGCGTTGGTCACGCTCTCCCAGTCGGGCGCGGTGCCCGCGGAGGTGACGATCTGGGTGGTCGCACCGGTGGCGACGCTCGTCGGCACCGCGCTGGCGGCGGGCTGGGCCTTCTCGCCGAAGTAGTTGAAGTAGTGCAGGCCGGCGACGGTGCCCCCGGAGGCCAGGAGCGCGACCACGACCGCGGTGGTGACGACGCCGCCCCAGCCCGGCCCGCGGCGGCGCTCGGCGCCGTCGGACGACTTCGAGGAGTCCGACGACGGGGTGGACGGGGGCCTGCCCTCACCCGCCGGAGCGGAGGTCGAGGAGGACGGACCGGAGACGGCGCCGGCGGAGGAGTTCGCCCCGTAGCCGGCGGACGAGGCCGGGGCCGGGGCGGAGTAGGGGGCGCCGGCGCGGGAGGGGGCTCCGTAGCCGGCGGACGCAGCGGGTGCCGAGGCGGAGTAGGGGGAGCCCGAGGCGGTCCCGTAGCCGGCGGACGAGGCCGGGGCCGAGGCGGAGTGGGGGGCGCTGGAGGCGGTCCCGTAGCCGGCGCCGGGTCCGGGTCCTGCTTCGGCCGCGTCGGCCGAGCGCTGGAAGGAGTAGCCGGGGGGCGTGGCCGGCATCGTCGTGTAACGGGCTGTAACGGCCGCCTGCGAGGCCTGAGCGGCATCGGCGGCAGCGGAGTCCTCGTCGAAAGACCCCGAGGACCGGCCGGGGTGGGTCCATCCCGCGGGCGGCTTGAACCGCTCTGTATTCGTGGCGCCGCTGCTCGGTGTGGCGCCGGTAACGTCGTCGTGCGAACTCATGACATCCTCCTCGGGCTTGTGGCCCGCTCGATAAACAAACGTAGCGAACACCCGGGTTCTGGGTCGTCTCGGAACCGCTTCTGACACTTTGCTGTGAACGATGCCAATGAAACCACATCGAGACCACCGGTCGAACTCCCCATGTGACGTCCACGACTTTCATGCCCCCGGATCCCGTCCAGACCCGGCATGCGAAACGAGGACGCGCCCGATGGCCGGAGAGGGGTCGCGCCCCGCCCGCGCCCGCCGTCCGACCGGACCATGCCCGGCGTCACAGCGGCAGCCCCGCGACCGGGCTCAACCGGTCGGCCGCCTCCCGCTCGCGACGCTCGGTGAGCGCGGCCAGGATGTGCTCCAGGCGCGTGGCCCAGCGCGCGGTGAGGTCGTCGTCGGCCCCGGCGGCGGCGAGCATGGTCTCGGAGACGTGGACGGGGCGCAGCGGCAGGAAGCCGCGGACGGGCAGGACGGAGGGGATGGCGACGTCGGAGGACAGCAGGCCCACCGTGCCCAGGCCGCAGGCGTACTCCAGGACGGGCAGGGCGGCGGCCAGCCGGAGCCCGGCGCCGACGCCGACGCTGGTGTCCAGGGCGGAGCAGACGACGGCGGGCAGGTCGAGCTTCTCCGCCAGGACCAGGGCGCGGCGCACCCCGCCGAGCGGGGCGGCCTTGAGCACGACGACGTCGGCGGCCTCCAGCCGCCTCACGGCGAGGGGGTCGGCGGACAGGTGCACGGACTCGTCGGCGGCGATGGGCACGTCGATGCGACGGCGCAGGACGGCGAGATCGGTCACGCTCGCGCAGGGCTGCTCGGCGTACTCCAGGCCGCTGGCGGCCCGGTCCATGAGGGGCAGGGTGTGCAGGGCGGTCTCCAGGTCCCAGGCGCCGCCGAGGTCGATGCGCACGCGCCCGAACGGCCCCAGGGCGGAGCGCACGGCGCTCAGGCGCCGCAGGTCGGCGTTGAGGGAGCCCGGGGAGGAGGCGACCCTGACTTCGGCGGTGGTGGCCCCGGACTCGGAGACGAGGGCGTGCGCCTGGTAGGCGTCGACCTCGGGGATGACGACGTGGACGGCGATCTGCTCGCGCCGCACGGGCAGACTCGTCAGGCCCACGGCGGCCTGCTCGATCCCGGCGGCGAGCCACGGGGCGCAGGCGGCGGCGGCGTAGTCCCAGAAGGGGGCGACCTCGCCCCAGCCGGCGGGGCCGTGGAGGAGGACGCCGTCGCGGTGGGTCAGGCCGTGCAGGCGGGTGCGCACGGGCAGCTCCCAGACGACGGCGCGGTCGATGCGCGCCAGCAGGCCGGCGCGGTCGCGGGCGCGCAGAACCGCCAGGTCGAGCTCGCCGCGGGCGCGCGGCTCGCCCGCCATCCGGACGGCAGGACTCCACATGCGCCAAGAATAGTCGGACGGAGCCCCTCCCCCGGGATCCTCCCGTCAGTCCCCCAGGGTCGCCACCATGACGGCCTTGATGGTGTGCATGCGGTTCTCGGCCTGGTCGAAGACGATGGAGGCCGGCGACTCGAAGACCTCGTCGGTGACCTCGACTCCGTCCATGCCGGTGGCCCGGTAGATCTCCTCGCCGACGGTGGTGTTGCGGTCGTGGTAGGAGGGCAGGCAGTGCATGAACTTGGCCTGCGGGCCGGCGGTCGCCATGAGCGAGGCGTTGACCTGGTAGTCGCGCAGCATGGCGATGCGCTCGTCCCACACCTCCTTGGGCTCGCCCATGGAGACCCAGATGTCGGTGTGGACGAAGTCGACCCCGGTCACGCCGTCGGCCACCGACTCGGTCAGGGTGATGCGGGCGCCGGTGGACCGGGCGACGCGGCGGGCCGCCTCGACGCACTCCTCATCGGGCCACAGCGCCCTGGGCGCCACAATGCGCGTATCGGCGCCCAGGAGCGCGCCGTTGACGAGCAGCGAGCGGCCCGTGTTGAAGCGGGCGTCGCCGACGTAGGCGAAGGAGATCTCGGCGGCGGGCCTGCCCGCGTGCTCCAGCATGGTCAGGGCGTCGCACAGCATCTGGGTGGGGTGCCACTCGTCGGTCAGGCCGTTCCACACGGGCACGCCGGACAGCTCGGCGAGGGTCTCCACCTTGGCCTGGGAGTCGCCGCGGTACTCGATGCCGTCGAACATGCGGCCGAGCACCCGGGCGGTGTCCGCCACGGACTCCTTGTGGCCCATCTGGGAGCCCGCCGGGTCGAGGTAGGTGGTGTGGGCGCCCTGGTCGTGGGCGCCGACCTCGAAGGAGCAGCGGGTGCGGGTGGAGGTCTTCTCGAACAGGAGGGCGATGTTCTTGCCGAGCAGGCGCCGGTCCTCGCGCCCGGCCCTCTTGGCGGCCTTGAGCTGGGCGGCGAGTTCGATGAGGGCCATCCACTGCTCCGGGGTGAAGTCGAGCTCGCGCAGCAGGCTGCGGCCCCTGAGGCTCGCCAGGACGGCGGCGTCGGGGACGGGGAGGGGGTTCGGCTCGGTCATCGTCATTCCTCTCTGCCGCGGGCGGGGCGACGGGCACAGCCTACCGGTGTCCGCCGGGGCCCCGTTCCGGCAGCGCACCGGCGCCCGCCAACGGACTCTCCGGACTCGCGGAGGTCGGCGACGACCTCGTCAACCAGTTCGCGCAAACCGGCCAGCGCGTCCTCCGGGGTCCCGGCGAGCCAGGAGAGCGATGGGAACTCGAGGCAGGTGGCGACGAACTCCTCGTCCTCGGGCGACCAGGTGACGGTGAACATGTAACGAGCGGTGCTTCCCATGAGTGCGGTCACTGGAGTCCCTCCTTCTTGTCGATCGCCTTCCCCGCCGGTGAGGTCATGATCTCCCAGGCGGAGGCGGGGCGCCCGTACAGGCCGGGTTCGCGCCAGGAGTCGTCCGACGGCGTCGTCGGGGCGGGCGGGTAGGGCTGCGGAGCCGGCGCCCCGTACTGGGCCGGCGGTGCGGCGGGCGGGTAGGTCGCCGTCCCGGCGGACGGGTGAGCGGGCGCCGCCACTCCGCCGGGTCGGCGGTCCAGCGGCGCCGTCGGGGCGGGCGGGTAGGGCTGCGCCGCGTACGGGGACGGCGTCCTGACGGACGGGTGGATCGACGCCCCGTACTGGGCTGGCGGCGCCGCGGGCTGCGACCATGCCGCCGCCGTCGGGTCGGGGTCGTAGGAGCGCAGGAGGTCGATGCGCTCGCGGGCCAGCCGCAATGCTGAGGCCTTGTCCCAGGCCATGAGTGAGGCGCCGGCCAGGGGCACGTCCCGCTCCCCGTCCCGGTAGTGCACCTGCGCCCGCCAGCCCCAGTTCCAGGTCCCGCCCCTGCTCAGTCCGCTCTTCCCGTTCGGGGGGATGGCTCGCGCCTTCAGGTGTCCGCGCACCTGATCCCAGGACAGGGACCTTCTCCTCCAGCCGCGCCTGACCTCCAGGCCGGAGGCGTCGACGACCGTGGTGTCATCGGGACGCATCCTGAAGAAAGGTGCACAGAGAGCGAGCATCATTACAGCCAGGCCGAGTACTACGAGCACTCCCGCGAAAATATATCGGATATCGAGGTCGTAATCGTTCATGAGATGCCACGCCAGCCCCCAGCAGCTGCATGCACTCCCGAGGAGGATGAAGGCGGTCCCCTTGTCGTCCCTGTGCTCGGTCAGGACGAGCTCGTCCGGGCGGGGCGGGGCGACGGTGCCGGCTCCGGGGCCCGGGTCGCGGGCCGCAATGGCGGCCATGGCCCGCTCCATGCGCTGGTGGGGCTGTCGCTCGTAGTACGGATCGCCCATGAGGCAGGGCAGTTCGATCCGCTCGCCCTCCACCGTGATGACGGGCAGGAGAAGCGGCTTCAAGTTGAATTTGATGCCTATAGGACTTCTGGCGTGCTGCGGGATGACGGCGACGGCGAGGTTGCCGCGCACCTGGTCCCAGCTCAGCGTTCGGAATCTTCTCCCCGTGCGGATGCGGAACCCATTGGCATCCACACGCAGGCGCTGACGATGACGCAGGATGAAGACGATCCCGACGAGGCCGCCGATCGCCAGTGGGACGATCTGGATCAGCAGCATGATCGTCCCGATGTTAAGCCCGCCGTCGGACATCTCCCTAAAGGACGGCAAGTTCTTAAGGGACGAGAAGAACGAGAGGTAAGGAATGGAGAGGAACATCACGCTGAGGACGATCGACCATATTCCCACGCGGGAGTGGATGCCGGTAAAGACGAGGGGCTTGGCGTCGGTCAGGGGCGGTCGCCCGCCGGAGGGTGGGCCTGCGGTCATGTCGCGTCCTTTCTCAGCGGCGCCGAGGGTACCCGGACGGGGCGCCCCGCCGCGATGGGTCCCACTCCCCCGCCCCGAACGCGGGTCGCGGCGGGTGGGTGCCGGCGTCGGGCAGCTCCCGGGCGTGGGCCGCCGGGGGTGTGGCCAACCTTGTCGGGCTGCTCGCGACATCTGCCCTCCCGAGCACGGGCCGCCCCGTTTCGGGTGCGAGTCCCGTCGCACTGTGGACGTTGACGGCCCGCAGGTGTCATAATGGTGGGACTCACCCGGTTGCAGCCGGATGGGTCCCCGAGGTCGGCGGCTAGAACCACCGGCCGAGGGCATCCACAAGGACACTGACGGCCCGGATCAGGCGAGCGATCGAGTTGACCAACTCGCTCACCTTCCGGGCCGTTCCCCCGTCCTTGCGGACCTCCGGTGAGGCCGGGCGGGGTCACTGCGGTGCGGTCGCGGCGCGGGGCGCGGCGGCCCGGCCGACTGGGTCGAGTCGGGGCGCCGCTCGCGCGGATCGGTCCCCGCCAGTGAGGTCATGATCTCCCAGACGGAGGCGCGGATGCGGGCCGCCCGTACGAGCCGGGTTTGCGCCAGGAGTCGTCCGACGGCGCCCCGTATTGAGCCGGCGGGACGGCGGGTGGGTAGGCTGGCGCCGTGGGCTGTGAGACCGGCATCCCGTACTGGGCCGGCGGGGCGGGCTGCGAAGCCGGAACTCCGTACTGAACTGGCGGAATGGCGGACGGGTGAGCGGGCACCGCCGCTCCGCCGGGTCGGTGGGCCGGCGCCGTGGGCTGCGGGACCGGAGCCCCGTACTGAGCCGGCGTGACGGCGGGCGGGTAGGCCGGCGCCGCGAGCCGCGACCATGCCGCCGCCGCCGGGTCGGGGTCGTAGGAGCGCAGGAGGCCGATGCGCTCGGAGGCCAGCTGCAGTGCCGAGGCCTCATCCCAGGCCATGAGTGAGGCGCCGGCCAGGGGCACGTCCCGCTCCCCGTCCCGGTAGTGCACCTGCGCCCGCCAGCCCCAGCTCCAGGGCCCGCCCCTGCGCAACCCGCCCTTCCCGTTCGGGGGGATGGCGCGCGCCTCCAGATGTCCGCGCACCTGCTCCCAGGACAGGGACCTTCTCCTCCAGCCGCGCCTGATCCTCAAGCCGGAGGCGTTGACGACCGTGACATTATCGGGACGCAGCCCGAAAAAAGACGACCCGTGGAGAGCGAACATCAGTGCAGCCAGGCCGAGCGCCACGAGCACTCCCGCGCAAATACGCGTGAGCGCGTCGGCGTAGTCACTCCGCCAGAGCTGCCACGCCAACCCCCAGCAACTGCATGCACTCCCGAGGAGGATGAAGGCGGTCCCCTTGTCGTCCCTGTGCTCCGTCAGGACAAGTCCGTCCGGACGGGACGGGGCGACGGGGCCGGCCCCGGGGCCCGGGTCGCGGGCCGCAATGGCGGCCATGGCCCGCTCCACGCGCTGATGGGCCCGGCGCTCGTAATACGGATCGCCCATGAGGCAGGGCAACTCGATCCGCTCGCCCTCCACCGTGATGACGGGCAGGAGAAGCGGTTTCAAGTTGAAGTTCATAAGGCTTCGCAGCGGGATGACGGAGACGACGAGGTTGCCGCGCACCTGGTCCCAACTCAGCGTTCGGAATCTCCTCCCCACGCGAATGCGGAACCCATTGGCATCCACACGCAGGCGCTGACGATGACGCAGGATGAAGACGATCCCGACGAGGCCGCCGATCACCAGGGGGACGATCTGGATCAGCAGCATGATCGTCCCGATGGTAAGCCCGCCGTCGGACTTCTCCTGGAGGAACGAGGAGTAAGACAATGGCCTGAAGACCACAGCCAAGAACACCACGCTGAAGACGATCGACCATATTCCCACGCGGGAGTGGATGCCGGTGAAGACGAGGGGCTTGGCATCGGTCAGGGGCTGTCGCCCGCCGGAGGGTGGGCCTGCGGTCATGTCGCGTCCTTTCTCAGCGGCGCCGAGCGTACCCGGGCGGGGCGCCCCGCCGCGATGGGTCCCACTCCCCCGCCGCGAACGCGGGACGCAGCGGGTGGGCGCCGACGTCGGGCTACACGGCGTCGCGGGTGACCGGGCAGGTCATGCAGTGCGAACCGCCGCGGCCGCGGACGAGCTCGACCCCGGGGGTCTCGATGACCTCCACCCCGGCCTGGCGCAGGGTGTCGTTGGCGGCCTGGTTGTGGGCGTAGCCGATGACGCGCCCCGGGGCGAGGGCGACGACGTTGCAGGAGTCGCGGGCCAGCTCGCGCAGGGCCTCGGCCTCGTCGGACATGTCCGGGCTGATGATGCGGAAGGAGTCGATCCCGGCGGCCCGCGCCAGGACGGCGTCCATCTCGGCGCCGTCGTGGACGGTCACGCGCAGGGCACCGCCGCCCGCCTTGGTCGAGCCGCGGGAGGCGCCGGGCTCGATCTCGACGGTGGTGACGTCGTTGAAGCCGGGGAAGCGCAGGTAGGTGTCCGGGGAGACCATCGTCATGAGGGTGTCCAGGTGCATGACGGCGTCGAGCTCGGTGTAGAAGGCTCGGTCGGGCATGTGGACGCCGATGACGCGGTCGGCGACGCCGTCGTCGAACAGGCGCGTGGCCAGGCGCTCCACGCCGGCGGCGCTGGAGCGGTGGGACAGACCCATGACCAGGGCGCGGTTGCCCAGGACCTGGAAGTCGCCGCCCTCGACGGTGGCCGGGGAGGCGCCGTGGGGCTCGGACCACAGCAGGCCGCGGTCGGCGAAGGCCGGGTGGTAGCGGTAGACGGCCTCGTAATTGACGGCCTCCCGTCGGCGCGGGGCCAGGGCCATCGTGTTGACGCTGCGGCCCCCGTAGAGCCAAGCGGAGGTGTCGCGGGTGAACAGGTGGTTGGGCAGTGGGGTGATGACGAATTGCCAGCCCAGGGTGGACAGGTAGGTGGTGTTGAACAGAGTGGCGGCATCGTCGGCGCTCAGGCGCTCGCGCAGCTCGGTGCGGGTGATGCCGGCCAGGAGGACCTCGGCGAGCTCGACGTCGGACAGGCCCTGGAGGTAGGCGGTGAGAACCTCCGAGGTGGACACGCCGACGGCGTTGGGGCCCACCGTCTCGGTCAGAACGAGCTCGCGCGCCCCGGGCACGGCCAGGGTCTCGACGAGCAGGTCGCGGAAGTCGTGGACGATGACGCCCTCGGCGCGCAGGATCGCGGTGAAGGCGTCGTGCTCGGCCTGGGCGCGGCGGATGTTGAGGGCGTCGTCGAAGAGCAGGTCGTTGGCGTTGATGGGGGTGACCCGGGCGATCTCGCGGCCGGGCCGGTGGACGATGACCTCGCGCAGGGTGCCGGTCTCGGAGTCCACGCGCCCGCCGCCGCGCTCGACGGGGATGAAGGTGCGCTGCGCGGCGGCCGGGGTGGTGCCCGCCGTCCCTGCCTCGGTGGTCTGCGTCGTCGGCGTCATGGGACCAGGGTAGTCGGGTTGCGCGGGCCCGGCCCGCGGCTCCTCCCGGAACGGAGACGCGAGCGAACACGGCGAGCCTTTCTCGTCGAAGGTTCCGGGGCGGGGATCGGCGCGGTGGTGCGGGAGGGATGGGCGCGGAGTGGGGGGTGACGCGCACGGGGATCGTATCGCCCTGCGTCGTACTGGGGCCTCCCGCGTCATCACGCCGGTCCTGGCCGGTCCGGGGGTCTTTCTGGCGGGAAGGGCCCATTGGCTTGAGGGCGCCTCTGCGGAAGCGGCATCGCAGTGGAAGGTGCGGCTGCAGAGATGCGCGAGACGCACGGGTTGTCCGCCGTGACTCGGGCGGAGGCGCGGAGAGTGCGAGCCCGAGCCGGTTGCGGGTTCTTGCCGATGCTCCGGCGCCTCGTCCCTGACGATCCCGAGGGAATCGGTCAAGTCTCTTGGTGTGGTGTTCTTCCGGTCAGGTGGTGATGGCGGGCAGGGCGGCGCGGTCGCTGGCGCTGTTGTCGGCCTGGAGCATGTCGGTCAGGTGTCGCAGTGAGGTCTGGGACAGGTAGCGGCGTTCGCCGTACTGCCACTCCTCGTGCTGCTCCAACAGGACGGATCCGATCAGGCGGGTGACGGACTCGCTGTCGGGGAACACCTGGACGACGTCTGCTCGGCGCTTGATCTCGCGGTTGAGGCGCTCGATGGGGTTGTTGGACCAGATCTTGGTCCAGTGCTCCCGGGGGAAGGCGGCGAACGCGGTCAGGTCCGGCTC
>NZ_AUBL01000042.1 GCF_000429225.1 Actinomyces dentalis DSM 19115
TCCAAGGAGATTACGGCGCCGCCCGTGACCTCTACGAACGATCTCTTCACATCAAAGAACAACTCGGCGACCAGGCCGGCATAGCCAAAACCCACTATGAGCTGGGCGCCCTCGCTCAAGACCAGGGGGACTACAACACTGCTCATAATCAGTATCAGCAGGCGTTGACCATATTCAAGACCCTCGACGACCAGACCGACATAGCCAACACCTACCAACAGCTGGGTGTTCTCGCGCACTTCCAGGAGGACTACGGCGCCGCCCGTGACCTCTACGAACGATCTCTTCACATCAAAGAACAACTCGGCGACCAGGCTGGCATGGTCGCCATTTACAACAACCTGGGCACCCTTGCCCAGGCCCGAGGGGATTCCCCAAGTATAATATTGTATTTCCTGGAAAGATCCCTCGAATGCGCCGAATCTATTCCAGCCACAATGCAAACAATAAAGATTGTCACCTCCATCGGCATTCGTGCCTTACAGGTCAACGCCGTCGAACTGACGATAAGAGCATTTTTCTGGCTACTGCATACGGCATTGACGGATAATGGCCAAACTGAGGCATTCCGTGTCGCTATTGCAGGATTTAGAGAATTGTATCAGAGTGGATACTCGGCCGAGGTCGACTCCGCACTCGCTCCCCTTCTTGCAGAACTTCCTCCCGAATCCGCTCAACAACTCCAATCTCTGATCGAGACTGATGACGGTGACAGGGATTGAAATTTCAACTCCGCCGCGTTCTCCTGACGACGGCATTCACGCCCGCCACTCGCCCTCGTTCCAACTGACCAAGCGCCAGCCGCCCTCGGGATCGCCCTCCGCCACCGAGACGCCCGCATTGCGCATGGGGTGATCGGCGATCCAGGCGGGCTCCACTCCCCCGCCGACGGCCGCCGCGAGCGCCGTCCACAGGCGCAGCACCGTGCCGTGAGCCACGAGCAGGGCCGTCCCGTCCGGATCGGTCGCCCGGGCGATCTCGTCCACCACGCCGTCGAAGCGGGCGAAGGTGGTTCTGCCGTTCTCCGGAGATCCGGGCAGTCGGCAGTGGAGGCGCCCGATCATCCAGGCGCGGGTCGTGTCCGTGTAGCAGACCACCGATTCCGCATCGGTGTTCATCTCCAGGTCCCCGGCCAGCACCTCGCGCAGCCCCGAGCGGATCCGCGCCGTCAGCCCCGTGGCCTCCTCGACGGGGGCGATGGTCTGACGGGTCCGTTCGATCGGCGAGACCCACAGAGAGGAGATGGCGTCCAGGTCGCCGGTCTCAGCCAGGCGCCCGGGCAGGGAGGCCGCCTGCTCGTGTCCGACGGTGTCGAGCGGGTTCCCGGGGTAGGCCGTGTCGAGGGCCCCCATAATGTTGGCGATGGTGCGGCCGTGGCGGACGAGGAGGAGTTTCACGCCCCCATCCTGCCAGGGCGGGCGCGACCGGGCCGCCTTCGCTCACGACCAGGGGTAGGGGCCGCGGTTCTGCCGCCGTCGCCTGCCGCCCGGTGACGCCGGGGCTGGCAGGGCCTGCCCCGGGGCCGACGGCGGAGTCCTCCCCGGGGCCGACGGCGGAGTCGGCGCCGAGGCCGGTTTCGGCGTCGAACGCCCGGGCGACGCCGCCGGGCCGGTGCCGCCCGGGGGCGACCCGGATCCGCGCCGAGCGGCGGCCCCGGGCGGGCCGGCTGGCGGAGCCGCCACCGACACGCCCGGCGGTGGCGCTGCCGCGCTCGGCGGTGACGGCGCGGTCGCGGCCCCCGCCGTGGCGCTCCCCCCGGCGGCCCCGGCCCCGCCGAAGAGGATCCGCTCGGCGACCAGCCGGGCGTGGCGCGCCGTCTTGCGGTAGAGGTCCTCCAGGTCCCGCTCCCGGCCGGGCTCCAGGCCCAGGAGCCGTCCCACCACGCGGATCTCCAGCGGGTCGGAGGGCAGGAGGTCGATGCGCGCGCCCCCGTCCCGGCCCGTGCCGATGACATTGGCGGCGCGCACCCGGGTGGCCAGCTGCCAGGCGGCGGTGAGCCGCCGCGCGTCCTCGGCGTCGATGAGCCCGTCGCGGGCCGCGGCCTCCAGTGCGCCGATGGTCGAGGTGGTGCGCAGCCCCGGGTGGGTCCCGGCGTGGGAGAGCTGGAGGATCTGGGCGACCCATTCGACGTCGCTCAGTCCCCCCGGCCCGAGCTTGAGGTGGAGCGCGGGGTCCGCGCCTCGCGGCAGGCGCTCGGACTCCATGCGCGCCTTGAGCCGTCGGATCTCGCGCAGCGCCTGCGGCTCCAGCCCCTCGCGGGGCCTGCGCAGGGGGTCGATGAGGTCGGTGAAGGCCCGGGCCAGGTCCTCGTCGCCCGCGCAGGGCCGGGCGCGCAGCAGCGCCTGCCTCTCCCAGGTCCGGGCCCAGCGCCCGTAGTACTCCCGGTAGGAGTCCAGCGACCGGCTCATCGGGCCCCGCCGGCCCTCGGGGCGCAGGTCCGCGTCGGCCGTGAGCGGGTGGGGTCTGGCCCCGGCCAGGAGCCCGACCACGGTCCTGGCGACCTCCTCCGCCTCGGCCGCCGCGGCCTCGGCGGCGGTCTCGGACGCCCCGGTCGCCCCGTCCCGCGGCCGGTGCACGAAGAGCAGGTCGGCGTCGGAGGCGAAGCCGGTCTCGGCCCCGCCGAGCCTGCCCATGGCGATGATCGCGTGATCGGCCCTGGCCGCCGCCCAGCGCCCCCGCTCGTCCGGCCCGTCGGCCAGCGCCCGCGCCCCGTCGCGCCGGGCGATGACCAGGGCGGTGGCGATCCCCAGCGCCCCCTCCAGGGCGGCGTCGGCGGCCGCGGTGAGAATGGCGGCGGTGCGCGCGGGGTCGAGCCCGTCGAGGGAGTCCGCGAGCGCAGCCCGCAGCAGTTCGCGCGAGCGCAGGCTCATGACGGCCTGCATGGCCTCGCGCGCCTCGTGCTCGGGGTCGGCGGCGTCGGAGGCGTGCAGGGAGCGCCGTCGCAGGATGTGGCAGGCCTCCTCCCGCAGTGCGGCGGCGTCGCGGGGTTGGAGCTCGGCGTCGTCGTCGAGCCAGGCGATGGACTCGGGGCGCTCGGCGAGGCGGTCGGTGGTCCAGCGGGCGCCGGACAGGACGTGGCACAGTCGGCGGGCGGCGACCGGGGAGTCGCGCAGCATGGCCAGGTACCAGTGGGAGCCGCCGATCTTCTCGGAGAGAGTGCGGAAGGACAGCAGTCCGGAGTCGGGGTCGGGCCCCTCCCCGAGCCAGCCGATGATGACGGGCAGGAGCTGGCGCTGGATGGCGGCGCGGCGGCTGACCCCCTCGGTGAGCGCCTGGATGTGGTGCATGGCCCCGGCGGGGTCGCGGTATCCGACGGCGGCCAGGCGCTCGCCGGCGGCGCGGGGGGTGAGGGTCATCTCGTCGGCGGTGAGGCCGGCGGCGGCCCCCAGGAGGGGCCGGTAGTAGATCTCCTCGTGCAGGGAGCGGACCTGGCGGCGGGCGGCGCGGAAGGCCTCGCGCAGGGTGTCGGGGTCGTTCAGGGCGATCCGGTCGATTCCGCGGCCGATGCGGCGCAGGTCGGCGTCGGAGTCGGGCAGGTCGTGGGTGCGGCGCAGCCGGTGGAGCTGGCTGCGGTGCTCCAGCAGGCGCAGGACCCGGTAGCCGTCGCCCAGGGCCCCGGCGGCCCCGCGCGAGACGTATCCGCCGTCGCTCAGGGCCCGCAGGGCGGTGAGGGTGGGGCGCACGCGCAGGGTCTGGTCGCCGCGTCCGTGGACGAGCTGGAGGAGCTGGACGGTGAATTCGACGTCGCGCAGGCCCCCGGGGCCGAGCTTGATGCGCCGGTCCCGCCCGTCGCGGGGCTCGGAGGCGCGTTCGACGCGGCGGCGCATGGCGCGGGCGTCGTCGACGAAGTTGTCCCTCAGGCTGGCGCTCCAGATGAAGGGGGCGACAGCCTGCTCGTAGGCGCGGCCGAGGGCCTCGTCGCCGGCGGCGGCGCGGGCCTTGAGCAGGGCCTGGAACTCCCAGGAGGCGGCCCAGCGCTGGTAGTAGGCGACGTGGGAGGCGAGGGTGCGCACGAGGGCGCCGTCCTTGCCCTCGGGGCGCAGCCCGGTGTCCAGCGGCCACAGGGGCGGTTCGGCGCCGGTGGAGGACACGACGGCGGCGAGCTCGGTGGCGATGGCGGTGCCGGCGGCCAGCAGCTCCTCCTCGGGGACCTGGCGGCCCTCGGCGGGGGCGACGACGTAGACGACGTCGACGTCGGAGATGTAGTTGAGCTCGCGGGCCCCGGTCTTGCCCATGGCGATGACGGCCAGGGCGGTGTCGCGGGCGGGCGGTCCGACGGCGCGGCGGGCGATGAGCAGGGCGGCGTCGAGGGCGGCGTCGGCCAGGTCGCTCATCCGGCGTCCGACGGTCTCGACGTGCTGGTAGGGGTCGGGGCTGGTCAGGTCGTCGGCGACGATGCCCAGCAGGCGGTTGCGGTAGGCCGTGCGCAGGGCGCTGGTGGCGCGGGCGACGGCGTCCCGGTCGGCGGTGCCGGTCCCGGCGGCGGGGCCGGCGCCCGGGCCGTCGGGGACGGCCCCGGCACCATCCGCGCCGCCGCCGGTATCGCCGGGGCCGCCCTCGCTGCCCGGGCCGCCCTCGGCGGCGGGGCGGCCGAGGGCCCCGGTGACGGCGGCGCGCAGGGCGGTGCGGGCGTCGGGGAGCCCGGGGGCGTCGGGGGCTCGGGCGGGGGCCAGCGCGGCCAGGCCCTCGGGGTGGGCCGTGAGGAAGTCGCCCAGGGCGCTGGAGCTGCCCAGGACGGCCAGGAGCCGCTGGAGGTGGCGCAGCTGCTCGTCGGGGGCGTCCTCCCCGACCGGCGCGGGCGCCCAGTCGGGGCGGGGCGCGGCCCGGGCGGCGGCATCGGGCGCGCGGCGCAGGAGGCGGGCGAGCAGGCGGCGGGGGGAATCCCGCGGCCCGGCGCCGTCGCCGGCCCCGGCGTCGGCAGCCTCGGTGCCGGTGCCGCCGTCAGCGGTATTGCCGGTGCCGGCATCGCCGTTGTCCGCCTCGGTCCCGGCCCCGGCGGGCCCCCCGGCGCCGTCGTCGACCGCCCGGGCGAGGCGGACCAGGCTCAGCAGCGCCAGGTCGGGGTCGGCCGTGGCCGCCAGGGCCCCGGCGAGGGCGTGCGCCGGGGCCCCCGGGTCGTCCGCCCCGGCGGGCGGCAGGAGCCGGGTCAGGGCCGGGTCGCCCAGGCAGGCCAGGGCGCGGCCGGAGTCGGACACCCCGGCGGCCAGGAGGCGCGAGCGCAGGGAGCGCGGGCGGCGGCCGCCCAGGGGCGGCGTCGGCGCTGGATCGACCATGGCCGCTCAGATCCGCGGGAAGAACTGGCCGAGCTCGAAGTCGGTGACCTGGGCGTCGTAGGCCCTGTACTCGCGCCGCTTGTTGCGCAGGAAGAACTCGAAGGCGTTCTCGCCCAGGGTGTCGGCCACGAGGTCGGAGCCGCTCATGGCCACGACGGCGGACTTCAGGGAGGTGGGCAGCTCGCCGATGCCCAGGGCGCCGCGCTCGACGTCGGACAGCAGCCAGACGTCGTCCTCGGTCTCGGCGGGCAGCTCGTAGTCCTCCTCGATGCCCTTGAGGCCGGCCGCGAGGATGACGGCCACGGCCAGGTAGGGGTTGGCGGAGGAGTCGATGCCGCGGTACTCCACGCGCGAGGCCTGGGCCTTGCCGGGCTTGTGCATGGGCACGCGCACCAGCGCAGAGCGGTTGTTGTGGCCCCAGCAGATGTAGCTGGGGGCCTCGTCGCCGCCCCACAGGCGCTTGTAGGAGTTGACGTGCTGGTTGGTCACGGCGGTGATCTCGCGGGCGTGGCGCAGCAGCCCGGCGATGAAGGCGCGCCCGGTCGCGGAGAGCTGGTACTGGCCGGCCGGGTCGTGGAAGGCGTTGCGCTCGCCCTCGAACAGGGAGAAGTGGGTGTGCATGCCGCTGCCGGGCCGGCCCACGAAGGGCTTGGGCATGAAGGTGGCCGAGCAGCCCTCCTGGAGGGCCACCTCCTCGACGACGGTGCGGAAGGTCATGATGTTGTCCGCCATGGACAGGGCGTCGGCGAAGCGCAGGTCGATCTCGTTCTGGCCGGGACCGCCCTCGTGGTGGGAGAACTCCACGGAGATGCCCATCTGCTCGAGCATGAGGATGGCGCGGCGGCGGAACTCGTGGGCGGTGCCGCCGGGCACGTGGTCGAAGTAGCCAGCGTGGTCGGTGGGGCGGATGCGCCCGTCGGCGTCGCGCTCGACGAGGTAGAACTCGATCTCGGGGTGGACGTAGCAGGTGAAGCCGGCCTCGGCGACGCGGGCGAGCTGGCGCTCCAGGACCGCGCGCGGGTCGGTGCGGGCGGGTTCGCCGTCGGGGGTGAGCACGTCGCAGAACATGCGGGCCACTGCGTTGGTGCCCGAGCGCCACGGCAGGAGCTGGAAGGTGGAGGGGTCGGGGGCCAGCAGCATGTCCGACTCGAAGACGCGGGTCAGGCCCTCGACGGCCGAGCCGTCGAAGCCGATGCCCTCCTCGAAGGCGCCCTCGACCTCCGCCGGGGCGATGGCCACCGACTTGAGCTGGCCGAGCACGTCGGTGAACCACAGGCGGATGAAGCGGATGTCGCGCTCCTCAATGGCTCTGAGGACGTACTCCTGCTGCTTGTCCATTGCTCGGGACCTTCCTTGTCCGTGCTCGGGACCCTCCTCGGGCTCGGGTCGTGCCGGGCCATCATGCCGCGCGCGCGTGTCGGACAGGTTGCGCGACACCCGGCGGGGCGCCGGCGGGCCGCGGGCGCGGCGAGTCCCGGTGCGCGACGGCGGCCCGGCGGGCGGCCAAGTAGGCTGCGGCCATGACCTGCGCACCAGACTCCCCGGCGGGCCCCTCCGACGCCGCCTCCCCCTACGGACCGGCGGCCCCGGCCCCCGGCGCACGGCCCGCGCGCCCGGTGCGGGTCCACCACCTGACCCGGGCCAAGGAGCGCGGGGAGCGGCTGACCATGCTCACCGCCTACGACGCCGTCACCGCCCGCATCCTGGACGAGGCCGGCACCGACATGCTGCTGGTGGGCGACTCGATCGGCAATGTCATGCTCGGCCACGACACGACCCTGCCGGTGGAGCTGGACGAGATGGTCGTGGCCACGCGCTCGGTGGCCCGGGCGACGGCGCGGGCGCTCGTGGTCGCCGACCTGCCCTTCGGCACCTACGAGGCCGGCCCCGCCCAGGCGCTGGCCAGCGCCGTGCGCCTGATGAAGGCGGGGGCCAACGCCGTCAAGCTCGAGGGCGGGCGCCCGCGCGCGCGCACGGTCCGAGCGCTCGGCGAGGCCGGCATCCCGGTGGTCGGCCACCTCGGCTTCACCCCCCAGTCGGTCAACAGGCTGGGCGGCTTCCGGGTGCAGGGGCGCGGGGAGGAGGCCGCGGAGGCGCTCGTGGCCGACGCCGTGGCGCTGGCCGAGGCCGGCGCCGTGGCGATCGTCCTGGAGATGGTGCCCGAGCCGGTGGCCGCGCGGATCACCGAGCTGCTCGCAATCCCCACGATCGGCATTGGCGCGGGGGCGCGCTGCGACGGCCAGGTGCTCGTGTGGACCGACATGGCCGGGATGACGGACTGGGCGCCGCGCTTCGCCCGCCGGTTCGGCCGGGTCGGTCTGGCCCTGCGTCAGGCGGCGCAGGCGTACGGGGACGCGGTGCGCGAGGGGTCGTTCCCGACGTCGGAGCACTCCTTCGACTCCTGAGTTCGAGAGCCCGCCCGCCGGAGCGGGCCTCGGAACGAGCCGCGCCCGCCGTCGTGCCCGCCGGGCCCGGACCGCGGACGCGCCGGAGCCGGGTCCCCTCAGACCGGCTCCTGCGGGTGGGACCAGTCGATGGGGACGGGGACGACGCCGGCGAAGGCGTCCGCCATGTCCCGCGTCTCGAAGGTGACGCCCTGGTCGCCCGGATCCACGGCCCAGGACACCAGGGTCGGCTCCCGGGGGCGGTCGGGGTCGAGCTCGACGGTCGTGACCGAGCAGTTCGCCATGGGGGCCATGGAGAAGATCTCCACGCCGACCCAGCGGCCCAGCAGGGTCATGAGCGTCATGCCGTGGGAGACGACGAGGACCCGGGCGTCCGGCCGCCCGGCGCGCGCGTCCTCGCGCAGGTCCGCCACGATGCGGGCCAGGGCGGCGTCGATGTGGGCGAGGTAGTCGGCGGCGCCGATCCCGCCGGGCGCCCCGGGGTGGACGCCGCTGAGCACCCCGGGCAGGTGGCGGGCGGGATCCAGGGCCCGGAGCATGACCTCGTCCGGCCCGCCGTCGTAGATCCCGTAGTCGTACTCGCGCAGCCCGTCCAGGGTCGTCCGCTCGACGTCGGGCCTGCCGGCCAGCAGGATGTCCGCGGTCCGCCCCACGCGCCCCTGGGGGCTGAGGTAGGCGCGCACCAGCGGGAGGCGGCCCAGGTGCTCGGCGGTCGCGCGCGCCCCGCGGCGCCCCTCGGGGGTCAGGGGCGAGTCGCTGGACCCCTGGGTCCGGCGCTGCTCGTTGAGGACGGTGCGCCCGTGACGCACGAAGTGGATGGCGCTCACCGGCTCATCGTAGACGGGGCGCGGGCGGGGCGGGCGCGCCGCGACGGCGTCGGACCCTCCTATGCTGGCCCCATGATGTCCGCCGACTCACCGCGCTCCTTGGCCGATCGCGCCCCGCGGGGCACGCTCACGAAGGGACGGCTCGGTCCCGACCGCCACGTCCCGGGGTCGATCCCCCGTCCCGAGTACATGTTCCACGACGGGCCCGAGCGGGTGACGGCCTCCGACGTCAAGGACGCCGAGACCGTCGAGCGCATCCGGGCCGCCGGCCGGATCGCTGCCCGCGCCCTGGCGCAGGCCGCCGCCGCCATCGCCCCCGGCGTGACGACCGACGAGCTGGACCGCATCGCCCACGAGTACATGTGCGACCACGGCGCCTACCCGTCCTGCCTGGGCTACATGGGCTTCCCCAAGTCGATCTGCACCTCGGTCAACGAGGTCATCTGCCACGGCATCCCGGACTCCACGGTGCTGGCCGAGGGCGATCTGATCAACCTCGACGTGACCGCCTACCTCGACGGCGTCCACGGCGACACCAACGCCACCTTCCCCGTCGGCCGGGTCGACCCCGAGACCGCCGCCCTCATCGAGCGCACCCGCACCGCCATGGAGCGCGGCATCCGGGCCGTGCGCCCCGGCCGTGAGATCAATGTCATCGGCCGCGTCATCGAGAAGTACGCCAAGCGCTTCGACTACGGGGTCGTGCGCGACTACACCGGTCACGGCGTCGGCGAGGCCTTCCACTCCGGGCTCATCATCCCGCACTACGACGCCGCCCCCGCCTACAGCACCGTCATGGAGGTGGGCATGGTGTTCACCATCGAGCCGATGCTGACCCTGGGGGACCAGGACTGGGAGCAGTGGGACGACGGCTGGACCGTGGTGACCAGGGACCGCTCGCGCACCGCCCAGTTCGAGCACACGCTGGTGGTCACCGAGGACGGCGCCGATGTCCTGACCCTTCCCTGAAAGCCCGCCCCGGCCCGATCCTTCGAGTCCGCCCCGGCTCCCCGCCCCCGAGCCCGAACTGGTCCGGCCCCGCCCCCGAGCCCGGACCGGGGTGTCGTGGAGAGCACTCCCCCGAGTAGGATTGCGAGCAGTCCTCGTGACACCCCCGCACCGGGGTGTAGATTCTCTCTCGGGCGACGTCAGTCGCACCCCATATCCTGTCACCCCTCCGGAGGTCTTCATGGCACTGCGCTTCAACCCCCCGCCGAACTGGCCGGCGCCGCCCGACGGCTTCGTGCCCCCGGCCGGCTGGCAGCCAGACCCGGCCTGGGGCCCGGCGCCCGAGGGCTGGCAGTTGTGGGTCGACGACTCGGCGACCGGAGACCCGAACGCCTCCGCCCCCCAGTCCGCCTCCGGCTCGGACCCGACCTGGGCGCCGACGCAGGCCGTGTCCACGGGCTCCTCCGCCCCTGTCGCCGACCCCACGGGGGCCCCGGTCTCGGCGCCCAGCGGGGACTACGCCTCCGGGCCGATGAGCTCGCCCAACCCCATGATGTCCGCCCCCAGCGGCATGTCCGCCGCCCCGTCCACCTCCTCGGCCTCCTCGGCGAGCCCTTACGCGGCGAGCATGGACTACGCGCAGGCCCCGACGCCCTACCAGAACCAGCCCTACCAGGGCCCGGGCATGCCCGCGGACCCCCAGGCGAGCTGGCAGCCGGGCGGCGTCGGCAACCCCGCGGGCGGCTCACCGGACAAGCCGGTGACCAAGCAGTGGTGGTTCTGGACCATTATCGCCGTCGTGGTCGTCGCGCTCGTCGCGGTCGGCGTCGTCGTCGCCCTCAACCTCAACAAGGACGACGACGAGAAGGGCGGCGGCACCAGCACCGGCAAGGGCGGCTCGACGCACAGCCAGCCGACCGGGGGCCCGACCAGCGATCCGACCGGCGGCACTAATAACGGCGGCAGGGGCACCACCATGAACAACCCGGCCACCATGCAGGACGTCATCACCTTCGACAACGTGTCCTACGACAACCCGGACGCGACCCTGGACGTCTCCTTCGAGGAGGTCCAGTGGGACGCCACGCAGGCGGTCAGGGAGGGTCAGCCCTACGTCTTCGAGACGCCCTCCGCGGACCAGGTTTACATCCGCCTCAAGGTCAAGGCCACCTACCACGGCTCTGGCAAGTTCAGCCCCTACAGCCTCCACATCGACTACGTGAATGGCGGCAACGCCACCGCGTCGTCCAGTGACATCTCGAACGACTCCTTCACCATGCAGACCGAGCCCCGCGATGGCGGCAGCATCACGGGCTACTTCACCTTCCTCGTCCCCAAGGACGGCGTGAAGGACGGCTTGTTCGCCGTCAGCACCTATGGTAACGAGGTGTACGTCAAGGCCGAGTGACCGCTCGCGCCGTCGCGCTTGCGTGAAGCCGCTTTCAGCGGTCCGGTCCGCCGTCGCCGGAGGCCGACAGCACGGCGGAACGCCCCACCCGCCCGTATCCGCGGGCGCCCGCACCGCCGAGGCCCCCGCGGGGGCGGACGAGTCGACCTGTACGCCGGGTTCTGTTGCCACCCGCCGTTACCGGCGCGGCGGTGGCGACCATTCATCTTGGCCCGCCGTTGCCGGCGGGCTCGCGCGACCTACCCGCAGGCTCGGACGAGCAGCCCTCGGGCGCCTGCTGCGCGGTCTTGCTCCGGGCGGGGTTTGCCGAGCCGCCGCGGTCGCCCGCGGCGCTGGTGGGCTCTTACCCCACCGTTTCACCCTCACCGGCCGGGGCCGGCGGTCTGTTCTCTGTGGCACTGTCCCGCGGGTCGCCCCGGGTGGCCGTTAGCCACCGCCCTGCTCTGTGGAGCCCGGACGTTCCTCGACCCGCGGGTCGCCCCGCGGTACCGCGGCCGCCCGGTCGGCTCGTCCGCGCCCAGCACTCTACCGCCTCGCCCGCCCCGCCGCAGCCGACTTCATCGGCCCCGCCGCGCGCCGCCCCTCGGGGCCCCGCGGGCGCCCGGCCGCGCCGCGCATCAGATGTCCATGCGCACAATGATGACGTCGTTCTCCTCGGCGTGGATGATCTCGTCGGCGGGGGCCGCGGCGATCCGTGAGTACTCCATGGGGCTGATCTGGATCGGGGCGCCCTCGAGCCGGCGCCCGTGGAGGGCGACGGCCCCCAGGCCCCCGGTGGCGGCCCGGACCGCGTCGTACTCGTCGAGCAGCGCCAGGTCGATGGTTCCGGCCAGTTCGGCGCGCTCACGATCAAGCCGGTCGATCTCGGCGTCGATGCGGGCGAAGGCGGAGTCGCGCTCGGCCGTCAGCTCGCGCCCGGCGCTGCGGATCTCGCTCTCCTCGGCGGCGAGATCGCGCACCTTCCTCTGGGCGCTCTCAAGGGCCTCGACGGCGGCGAGCTGGGCGTCCTCGAGCACCGCCCGGCGTCGGCCGAGCTGGTCGAGCTCCCCCTGGATGGCGGTCAGGTCCCGGGGGTTGGCCGTGCCCGACGACAGGCGCTCGCGCAGGATGGCGGCGCGCCGCGTGACCTGGTCGACCTCGTCCTCGCTGCGCGTGGCCCCCTTCCTGGCCTCGGCGAGCGCCCCGTCGGCGAGGGCGGCCGCGCGCCGGTTGGCCTTGAGGCGCTCGACGGTGTCCTTGATGCGGGACAGGACGGGCAGGTGCTTGCGCTCGTGTCTCAGACGGGCGAGTCGGGAGTCGAGGCTCTGGAGGTCGATGAGCAGTCGCTGCTGGCTGAGGGGGGCGCTCGTCACGGCTGTGGTCCTTCGCTGCTGGCCGAGGTCTGGAGTTCTGCGGGCGTCATGAGCCGGTGCTCAGACGCAGGGTCCACGGGTCGGTGACGACCTCGGAGACGTACGCCTCAAGTCTACGTCCCCGCTCGTCCGCGGCGGCCTCGAGCCGGGCCGCCAGCGGGGGCAGGCCCACCCACTCGGTCGCCCAGTGGGTGCCGCACAGGAGGTGGGGGCGGCCGCCCTCCAGGTGATCCGTGGCGGGGTGGTGGCGCAGGTCGGCGGTGAGGAAGACGTCGGCGCCGGCCTCGCGCGCGGCCGCCAGCAGCGAGTCCCCGGCCCCGCCTGAGACGGCCACCGTCTCGACGGTGGCGTCCGGGTCCCCGCCGACGAGGAGGCCGGGCGCGGAGTCGGGCAGGGCGGCGGCGACGGCGGCGGCGAGGTCGCGCAGCCGGGCGGGGTGCTCGAGCTCGCCGATCCGACCGATGCCCTGGGCGGGGTCGAGGCGGCTCGGGCTCAGGGGTCTCGCGCCGAGCAGGCCGACGCGGGCGGCGAGCGCGTCGGCCACTCCCCCGTGCGCGGCGTCGAGACTGGTGTGGGCGTTGGCCAGCGCGATGCCGGCGCGGATGAGCCGGTGGACGCAGCGGCCCTTGGGGTCGGTGGCGGCGACGTGGTCGGTGCCGCGCAGGTAGAGGGGGTGGTGGGTGATGACCATGTCGACGCCGCGCTCGATGGCCTCGTCGACGACGGCGGTCAGCGGGTCGACGGCGAGCAGGACGGTGCGCACGGGCTCGGCCGGGTCGCCGCAGATGAGGCCGTTGGAGTCCCAGTCCTCGGCGAGCCCGGGCGGGGCGGCGGCCTGGAGGAGGGCGACGACGTCGGCGACGGTGAGGGGCTCGGTGACGGGCTCGGACCCGTTGGACTGGCTCATGGGAAGCAAGGCTACTGAACCGCCGCCCGCCAGCCCGGGGACGCCGCAGGGGCGTGGGCGACGCCCTCGTCGGAGACCACGCATGACCGGGCGCGTTGGGGCGGGGTCGGCGACCCTCCCCGACGGCGTTCGGACCGGCGATGTCCGAATCTGTTGCAAAGGCCCGGATCTCACCGGGAAGCCGGAGAAGAATCGTTGATATTCCGCGCCTTCCTTCGCGGCCGGTCCCGGCCCGGGACGCCTTTGCAACAGATTCGGACACGCTTCCACCCGATCCGGTCCCAGGAGCCCCACCCGCCCCAACGCATCCGTATTCCGGCCCCACCGACCCAAACAATAAGCGACAACACCGCCACCGACAAGGCGTCGCTCCTAATTGTCGTAGTTCGGCCGCGGGAAAAGGTGGCTCCCGCATACCTTTAACACCCCGTCCCGGAGCAGCGGGTCGCAGAAACGGCGCAATGACGCCGATTCCGAATCGCCCGGCGCCGTGGAGGACCCTTAAAAGTATGCGGGAGCCACCTTTTCCCGCCCTCGGGCGCTCGCGGCCGCTCCCGTGGACGCGCACACGACCGGCAACAGCGCCCCACGGCATCCGGCCCGCGCCCACGGTCTCCCTCATCCGCACCAACGGCGGCGGCCAGGCGGGACCGGGGGCGTAGGCGGCGCCGTCCCGCCCTCCCGACTCGTCGTGCTACCATCCGCTCCGGCATTCTGCGCCTTGAGACGCCTCGCCCGGAAACCCGGGCCTTTTCCGGATCGGACCGTCCGGCTCGGCGCGTGGGCCGCCGAAGAACCGTACGCGCCCCCGCGAACAGCCCCCGGACGACAAGGACGACCGATATGCGATTCCACCTCCCCGACTCCGCGGCACGCGCGCAGCGGCGCCACGACGACGATCGGGGCCGCCTGATGAGGGATTGCTCGCTGGCCATCGCGTCCGGCGGGGTGCTGGCGGCGACGGCCTTCGCGCGGCACTGGGCGCTGCAGCTGCCGGCGGTGGTCGCGATGGCGGCGGTGTTCTGGCTGCTGCGGACGGTCCCGGCCCGGCGGGCGTACGCGGTCGGCACGGTCTTCACGCTGGCGTGGCTGGTGCCGACGACGTACTGGTACTACAACTTCATGTCGTTCGGCGTGGCATTCGCGGCGAGTATCGGCTGGGCGCTGCTCACGGCGAACCTGTTCCAGCTGGCGGCCCTGCGCGAGAGGATCGGGACCCGGCTGGTGTGGCCGCTGTTCGCCCTTCTCTGGCTGGCGCTGACCTGGCTGCGACTGCGCATGCCGGTGACCGAGGACTGGTGGCTGCCGCACCTGGGCTACAGCGTGTGGCGCAACAGCGGGCTGATCTGGCTCGGAGGATTCGGCGGCGAGACAGTGCTGGAGGCGGTGGTGCTGGCGGGCGGTATGACGGTGGCGGCGGCGTTCGTGCGCCGGGGCCCACTGGCGGCGCTGGCGGCGGGCGCGGCGGTGATCGCCTCGGTGATCGGGCTGAACGCGATCTCCCAGAGCCTTCCCGCCAAACCGATCCCCCCGGTGATCGCCTTGCAGGCGATGACCGAGGGCGGCGTCGACGCGCCGGCCACCGAGCAGGACGTGAGCGACCTGATCGACATGACGCGCGAGGCGCTGGGCGGGGACCACGCGCAGCCCACGACCGTCGTGTGGCCGGAGAACTCGATCCCCGAATCCGCCCAGCGGCGCGTGGCCGACGCCGCCGCGGAGCTGCGCGTCAATATCGTCTACCACACGGTGGAGTTCAACGGCAGAGGGGTCTACAAGAAGACCGTCGTCGTGGACGGCTCGACGGGCGAGGCCGTTCTCGCCAACTACAAGCAGCACATCGCCCCGGACGAGGAGCTGGGCGTGTCGCGCGCCTCGCGCAGTATCGTCGAACTCGGGGACCAGCACGTGACCGCCTACATCTGCTACGACATGCACTACCCGGACGTCGTCGGCCGCCTGAGCGGCAGCGACGTGGCGTACGTGCCCCTCAATGACGCGGCCTACGGTTATTTGCAGAAGCAGTTCCACGCGGCCGATATCGCACTGCACGCCGCCCAGGCCGATACCGCCGTCGTGGTCGCCTCGACCAACGGCCCGACAATGATTGTGAACAGCAACGGCGTGGTGACGCGCTCCCTGGACACCTCCGACGCCGGACACATCAGAAACTGACCGGCGCGCCCCTTGGCCCGGTGACTGCGTCGAAGCACAGCGGGGTGGGCCGGGCCGCAGGAGGACGGGATCTCCTGCCCGGGATCGCGTGCCCCCGGCGGGTCTCGAACCCGCATGCCCTAAGGCGGCGACTTTTAAGGTCGCTGTGTCTGCCGATTTCACCACGGGGGCCTGGTCTCCAGGGTCGAGGGAACACGGCGCTCACCGGCGGGCCCCGGGGGCCAGTACCCCCTCCGGGATTCGAACCCGGGACCATGTGCTTATCAGGCACGGACGAGGTATAAGCTCGCTGCTCTAACCGCTGAGCTAAGGGGGCGGGGAGGGCGTCGCGCGCGACGGCGCCACGGCACGAGACTACCCCAGGGCGGGCTGTGACGGGCCGGACACTTGGCGCGAACCGGCTCAGCCCCCGAACCACGTCTTGACATTGGCGACGATCGCCTTGTCGAAGGCGTCGTCGGAGTGGTGCTCGGCGATCCACTGGGCGAAGGAGCCGCCCGCGGCGGCGTCCATCTCCCGGCGGCACGCCTCCGGCTCGCGCAGCGCCCGCGTGAGCATCGCCGCCGCCTCGTCCAGGTCCCGGTAGATGAACGGGTAGGTCCGCGGCACCAGGGCGCGGGCCCACTCGCGGTCGGGCAGGACGCCGATGACCCCGGCCCCCAGGGCCTCGACGTAGAGCAGGCCGTAGGACACCTCCTCGGCGGTGGCCAGGAACGCCGTCGTGCGCGCCAGCGCCTCCCAGTAGGACTGGCGGGTCGCCGTGAGCGGCCCCATCCACACCCAGTCCCGCTGGGAGATGTCCATGGCGGCCTCCGAGACGAGGCTGTCCTCCTGCAGGCGCATCTCGACCCTGAGGGGCACCGCCTTGCGCACCTGCTCCAGGACGCGGAAGAACTGCTCGGGGTGCTTGCGGCGGCTGAGGTAGATCGACGGATACAGGACGATCGGCACCTGCGTGTACACCCGCGGCTGGATGTGGTCCAGACGGAAGCCCAGGTTCACCCACGACAGCCGGGCCCGCTCGTACAGGCGCTGGGCGGTCCACCTCGACATGAGGTCGCCGATCTCGTTGGCGGTGCGCTGGGAGTCGGCGAAGGTCGGGAACAGGGCGCAGGACAGCGCCAGGGTCGCCGTGTGGACGTCCGGGGCGGCCGAGGGCACCGAGCGCCACACGAAGTTCATGATCCGCGGCTCGGCCCCCGGCGAGCTCTGGGACAGGACGCGCCAGATGTGCGGGGAGTCCACCGCCTCCATGTTGATGACCACGAGGTCACCGGGGTCGATCATCTCCAGGGGCACGACGTCGAAGTCCTGGCTGCGCCGGGCGGCGGGGCCGATGACCACCGACCCGGGGAAGATCCGCAGCAGACGGCGCACGAGCGTGTCGCCCGCCTCGTGCCCGGCCACGCGCCCGCCGGACGAGATCTCGACCGAGTCGTACTTGATGGCGATCCTCATGAGCGCACCTCCGTGATCTCCCTCTCCCCCGCCGCGGTCTCGTCGACGTCGTCGCCCGTGCCGGCCGGGATCCTCATGGCGTAGAAGGACCGGTGGACGAAGATCAGGGCGACGGCGAAGAAGACCGCCGCCAGGACGTGCACCATCGTCCCCATCCCCTGGGCGGACAGGCTGACGGCGAGTTCGACGGCGAGCAGGCCGAAGAGGGTCGTGAACTTGATAATGGGGTTGAGCGCCACCGACGAGGTGTCCTTGAAGGGGTCCCCGACGGTGTCGCCGACGATCGAGGCGTCGTGCAGGGCCGTGCCCTTCATGTGCAGGTCGACCTCGACGACCTTCTTCGCGTTGTCCCACGCGCCCCCGGCGTTGGCCATGTAGATCGCCTGGTACAGGCCGAAGACCGCGATCGACACCAGGTAGCCGATGAACAGGAAGGGCTCGACGAAGGCCAGGGACAGCGTGATGAAGAAGACCGCCAGGAAGATGGTGAGCATCCCCTGCTGGGCGTACTGGGTGCAGATCTCGACCACCCTGCGGGAGTCCTCCACCGAGGCCCGCTGCGCCCCGGCGTCCAGGTGGATGGACTTCTTGATGAAGGCCACCGCCCGGTTGGCGCCCGTGGTGACCGCCTGGATGGAGGCCCCGGAGAACCAGAAGACGACGGCGCCCCCGGCGATCAGGCCCAGGAGGAAGGGGGCGTGCATGAGGGACAGGTTCTCGATGCCGCGACTCAGGTGGTCGGTCAGGCCGATGATGATGGAGAAGATCATGGTGGTGGCGCCCACGACCGCGGTGCCGATGAGGACGGGCTTGGCGGTGGCCTTGAAGGTGTTGCCGGCGCCGTCGTTGTCCTCCAGGAGGTACTTGGCCCGCTCCCACCGGGGGGCGAAGCCGAAGTCTCGGCGGATCTGGGCGTCGACGTCGTCGATGTCCTCGATGCGGGAGAGCTCGTAGACGCTCTGGGCGTTGTCGGTGACCGGGCCGTAGGAGTCGACGGCGATGGTCACCGGCCCCATCCCCAGGAAGCCGAAGGCGACCAGGCCGAAGGCGAAGACGGCCGGGGCCGCCATGAACGACTCCAGGCCGGAGCCGGACAGGACGAAGGCGGCGCCCATGAGGCCCACGACCGTGATGCCCAGCCAGAAGGCGGAGAAATTGCCGGCGACGACGCCGGAGAGGATGTTGAGGCTGGCCCCGCCCTGGCGCGAGGAGCGGACCGTCTCGCGCACGTGCTGGGAGGCGGTGGAGGTGAAGACCTTGACCAGCTCGGGGATGAGGGCCCCGGCCAGCGTCCCGCAGGTGATGATGGTGGCCAGGCGCAGCCACAGGCCGGCGCCCAGACCGCTCAGGACCAGCCAGGTGGCCGCGTAGGTCAGGACGATGCACAGGGCGCTGGTCAGCCACACGAGCGTGGTCAGGGGGGTTTCGAAGTTCATCCTCTCGGCGTCGGCGTAGCGCAGGCGGACCCAGGTCTTGTTGATGGCGTAGGCCGCCCAGGCGGCCAGGATCATGGCGGCGCGCACCGTGAAGATCCACACCAGCAGCCTGGCCTGGAGGGCCGGGTCGGGCACGGCCAGCAGGACGAAGGTGACCAGGGCGACGCCGGTGACGCCGTAGGTCTCGAAGCCGTCGGCGCTGGGGCCCACCGAGTCGCCGGCGTTGTCGCCCGTGCAGTCGGCGATGACGCCGGGGTTGCGCGGGTCGTCCTCGTCGATCTTGAAGACGATCTTCATCAGGTCCGCGCCGATGTCGGCGATCTTGGTGAAGATGCCGCCGGCGATGCGCAGGGCCGAGGCCCCCAGGGACTCCCCGATGGCGAAGCCGATGAAGCAGGCCCCGGCCACGTCGGCGGGCAGGAACAGGAGGATGGTCAGCATCATGAGCAGTTCGAGGCTGATGAGCACCATGCCGATGCTCATGCCCGAGCGCAGCGGGATCTCGTGCACGTCGTAGGGCTTGCCGCGCAGGGAGGCGAAGGCGGCGCGGGCGTTGGCGAAGGTGTTGACCCGGATCCCGAACCAGGCGACGGCGTAGGAGCCGCCCATGCCCAGCAGGGAGAAGAGCACGACGACGCCGACCCGGGACCACCCGAAGCCGACCAGCGCCTTGTAGTAGACGACGATGACCGCGGTGATGAACAGCCACAGCACCAGCAGGAAGCGCCCCTGGCGCAGCAGGTAGGCCTTGCAGGTGGAGTAGATGAGCTCGGCGACGCGCAGCATGGAGTCGTGCACGGCCGCCCGGCGCAGGCGCACGAAGGTGAACACGCCGAAGCCGAGCCCGGCCAGGCACACGGCCAGGCCGATCAGCAGCAGCGCCCGCCCGCCCAGCCCCAGGCCGACGACGACGCCGCTCAGGTCCGGCAGCTCGAGGTTCGCCTCCCCTCCGCCGACGTCGCCGGTGACGTCGGCCGTGAGCGGGCTGAGCGCGGCGGCGCAGGGGGCAAGCGTCGGGAGCATAGGGGGCATCACCTGGGTATCGGTCGTGTGGCGTCCGTCATGAAACGCGGCAAGTTAACCACAACGAGCGGCCCCGGTCACAATCGGGATCGGTCCGGCCGGCCCGCGGGCGGGCGCCTCGGTCCCGCGGCTCGCCCCGCCGCCGCGCCCGGCCCGTCTCTCACCGGGACCGGATCATCCGCCCTTCCGCGCACCTTCCGGGATCCGGCCGTCGACGACGATATGCCCGCCCTCCTGCGCCCGGCCGCCCCCACGGGCGCCGGTTGCGTCCTACCCTGGCACCGCGGAGCCTGATGGCAGGCGCCCCGACCCCAGGAGCACCCATGAAGATCGCGCAGCGAGCCGTACGAGCACAGCCCTTCCACGCCATGAGCATCGGCGCCCGGGCACGGGAGCTGGAGTCCCGGGGGATCCGCATCGCCAAGCTCAGCCTGGGCGAGCCCTCCTTCGGCGCCCCGCCGGGTGTCCACGAGGCGATGCGCGCCACCATGGACGGACGCGCCCTGCCCTACACCCCGGCCGCGGGCCTGCCCGCGCTGCGCCGGGCCGTGGCCGGCCTGTACCGCACCCGCCACGGCGTCGACGTCGACCCGCGGCGGGTGCTCATCACGGCGGGGGCCTCGGCGGGGCTGCTGCTGGCCACGGCGCTGACGACGGAGGCGGGCGACGACGTCGTCATGGCCGACCCCTGCTACCCCTGCAACCGCGAGCTCGTCGACACCTTCGGGGGCCGCGTCGTCCTGGCCCCCACGACGCCGGCCGCCCGCTACCAGCTCGACCTCGCCACGACGCTGGCGGCCTGGACCGGGCGCACCAGCGCGGTGCAGGTGGCCACGCCGTCGAACCCGACCGGCACGACCATCCCCTTCCCCGAGCTGGCCGCCATCTGCGAGGCGGCGCGCGAGCGCGGGGCCTGGCGGATCGTCGACGAGATCTACCTGTCCCTGGCCGATCCGGCCCCGGACGGCTCGCCGGCCCGCACCGCCCTGGAGGCCGACCCCGAGGCCATTATCGTGTCCTCCTTCTCGAAGTACTTCGGGATGACCGGGTGGCGCCTGGGCTGGCTCATCCTGCCCGAGGAGCTGCTCACCCCGGCCGACAATCTGGCCGTCAACTTCTTCCTGTGCGCCTCGACCCCCACGCAGATGGCGGCGCTGTCCTGCTTCACGCCCGAGGCGCTGGCGGCCTGCGAGGACCGGCGCCTGGAGCTGCTCGCGCGCCGCGGGCTCGTCCTGGACGGCCTGGAGCGGATCGGCCTGCCGGTGCCGGTGCGGCCCGACGGCGCCTTCTACGCCTACTTCGACGTCACGGGCACGGGCCTGGACGCGTGGACCTTCTGCGAGCGGGCCCTGGAGGAGGCGCACGTGGCGCTGACGCCGGGGCGGGACTTCGGCCCGGCCACGGGGAGTACGCATGTGCGCCTGTCCTACGCGGCCGGGCGCGAGGAGCTGGCCGAGGGCCTGGAGCGGCTCGGGGGCTTCGTGGCGGGCCTGGGCGGCTGAGGGGTCTGGAGGGGCCGACGGCGGCGGGCGCCCCACCGCCGGGCCCGCTCCGCCGTTCGTTCTCCGTCCCGCCCGCGACCGGAAGCGGGCGCTGCTCCCGCGCTGAGCCCGGCGCAGAGGTTTGAGTTCCGTCGGAAGCAGCCCGCACCCGCCGATGCCCACCGCGATCGTCTCCCGAGCTCCGCCCGCGACCGGAAGCGGGCGACTCAGCGCGCCCAACGGCGGAGGCCCCCGATCACCGTCGAGGTCGCCTGGTACCTGGGGCTCCCCGGCTCGCTCAGCGACGGACGTCCCCGGTCAGCGGCCCGCACTCCCTCATCGGGGCTCCCCGGCTCGCTCAGCGGCGGAGGGCCGCCAGGCGCCGCAGCCCGGCCAGCCCCCGGGCCGAGTCCTGCGCCCAGCCGGCGACCCGGCGCGAGAGCAGCAGGTCGATCAGTCCCAGACCCACCCGCCAGGGATTGGCCAGGCGGGGCGCCGGATTGGGGTCGGCGACCAGCCGCGCCGCGAGGTCGGGGCGCTGGGCGGCGAGGAGGGCGCGGGCCTTGGCGGCGTGCACGGGCTCGGAGACGATGACGATCCGCGCTCGGGGCTCCAGGAGGGCCTGCGAGTTCGCCACGTTCTCCCAGGTGGAGCGGGAGGCCTCCTCCAAAGCGATCAGGTCGCGGTATCCGGCGTCGCGGGCGGCGTCGGCCAGGAGCCGGGCCTCGCTGCGGCGCCCGGCGACCGCTCCCCCGGAGACGATGAGGACGCCGTCCGCCTCCAAGGCCGCCAGGCCCCGGGCGATCCTGCGGCGGTTGATCCGGCCGGCGCGGGGTCCGGCGTCGGCGTGCCCGAGGACGAGCACCGCCTGACCGCGGGGAGTGGCAGGCCTCTGGTCAGTGGGGCGGACCTGGCCGCCCAGCATCGCCTGGTCGCGGGGAGCCGTGGATGGCGGGCTCGTTGCGGAAGCCGGTTTCGCGGGCGGAGCCTGGCTCCGCGGAGCCGGATCGCGGCTCGGGACCCGGTCCCGGTCGGTCCGTTGTGGGGCCCGGGTCCGGCTGGCCCGTTCCGGAGCCCGGTCCCAGCCGATCCATCCCGGGGCCCGGGTCCGGCCGGCTCCCGCGTCCGAGCCCGGCGGATCGGCCCGCCGGTCGGGCAGGAACCACCGCGCGGCCCGGCGCTCGATCGCCCCCGCCCCCAGCGAGGCCGCCAGGCCCGCCCCCGCGGCCAGTCCCGCCGCGACCACGAACCCGTTCACGTCCCCGTAGTCACAGCAGCATTATAGTGTTGTATACGCATGCCACGACCCACATAATAACCCCGATCGCGACGAAGGAAGCGATCCACCTATTAATGTTCGGCGATTTCCGACGCCATAATTCAATACGTAAGATGTCGAACAAGAAGAACAGCAATAACCCCAACTGCAGGCCCACATAAACAAGCAGGCCAATGCGCATGGTAGTTCCAGCAGCGCCGTCGGACATGCCCAGAGCCAGGAACACTGAGAAAATTATCGAGGAGACCGCCCCCACACCCAGCATGGACCGACGGAATCCCAGAGCAAAACTAAGCATATCATGCTCTCGCGCAATAATGACATAGGAGGCAACGAACGCTGGAATTAGGGACGCCATGGGAGTTACGGACTGTCCAGGGAATTGGGTTATTTTTTCTACCAACACAATCCAGCGTAGCACGAATTGACCTATTATATAAGAAACCAGACATGCGACGAACGCGGGGACCGTGAATACCGCGCGCTTAGGGCTCATATAAATGAACACATCGAAATCGGGTCGAGACGGCAACGGTGACACATCAATGGATACAACCTCCCCGTTCCAGCGTACACTGATCGACCTGTCATAATCGACGGAAATATTGTTTCCATTAGATTTACATACGATATTATCGACTCGCATGCCCGTTGGCACCATTAATCGCACATGAGTGCCGAGACTGTCGTCATCGTTCCTGTTCGCTGCGGGAACAAGGAGGATCAATGAGGTCGTAATACCAAATTTGTCGAGCCAGTTCCAAATACCCTTTTTCCTACCCTCTCCCCTACTCGTGCTGTACCTGTTCGTACTGTAGGAGAACCTTATGCGCGCCCTGGCGGTCTCATCCACCGGAACACTCAGGAGTACGAACGTTGACTCTCTCAGCCAGGCCACCATTGCCTTCAATGTGCTCATTTCTTCGAGGGCAACTAATTCGTACTTTTCGAGCGCAGCCTTATCCACATACCCCAGGGTGATGAACATATTTTTATCGAAGTCCTCCGCCGAACCGCTCAGAAAACCGTCATACATCTTCCTCGCCCTCGAATCGTTCAGATTCGAGAAAACATTTATATGCGTATTCTCGTAGCGAGTCGCCAGGAATCCGAAGAACAGGAAGGTAACAAACCTAGCCGTCTCCCGACGCGTGGCCAGACACATCTGCTGCTTCCAACAACTTTCAAGTTCGTTCGTCATGTACGGACGATCATCCATGACATCCAGCGGCAGCAGCATACGAGGGCAGTTCCGATCGCGAACAGATTGAACATTCCCTAAGATCCCCTTGAAACGAAGGAGATCCACATCATATGACAAGGTGCATTTCAAAGTAGTCCTGTCACTGCCAATATACTCGAGTCGATGAACTTTACGAAGTAGCCACTCGCGCCGCCTCAGCCAGGACTGAAAGTATTTTTTTGAGTGACTTTTCAGTTCGCGAACAGTCGGCGGCTCATCGAGAACACTCGATACTTGTGAGCCGCGCTTTTCCCCAAGTAAATCAAGCATTCCTTCTGACCCTCATCTCCTCGTGCGGTTCCACTGTCGCATCCCGTCGATCTTCCCCGTAGTAGGCTCTCTTCAATTCGATGACCGGCGCCGGTATCGTCGCCATCGGTGGAATGATGATTCGTCCACGACGGATGTTACCGCCTTCTGATCTCGCGGTTCCCGCTTTCTTATTTCGCGCCAGCGCAAACGGATTGAAACTCATTATTCTGCACACAATCACGAGTGTTTCAAACATCACATTTTCGGCGCACGCCGCGCCAAGTCATCAGAGACGCTCCCACCAGCATCTACGGCAGCCGCCTCGCGTTAGAAACTGATTGGCTCATCTTCCTGACGGCAGCATGTCCCTCACTCTCCACCACTTGATCGGATACCGGACCGGATTAGGGAACCCGATTCGCCAAACAGTCTAGCAAGCGTACCATGCGTTTGCAGTGATGTGCGTCACTTTTATGTTCGGACATAGGATATACAGAAGTTTTTCTCACCGAAGACGGCGGTACGAGGTCGGGGGTCAGTGTGGTGGTGCCGGTGAGGTGAGTGTGTGGTGGTTCGTGGGTGTGTTCACGGCGGGGTGGTCGTCTGCGAGGTTCGGGTGGTGGCGAGTCCGGTCGTCCGCGGCCGTGTCGACTGCGCCGCACACCTCGTCCGCGCCGCACCGGGGACGCTGCGGTCCGCGATCTCGTGGGCCCGGCCTGGAGCGGGGCCAGCCGGGATGGGATGGGAGCCGGAGTTGGGCCCGCGACGGCCCTGGGGCGAGCCGAGCCCGGGTCGGGTCGGACCCAGGTCTGCATGGCGGCGCACACCCCGCGCCTCGCCGCGCCCGCCAGGGGCTCCAGGGGCCGGCTTGCGTAATGCGAGCCCAGCGCAACACAATCCACACCACCTCGCGCCGTGCGAGCTCAGCGTGACGGAATCCGCCTGCGCTCGATTCGCGCCAGCCCACCTGGCACGATGTGAGCTGAGGTGACATCACCAAAACGACTCCCCCGGGGGCGCGCCTGCTGCCAGCGGAGGACTTCCGGAACCAGGTCAACCGACTCCCCCAGGGGCGGGGCGCGCAGACGGCCGCCCCCTCGCGCGGAGCGCAGCACGACTCCCCGAAGCGGAGACGCGCACAGCACAGGACAGGGGCCCGTCCAAGAGCCCCGTAGTGGACCCGGCCGGATTCGAACCGACGACCGCCGCGGTGTAAACGCGTTGCTCTACCAGCTGAGCTACGGGTCCGTGCGCTTTCGGGGCGCCCTGGTCGCGCCCCGGGGGTGCGGGCGAACGGCTGCGGGCGCGAGGCGGCGCCGCGGCACTGCGCCGCCGCACCACCGGGCCGCCGTCTGTACCGCCGTCTCAGTGCCGCCGGCTGGACACGCGGATGCCGCTCCACCGCTGGCCCATCGCGGCCGCCGAGGTGGCGTGCATGCCCGCGGTGCGGGCCGCCTCCTCGACGTCGGCGGGCGGAACGGCCCCCGCGGTGCGGGCCTTGGGGGTCAGGACCCAGACGAGCCCGTCGCCGTCGAGATTGGCCTGGGCGTCGACGAGGAGGTCCGTCAGGTCGTCGACGTCGCCGTCGTCGGCCCGCCACCACACGATGGCGGAATCGGCCACGTCCTCGTAGTCCTCGTCCACCAGCGCGGTGCCGGTCTGGGCCTCGGCGGCCTCGCGCAGCGCCTGGTCGACGTCGTCGTCGTACCCGAACTCCTGGATGATGAGGCCGGAGGTGAAGCCGAAGGCGCCACCCGCTGTACTCGTCACTGTCGTCTCTCCGTCCCTGGGGCCGCCGGCCGGCCCCGTGTCGCGCGCGTGCGCAGCATCTCGGTCGACGAAGCGGCCGATGCCGCCCGTCCCCGCGGTGTCGCGCGCGTGCGCGGCGTCCCGCCCGGTGCGGGAGCCCCGTGGCACTAGCCCATCGCACATGGGGGCGGGCGCGCAAGTGAGTCGTGCGTCCGCGGTCTCCGGGGGCTCCTCCGCCCGCCTTCGCGAGCCCGACCCGGTGCCCGACCTCACACGAGACATGGGACTTTCATCCCCCTTGAAGAGCGACTTCGGACTCCCGAGGCCGTAGATTGGACCCCGCAGACACCAGTGGTCCCGAGCCGAGGCGCTGACCGGCCTTCGGCCGATCCACGGGCCACCACCGCAGATGGCGAGGAAAGAGGATTCCGTGAGCCCGACCAGCGACTCCACGCCGCTCATCGACGGCCTCCTGACCAAGGTCGCCGACAACGACCCCGAGGAGACCAGGGAGTGGCGCGAGTCCCTCGACGCCCTCATCCGGGAGAAGGGCGGGCCGCGCGCCCGCTACATCCTCCTGTCGATGCTCGCCGAGGCCCGCAAGAAGAACGTCTCCCTCCCGGTCCAGACCACAACGCCCTACATCAACACGATCGACGTCGCCGACGAGCCCTACTTCCCCGGCGACGAGGACACCGAGCGCGCCTACCGCCGCTGGCTGCGCTGGAACGCCGCCGTCATGGTCACCCGCGCCCAGCGCCCCGGCGTGGGCGTGGGCGGGCACATCTCCTCCTACGCCTCCACCGCCACCCTCTACGAGGTCGGCTTCAACCACTTCTTCCGCGGCAAGGACCACCCCGGCGGCGGCGACCACGTCTTCTTCCAGGGCCACGCTTCGCCGGGCAACTACGCCCGTGCCTTCCTCGAGGGCCGCCTGAGCGAGGAGGACCTGGACGGCTTCCGCCAGGAGTACTCCCACCCCGCCGCCACCGGCGGGCGCGGCCTGCCCTCCTACCCGCACCCGCGCCGCATGGAGGACTTCTGGGAGTTCCCCACCGTCTCCATGGGCCTGGGGCCGTCGGAGGCCATCTACCAGGCCTGGTTCGACAGGTACCTCGCCGGCGCGGGCATCAAGGACACCTCCGCCCAGCGCACCTGGGCGTTCCTGGGCGACGGCGAGATGGACGAGCCCGAGTCGCGCGGCATGCTCCAGCTGGCCGCCAACCAGCAGTTGGACAACCTCACCTTCGTCATCAACTGCAACCTGCAGCGCCTGGACGGGCCGGTGCGCGGGAACGGCAAGATCATTCAGGAGCTCGAGGCCTTCTTCAAGGGCGCGGGCTGGAACGTCATCAAGGTGATCTGGGGCCGCGGCTGGGACCAGCTGCTGGCCGCGGACAAGGACCACGCCCTGGAGCACCTCATGATGGAGACGCTCGACGGCGACTACCAGACCTTCAAGGCCAACGACGGCGCCTACGTGCGCGAGCACTTCTTCGGACGCGACCCGCGCACCGCCGAACTGGTCAAGGACTGGACCGACGACGAGATCTGGGCGCTCCAGCGCGGCGGCAACGACTACCGCAAGGTCTACGCCGCCTACAGGGCCGCCACCGAGCACCGGGGCCGGCCCACCGTCATCCTGGCGCACACCGTCAAGGGCTACCTGCTGGGCTCCCACTTCGCGGGCCGCAACGCGACCCACCAGATGAAGAAGCTGGGGCTGGAGGACCTCAAGGGCCTGCGGGACCGCCTGCACATCCCCATCACGGACGAGGCGCTCGAGGCGAACCCCTACATGCCCCCCTACTACCGGCCGGCCCCCGACGACCCGGCCCTGCTCTACATGCTGGAGCGGCGACGCCGGCTCGGCGGCTTCCTGCCCGAGCGGCGCGACGCCGGCACCGAGCTCGTGCTTCCCGGGGACAAGGTCTACGACATCCTCAAGGGCGGCTCGGGCAGGCAGGAGGTCGCCTCCACCATGGCCTTCGTGCGCCTGCTCAAGGAGCTCATCAAGGACAAGAGCATCGGCCGCCGCTTCGTGCCGATCGTCCCGGACGAGTCGCGCACCTTCGGCCTGGAGTCCCTGTTCCCCACCAAGAAGATCTTCAACACCCAGGGGCAGAGCTACACGCCGGTGGACGCCCAGATGATGCTGTCCTACCGGGAGTCGGCCTCGGGGCAGATCATGCACACCGGCATCAACGAGGCCGGCAGCGCCTCCCTGTTCCAGGTCGCGGGCACCAGCTACGCCACCCACGGCCAGCCCATGATCCCGGTCTACATCTTCTACTCGATGTTCGGCTTCCAGCGCACGGGCGACCAGTTCTGGGCCGCCGGCGACCAGCTGGCGCGCGGCTTCGTCATCGGCGCCACGGCCGGGCGCACCACCCTGACCGGCGAGGGCACCCAGCACATGGACGGCCACTCCCCGCTCCTGGTGTGGACCAACGAGGCCTTCGCCTCCTACGACCCGGCCTACGCCTACGAGATCCGCCACATCGTGCGCGACGCCCTGGAGCGCTGGTACGGGCCCGACACGGGCCGCGAGCGCAACATCATGTACTACCTGACGGTCTACAACGAGCCCATCCGCCAGCCGGCCGAGCCGGAGGACGTCGACGTCGAGGGCATCATCCGGGGCATCCACAAGCTCGACGACGCCCCCGAGGGCGCCGGCCCGCAGGTCCAGCTGCTCGCCTCGGGCGTGGGAGTGCCGTGGGCCCGCGAGGCCCGGCGGATCCTCGCCGAGGAGTGGGGCGTGCGCGCCGGCGTGTGGTCGGTGACCTCCTGGGGCGAGTTGCGCCGCGAGGCCCTGGAGGCCGAGCGCCACAACTTCCTCAACCCCTCGGCCGCCCCGCGCACCCCCTACGTCACGGCCGCGCTGGCCGGCGCCGAGGGCCCCTTCGTGGCCACCAGCGACTACGACCACGCGGTGCCCGACCTCATCCGCGCCTGGGTGCCGGGCGACTACCGCGTCCTGGGGGCGGACGGCTTCGGCTTCTCCGACACGCGCGCCGCGGCCCGCCGCCACTACCTCATCGACGCCCACAGCGTCGTCGTCAAGGCGCTGCAGGCGCTGGCGGATCAGGGGCGGGTCGACCGCCCGGTCCTCCAGCTGGCCGTGGACCGCTACGAGCTGGCGAACGTGAACGCCGGGGCCTCCGGCGCGCAGGGCGGCGAGGCCTGAGCGGGCCGGGTCCGGGCGGGCCGGGTCCGGCGCCGTCCGGGCCGGCGGCTCCGGCAGCGCCGACGGCGGTCCGGGCCCGGTGATGTTCGACGGCGGACGCGCCGTCGAACATCACCGCGGCGTGCGCTCCGCCGCCGCTCAGCGCCCGGCGGATCCGGCCCCGTCCGCGCCCGACCCGGCGGAGCCCGCCGAGTCGGAGGAGTCCGCCGAGTCCGCCTTGGAGTAGGAGAGGTCCGAGCCGGAGTAGTGGTGGGCGTCGCGGTAGCGCGGGCGCAGCAGGTTCTCCACGCTCAGCAGCTCGTCGAGGGTGGCCTCGTCCAGCAGGCCCATCTCCAGGACGACCTCGCGCACATTGCGCCCGCTGCGCGCGCACTCGCGCCCCACCAGGTCGCCGTTGTGGTGGCCGATGACCTCGTTGAGGTAGGTGACGATGCCGATGGAGGACAGCACATTGCGGCGGCACACCTCCTCATTGGCCTCGATCCCCACGATGCACAGCTCGCGCAGCGTGCGCATGGCGTTGCGCAGGAGCCTGATCGACTCGAAGGACACCTGGCCGATGACCGGCTCCATGACGTTGAGCTGGAGCTGGCCGGCCTCGGCCGCGAAGGTCAGCGTCACGTCGTTGCCGATCACCTTGAAGCAGACCTGGTTGACGACCTCCGGGATGATCGGGTTGACCTTGGCGGGCATGATCGAGGAGCCGGCGGCCCGCTCGGGCAGGCGGATCTCCCCCAGGCCCGCGCGCGGCCCCGAGGACAGCAGCCTCAGGTCGTTGCAGATCTTGGAGAGCTTGACGGCCAGGCGCTTGATGGCGGCGTGCATCGACACGTAGGCGCCGGTGTCGCTCGTGGCCTCCAGCAGGTCGGCGGCCCCCCTGATGTCCGTCAGCCCGGTGACCTCCCGCAGGTGGCGCACCACCGCCTCCTGGTAGCCGGGGGGCGTGTTGAGCCCGGTGCCGATGGCCGTGGCACCGAGGTTGACCTCCAGCAGCAGGGCCGCGCTGTGGATGAGGCGCTCCACCTCCTCGTCCAGGAGCACGGCGAAGGCCTGGAACTCCTGGCCCAGGCTCATGGGCACCGCGTCCTGCAGCTGGGTGCGCCCCATCTTGAGCACGTCGGCGAACTGGCGGGACTTGCCCAGGATGGCGTCGATGAGCTCGCACAGCTCCGCCTCCAGGCCCTGCACCGCCGCGTACAGGCCCAGCCGGAACCCCGTGGGGTAGGCGTCGTTGGTGGACTGGCACTTGTTGACGTGGTCGTTGGGGTGGACGACGTCGTAGCGGCCCTTGGCGTAGCCCAGGTGCTCCAGCGCGAGGTTGGCGATGACCTCGTTGGTGTTCATGTTCAGACTGGTGCCCGCCCCGCCCTGGAAGGCGTCGATGGGGAACTGGTCGAGGCACCGCCCCTTGTCCAGGACCTGGTCGCAGGCCCAGATGATCGCTTTGGTGATCTCCTCGTCGAGCGTGCCCAACTCCCGGTTGGCCAGGGCGGAGGCCTTCTTGACCTGGACCATGCCCCGGATGAAGGAGGGCTCGTCGCCGATCGTCGCCCCGGAGATGCGGAAGTTCTCCTGGGCTCGCAGAGTGTGGATCCCCCAGTAGGCCTCGAGGGGGACCTGGCGCGGGCCGAGGAGGTCCTCCTCGGTGCGGGTGGCCTGTGGCATCGTTCTTCCTCCGGTCGCGCTCGTCGCGCGCGTCGTCCTTGAACCTTCGGTCCCGGGCCGGGCGGTCCGGGCGCACTCACAGGTTACCGCCCGGTTCCGCCGCGAGCGCGACATCACACGGTCCCGTGGGCCGGATGGCCCCGTCGATCGGCTGAACGGGTACGGGGCGGGCCCGGCCGGCCACTAGGATCCTGTCATGGATGACCTGAGCCTCCCTGCCGTGGACTCGCTGCGACGCGCGCAGAACGCCATTATCGAGCACTCCCTGGACCGCATCAGCGCGGAGCACCCCTGGTACCGGACTCTGCCCGAGGCCCCGCGCCGCCAGATCGAGGCCGTGGCGCGCCTGGGCGTGACCATGTTCGTCGACTCGGTCGAGACCCCGCGCGACGACGTCGTCCCCAACCGGATCTTCTCGGTCGCCCCCGCCGCTTTAACGGGCACCATCACCCTGGGGCAGACCCTCGGCCTCGTGCGCACCGTGCTCGACGTCGTCATCGAGGAGGCCCCGCAGGCGGTGCCCGCCGAGGACCACGACACCGTCACCATCCTGGCGCTGACCTTCGGGCGCGACGTCGGCTTCGCCGCGGCGGAGGTGTACGCCCGCGCCGCCGAGGCCCGCGGGGCCTGGGACGCGCGGCTGGAGTCCGTGGCCGTCGACTCCATGCTCCACGACTCCCCCGAGGACGCCGTCACCCGCGCCGGCACCGCCGGCTGGGCCGGCCAGGGCCCCGTCGTCGCCCTCGTCGCCCGCGCCGCCCTGGACGCCATGGGCGCCTCCCGCCTGCGCCACGAGTGCCGTCAGCTGAGCAGCGACTGCCTGGTCTCCGCCCGCGGCGACTCGGTCATCATCGTCCTGGGGGCCGCCGAGGAGGCGGGCTCCTCCTCCGGGGCGCCCGAGCGCGCCCTGGGCCGGGCGGCTCAGACGATCGCCTCGATGATCGACGGCGTCGTCGTCATCGGCCCGGTCGTGCCCGGTATAGGCCAGGCCGGGCGCTCGCTCCGCTCGGCCCTGGCGGGTCTGCGGGCCCGGCCCGGCTGGCCCGACGCCCCCAATCCCGTCCACGCCGACGACCTGCTGCCCGAGCGCCTGCTGGACGGGGACGAGCTCGCCGCCGAGCAGATCACCGCCCTGGTGGGCGCGCCCCTGCACTCCATGGGGGAGCCCTTCGAGGAGACGGTGGCGGCCTACCTGTCCCTGGGCGGGAGCCTGGAGGCCACCGCCCGCGCCCTGTTCGTCCACGCCAACACGGTCCGCTACCGCCTGGGGCGGGTGAGCGAGCAGGTCGGCTGGGACGCCACCGACGCCCGCGACGGGCTCATGCTGCACATGGCGATCATCGTGGGGCGCCTGCGGACCCACCCGGGGGACTGAGTCCGGGCGGCGGCCCGGTTCCGCGCGGGCGGCCCGCGTGGTCCACAATGGGCCCGGCCGGGGCGCAGCCCGCCCACCACCGTCGTCAGGAGGAACCACCATGGCCGACCAGCGCACCGACGTCGCCGCCGCGATCATCGAGATCACCGCCGAGGAGGCCGGCGTCGAGGCCGCCGGGGTCACCCCCGCGTCCCGTTTCGCCGACGACCTCGACATCGACTCCCTGGGGCTGCTCACCATCGCCACGCAGGTCGAGGAGCGCCTGGGCGTGACCCTGGACGACTCCCTCATCCCGAACCTGCCGACGGTGGGCGCCCTCATCGACCTGGTCGCCACGCAGAGGGCCTGATGGTGACCGGAGCCGCGCCCGCGCGCAGTACCGGCACCATCGACCCGGGCGCGCTGGACCCCCTGGCCGTGGTCGTCACCGGCCTGGGCACGACCAACCCGTTGGACGGGGATCTGGCCGCCACCTGGCGGGCGCTGCGCGCGGGCCAGTGCGCCGTGCGGCTCCTCGACGAGCCCTGGGCGGAGGAGTACCGGCTGGCCGTGCGCGTGGCCGCGCCGCTGGCCCGCGACGCGGGCGGGCCGCTGACGCCCAGGGAGCGGCGCCGCCTGGACCGCGCGAGCCAGTGCGCGCTCCTGGCCGCCCGCGAGGCCTGGGCGCACGCCGGCTCCCCCGAGGTCGACGGCCAGCGCCTGTCCGTGTCCGTCTCGCCGGGGATGGGGCTGGTCCGCTCCGTCATCGACACCTGGGAGACGCTGCGCGGCGGGGGGCCGCGCCGGGTCCTGCCGACGGCGGTGCCCGCCCTCATGCCCAATGCGCCGGCCGCGGCGGTGGGCATCGAGCTGGGCGCCCGCGGCGGCATCCACGCCCCGGTGTCCGCCTGCGCCTCCGGGGCGGAGGCCATCGCCTACGGGGCGGATCTCATCGCACTGGGGCGGGCCGACGTCGTCGTGGCCGGGGGCACGGACGCGGCCCTGCACCCGGTGACGGTGGCCGCCTTCGCGGCGATGCGGGCCCTGTCCACCCGCGCCGACGTCACGGCCTCGCGCCCCTTCGCCCCGGACCGCGACGGCTTCGTCCTGGGGGAGGGCGCCGGCGTCCTGGTCCTGGAGTCGGCCGCGCACGCGGCCGGGCGCGGGGCCGGGGTCCTGGCCGTTCTCGCCGGGGCCGGCGTGACGGCCGACGCCTTCGACGCGGCCCGCCCCGAGCCGGGCGGCGCCCAGCAGGAGCGCGCGCTGCGCCTGGCGCTGGAGAGGGCCGGCGTCGAGCCCGAGGAGGTCGGGCACGTCAACGCCCACGCCACCTCCACCCCCCTGGGCGATCTCGTCGAGGCCCGCGTCCTGGCGCGCACCGTCCCGGGCGCGGCGGTCAGCGCCACCAAGTCCCTCACCGGTCACCTCCTGGGCGGCGCCGGGGGGCTCGAGGCGGCCCTGACGGTCATGGCCCTCGTCGAGGGCTGGGTCCCGGGCACGGCGCTGCCGGGGGGAGTCGACCCGGTCATCGCCGACCTGGGCCTCGACGTCGTCGCCCCGGGCGGGCGGGCGGCCCCGAACCTGAGGGCCGCGGTGAGCACGTCCTTCGGCTTCGGCGGCCACGACGTCGCCCTGGTCTTCACCCGCTGATCGCGCTCGAAGACCCGGAGGCCTGCGGGGACCGCGGCCGCCGGCCTTCAGCCGACCCGGTGCAGCCAGCGCACGGGGGCGCCGGAGCCGGCGTAGCGGAAGGGCTCGAGCTCGTCGTCCCAGGCCTGGCCGAGGGCCAGGTCGAGTTCGCGCAGCATGGCCTCGGGCTCCGAGGCGTGCATGAGGGCCGCGCGCACCCGGTCCTCGGGGACGACCACATTGCCGTGGGCGTCGGTCTGAGCGTGGAAGATGCCCAGGTCCGGGGTGTGGGACCAGCGTCCGCCGTCGGTCCCGGCGGAGGCCTCCTCGGTGACCTCGTAGCGCAGGTTCGCCCAGCCGCGCAGGGCGGAGGTCAGCCGCGCCCCGGTGCCGACGTGGCCGACCCAGCTGGTCTCGGCGCGCATCATGCCGGGCGCGGCGGGCTGGTCCGTCCAGTCCAGGTGGACGCGCGCGCCCAGCACCTCGGCGGCGGCCCACTCGATGTGCGGGCACAGCGCGCGGGGTGCGGAGTGCACGAAAAGAACACCGCGGGTATAGGCACCACTCATAACAGACCGCCTCCTAGTTGGTTCGAGAGTCGCCTTCCCCAACGTTCTCGATCCGCACCGGACGCAGTCGCATGATGCGCACGGCGTACGGGGCAATGCTCTCAGACCCGGGCCCCCAGGTCCAGCCCAGCCGGACCCGGTCCGGATGGGCCCGGACGAGTCCGGCTGGGTCGGGTTCGGCCGGCCCGGGCCGGGCCGCGTCCCGGGCGCCTCGCCGACGTCGCGCCCGGGCTCAGCGCTGCGGGGAGCCGGCCATGCGGTGCCAGGTGTGCCGGCGGCCCCGGATGGCCAGGGAGTAGGCGTAGACGTTCTCGGGCGGCGCAACGCCGAAGAAGCCCGAGTCGCCGATGTGGTGGACGTCGGCGCCCGAGGCCTTGGAGTCGATGCCGATGCGCTCGATGACGCCGGTGCCGGCCCCCTCCTGGGAGGTGCCGATGCCGTTCCACGCCAGGAGCCCGCGCTCGTGGGCCGCCTCGACGCGGGCGACGGCCGCCTCCATCGACGAGCCGGGCGTGGTGCCCGGGGCGGGCAGGACGACCCCGTGGGCGCCCGCCCGCGCCAGGCGGTCGACGTCCCGGGCGGTCATGACCGCCTGGCCGGAGGCGGCGGCGTGGATGCGCCCGGAGAAGAGGACGAGGCGGTCCTGCGTCGCCTCGCGGATGGCGCGGGTGGCCCGCTCGATGGCCTCGATCGTCACGCCCGTGCCCGGGTTGCCGGTGATGACGGCGATGGCCGCGCCCTGCTCGACGAGCAGCTCGGCGTTGCGCGCCGTGGCCCGCCGCCCGGCCGGGAAGGAGGCGAGGGCCTCGTCGACCGGCTCGAGGTTGACCGCCGTGAGGCGCCCGGTCCAGCGCGCGACGTCCCCGGCGGTGCGCCCCTCCCCCGCCCCGACGGCGCCGAAGGCCGTGGCGTCGTCGTCGGGCGCCGCGTCGCCGGCGCGCCGGGGCATGCCCGCGATGCGCGGGTGGTCGACGTCGTAGAGGTTGAGCACGATGATGTCCGCGCCGAAGGCGGCGACCAGCTCGGGGTTGGAGACCCTGTCCAGCAGCGGGCCGGTCGCCGTAATGGTCTCGGCGGCGATGGTGCGCCCCTCGGAGGCCCTGATGGCCTCGACGAGCTCGGCGCCCCGCAGGCGCTCCAGGGCTCGGGGCGCAAGGTCGAGCAGACGGGTCATGGTGGTCTCCTTCGGTCGGTTGAGTACGGCTTCGGCCGGCTCCCCGCAACGACTCGCCGGGGCGGCCTCCCGCGATGGCCTCAGCGGGCTCCTCGCAGCGCCCTGCCGGGCGGCGCCGGGGTCACAGGCCCTTGCGGCGCAGCTCCCTCATGGCCGCGGCCCGCTGCTTGCGCTCCAGGCGGTCGAGGTAGAGGTGGCCCTCGAGGTGGTCGCACTCGTGCTGGATGCAGCGGCCCATGAGCTCCTCCCCCTCGATGACGATCTGCCTGCCGTCCAGGTCGATGCCGGTGGCGCGCGCGTACCAGGCGCGCTTGGTCGGGTACCACAGTCCCGGGACGGACAGGCAGCCCTCGTCGCCGTCCTGGTACTCGTCGAAATTGAGCTCGTCCAGGCGCGGGTTGAGGATGTAACCGGTCTCGCCGTCGATATTCCAGGAGAAGGCCCGCAGTCCCACCCCGATCTGGTTGGCGGCCAGGCCCGCGCGCCCCTCCTCGTCGACCGTCTCGAGCAGGTCCTCGACGAGCTGCTTGACGGCGTCGTCGATATCGGTGATCCACTCGCACTCGGTGCGCAGGATGGGATCGCCGATGATGCGGATGTCGCGGTAAGCCATGGGTCAATACTCGCATGGCCCCGCCGCCGCCCGCCCGGTACTCTCTCCCCATGTCACTGCTCTCACGACGCCGGGGCGCCCGCCCCGTCGCGCACCTGCCCCAGGACCTGGCGCGCTCCCTGCCCCGCGGGTGCGCGGTGCTCGGCGCGGTGCCGCTGCGCCCCGACGGCGAGTGCTGGCTGGTCGCCGCGCCCCACGCGCTCCTGCGCCTGGGGCACTCCGACGGCGAGGCCGGCGCCCTGCCCGCCTCAACGGGCTGGGACCGCATCAGCCGCGCCTCCTGGGACGCCGAGCGGCGGACCCTCACCCTCCACCTGCTCCACGACGCGCACGGCCCCCGCGTCCTGTCCGTGCCCGACGCCGTGCGCCGCCCGCCCGATCCCCGCGGGGCCGGGAATGCCGGGGAGGCCGGACAGGCCGGAGGGGAGTCGGGGGCCGGGGCGGGCGCCGTCGTCCACGACGTGGACGAGCGCGGTTTCGCGCGCGTCCTGCGTCAGCGGGTGGACAGCGCCATCGTCCACCACGTGAGCCGGATCCTTCCGGACGGGACGCGGGCCACGGCGTCGGTGCGCCGCGGGGCGGACGGCGTCCTGTACTCGACGACGGAGCCGGACTCGTCCCGGGAGCGGACCGACGGGCTCGGGCGGGAGCTTCGGGACCTGGAGCGGCGCGCACGCGAGGCTGTGGGGCTCCCCACACTGTGACTATTGGGCGCCATGGCGCCCGCGGGCCGCGCCGGGCGGATTCGACGCCGGGCCCGCGCGGTTGCTAGAGTCGTCCTCGCGCCTCGCGCGATTCCTGCGTAGCTCAATGGCAGAGCATCCGACTGTTAATCGGACGGTTGCTGGTTCGAGTCCAGCCGCAGGAGCCACTCATCGGAAGCCCGGCCCCGGCGGCTCGGGCTCCCGCGGTCCGTGTTATCGCCCGGGAACTGGCCCGGGGAGGTCCGCGCGCGGGCCCGCCCCGGGGCCGAAAGAGTCTAAGAATTTAGACTGTCCCGGGCGGTGCGAGCGTCCATACCATGCGCCCATGAGCGCCGCCCCGCCGCCCCCGCCTCCTTCGAGCCCGCAGTCCGCGGGGCCCCCGAACTTCCAGGCCGCGGGGCGCGCTCCGCAGCCCGTGCCGGCCGCGCCGGCACCGCCCGCATCGGCGGCACCGGCGCCGCCCGTCCCTCCCGCGTTCGCGCCGACCGTGCCCATTGCGTTAACCGCGTCCGCCGTATCGGCCGCTCCCGCCACCTCCACCGTGTCGGCCGCGCCCGTCGGGCGGGCGGTGCCCCCGCCGTCCGCCCGGTTGCACGCGGCTCCGGGAGCGTACGTCCCGCCGCCCGTCCCACTGGCAACACCGCATGGAGGCACCCCCCCCCGCCGTACTCGGCGCCGGCGGAGGGGCGCTCCGCGACCGCTCGTGATCACCGTCGTGGTGCTCGTCGTCGTCCTCGTCCTGGGCACGGCCACCGTGGTGGGACTGAGACTGCTCCGAAAGAACTCCGCGACCGGAGCTGGCACCACCACCGCCGTACTCCCCTCCGACGACTGGGCCCACGGCGCCCGCAAGGCCTGGACGCTGGACATCGGCGGTTTCGCGAGCGTGAGTACAACAGGGGTAGCCAGCAATAACGACCAGCTCGTCGTCAGTAACTTGAATCCGCATTCAAACAACCGCGCAGAAATCAAGGTGACTGCCTACGACATCTCCGGCGACGAACCGCAGGAGCAGTGAGCCTTTCTCACCAGGAAAGCCCCCGGACTGGCGGGGATCGGCGCGGTGG
>NZ_AUBL01000043.1 GCF_000429225.1 Actinomyces dentalis DSM 19115
CGCCCAGATGTTGAAGGACGCCGAGCCGGACCTGACCGCGTTCGCCGCCTTCCCCCGCGAGCACTGGACCAAGATCTGGTCCAACAACCCCATCGAGCGCCTCAACCGCGAGATCAAGCGCCGAGCAGACGTCGTCCAGGTGTTCCCCGACAGCGAGTCCGTCACCCGCCTGATCGGATCCGTCCTGTTGGAGCAGCACGAGGAGTGGCAGTACGGCGAACGCCGCTACCTGTCCCAGACCTCACTGCGACACCTGACCGACATGCTCCAGGCCGACAACAGCGCCAGCGACCGCGCCGCCCTGCCCGCCATCACCACCTGACCGGAAGAACACCACACCAAGGGACTTGACCGAACAGCATGCAGTCGCAGACTGTAAATTATGTGAGGTGAGCCACTGTTCGGTGCGTCGTCGGAACGCGTAAGCCACAGGCCTGGGACCCCGCTATGCACAGCGGTGGATCCAGGGGTCCTCCGGGGCGGTGGATAGTGGGGACGGGCTCGAGGCGTCTCGAGTGCCGAGACGGCGCGGTTGTCCCCAGTTGTGGACAGTGCTGTGGATAAAGTTATCCACAGTTCTCCACACCTGTGTCCACAGGTGTGGACGAATCACATCGGTGTGCTTCCCCAGTTTCCACAGGGGACGATGAGCCTGTGGAAAACTGTTCGAAGGGGCGGGCCGGCTCTCCCCAAGTTATCCACAGCCCGTTATCCACAGGCGCTTGCAGGCTCTCGGCCGGTTGTGCACAGCGCCCGTGCCTGCAGCATCGGGTCGCCCTGGGCGGCGACGCTCCCCGCCGCGGCCGGGGGGACGGGCGCCACCCCGTTCGGCGGACGGTCCGGCTGAGAGGGCGGCGCGACAGCCGGGTGTGGAGCGCGGCGGCGCTCGTGGGGGGCGGGTGCGAGGACGAACGGCGAAGAGGCGCCGGGAACGATGAGACGGCGGATGGGGGCGCGTGCCGGCGGACGAGGATGCGCCGGCGGACCGCACGGGCCCGCCGGCGCCCTCGCCGGCCACGCGCCCCTCTAGACCAGCATCGCCCGCAGGGCCACGAGGGCGACCAGGAGCGCGCCCACGATCACGCAGCCCCCCACCGCGTAGACGCCGCGCCGGTCCCGCGGCGCCCAGGCGAAGACGGCGGACACGGCCGCGCCGGTCAGCAGGCCGCCCAGGTGCCCCTGCCAGGAGATCCCGGACCCGAGGACGGAGATGACGAGGTTGATCGCCAGCAGCCCCACGATCGCCGAGGTGTCCCGGCCGAAGCGCCGCTGAATGACGAACAGCGCCGCGAAGAGTCCGAACACCGCCCCCGACGCGCCCACGGTCAGGGTGAACCAGGACGACGAGGCGGGCGAGGACAGCAGGAAGATGGCGGTCGACCCGCCCACGGCGGACAGGCCGTACAGGGCCGTGAAGCGCCACCGGCCCAGAACGGGCTCCAGCACGCTGCCGCACACCCACAGGGCCCACATGTTGAAGGCCAGGTGCACGGGGGAGGCGTGGAGGAAGGCGGTGGTGACGAAGCGCCACGGCTCGTCCAGGGCCAGCGCCGGGAAGAAGGCGAAGCGGCTCGTGACCAGGGGCATGACGAGCTGAATCAGGCCGACTGCCGCGCAGGCCGCGATGAGCGCCTTCGTCACCATCGCGTTGGCGGAGGGGCGGCCGCCCAGGATCGTGCGCGGGCCGCGCCGTCGGCCCTGCGCCTGCCGGGCGCAGTCCACGCAGTGCACCCCCACGGGGCTGGGGACCTGGCACTCCGGGCACACCGGGCGGTCGCAGCGCTGGCAGCGCACGTAGGCCACCCGGCCGGGGTGGCGCGGGCAGACGGGGGCGGGGGGATCCTGTGTCATGAGCATCTCCTGAGTGCGACGACGCCGTCGAACACGGTGGTCCGACGGCGTCGCGCAGAGGATGCGGGCCCGTCGGGTCCGCGGCGGGCGGCGGTCATTCGGTCAGCGTGACCGAGGTGATAATGATGTCCTCGAGCGGGCGGTCTCCCGGGTCGGTGGCGACGGCGGAAATCGCGTCGACGACCCTGCGCGAGTCCTCGTCGGCGACGGCGCCGAAAATGGTGTGCCTGCCCTGCAGCCACTCCGTGGGCGCGGTGGTGATGAAGAACTGCGATCCGTTAGTGCCCTTGCCCAGACGGCGTCCGGCGTTGGCCATGGCCAGAACGTAGGGGGCCGCGAAGGACAGGGAGGCGTTGATCTCGTCGTCGAAGACGTATCCGGGGCCTCCGGTGCCGGTTCCCAGCGGATCCCCGCCCTGAATCATGAAACCGGGGATGACCCGGTGGAAGATGACCCCGTTGTACAGGGGGGCGTTGGACCGCTCGCCGGTGCGAGGATCGGTCCAGGTCTTCTCCCCCGTCGCCAGTCCGACGAAGTTCGAGACGGTTTCAGGGGCCTGTTCGGGATACAGGTCGCAGCGGATGTCACCGAGGTTGGTGTGCAGAGTCGCTTCCATGGGCGCCATCGTCGCACGTCGTTCGCACCGGCAGGTCCGCGGTCCGAGCATGCGCGCCGGTGTTCACCCCAGGCAAAACGCGCCGGTCAACCGTGCGCACCGGGGGCCGGATAGTGCGACCATAGGCTCCAGTCCGTTACCGACCGTCGTCTTCCGGGTAGGAGCAATGTCATGGCCCTGTGCAAGACCATCGAGAAGAAGAACATCGACACCAACCAGATCCGTGCAGAGGCCAGCGCGCTCGCCGCGAACCTCGCCGGGCAGGCCGGGCGCGCCGCGGAGTGGGTGGGCCCGCGAGTGACCAAGGCCGCCGGGGGCGTGGCCCGCGCCGCCAAGGAGGCGCAGGAGCGCCTGGAGCCCGCCTACGAGGAGGCCCGCACCCGCGTCGTCGAGGACTACATCCCGCGCGCCCAGCGCGCCGCCGCGGCCGCCCAGGCCGCCGCCCAGTCGCCCGGCACAGTCGGCGAGCGGGCCCAGCGCGCCGCCGTCGCCGCTCGCGAGGCCGTCCTCGCCCCGCCCCCCGCCCCCCGCAAGTCGCACCGCGTCCTCAAGACCTTCGGCTGGATCGCCCTGGCCGGCGGCGCCGCCGCGGCCGCCTACATCATCTGGCGCCGCAGCCAGCCCGTCGAGGACCCCTGGGCCGAGGAGTACTGGGCGGACTCCGCCGAGGAGGAGGACGACGACACCGGGGCCGTCGCCGAGGCCTGAGCCCGCCGCTGCGCCGTCGTCGGCCGGCTGGGTGGTCGGGCGCGATCACCCGGCCGGGGCCGGCCCGTCGCGGGCCGGCCCCGGCCGGGCGACGACGGTCGGGGCGGGGCCGGTCGGGGCGGGGCGGCTCACTTCCAGCGCAGCAGGCCCAGGAAGCCGAGCATCATAATGAGGAATCCCACATAGAGGTTGCCGTTGATCCGCCAGTCCGCGGCGCGGTAGTGCTGCGTGAAGTAGGGCAGCGGGAACTGGCCCTTGGACAGGTAGGTCACCACGACCCACAGCAGGCCGATGATCATGAGGGTGACCATGGCAGGCGCGTACCAGCGCGGGGAGCCCAGCGACTTGACCTTGACGGGAACCCGGGAGACGCGGTTGGCGGCGGCGCGCGAGGAGCGCATGCGCTCGCGCTCGGCCGCCACCTTGGCGGGGTTGCCCGAGCGCAGCGGGTTCTTGCGGCGCCTGATCCTCTTGGTGAAGAGCCCGTTCCTCTTCTTCGGCGCGTCGGCCTCCTTGTCGCTCTTCCCCTGGTCCGGCTCGTCCGCCTCCTCCGGACTCTCAGGGGCCTCCGGCTCCTCGACGACGTCGGCCGCCTCCTCGGCGTCCTCCGCCCGTTCCGGCGACATTGAGCTCTTCGACTCTTCCGACACGGCCACGTGACCCTCCTCGCTGACGGGGCGGCCGGGATCTGGCCGCGTTCTCATGCACATCCGCCCTACAGCCTAGGCCATGGGCGCGCTGCTCCCGTCAGGGGCCGGGCGGGGAACGCCTGTGACGAGCGCTTCGTTCCCGGGGCGCCTCGTCCTCCACACCGCCTTCTACACTGGCTGCCGGAATACTCGACACAGGAGACTCGATGCCACGCCACCGCCGCGCCAGGCCACCCCGCGGGCGCCGAATCGTAGACTCGATCATCCACGGTGTCGGCGAGCTCCTCATCACGGGCGGCCTCGTCGTCGCCCTGTTCCTCGTGTGGCAGCTGTGGTGGACCGGCATAGACGCCCAGAAGAAGGCCCAGGTCCACAGCGCGGCCTTCGAGCAGACCCAGGTCGAGTCCCCCCGCGTCGAGGGCACCCGGCACACCGAGGACCCCCCGCCCGTGGACGCCGTCGGCTACGGGGGGACCATCGGCATGCTCGTCGTCCCCCGGTGGTACGGGGTGACGAATAACAATATGCCGATCCTGGAGGGAACCGGCCCCGACGTCCTCGATCAGGCCGCGGCCGGCCACTACCCCGATACCCAGCAGCTCGCCGAGGTCGGCAACTTCGCCATTGCGGGCCACCGACGCACCAACGGCAATTCCTTCCGCCGCATCGACCTGCTCCAGGAGGGCGACGAGATCATCGTCGTGACGAAGGACATCTGGTACGTCTACACCGTGACCGGGCACGAGATCGTCGACCCCTCCGACGTCGAGGTCATCGCCCCCGTGCCGGACGACCCCACGAGCGCCCCGACGCAGCGCATGATCACCCTCACCACCTGCAACGGCAGCACGACCGGCGAGTGGGGCAACGACCAGCGCTGGATCGTTCACGGGACCCTGTCCTACTGGATGCCGCGCTCCGAGGGCCGCCCCAGCTCGATCGTCAACGACCCGGAGGTCAACTGATGTACGAATTCATCTGGAGGCACCTGCCCGGCCCCACGTGGTTCAGGGTGATCGAGGCCCTGGCGCTGACGGTGCTCGTCGTGCTCGGGCTCTTCGAGTTCGTCTTCCCCTGGGCCAATGCGACCTTCCACCTGTCGGGCGAGGCCACCGTCTGAAGACAGACGACTCGCCCGGGACCGTCGCGGGCGCCGCGAGAAGGCGCCGGAAGCCGGTGCTGACCGTCGTGCCGGGGGCTCGAAGGTTATTCAGCGGGCTCATGGCGGCGTTCTCCTTGGACCACTTTTTCGCTGGACCACGGTGGTCCGACCGTCGTTCCCGAGGGCGAGGCGTGCATCTCGAGGTCCGGGGCGCGGCGGCGCCGGGCGCCGCGGTCCGCGAGATCGTCGGGTAACCGCCGAGCACGTCACTTAACCCGCGAGCACGTCTGCCAGAGTGACGTGCTCGCGGGTTAAGTGACGTGCTCGCGAGCCGGCCGCGTCACGATATGCGAGACGCCGTCCCACCATGCAAGACGACCAGCAGGGGCGGAGCGGGGTTGGGCGGGGAGCCGTCCCGACGACCGGACCGTCACCACGACCTTCACGCTCCACGTCTTCAAAACCGCCCCTGAATAACCTTCCTCGCACCGGCAGACCGGCGCGAGCCCCCGGCACGCCCGGGATGACGGGCTAGTCACTCCTGGTCGGCGACTCGGATGGTGTTTTTCCCGGCGGCTCCGCTGGTTTCGGCGGTGCCCCCGTGGCCGAGGCCGTGGGCTGCGCCTTGAGGGTGTAGTGGGTGACGGTGATATTGACGGCGCTGCCGATCTCCAGGCTCGTGCCCTCGGCCGGGTTGACGGCGGTGACGACGTACTTGCCGTCCAGCGTCGAGTCGGTGGTGGTCGCCTCCACGGTGGAGGAGTTGTAGGTCAGACCCGCCGCCTTGATCGCCTCCTGGGCCTCCTGGGACTCCAGGTTCGTGATCTGGGGGACGGTCGTCCTGCCCGAGGAGATGACCACCGAGACGGTTTCGCCGCGCCCCACGGAGGCGCCCGCGCCCGGGTCGGTGCGGATGATCCGACCCGCCGACGTGGAGGCCGAGTCCTCGGTGAGCACATCGCCCCAGACCAGGCCGGCGCCCTCAATGCTCGAGCGCGCCTCGGATTGCGACAGGCCGGTCACGTCGGGAACCTCGACCATGGCCGAGCCGGATGAGAAGTGGACGGTGACCTCTCCCCCCAGGAGCACGGAGGCGCCCGCGCCCGGGTCGGAGGAGACGGCTTTGCCCGCATCCACGGTGTCCGAGGCGACGTCGTCGCCCTTGACGAATTTCAGGCCGGCGCCCTCGATCGCGCTGCGCGCGTCCGATTCGCTCATGCCCGCGACGTTCGGGACCGGGGCCGCCGTCACGGTCGCCGACGGCGTCGGGGCCGGGCGGCCGGCCGTGGCGTTCTTGATGAGCATGCCGATGCCGGCGCCCGCCGCGATCAGCACGAGGATGAGGAGCACCCACACCCCCCAGCGGCGGGAGGAGCCGCGACTGCCCTCCGACTCCGCGGCGGCCGGCGGCGTGCGGGTCCGGCGCGCCATCGGCGGGGCGGGGGGCGCCGGCGGGGCGGGCGCGGGCGCCGGGGACGGGGAGCCGGCGGCCATCGCCGGCGCGGGCGCCGACCAGGACTCCGCCGAGGGGGCGCTCACGCTCAGTCCGCGCGCCGCCGCCAGGAGGTCGGCGCGCATGTGGGAGGCGTCCTGGTAGCGGTCGTCGCGGTTCTTGGCCAGGGCCTTGAGCACGACCCGGTCGAGGGACTCGGGCACGTCGGCGGCCACGGCCGACGGCGGCCGCGGGATCTCGCGCACGTGCTGGTAGGCGATGGCCACCGCGGAGTCGCCCGTGAAGGGCGGTTTGCCGGTGAGCAGTTCGTAGAGCAGGCAGCCGGTCGAGTACAGGTCGCTGCGGGCGTCGACGACCTCGCCGCGGGCCTGCTCGGGCGACAGGTACTGGGCGGTGCCCACCACGGCGTGGGTCTGGGTGACGGTCGCCGCGGAGTCCTCCACGGCGCGGGCGATGCCGAAGTCCATCACCTTCACCGCGCCCGTCGAGGTCAGCATGATGTTGCCGGGCTTGATGTCCCGGTGGATGATGCCGGCGCGGTGGGAGTACTCCAGCGCGTCCAGGACGCCGGTGACGATCTCCACGGCCTCGGGGATGGGCACGGCCTCGCCCTCGCCGAGGAACTCGCGGACCGTGTGCCCCTCGACGTACTCCATGACGATGTAGGGCACCGAGCGGACGGCGCCGTTGGGGGTGGTGACCTGCTCCTCGCCCGAGTCGTAGACGGAGACGATGGAAGGGTGGTTGAGGGCGGCGGCGGACTGCGCCTCCCGGCGGAAGCGCGCCTGGAAGGTGGGGTCGCCCGCAATATCGGAGCGCAGCAGTTTAATGGCGATAATTCGCGAGAGACGCCTGTCATAGCCGAGGTGGACCTCGGCCATGCCTCCGCGGCCGATCATCTCGCGGATCTCGTAACGGCCCGCGAGGATCTTGGGGAACTGGCCGGTCACAGTGCCTCCTTCGATGAGGTGGGGGACACGAGGTCGTCATGTCCTGAAACCGGTTGCGCATGAGCAAGAGTACTCAGGGTGACGACGAGGACGATGGCGAGGGCCACGACGGCGACGACGGCGATGATGACGATCGGCGGGCGCCGCGGGCGGGACGTCCGGTCCGCGGACCGGCCCGGCGAGTCGCGATCGGCCTGGCGGCCCCGGCGCGCGGCGTCGCCGGGCCCGCCCGACGGCTCCGCGGCGCGCCGGCCGGCCGGGCGCGGGTCCGCCCCCCGCGGTTCGTCCTCCCACCGGGCCGGGGCCGACGGGGCGGGGCGGGGGCGCCGGGACGGGGCCTCCCCGCCGGAGCTCGCAGACCGCGCCGCGGCGGGGGCGCCGGGGCGGGCCTGGGCGCCGGCGCCCAGGGCGGGGGTCGAGCTCCGGCCGGCCGGGCCCTGGCCGGCCGAGCTCCACAGCGGGGCCTCGGACGGGTCCCAGGAGTCCTTGGGCAGATTGATGACAATGCGATCGAGGCGGCGGGCCAGCTCGCGGGCGGAGGCGGGGCGGTCGGCGGGGGACTTGCTCAGCAGCTCCATAATGACGTCGCGGACCTCCCTCGGCACGTTCCCGGGGATCGGGGGGACCTCCTGGTTGACGTGGGCGAAGGCGATCTCCACCTGGGTGGAGCCGGTGAAGGGGCGGTGCCCGACGAGCGCCTCGTAGCCGATGATGCCCAGGGCGTACAGGTCGCCCGAGGGCGTGGCCATATTGCCCATGGCCTGCTCCGGGGCCAGGTACTGGGCGGTTCCCATGACCATGCCGGTGGCGGTCATGGGCCGCTGGTGCACGGCCGTGGAGATGCCGAAGTCCGTCAGCTTGGCCAGGCCCTCGCGGTTGATGAGGATATTGGAGGGCTTGACGTCGCGGTGGATGACGCCGGAGTCGTGGACCACCTGCAGGGCGCGCGCCACCTGCGCCATGATCGTGAGGATCTCCACGGGGCGCATGGTGCCCCGCTCCTCCAGGATGTCGGACAGTGGGCGCCCCTGGACCAGCTCCATAATGATCCAGCCCGAGCCGTCCCGCTCCCCGGCGTCGAGCACGACGGCCAGGTTGGGGTGGCGCAGGCCGCGGGAATTGGCGGCCTCGGCCCGCAGGCGCGCCAGGAAGATCTCGTCGCCCGTCAGCTCGGGGCGCAGGATCTTGGCGGCCACGGCCCGCCCCGAGCGCAGGTCGGTGGCGCGCCACACCTCGCCCATCCCCCCGATGGCGATGCGCTCGACGAGCTCGTAGCGCCCCTGGATCTCCAGGCCGATCTCGGGTTTCACTGGTCCACCGCCGCGTCGATGACGGAGGCCGCGATCGGGCCGGCCACGGAGCCGCCGGTGCCCGTCGTCGGGATCTGCTCCCCGCCGTCGAGCACGACGGCGACGGCGATGGTGGGGTTGTTGATGTCGGTGCCGGCGAAGCCGATGAACCAGGTGATGGGGCCGCCGTCGTCGGAGCCGGTCTGGGCGGTGCCCGTCTTGCCGGCCACCGAGACGCCGGCGACCTGGGCGGAGGTGCCGGTGCCGCTGCTGACCGCCTGCTGCATGAGCCCGGTGAGGGTGGCGGCGGTCTGGGAGTCGATGGGGGTGCGGGCCACCGTCGGCTTGGTCGTGGAGACGACCTGGAGGTCGGCGTCGAGGGTCTGGGAGATGATGTACGGGGCCATCTGCTCGCCGTCGTTGGCGACCGTGGCCGCCACCATCGCCATCATGAGCGGGGTGACGCGCACCGACTGCTGGCCGATGCCCGCCATGGCCGTCTGGGCGGGCCCGTCATTGGCCGGGTAGACGGAGTGGGACACCGGCAGCGGGACCGACAGGTCGGAGCCGAAGCCCCACCGGGACGCCTCGTCGGCCAGCGCGTCGTCGCCCACGTCCATGGCCAGCTGGGCGAAGGGCGTGTTGCACGACTCGGCGAAGGCGTAGGCCAGCGTCACCCTGCCGTTGCCGCAGGACTCCGACGCGTAGTTGGACAGGGCGTGGTTCGTGCCCGGCAGGGTCAGCGTGTCCGGGGCGTCCACCTCGGAGTCGGCGTTGATCTTCCCCGTGCGCAGACCGGCGGCGACCGTGAGGATCTTGAAGGTCGAGCCCGGCGGGTAGAGGTTGCCCCCGATGGCGCGGTTGTCCAGCGGCCGGGCCTCGTCATTGCTCAGGGACTCGTAGGCCGTCTCGGCGACGCCGTCCTCGTGGGAGGCCAGCAGATTGGGGTCGTAGGAGGGCGAGGAGACCATGGCGAGGATCGCGCCCGTGGAGGGGTTGAGGGCGACGACGGAACCGCGGCGTCCGGCCAGGGCGTCCCAGGCCGCCTGCTGGACCTCCGGGTCGATCGTCAGCTCCAGGGAGCCGCCCCGCTGGGTCTGCCCGGTGATGAGGGACTTGACGCGGCTGGAGAAGAGCGAGGGATCCTCGCCGTTGAGCACCGTGTTGCCGGCCCGCTCCAGGCCCGTCATCGAGGCGTAGCTGGTTGAGAAGTAGCCGGTGATCGGGGCGTAGAGCTCGCCCTGGGGGTAGGTGCGCTGGTAGGCGTAGGCGTCGTCGGAGGAGACCGAGTCGGCGATGGCGTCGCCGCCGACGATGATCTGGCCGCGGTCCGTGCCGAACTCGGCGTAGACGGTGCGGGAATTGCGCGAGTCGGTGGTCAGCGTGCCCTGCGAGGAGGAGGCCTCCCACAGGGCCGGACGGGCCAGTCCCTGGACGCTGGTCACCGAGGTGCACAGCGTGAGGAACATGACGAGGACCAGGATCGTGACCTGGTGGATCTGGCGGTTCATGCGCGTCCACCCTCCGTGAATCGGGTCGGCGGGTTCGTGAATCGGGTCGGCGGCGCCGACGGGGCGGAGTGGGCCGACGGGGCGGGGTATTGGTCCGGCGCGGCGGGGTGCTGGTCCAGTGCGACGGTCGGCTGGTTCGGCGCGGCAGAGTATTGGCCCGGTGATGCCGGCGGCGGCGCGGGGCGCTGATCCGGCGGGACGGCCGGCGCGGAGTACTGGTCAGGCGCGGCGGGGTATTGATCCGGCGGCGGCGCGGCGTGCCGATCCGGCGGGACGGCCGGCGCGGAGTACTGCTCCGGCGGCGCCGGGTGCTGGTCAGGCACGGCGGAGTATTGGCCCGGTGATGCCGGCGGCGGCGCCATCGGCCGGTCCGGCGCGGCGTGCTGGTCCGGCGGAGCGGGGGACTGGGTGGCCGCGTCGTCCGGCGTGTCGGCGTTGAGCACGGCCCTGCGGATGGACGTGGGCAGCTCGGCGGTGTCGATAATGCGCGGCGCGGCGGTCACCGGCCGGCGGGCGGCGTCGGACAACCGCACGAGCAGCGCCAGAATGATCCAGTTGGCCACGAGCGAGGACCCGCCGTAGGCGAGGAAGGGCGTGGTCAGACCGGTCAGCGGGATGAGGCGCGTGACACCGCCCACGACGACGAAGACCTGCAGGGCGATGGCGAAGGACAGGCTCACGGCCAGCAGCTTGCCGAAGCCGTCGCGCAGGTGCGCCGCCGTGCGCAGGCCGCGCTCAATGAGGATGAGGTAGAGCATGAGCAGCGCCAGCATCCCCATCAGCCCCAGCTCCTCGCCGAAGGAGGCGATGATGAAGTCGGAGTTCGCGAAGGGCACCAGGCTGGGGTACCCCTTGCCCCAGCCGGTTCCCAGCAGCCCGCCCGAGGCCATGCCGAACAGCCCCGTCACCAGCTGCTGGGAACTGCCGTACTCGGCGCCGTAGACGGCGGGATCCATGGCGTGCAGCCAGCCGCTGACGCGCTGCTGCACGTGGCTGAGGTGGGTGGCCGCGAACCAGGCCGCCGGGATGAACAGGGCCGCGCCGATGAGCAGCCAGCTGGGCCGGTCGGTGGCCACGTACAGGGTGACGACGAACAGTCCGAACAGGAGCAGCGAGCTGCCCAGGTCGCGCTGGAGGACCAGGACGACGATGCTCACGCCCCACACGACCAGCAGGGGGCCCAGGTGCCGGGCCCGGGGCAGGTTGACGCCCATGACCCTGCGGCCCGCCAGCGCGAGGTTATCGCGGTTGGCCACGAGGAAGGAGGCGAAGAAGACCGCCAGGAACACCTTGGTCATCTCCGCCGGCTGGAAGGACATGGGGCCCAGGCGGATCCAGATCCGGGCGCCGTTGATGCTCTGGCCCAGGCCGGGCACGAAGGGCAGGATGAGGAAGGCCAGCCCCCCCCACATGGCCCAGCGGTCCCAGCGGCGCAGCAGGCGGTAGTCGCGCACCAGCAGCATCGCGCAGAACAGCACAATGCCCACGCCCGTCCACATCGCCTGCTTGGCGGCGTAGTTGTGCGTCCTCTCGAGGATCTTGTAGGACATGTCCAGGCGCTGGATCATGGCCAGGCCCAGGCCGTTGAGGGCCACCGCCGCCGGCAGGATCACCGGGTCCGCCCAGGGGGCGGTGCGCCGCACCCATAGATGGACGACGACGGCCGCGACCACCAGGGAGCCGGACAGCGACAGGAACTGGCCCGGCGAGGATCCGGTGCGGTTGAGGGCGGTCAGGAGGAAGCCGCTCAGGCCCAGCAGGAGGGCGACGACGAGCAGGCCCGCCTCCGCCCACCGGCCCGTATTGCGCGCGGGCGCGGCGAGGGGTATGGACGCGGGGGTCGGCGGGGAGGATATGGGGGACATGACCGGCGTCACACACCCTCCGGCAGCCGGCTCGCGCTCGGCGGCGGCGGGGCGGGACTCGGCTGCGGTTTCGTCGATTGCGGGTGCGGCGTCTGCGGCGGCGTCGGGGTGGCGGTGGCCTCGGGCGTGGATGCCTGGGCGCTGACGGTGTCCTCGATGTATGTGCGGGCGTCGGCCAGGGAGATCCGGGGGACCGTCTCCTCCAGGCGCTTGCGCATGCGCTCGTCGAGCTCGTCGAGGGCGGGCTCGTCGTAGGTCTCGACGACGTGGCTGAGCGAGATCGGTCCCAGGGTCTGGGGGATGCCCTGGTAGATCGCGACCTTCCCGTCGCTGATGGAGACGTAGTACTGGGACTGCGTCCAGTTGTAGACGAGGATGAGGGTGCCGGCGACGGCGATGAGCAGCAGGACCGTGCCCAGTATGGAGCGCCGGCGTCGGCGGCGGCGGCGCTCCTCGGCGTCGGCCAGGGCCTCGGCCGCCCCGGGCGCGGCGGGTGAGGAGGCCCCCTCCGCGGCGTCCGCGTCGTCCTCCAGGCCCGCCACGAGGGCGGCGGCCTTGGCCGCGGGCGTGGCGGGCGAGCCCTCCCCGGGGCTCGCCGCCGACGCGACGGCGGGCAGGGTGCGGTGGATGGCGGCGGAGCCGACGATCTGGGGGTCGCGCTGGGGGGTCGGGTCGTCCTCGACGACGTCGAAGACGACGGCGGTGATGTTGTCGGGGCCGCCCGCGCGCTCGGCCAGGTCGATGAGCTGCTCGGCGGCCAGCTCGGGGTCGTCCACCCCGGCGAGGACCTCCCCGATGGTGGCCGCCGAGACCGGGCCGCTCAGCCCGTCGGAGCACAGCAGCCAGCGGTCGCCGGGGACGGCCTCGCGGATGGACTCGTCGAGCTGGACCTCGCCGTCGGCGTCGCCCAGGACCCGCAGCAGCACCGAGCGCTGCGGGTGCTGACGGGCCTGCTCGCGGGTGAGGCGGCCGGTCTCGACGAGGTACTCCACGAAGGTGTGGTCGGTGGTGACCTGGGTGAGCTCGCCGTCGCGCAGGAGGTAGGCGCGCGAGTCGCCGACGTGGACCATGGCGAGCTTGTTGCCCGACCGCATAATGGCGATGCAGGTGGTGCCCAGGCCCGCCAGCTCGGGGCTGGCGGAGGAGCGGGCGACCAGGTCGGCGTGGGCGGCCTGCACGGCGTCGCGCAGCAGGCCGAGCAGATCCCCGGCCTGGTGGGAGTCGGCGTCGAGCGGCACGAGGTGGTCGACGGCGACGGCGGAGGCGATGTCGCCGCCGGCGGGCCCGCCCATGCCGTCGCACAGGACCATCAGGTGCGGCCCGGCGTAGCCGGAGTCCTGATTCGAGGACCGCACGAGCCCGACCGAGCTGCGTGCGGCGTAGCGGAGGGAGGTTGTCATGGGCGCAGCTCCAGCGTCGTCTGGCCGATCCTGACCGGGACTCCCATGGGGAGCTCCACGGTTCCGTGGACGGGGTGACCCGCCAGCGTCGTGCCGTTGGTTGAACCAAGGTCCTCCAGCCACCACGTGCCGTCCTTGGGGAATATGCGGGCGTGGCGGGAGGAGGCGTAGGAGTCCTCCAGGACCAGGGTGCAGGAGGGGGAACGGCCGATCGAGATGGAGGTCGGCGATAGGGGAACCGTGGAGCCGGCGAGGGGCCCCTCGGTGATGATGAGGCGGGAGGCGCCTCGTCGGTGCGACTGCGCCCGGGCCGGCGCGGGCGCGGAGGGACGGGCGGGACGGCGCTGGGCGCCGGGGGTGGCCGTGTCGGCGACGTCGCGTCGCAGGGCGCGGATCGTGAGGAGGACGAAGACCCACAGCAGGACCAGGAACCCGATCCGAGCCAGGGTGAAGGCGAGCTCGCTCACCCGTTCGCCCCGACTCCCTGGGTGCCATCCCAGAACATGATGCGCGTGCGGCCCACGGTCAGGGTGTTGCCGTCCAGGAGGGTGGCGGCGTCGACCCGGTGGCCCTCGACGAAGGTGCCGTTGGTCGAGTGGAGGTCGGTCGCAATGGCGTGGCCCTGCATGAGGCGGATCTCCAGGTGGCGGCGGGAGACGCCCGAGTCGTCGACGATGATGTCCGCCTCGCTGCCGCGGCCGATGACGGTGACGGGGCCGGTGAGCAGGTAGCGCTGGCCGTCGATGTCGAGGATCGGGTGCGCCGGGGAGGCGGTGGCCGCCGCGGCCGGGGCGGCCGCGCCGCGGCGGGTGGAGGAGTCGATCTCGACCGGGGAGCCCAGGGAGTCGTCGGACACGAAGGTGACCTCGACGGGGCCGACGAAGGAGTAGCCCTGGTCGGCGGCGTGGCTCGTGGCCACCTCCTCCATCTGGCGGGCCATCTCGTCCTGACTCCAGGACACGACGCGCTGGAAGTCGGCGGGGGCCAAGTGAATGCGGAAGACGTTGGGGACCACCGAGCGGTCGCGCGCGAAGGAAGCCGCGCGCTTGTCCATGGTCTCGCGCAGCTTCGAGGCGATCTCGATGGGCTCGACGTCGTTGGAGAAACGCGACTTGGCGCGCCCGGCGACGTCCTCAACGCCCCTCCCGAACTTGTCCAGGAACCCCATGTTCCTCACCTCCCAGGATGACCGGCTCCTCCGCGGGTACGGAGCCATCGGGTCCATCGTAACCGGTGTGACCAGGAGGGTGGGGAGGAGGAGCCGATGGATCGGGCGGGTGACGGGTCTCACCGGTCTGTGGATCGGATTGATTGGACGCGGGAGGCCCCGAGCGGCTATCGTCAGCCTCGCTTCTCGCGCGAGTGGCGGAATTGGTAGACGCGCACGGTTCAGGTCCGTGTGATCTTACGATCATGGGGGTTCGAGTCCCCCCCCGCGCACGACGAGCGCAGGCCCGGAGCCGGCTGAGACCCAGCGGTTCTGGGCCTTCTCGTTCGCGCCCGCGGCCTCCGGGCCGTCGGCGCCCGCGGGCCTCCCGGTCTTCTCGGCCGCGTCGGCGCCCGCGGGCCCGCCGGCTACGAGAAGGACTTGTCGTTGGCCGGATTCTCATCCGCGTCCGCGCCGGCGGGCCGACCCGTCGTGCGGGTGCCCCCGGGCCCCTCCCCGCGCGTCGCCCGCGCCTTCCGGGGCCGCCGACGGGCCGGGGTCATCCGGGCCCCTCCCCGCGCGTCGCCCGCGTCTCCTCCCGCGCGTCCCCCATCCGGGGCGCCCTTCCCCTCGCCCGCTCGCCCCGTCCGGATCCGTATGTTTCTTCGTCCGGGTCCGCGTGTCGGGAGCGGCGGGCGGCGCGCGCAGGATGTGTAGTTTTCCACAGGTCATGGGTGCAGGGACGGTCCCGGCGGGCGGGGACAAGTACCCATCGGCGTGACCGTCACCGCGCGGGTGCCAGTGGGTCGGCCGGCGGCGGGCGGGCCTGGCGGCCCAAAAAGGTGGACGGCGCGTATCTTTCACCCTCCACGCCGCGCCCCTCTCGTTCCGAAGTGTTGCAATGACGCCATTCCCCGGACGCGCAGGAGCCGCCACGCACCCGAAAGTCACGCGCCGGCCACCTTTTTCCGCCCCGCCGACGACCCCGGGCCGCGAGGGCGGGGCCCTGTGCGGAGACTCGACACAGCCGTCGTCCGCCGACGACCCCGGGCCGCGAGGGCGGGGCCGCCGGCCGGGAGCCCGCGGGAATCACCGCCGCGCCAAGGGACCCACCAAGGGCGCCCGTCTGCCCGTCGGCGTCGAACCGGAGTCGCCGCCGCCCAAGGGACTCACCCGCGGGTCCGTCGTCGGACGCGCAGCCGCATGACGGCGAGGGCGGCCAGGGCCCCGGCCCAGGATCCGGCTGCATTCTGACCGACGTTCGCCCAGCTGGCCCGGCGGTCCAGGGCCGTCACCAGCAGCTGGGTCAGCTCCGCGCTCGCGCCCAGGGCGCAGCCGAGCAGGGCCCACGCCCACCACGGAACCCTCGGCCAGCCCAGGGTACCGAGGAAGGTCAGCGGTGCGAGCATGACCAGGTTGAGCACCACGTCCTTGTCCGCCTCGGAGAGAAACCACAGGCCCAGAATGCTCTTGGCCTGCGCGACGTCCCCGCCCGAGGGCCATAGGACCGCCAGCAGGATGACGACCAGGCAGACGACGGTCCCGGTTCGGGCGAGGCGGTGGGTGGCGGCGTCGGTGGACACGGGCCCGAGGCTAGTAGAGGCCGGTGGAGCGTCGTCGTTCGTGCCGGCCGGGTCACACGGGCCGGGCCCGGCGGCCCGCTGCTGCGGGCGCTGCTCATGGGCGATGCCCGGGTCGCGCGGGCCGGGCCCGTGGCGGGCTCGCGACGGCGTCGTCATCCGTCTTCGCGAACGCGCAGGTTCCCAGTCGAACGCGCAGATGGGAGGTGCGCGTTCGACTGGAAACCTGCGCGTTCGCGGGGCCGAGGCCGACTCGGGTCCGCGGGGTCCTGGTCCGGGCCTCTCAGGGCTCGGGTGTGATGACGGGCAGGACCGACCAGGGGAAGTTGATCCACTTGCCGGTCACGCGCCAGCAGTAGTCGGGCTCGAAGACGCTGCGCGGCTTGCGGTAGATGACGGCGGAACGGGCATCGACGTTCACCTTCTCCCCGCCCAGGTCCAGGCCCTGGTGGCGCAGCAGCTCCATGACCAGCTTGAGGGTCTTGCCCGAGTCGGCGACGTCGTCGACCACGAGGACCCGCTTGCCGGGCAGCTCGGAGGCGTCCATGAGCGGGGGCAGGACGACGGGCTCGTCGAGGGTCTGGCCGACGCCGGTGTAGAACTCGACGTTCATGGCCCCCATCGCCTTGACGCCGATCGCGTAGCCGATGGCGCCAGCGGGTATGAGGCCGCCGCGGGCGATGCCGATGATGAGGTCCGGCATCCATCCCGAGGCCACGATCTGGGCGGCCAGCTCGCGCTCGGCGACGCCGAACAGCTCCCAGGTGAGCTCCTCGCGGTCGGGCTCGGCCTGCGAGGCGGCGCCGTCGTCGAAGACGGGCCGGGCGGGCGTGATGGAGTCGGTGGAGGGGGCGGTGGACAGAGGGCCGTGCGTCTCGCTCACTCTGCCCAGGGTAGTGGTGCCGTGGCCCCGGACACGGTAGGGCGCACCCTTCCGCCCCCGCAGAGGTCTCGAAGAGGTTGCAGTTTTGGCAACGACGGCGTCGGGCAACACGGGCGGGCGACGGCGCCCGGAGGCGCTCCCCGAGGATGGGGTCCGGCCGCCTCGGCGGGGCGAGGAAGCCGGTCAGCGGCGGGCGCGCCCCGCGGATCGGGCCCGGCCTCACACGGGCCACAGTGCCCGAGGGCGGGAGCAGGGCGCGCCCCGCGGATCGGGCCCGGCCCTCGCACCACGGTCGTAGGATCGGCGCGACGGTCCGATGTCCGATGATCCGATGAGAAAGGCGAGGCGCTCAATGGCTGCGACCCCAGAGGGCGGGCCCCGCGCACCGGCGTCGGAGGGCGGGCCCAGCGCACCGGCGTCGGCCGCCGAGACGGTCGCCGCGAGGTACCCGCGCCTGCGGTACATGGGGAGCAAGTACGCCCTTCTGCCCCAGCTCGAAAGGGTCCTGGGCGACCTCGCGGGGGTCACCGTCGCGGACCCCTTCAGCGGGTCGGGGGTCGTGTCCTACCTGGCGCGCACCATGGGGCGGGAGGTGTGGGCCTCGGACTACCTGGCCTTCCCGTGCGTTTTGACCCGCGCGACCGCGGCCAATGACGGCGTGCGCCTGAGCGAGGAGGATCTCAACGAGCTCCTCGGCCCCAATCGCGACGGACGCTCCCACATCTCCCGGACCTACTCCGGAATCCTCTTCACCCCCGAAGACCTGGCGGTGCTGGACTCGGCCTGGTCCGTGCTGGCCGCCTGGGAGGGGGCGCGCCGGGACCTGGCCATCGCCTCCCTCATACTGGCTGCGGCCCGCAAGCAGCCGCGAGGCGTCTTCACCGTGACGGCTCCCCGCTACCCCGCCTACGACGACGGTCGCCGTCATCTGCGCATGACCCTGCGCGAGCACATCATCGAGGCCGCCCGGGACTGGAACCGGGCGGTCCTCGACGGCGGGCCCCGCGTCCGGGTGCGCCGGGTCCCGGTGGAGGAGGCTCCGCGGGGCGCCGACGTCGTCTACCTCGACCCGCCCTACGCCCCGCCCCGGGACGACAACGACTACATCAAGCGCTACTGGTTCCTCGAGGGCCTGGCCGACTACTGGGACGGGGGCCGCGCCGAGATCATGGAGTCCACCGCGACGCGCAAGCTCCCCAAGCGCCCCACGCCCTTCGGATCGAGGCGGACGATCGAGGGGGCGCTGGCGCGGACCCTCGATCGTTTCGCCGATTCCTCGGTGGTCCTCTCCTACGGGTCGAACGCGGTTCCCGGCCTGGACGCGCTGGTGGGGATGGTCCGGGAGGTCAAGGGCGGCGCCGAGGTCCTCAGGATCGACCACCGCTACCACTTCGGCACGGCCCGCCACGCCACTCGCCGCCGGGCGGTCGAGTACCTCATCGTGGGGGCGTGAGTGCGGCATGGCGGGGCGGTGGGGTGGCGGGGCCGGCGCGCTAGCCTGGCCGCGTGCTCCTCGCCTTCTCCGTGTCCCCCGCCACCACCGACGACCCCGACGGATCCGTGTCCGAAGCCGTGGCCCGCGCCGTGCGAGTGGTGCGCGACTCCGGCCTGCCCAACGAGACGACCTCCATGTTCACCACCCTGGAGGGCGAGTGGGACGAGTGCATGGCGGTGGTCAAGGCCGCCTGCGAGGCGGTGGCGGAGGTGAGCCCGCGGGTGGCGCTCGTCCTCAAGGCCGATATCCGCCCGGGATGGACCGGGCAGCTGACCGCCAAGGTGGAACGGGTTGAGGAGCGGCTGCGGGTGATGGAAGCGCGCTCCGACGGCGTGAGCTCGGACCATGGTGACGGCTGAGCGGCGGCGATTCAATCGGCGCCCGGATGGGGCGGGTGCGGCTGAGCGGGGCGGAGTGCGCGGCGATTCAATTCCGAGCCTCTTTGGCGCGGGCGAGGTTGTCGCGGAACAATGTGGTACAAGGGTGGTTGGGGCCCAGGACGCGTAGTTGATTGGCGAGGTTCTGTTCGAACAGGTTGATGGCCTGTTCGAGTTTGCCTGCGGATAGGTAGGCGGATGCGAGATTGTTTCGTGAGGTGAGGGTGTCGGGGTGGTCGGGGCCCAGGATGCGTTCGCGGTCGGACAGATTCCTCTCGTGCAGGGGAATTGCCTGTTCGAGTCTGCCTGCGAATCGATATGTGCTGGCGAGGTTGTTGCGGGAGGTGAGGGTGTCGGGGTGGTCGGGACCCAGAATGCGCTCACGATCGGCCAGATTCTGTTCGAACAGAGGGATGGCTTGTTCGAGTCTACCCGAATTCTGGTAGGCGGATGCGAGGTTGTTGCGTGAGTCGAGGGTGTCGGGGTGGTCGGGACCCAGGATACGTTCGCTGTCGGCCAAGGTCTGCTCGAACAAAATAATTGCCTGGTGGAGCAGGCCAGTAGATAGATAAGCGCGAGCCACTGTGTTAGCTCCCATCAACTTATCTTCTTCCAAGAGAATTGTATCGAGGGCGGCCCCTGCTTCATCAAAACGCCAGGACGCGGCGAGCCAGCGCACAAGCATGAGACGACTCCCGGAAGAACGCACTTCCCGGTCTAGCCGCTCGGCGCGTGAGACCCACTCCGCAGAAGACTGCCGACGGGGGACGTCACCAACCTCCTCCAGGGCGGATTCCAGAAGCTCCAAACGTATTGGCGCAATATTCAGTGAAGACCCGGCCCGATGTTCAATGGCCTGGCGGAGTGTACTCGGCAGAGACATAATAGGTTCGGCGTCGCCGTCTGAAATGGCGGCGAGAGCATCTTCGACCCGGCCAAGGAGATCAAGGGAGGGGGCACGTGAATCGGGTAGGCTAGTGAGTTGGCGCACCAGGCCCCCGACCTCGTCCTGCTCCATCTCCATCAGAGCCACCTGACCATAAGCGCTCTTATCAGATGCGCACAGTTGGTCGGCGTCAAACCAATTGATAAGAAAGTCAATGACTAGTGGTAGCGGTTCTCCGCGCGACTCCTTGATCTGGAAGGCGAGACGGGCCAGCGGCTCGGCGAGCTCGTAGTAGGTCCGACGGCGATCGAGAAGGTCGGCGAAGATCGTCGATACCGGTTCAAGCCATCCCCGGTCGGTCAAGTCACCAACGGTCTTGGCGACGCTGCGCTGATCGACTCCGATGCGTCCGGCGAGTTCCTTGACCGATAACGGCCGGTCCGCGGAAGCGAGTTCTGCGACGACGAGGCGCTGCTGCGGGGACAAACGTGCCAACTGCTCCTGATAGTAGGGCGTAAGATCGTCGAATCGACTCAGCAGAAGTTCGGCGAGGTGATCGAGTTGTTCGACGGTGAGGGCACTGCCGAGCAGCGCCCACAGGCGGGGTTGCCCACCCGCCAGGTGCGCGATGGTGCAGATGCGTGACAGAGTGGCGTCGTCGCTGAGTTTATTCTTCAACCTGTCGTCCTTGCCCTCGATGGCGAGGGCGACGAGCATCTTTCGCGCCTCTTCCGGGGAGAACGGCGTGAGACGAATTGTGTCGAAGAAGCCGAAGAACGGGTGGGAGTGGTCAGAGAGATTACGGTCCAGGCGCGTGGTGCTGCCGATGATGAGTATATTCGATCCCGTTTGAAGTAGATGTCGCAGTTTCTGCTGACCCTGTTCCCCCATGGCGTCAAGGATCTGGTCGAAATTCTCCGCGAGAATGAGAATCGGTCCGTTCTCTTTGATGACTGCACGCAATTGCGCATCGAGTTCCGCCTCATCGCGACTTTGAGGTCGCTGATCGGGATTAATGGCCCGGAGTATCTCGCTCAGCAGATGCCGATACGACATGATCGTCCAAGGGTCCTCGGGCAGCCAGGCGATCTGAAATCCGGATCCCTGTGCGATGAGTTTCTTGGAACGATGGTAGACGAGGGAGATGATATGAGTCTTTCCCGCCCCTCGCGGGCCGACGAGGAGCGTGTGATGAGGACTCGGAGTCGTCCCCAGATTGGCGACGCGATCCATGAGCCTCTTCAGGATTGGCTGGCGCACCACGAAAAGTCGCTCGAGCAGATCCTCAGGCATGGTCGAGGGGGTGAAACGGGAGATGGAGACGGTACTCATCGACGATCCCATCCTCCCCTTTTGCGCGCCCAGATGTACTGGAGCGCGGGATAACGCCAGCGCACCGACCGACCGCGGCGCTCCAGATAGTGATCCTTGGTGAGATCCTCAAGGATCTCGTCGACTCCGTCGTCCGGGGGCAGGATATCCACAGGGATCCAGTCATTGGTCTCCGAAAGCGTAGCCCGAAGCATTCGCTCGGCGAGGATGGCGCGTTCGCCGTAGTGAGGACCGACACGAGTCAGATAGTGCTCGAACCAGCCGAATTCGTCCGGGTCGTCGATGAAGTCCTCGAAGCACTCGCGCACCTCTGCGGGCCCGATGACCCTGCGGTGGCGCTGATCGAGTGTTCCCGCCACCTTATGGAGTACAAAGGGGATCCCCCCACTGACCTCGACGAGCGCCTTGACGACGACGTCATCGGGCATCTGACCGATTCCCAGCAGGAGGCGTCGTGCGAGTTCTCCGGCTTCGTCGTCGGGCAGGGGGCCGAGAGGCAAGGATTCGAGATCATTGAGCGCGCCCTGCGTCGTGCCAACTCGTCGCAGCACGTGGTGGAAGCCAACGGAGCCGGTGACGATCCATCGAACTCGCTTAGTCCCTTGGCGAAGTGTCCGAAGAGTCTGGAGGAGCTCCGATGCCGCTCCGGAACCCTCGCGCCGGGCGATATTATCGATCGCCAGAGGAACCTCGTCCATCATCACCAGCGGGACGACTCCGCCGATGTCCTCGTCCAGAGTCTTGAGGGCGTCGGCGAGCAGGCGGTGCGGGGATGTCTGACGGTGATAGGTCTTGACCGCGATGGGACCGGAGAACTCGATATCGACATTGTCGAAGATCTTCTTCAGGGACATGAGCACATTCTCAGGAAGCGCTTTGTTCTTAACCAGTTCCTCGCCTGTGCGGATGAGGAAGTTCTCAACCGTGCTCACGCTCTCGTAGTCGATGACATAGCACCTGAAGCCGCTCTCCCGAGCTGCGAAGGCGCGCATCCAGAAGGTCTTGCCCATGCGCCTGGGGTCGGTGAGCAGCAGGTTCGCCCCGGCCGCGAGGCGCTCGCGGGCCCGCGTCGTGGTCGCCACGCGACCGACGAAGTGCGCCGGGTCCCGGTCGCTGCCGGGCTGCGGGACGATGGGGTCCAGATCCATGACGGCCTCCGATGTACGTGGACTCTCACGTACAAATATACGTGAGAGTCCACGTATGTCAAGTGCTGGGGGTTCGGGACCGTCAGACAGCGCCGTCGGCCCACTTGCAATGTCGCACTCTCCCGGGCTTCCCGATCGGCCGGTGCGCGGACCCGGCCCGCCTCAGCCCAGCGCCGCCAGCACGACGGCCGCCGAGCGGGCCGCCGCCTCGTGGGCGCCGATGTGGAAATCCTGACCCGCCTCCGGCCCGCACAGGTCGGACACGCCGCGCACCGAGGCGAAGGGGATCCCCGCGCTCGTCGCCACCTGCGCCAGCGCCGTCGACTCCATATCCGTGCTCACCGCGCCCGGGAAGAGCTCGCGCGCCCGGCCCACGTTCGCGGCGGTGACGAAGGAGTTCCCCGCCAGCATCTGACCGGCGCGGATCCGGGCGCCGCCGGACGACGCCGTCGAGGCGCGCAGCGCCGCCGGGCCGACCTCCTCCACGCGCGCCAGCACGGCGGCGTCAGCCTCGAAGACGGCGGGCTGGCCGGGCGTCTGGCCGTGGGCGTAGCCGAAGGCGGTGGCGTCGGCGTCGGTGTAGGCCAGGGTCGTCGAGACGCACACGTCTCCCACCTCAACCTCGCGCCCGAGCCCGCCGGCGGTGCCCGCCGAGAGCACGACGGCGGGGGCCAGGCGGGTCAGGGCCGTGGCCAGCGCGCTCGCCGCCGCGACGAGCCCGATGCCCGAGCGGACGAGCACGAGCTCGCACGGTCCGGAAGGTCGCCCGTCGCCCGGTTCATTGTCCGGTTCGGCGTGCGGTCCGCCCGCCGCAGCATCCGCCCGCCCGTCGTCCAGTTCCGCATCCGGCCCGACCGTCTCGACCGTCGCGAGCTCGCCGCCTCCCGCCGCAAGCGCGCCGGGCAGGGCGAGGCTCCATGCTCGCGCAATCCCGAGAAGGGGAACTTCGTCGACGTCGTCGAGCGGGGCGAGGGCGTCGAGGAAGGGCCGGGCCTCCTCATCCATGGCGACGACGACGAGGGCGGCCACGGGCCAGGGCGTGCGGACGGCGGTGCTCATGCGCCGAGCCTAGGCCGGGGATCGGTGCGGCGGCGTCGGCCCCGCCGGCGCCGGGGGCCGACCGCTGGTGCCTCCCCGCCGAACCCTGCCGGATACCCCGATTCCCGCGAACGCGCAGGTTTCCAGTCGAACGCGCAGGTGGGAGGCGCGCGTTCGACTGGAAACCTGCGCGTTCGCGGAAGAGCAGCGGGATGAGGGCTGGCTGGCCGCCCCGAGTTGTCCACAACCTGTGGATAACGCTGGGCATTATGTGCATGATCCGCCGGTCTCGCGTGCCATTTCCGCTGGTTTCGGTGAAGGGGGCGGTGAAGGAGAGGGAGCGGGGATGTGGAGGCGCAGCCAGGGGTCGGTCACGGCGTGGAAGCGCTCGGGGCGGGTTCGGCGCACGCAGTGCGGCGCCCCGACGACGACCGCCGTCGAGATCCGCGGATTGGCGCGGCGCGTGATATTCGTCAGGTACTCCCCGCGCAGCACCACCCGGTCGGTGCCGGTGACGATGAGCGTGGGCACGGCCAGGTTGTCGATGACCTCCTCCCACGGCGTCGGTGGGCCCACGCAGCCGACGGCGATGAATCCCAGGTCCACCCCGGCGCCGGCCTCGACGCTCGCGCGCACCTCGCGGTGCGACCAGGTCGGGTTCTCGCGCGTCTCCTTCTCGAAGCGCGCCCGCGGGTCGGCGGCGATGGACTCCATCTCGCGGACCTGCCGGAAGGCGCCCAGCCGCAGGAGCCGGTTCCAGGCGGGCGTCGTGAAGGCCGGGTCCTCCGCGATCGCGGCGTCGACCAGGTCGGGGCGGCGGGCGGCGACGTCGAGGCCGGTCACCCCGCCCATGGAGTGGCCGACGACGGCCAGTGGCGCGGTCAGCGCACCCGAATCGGGCGCGTGCGGGGAGGGGCGCAGGCCGTGGGCGCGCAGGTCCTCCAGGGTCGTCTCGAGGTCCGCGGCCAGGCGGGCGCCCGCGGTCGCCTGATCGGCGAGGTCCTCGGAGTCCCAGCGCGGGGAGTCCCCGTGTCCGCGGGCGTCGAGGGCCACGATCCGGTAGCCGGCCGCACTCCAGTGGTCGACGGCCTCCGCCCAGCAGGCCGCGGAGTCGGTGATGCCGTGGGACAGGACGAGGACGGGGGCGGTGTCATCGTCGAGGGGGCCCGCCAGGTGGCGGGCCAGGGGCGCGGGCGCAGCGGAGGCCGGTAGGGCCGGTGAGGCCGGTGAGGGAAGTGCGAAGCGCAGGGTTGCGCAGGCGGCGGAGGGCGGGGGCGCAGAGGTGGCGGGTTCGGGCGCGGTCACGCCCGGAGCCTACGGCCGGGGCGAGCGGGGGCGGCTCTCGGCGCTCCTCCCCTGCCGGGCGGTCCGTGAGCGCAGGTCGGGGGCGGTCGGGCGGTCGGAAAAGGTGGTTCTTGCATATCATTGGGGGCCGGTCGTGGTGTCGTTTGCGCGGGATGTGGCGTCATTCCGCCGTTCTGCTGCGGGCTGGGGCGGCGGTGAGGCGTGAAAGATACGCGGGAGCCACCTTTTTCAGCGCCGCCTCCGGCCGGATCAGGTCCGAGGAGTGCGTGGGAGCCTCGAAACGGTCGGTCTTCGTGTCAACGCCGGAGCCGGCGAGTCCGCCGAGGAGCGCGCGGGAGCCTCACCTGGCGTCGGCGGGCCAGCATCCGAGCCGTTCAGCGATGGGACGGACGATTTCGACCGTCCGGTGCGCCAGGACCTGCTGGGCGGTCAGATGAAGCGGTATCATCCCGTGCAGCAGGAGCCACTGATCGCGGTGGTGGTCCCGCGTCCAGTCGGCCAAGGAGGAGTGGAAGGCGTAGCCATCGGGCTCGATCGCGAGGAACCCCAGGGTGAGGTCGAGCTCCCCGATCGGCACCTCGACGGCGACATCCGGCACGGCTCCCGCCTCCTCCAGTTCGTAGCGCGCAATGGTCTCCAGGATGGATCTCGCCTTCGGGTTGGCGCGGGCGAGCAGCTCACGCATGGGGCTGTTGCGCGGGCCCCGCAGTCTGGCGAGAAGCTGGTCGCGAACGACCATGCCGCCGCGGAGGGCGCAATCGAGAGCGATGAGCGCGTCCAACTCCGGTGCGCAACGCATGAAGGTGAGGATCGCGGTCTCGTGGTCGGCGAAGGGCGAGCCGAGCGGATCGACGTGGACGTCGGCGACATGGTGGATGACGGCGTGTCCGATGCCGTAGACGAGGCGCTTGCCGCGGGGGACGATGAGGTGGAGCCGACTGTCGGAGCTCCTCTGAAGGGCGATTCCGTAGCGGTCCATCGCGTGCGCGCAGGTGATGAGGGCGCCCAGGCGCCGGGCGATGATGATGCGTTGATCTGTTCCCGGCAGGGCGATGACGTGCTGCGGGTGGCGGGTGACCGCACCCTCGGCCACCATGCGGGCCAGGGCGCGGCGGTCGTGCTCCAGGGGGACGAGGAACCGCTGCTTGGCCGCTCCGTGCGCATTCGCCAGCGCACGCAGTACGGCGTCCCGCTTCTCGGTGTAGCGCATGTGGAGAAGCATCCGTTCGCGAGGCCTCAATCACAATATCTGCGGCTTCATCTGTGGATAAGTGCGTTTTTCGGTGAAGTCATCCGCAACTTCGTCGCCCGGAGAGGTCTGCCGATCGGACGGGGCGGTCGGGCGGTCTGTGGGTGCGGGTCGGAGGCGGTTGGGCGGTTGAAAAAGGTGGTTCTTGCATATCATTGGGGGCCGGTCGTGGTGTCGTCTGCGCGGGATGTGGCGTCATTCCGCCGTTCTGCTGCGGGCCGGGGCGGCGGTGGGGCGTGAAAGATACGCGGGAGCCACCTTTTTCAGCGCCGCCCCCGGCCAGATCGGGCCGCTCCCCCCGCGTTCGGGGCGGGAGCACCGCGGCCGCGTCGCCTCCGACGCCGACGGGGCCGCTCCCCCCGCGTTCGGGGCGGGATCTTCGACTGCGCCGGCCCCGACCGCGACCCCAGGTCCTCCGCGTTCGGGGCGGGATCGCCCCCGGAACCGTCTCGAACTCGTCAGCGGGGCCGCAACAGGCCGTCATGGGGCGTGCTCGCTCGGGAAGCGTCCCGTGACGGAGCTCGGGTCCGGTCCGAGGGGTATGGGCAGTCGCAATGGGGGTTCGGCGCGCAAGTTCTTGGCCGGGTCCGTCCGAAGGGGGTGCGGGGCCGCGCTCACTCGGGGGCGTCGGCCGGGCGGCGGTGGTAGAGCAGGTACGCGCCGAATCGGCTGCGCAGCGTCGGGCGCACCTCGCGCGGCCAGCGCTGGGCCACATACGCCACGGCGTCGTCCACCTCCAGGCGCTGGGTGGAGTTGCCCGCCCGCACCCACAGCTCGCGCCCGCCCTTGCCCTTGGGGCCGGACAGGTACACGGGCGCCGGCGACGGCGGCACGGTGATCCGGCAGACCTCGCCGTCGCCGTCGGCGGCCGGCGCGAAGTCCAGGCGCGGCAGGGCCGCCGCATTGGCCCCCAGGCGCACGCGCCACAGGTCCCGCAGGAAGAGCTCGTAGCGGTCGGCGTCCTCGTGGCGCAGCGTCGTGTAGTCCGGGCCGAGCCCGATGAGGCGCCCGGCGTCGTCCACGCCCAGCAGCAGGGTGCCGCCGCGGGAGTTGAGGAAGGCCGCCACGGTCTTGGCGGCGACCGTCTCGATGACGTCGTCGCGCTTGCCGGTGCGCAGGTTGACGCGCGCCGAGGACTTGAACTCCAGGGTCGCCGACTCCCCGCGGGCCGCCACCGCCGCGATCGGCTCGAGCTCGGGCTCGCGCTGGAGCCAGGTGGCGACGAAGGACGTGATGATGATGACCGTGACGGCGGTGGCGAGGGCGCACACCAGCAGGCGCGGCGCCCACAGGTAGTCCTCCGTGAAGATCCAGGTCCCCACGGCCAGCCCTCCCCACAGGCCCAGCAGGGCCGTGAGGGTCGCCGCCGAGGAGGACAGGGTCGTGTGCCAGCGCCGCAGGACCCTGCGGGTCAGGCGGCCCACGAGGTAGGCCAGCAGCATCATCCCCGGCTGGAGGAGGACGGTGAGCAGGAGGGTCGGGCTCTGCGGGACGACGACGACCCCGTAGGAGGACGGCTCCAGCGACGTCATGGCCGGTCGCCCTGCTCGGTGCCGGCGGTGCCGGCGGGGGCCTCCGGGCCGGGGTCGGTGGGAGCACCGGGGTTCTCGGGCGCCCCGGTGCCAGCGGGGACGACGGGATTCTCGGGCGCCCCGGTGCCGGCGGGGACGGCGGGATTCTCGGGCGCCCCGGGGCCGGCGTCGGGGATGACGACCTCCCACTCGTCGCGCGCCGCCAGGAAATCGCGCACCGCCGCCTGCGCCGCCTCCAGGGAGTGGTTGGCGCCCCAGCCGCACTGCACCTCATTGGCGGCGGGCACCTCGCCGGCGCCCAGGATGTCGTGGAGGGTCGCCTCCAGCAGGGGCAGGAACTCGGCCAGCTCCAGCCCCAGGGTCAGGGCGTAGAAGCCGGTCTGGCAGCCCATGGGCCCGAAGTCGATGAGCCGGTCGGTGCGGTTGCGCATGAGCTCGGCGGTCAGGTGCTCGATGGAGTGCACCGCCCGCATATCCAGGTGCTCGCGGTTGGGCTGGCAGAAGCGCACGTCGTACTTGACCAGCTCGTCGCCGCCCGGCAGGCGCTTGCGGTCGGCGACCCGCACGAAGGGCGCGGCCACCCGCGTGTGGTCGAGGTTGAAGGACTCGACGTTCATACGCGGTCCCGAGGTCTGCGTGTACTGGCTCATGGCCCCAAGGCTATCGGCGCGGCGGCACCCCGTGGTGCGCGGGCGGTGGACGCCGGGCGGGCCTATGCTCGACACGTTCCGAAGGGGAATTCAGGAGAAGGAGCCGCCCGTGAGCGACCTCGCCCGCATTGTCGTCGGGCCCGACGACGCCCCCGCCCTGGTGCTCCTGCACGGGATCACCTCCTCGGCCCTCTCCCAGGCCGACGCCATCGACCACTGGGCCGCCCGGGGCTACCGGGTGGTCGCCGTGGACGCCCGCGGCCACGGCCTGTCCCCGCGCTGGACGCCCGCCGAGCTCGAACGCGCCGGGCAGGTCCTGGTCGACGACGTCGTCGCCGTCCTGGAGGACCTCGACGTCGAGCGGCGCGGCCGGGCCGCCCTGGGTCTGGGCGCACCGCCGCCCCCGGTGCTCATCGGCCACTCCATGGGCGCGGCCACCGCCATGGTCGTGGGCGCCCGGCGCCCCGGACTCGTCCGCGGCCTGGTCCTCATCGACCCGGCCCGCTACGGCGCGCGCACCCCCGCCGAGCTCCTCGCCCGCGGCGCCGCCCGCGAGCGCGCCGCCGCCGCCGTGTGCGCCGACCCGGCCGCCGCGGCGGCGCGCGCCCTGGCCGACGACGAGGTGCCGGGCGCCGAGGCCCTGCCCGGCGTGTGGGCCTCCCAGCGCATGGACGCCGGGCTGCTGCGCACCGGCGTCGTCGCCCCGCCGGTGGTCTGGGAGGAGGGCATGGCCGCCCTGGGGGTGCCCACCCTCCTGGTCACCGGGGACCGCCCGGGCTCGGCGCGCGTGGGCCGGGACGGCCTGGAGGTCCTGGAGCGCCTGGCCAATGCGCACGTGGCCACGGCGCTCGTGCCCGGCGCCGGGCACGACGTGCGCCGCACCCGCCCGGCCGGCTTCTACGACGTCGTCGACGCCTGGCTGCGGCGGGTGGCGCCGCCCGGCTGAGCCCGGGGCTGGGAGGGGGACTCAAGGGCCGCGGCGGCGTGTCGGGAAGCGGCGGCGCCACGGCGCCCGCCCGGGCCCTTGGTCCCGATCCCGGTGCGGGGGCGCCTCCTATGCTCCCCGGGACCCGGCAAGGAGGCCGGGTCGCCCTCGGCCTCCCGGCTCCCGCCGGCCCGGTCGTCGGTAGCCCGATCGCGTACGTACGTGCCCAGGAGGACCCATATGCCGACGCCGCGCGCGCGCCGCCCCCGCACCGACCGCCAGGCGGACGCCGCCTCCCGGGGCGTCGCCCGACGGCGCCGGGCGGACAGCGCCCGCCGCGCAGTGGATGACGCGCGTCCGAGCGCCCGCCGGATCATCGGGCTCGTCCTGGGGGCCGTCGTCTTCGCCGCCCCCCTGGTCTTCGACGTCCCCGGGCTCGACGACCCGGGCGAGCGCATGCTGTCCATCTTCCTGCTGGCCATCGTCCTGTGGGTCACCGAGGCCATCCCCCTGGTCGCCACCGCCGTCCTGGTCATCGGCCTGGAGGTCCTGCTGGTCTCCGACCAGGCGCTCCTGCCCGTGCCCGCCGGCGCCACCCACTACGCCGAGTTCCTGGCCGCCCTGGCCAACCCGGTCATCATCCTGTTCCTGGGCGGCTTCCTCATCGCCGACGGCGCCGCCAAGTACCACCTGGACAAGAACCTCGCCGCCGTGCTCATCAAGCCCTTCACCGGCTCGGCCCGGCGCACGGTGCTGGGCCTGATGGTCATCACCGCGCTGCTGAGCATGTTCATGTCCAACACGGCGACCACCGCCACCATGTTCGCCGTCGTCATCCCCATCCTCGGCGCCCTGCCCGAGGGCCGCCCCCGCGCGGGCCTGGCCCTGTCCATCCCCGTGGCCGCCAACGTCGGCGGCATCGGCACCCCGGTGGGCACCCCGCCCAACGCCATCGCCCTGGGCGCCCTGGCCGAGCGCGGCCACCACATCTCCTTCGCCTCCTGGATGGTCATGGCCGTGCCCCTCATGCTCGTCATCCTGCTGGGCGCCTGGCTGCTGCTCATCGTCCTGTTCATCCCCGCCGGGCTGGGCATCGAGTTGGACATGCGGGCCACCTGGCACACCGACCGGCGGGCCGTCACCTTCTACGTCATCGCCGCCGCCACGATCCTGCTGTGGATGACCGAGTCCCTGCACGCGATGAGCGCCAACGTCGTCGGCTTCCTGGCCGTCATCGCCCTGCTGGTCACCGGCGTCATGGGCGGGGAGGACCTCGGGCGCCTGTCGTGGCCGGTGCTGTGGCTCGTGGCCGGGGGCATCGCCCTGGGCGACGGCGTGGGCGACACCGGCCTGGACGTGTGGCTGCTGGGGCTGTTCGACTGGGGGGCCATGCCGGCCCTCGCGGTCGTCGTGGTCATGGGGGCGCTGGGACTGGCCATGTCCAATGTCATCAGCCACTCGGCCGCCTCCAACCTGCTCATCCCCCTGGCGATGGGCCTGGCCGGCGGCATCGAGGGGCTCGAACCGGTGACGATCGCCGTGGTCCTGGCCCTGGCCTGCTCGCTGGGCATGAGCCTGCCCATCTCCACCCCGCCCAACGCCATCGCCTACGCCACCGGCGAGGTCTCCACCGCGGACATGGCCCGGGTCGGGATCGTCATCGGGGTCGCGGGCACGACCGTCCTCGTGCTGGTCATGCCGACCCTGTGGTCGTGGATGGGGCTGGTGTGAGCGCCCCGACCGGAGCCGGGGGGGACGCCCGGGAGCCGACGGCGCGGCCCCGCCCGGCCGGGCCGGGGCCCGCCGCGCCCGGGGCCGGGGCCAATGGGGCCGGCCGGCCGGGGCCCGCCGCGCCGGCGCCCAGACCCGACGACGCGACCGGCGGGTCGGGGCCCGAGCGCCTCGTGGTCGCCGTCGTCTCGCCCGCCTCCCTGGGCAGCCAGGCCGCCCACGAGATCGAGCCGGCCGTGCGCGCCGCCGCCGACGTCCTGCGCGTGCGCACCCTCGCCGAGCTCTTCGCCCGCGCCGCCTCCGGCCCCGAGCCCCTGGGGCGGGTCCCCCTCATCGTGGCCACTGACGAGGTCGGCAGCCTCGACGACGTCGCCGCCGCCATCGACCACTACCCGGTCCTGGCCTCGGCGCGCCTGGTCCTGCTCACCGAGCGCAGCGAGCTGACGGACCTGGGGCGGGCCGTCGACGAGGACCTCATCCGCGAGGTCGTCGTCGTCCCGTGGACGCCCGGGGCGATCGCCGACCGCGCCGCCGCCCAGACCAGCCGGTGGATGCGCGACCACCTGCCCGACGACGAGCGCCGCCACCGCCTGGGCCGCGCCGACGAGCCACCCGAGGGCCGCTCCCCGCTGCTGGAGGCCCTCAACCACTCCAACGATCGCCTCACCGCCGAGCTCATCGCCGCCTGCGAGGCCGTCCTGGGCCCGCGCCCGCGCCTGCACCTGCCCCCTGGGGTGCGCCTGGCCCACCAGGGCCAGGTGGTCGACGCCGTCTGCGTCGTCGTGTCCGGGGCCGTGGCCCTGACCCGCCACACCCGGGTCGGCGAGGTCACGCTCCACCACGCCACCACCGGGCGCATCGTCGGCCTGGTCTCCCTGGCCACCCAGGGGCGCGCCTACGTCACCGCCACCACGACCACCGACGTCGAGCTCATCCTGCTGTCCATCGAGCAGCTCGACCGGGCGCTGCGCGAGAACCCCGCCACCGAGCAGACCCTGGCCGCCCTGATCATCGGCTCGCTCACCACGCGGCTGTCGCGCTCCGAGGTCCTCCAGGTGGAGAAGATCGAGCTCGCCGCCGCCGTCGAGGCCGAGCGCGCCCAGGCGACCGAGGCCCTGGAGGCCCTGGAGCAGGCCCGCCTGGAGCTGCTCGCCCAGGAGCGCTTCGCCACCCTGGGCGAGCTGGCCGCCGGCGTGGCCCACGAGCTCAACAACCCCGTGGCCGCCCTGGAGGGGGCCAACGCCCACCTGCGCGAGGACCTGGCCTCCCTGCTGGCCGGGCACCCCGACGGCGAGATGGTGCTGCGCACCGCCGCGCACGCCCGCACCCGCCCGGCCGCCTCGACCCGCCAGGAGCGCGCCGCCCGCCGGGCGCTGGAGGCGGTGGTGGGCGACCGCGAGCTCGCCCGCCGGCTCGTGTCCCTGGGCCTGGACGCCGACTCCGACCCGCAGCGGGTGCGGGACCTGGCCGGCGACCCGCAGCGACTGGCCACCGCGCTCGCGGCCGCCTCGGTCGGCCGCCAGGAGCGCAATGTCGCCCTGGCCACCAAGCGGATCCGCGGGCTCGTGTCCGCCCTGTCCACCTACGTGCGCCCCGAGGGGGAGATGGTCCAGGACGTCGATGTGCGCGAGGTGCTGGAGGACTCGCTGCGCCTGACCGCCCACCGGCTGCGGGACGTGGCCATCGAGCGCGACTACGCCGAGGTGGGCGCCGTGCCCGGGCGGGCCGGGGAGCTCGCCCAGGTGTGGACCAATATCCTGTCCAACGCCGCCGACGCGCTCGCGGGGGCGGGCGCCGGGGCGCCGGCGGCCGGGGCCGGGGATGCGCCGGCGGCCGGGGCCGGGGCGCCGTCGGACTTCGCCCCGCGGCTGGTCATCGCCGTGGCGGGCGAGCCCGACGGCGTGCGCGTGGACGTGACGGACAACGGCCCCGGCATCGACCCGCAGGTCCTGCCCCGGATCTTCGAGCCCCGCTTCACCACCAAGCACGGCCGGGTCCGCTTCGGGCTGGGACTGGGCATGGGCCTGGCCAAGAGCGTCGTCGACGCCCACGGCGGCACCATCGCCGTCGACTCCCGCCCCGGGCGCACCCGCGTCACCGTCCGATTGCCCGCCGAGCCGCCGCAGCGGGCCCCTGAGAGGAAGGATCAGCCATGAAGCTCGCCATTGTCGTCGTCGAGGACGAGCCCGAGGTCCGCGACGCCGTCCTGGGCGATCTCGCCCCCTTCGCCGATACGGTGCGCATAGAGCCGGCCGAGGACGTCGATGACGCCCTCGAGGTCGTCGACGAGATCGACGGCGACGGCGACGTCGTCGCCCTCGTCCTGGCCGACCACCGGCTGCCCGGGCGCAGCGGGGTCGACATGCTCGTGGAGATGGCCGGCGACGAGCGCACGGCGGATGCGCGCAAGGTGCTGGTCACCGGCCAGGCGGACCAGGCGGACACGATCCGGGCCGTCAACGAGGCCGGGCTGGACCACTACATCGCCAAGCCCTGGCGGGCCGCCCGGCTCCAGGAGGTGGTCCGCGCCCAGCTGACCGACTTCGTCCTGGAGACCGGCCTGGACCCGCTGGCGCACCTGCGGGCCCTGGACGCCGCCCGCGCCCTGGAGGCGCTGCGCTGAGCCGGGCGGGGGCGGCGGGGTCCCGCCCGGGAGGAGGGCGGCCCCGCAGTCGGCCGCGGGGCGGCGGTCCCGTCCGGGCCTTCCGCGCTAGTCGGCCCGCGGCCGCCGGTGGGCCCGCGCGCCGGCCCGCGGTTCCGCGGCCTCCGAGGACTCGGCCCGCAGTCGCCGGTAGGCCTGCTCGACGCGCCCGCCGTCGGCGTCGACCGTCTCAACGACGAGGCCGTCTCGCAGCAGCAGGACGCGGGCGCACACCTCGTCCAGGAGATCGAGGATGTGGCTGGAGATGAGGAGCGCGCCGCCGTGCGCGAGGTAGTCGCGCAGGAGGTCGCGGAAGAGGAGGACGCCGTCGACGTCCAGGCCGTTGAGTGGCTCGTCGGCGACCACCACCGGCGGCGATCCGAGGAATGCGCAGACGATGCCGACCCTCCGGCGCATCCCCTGGGACAGGGCGGAGACGGCCGCGTCCCCGGCGTCGTCGACCCCCATGGCGCCCAGCGCGTCGGCCAGCCCGGAGTCGCTCACGGCCAGGCCCCGCACGCCCCGTTCGAAGGCGACCGCCTGGAGGGCGGTCATCGAGGGGAGGAGCCGGCAGGTCTCGGGGAGGAATCCCACCGCCGCACTGGGCAGGCGCCGCCCCGTGTCGCGGCCGTTGAGCCTGACGGCTCCCCCGGACAGCGGGCCCGAGCCGCACAGGCCGTTGAAGAGCGTGCTCTTGCCCGCGCCGTTGGGGCCCACGACGCCCAGGGCCTCGCCCGCTCTGACGCGCAGGGACACGGGGCCCACCCCGCGGCCGTTGGCGTACCGGTGCACCAGCCCCTCTATCTCAAGCATGGCGCCGTCCTCTCCGGTGGATGAGCGTCGCCGCCCCGGCGAGGACGGCCAGACCGGGGGTCAGCATGATGAGGAGGAATATCAGTTCGGCGAGCGGCGATACCGTCCGGGTCGCGCTGAATCGCACCATTGCCGCCAGCAGGAGCGGCGCGGCGATGAGCTGGTATCCGGCGCCGGCCGCGATCGACGGCGCGTCCGCCGCGCCGCCGTTCACGGCCGCCAGTATCCCCGTCAGGGCCAGTGCGGCCGACACGGGGATCAGAATCATGGGCGCCCCGGCGCGGACGAGTTCGGGATCGGCGACCTCGTAGCGCCCGCGCGAGAATCGCCCCGCCCGCGTGGACTCGGCCTCGCCGACGGCGCAGACGCAGGCCGAGGCGACGAGGGCGCCCCCGATGTGCACCGCCCCCGCGACCGACATGCCGAAGCGCCCCATTGCGCACGCGATGAAGGCGGCCTCGGCCAGGGCGATGACGGCGGGCAGGCGGCGGCATTCGCCGAGATAGCGCAGGCGCAGTGCCGCGCGCCGATCGGCCGGGAGTCTTCGCATTATGGGGAGCAGGGGCCTGTGAGACGGGGTGCGTTCGCGGCGCGCGGCGCACCAGAGCAGGGCGAATATCCCCGTGGTCGCGGATGTTGATATGACGATGAGAATGAGGGCGGGTCCGGACGATCCTTCAGGGAGCACCAGGAGCATGAGGCAGGCCGCCGTCTCGATGATCGTGCACGGCAGCGCCATGAGGGCGAAGAGCCCCATGAACCCGCCCGCCGAGAATCCGTAGTAGCGCAGGGCGGCGTATCGCGAGTCCGTCACGTCCCTGCAGACGGCTGAGGCGTTGACGGCGCCCAGGACGGCCCCCGCGATCAGCGGTGCGGGAAGGCTCCACGCCGGGGGCACGGGAACCGGGTTCACCGCCGCCATGACGAGGAGCAGGACCGCGACGGCGCACATGGACCTCGTCGTCGGCCCGAACAGGACGCCGGTGCCCCTCGCCCCCCATGAGGAGGTGATGAATCGGATGAGAATCATGTGCGCTCCTGATCGTGATCGTCGCGGGCCGGGGCGCCGCACGCGGCAAGAATATGCATGCGGCCCCCGGCCCGTGCGCCTGTCTCGCCGTCAGTGGGCCCTTCTCGCCAGAAGATTCCCCGGACCGGTCGGGATCGCCATAATGGCGCGGGTGGGCGGGCGCGGGGTGGTGCGGGCGGGGCCGTCGCCGCGGCCCGCGAGGACCGCGACCGGCCTCCTCGTCGTCGAGATGTGCACTTTGCCGTCGAGATGTGCATTTTGCACTCGAGAATGACGGTTGGAACTGCACTTTCGAGTGCGAAGTGCACGTCTCGGCGTCCGAGGGCGCCCGGGAGGACGTCGCCGCGGGCCCGATGGCGACCACGGCGGACACTCCCGCGGGCCCGCCCGGCCGATCGGGGCGCCCGCCGCGGCCTCCGCCCGACTCGCGGCGGCCCTCCCGGGCCCGTGGCGGCGCCGTTTGTCCAAATCTGTTGCAAAGGCCCGGATCGAGCCGGGGCGCCGGAGGAGAATCGTTGATATTCCGCGCTTCTTCTCGCGGCCGATCCGGTCGCGGGGCGCCTTTGCAACAGATTCGGACACGCCCCCGCCCCGGACCGCCCCAGGAGCCCCACCCGTAACACCCCGCGCCCGCCCACTCTCGCCATTATGACGATCCGGGCCCGTAGAGTGCAGTTCCCGGAAGGTTGTTCAGAGGTGGTTTTGAAGACGTGGGGCGTGAAG
>NZ_KE386868.1:0-19253 GCF_000429225.1 Actinomyces dentalis DSM 19115
CATCGATCACTCCTCCGAACCCGTAATGGTGCAACCACCCCCTGACACCGCCCAGTTAAAAGTGCCCGCTCGAGTGCGAAGTGCACGTCTCGGCGCCCGAGGGAGTGGACTGGACCGGGGACTGGGGCGGTCGGCGACCCCGCCGCCGCGGCCCGGGGCGTCGGCGGGGAGGAAAAAGGTGGCCGGCGCATATCTTTCGGGTGCACGGCGGCTCCCGCGCTCACGGGGAATGGCGTCATTGCGCCACTTCTGGATGGGAGGGGCGCGGGGCGAAGGGTGAAAGATCCGCGTCGGCCACCTTTTTGAGTCAGCCGTGCCGCCCACCACCGGTCCGCCCGCGCCCGCGACGAGACGGGCGGGGTGAACGGGACGGATGTGGCGACGGCCTCGCGCGCAGCGGTGTTCATGGGTCCGCCCGCGCCCGCGGCGGGGTGCCCAGTGACGGTCGGGTTCGGCCGCGCGGGGCCGGAGCGCGGAACCGCGGCGCGTCGTCAGCGCGGAGGAGGGGCGGAGGGCGCCGCCAGCTGGCGGGCGTGGTCGAGACCGGCGAGGACCGTCGGATCGGCCTCCAGGTGGGCCGCCCGGGCTGCCAGGCGCGCGACCCGCTCCTCGGCGCCCGGGTCCCGGGCCGCGCGAAGACGCTCCAGCGTCTCCGGGCCGCCGGCCGGTCGCGCCCAGGCGCCGTCGGCCCCGCGGACGTCGTCATGGGCGACGCCCCCGGAGCGGTCGACGACGGTCAGCCGGTGCAGCTCGGGGCAGTCCCGCGCCGCCGCCAGCGTCCGCGGGGTCCCCCGGTACCCCGCGTCGTGCGCGGCCAGGGGCGTCCACCGGGCGGGGTTGCCCGACTCCAGGGCGCTGAGGTACCGGTCGATGCAGCCGGTCCACGAGTCGACCTCGGGCACGCCGAGGATCACCAGGTGCGTGGTCGCGCCCGCCGCGGCGAACTGGCGGATGGTGCCCAGCGTCGTCTCCGGGGAGCGCAGCGTGCCCTCGACGATCGCGCAGTAGCGGTGCCGGGCCGCGTGCTCCAGGGACCGCCTCACCAGCCAGCCGGCGAGCTCGGCCGTGACCGCGGGCATGAGATCGGGGTCGGGGGAGGACACCAGGGCCCGGTAATCCGGGTGGTAGGGACGGAAGTCATCGCCGATGATCGGGACGAAGGACCGACCTGCGTAGAAGGATCTCCTCGTCGCCGCGGTCGCACGGGTCTTCCCCGCGCCCGGCTGCGCGCCGATGGACAGGAGAACCGGATGCAGGGACGGCGCCTCGGAGCCGAAGACGTCCACCTCGACGTCCTCCCAGATGCTCTCCCTGTGCTCGTCGGTCAGCGGCGACATCATGCTGCACTGGGGGCGAGCGCCCGCAGCCTCTGGATCTGCTCGCGAGTGCGCTGCCAGCGCTTCATCGTCTCGATCATGGCGTTGCGATCGTCCGGGTCGACGTCCGAGCGCTCGCGACGCAGGTCCTGTATCTGCCTCCTCCAGAACGCGGCCTCGTCGCGGTCGCCGTCGTTCTTGGCGCGATCGACGAGGGCGATGTACTCGGCGGCGAGGATCGTGCCCTGCTCGTAGAAGACGTCGTACAGGACGTTGATGTCGGTCTCGCTCCAGTCGAAGTCGCTCACGGTTCCTCCTCTTCGCGGCCGCGGACCCCGGCACCGGGGCGGCGGGCCGGGCCCGCTGGCGGCGGGCGGGCCCGTCCGCGCCCCCCGGCATCAAGGGTAGCGGGCGGGCCCTCAGAGCACCACGTCCTGCGCGGGCCGGGTCAGCTCGCCGCTCGCGTGCGCCCGGGCGATGCAGTCGCAGGCGCGGGCCGTGACCGCCATAATGGTCAGCGCCGGGCCCTCCGTCGAACCGGTCGGGAGGGACGCGGCGTCGGCGACGAACGGGCTGGGCGCGTCCCAGGCCTGGCACGCGCCGTTGAGGACCGGGGGGGCGGCCGTCGCCGGGGAGCCCGCTGGCCGGGACCGGTCAACCGCTCGTGCGGCGCCAGGCGAACTCGTGGATGAGGGCGCAGGTGCGCGCCCGCACGGCGCTCGTCGCCCGCCCGGCGTGCCCGCCCTCCGCCGTCTCCAGGTAGGAGACCCGGCCGCCCAGCTCCTCCAGCCGGTGCGCCATCGCGCGCGCGTGCCACGGGTGCACCCGGTCGTCCTTCCGCGAGGTCACCAGCAGCACCGGCGGATACTCCACGCCCTCGCGCAGGCGGTGCAGCGGGGAGAGCCCCCGCATCCACGCCCACTGCTCCGGGTCGTCCGGGTCCCCGAACTCCTCCACCCACGACGCCCCCGACAGCAGCCGCGAGTAGCGCTCCAGATCCGTCAGCGGCACCTCCATGACCGCGGCCCCCAGCAGATCGGGCCGCCGCGTGAGCAGCTCGCCCACGAGCAGCCCTCCCGCCGAGGAGCCGTGCACCGCAATGCCCGACGGCGCCGCCACCCCCCTGCGGATCACCGACTCCAGCACCGCCACCAGGTCCTCGACCACCAGGCGCCGGCCGCGCCCCAGGGCCCGGCGGTGCCACGCGGGCCCGTACTCGCCGCCCCCGCGCGTATTGGCCACGATGAGCGTGCCGCCCCGCTCCAGCCACCCCTTGCCGACCACCGGGTCGTAGCCCGGAGTCAGGCCGACCCCGAAGGCCCCGTAGGCCACGACGAGCGTCGGAGCTGGCCCCCGGTGGCGGCCGACCTGGAAGTAGGGCACGCGCGTGCCGTCCGCGCTCGTGGCCAGGTGCTGGCTCACCCGCACGCCCGCGGCGTCGTAGCGGGCCGGCGCCTGGCGCACCACCGTCATGCCGTCCACCCCGCCGGACCGCGTCACCCGCCCCACCGCGAGGGTCGACGGCGTCGTCCACCCCGACGCGCAGATCCACAGGTAGTCCGTGTCGCGCGCATCCAGGGCGGACACGGACACGTCCAGCAGCGCGCGCCCCGGCCGCAGCCGGCCCCCGCCGCCCTCCGGCCGGCCCGGCGGGTCCGCCGCGCCCGTCAGATCCACCCGGCGGCGCCCCCACCGCCGGTCCCCGGCGGCCGTGCGCCGCGCCGACGGCGGCGTGCACACCTCCAGACGGTTGACGACGTCGTCGAGGATCGTCAGCACCAGGTGATTGCGGGTCCAGGCGGCCGAGGCCAGCGACGTCGTCGCCGTCGGCTCGAAGAGCACGACGAGTTCGCGGCGCCCCTCCAGCAGACCCTGCAGCGGCGCCGCCAGGAGCGTGCCCGGCGCGTAGGTGCGCCCGTCGACCTTCCACGGGCGGCGCAGCTCGATCGTCGCCCAGTCGCGGCCCACGCCCGCCGACGCCGACTCGGGCACGTCGAGGCGGACGGCGCCGTCGGGCACCCACTCGCGCCCGGCCCCCGGCAGCGCCCGCCCGACGCCGGAGGGCGCGGCGACGTCGTCGGGCAGCAGCCAGACGCGGGTGGCGTAGAAGGTCGGCATCGTCATCACCCAGGTGCGGCCCCACGGGTCCCGGGCGGCGAGGGCGGCCACGGCGTCCGGGGCCGCGCACACGAGGACCCCGCCCTCCTCCACGGCCCGGCCGCGGCGCACGCGGCGCACCTGGAGCGGGTAGCCGGCCGCGGACAGCGAGCCCGGGCCCAGGTCCGCGGCGACGATGACGCACTCGCCCTCGTCGTCCCCCCAGGACATCGAACCCTTGGAGAGCCCGCGCCGGAAACCGCCCTCGCGGGGCGGGACGAAGCACCGCTCGATCAGGTCGTACTCCTGCGTCCACGACGCGTCCGAGCCGCCCTGCGACAGGTTCACCAGGGCGCGGCGCCCGGCGAGCGCCCCGGTGGTGAGCACCTGCGCCCCGCCCCAGGTCAGGGCGCGGCCGCGCTCGCGGGCCAGGGCGTCGACGTCGAGCAGCTCCTCCCACTGGGCGGGGGCGGGGCCGCGGTCGGCGCGCACGGGCGCCCCGAGGATGTAGGACTCCCAGGTGGTGCGGCGCCACACGCCGCGGGGGCGGGCGGCGTCGGTCCAGAAGTTGTAGAGCATGCCGTGGCGCGAGGCGACGGCGGGGATGCGGTCCGGGTCGTCGAGGAGCGCCTCGAGGTCGCGGGCGCGGGCCTCGAGGGAGGGGCCGGCGTGGGCGGCCCCGGTGGCGGCGTTGTGCGCATCGACCCAGACCCGGGTGCGCTCGTCGTCGGGGTCCTCGAGCCAGTCGGGTGCGAGCGGGGAGGCCTCCCGCCCGTCCGGCCGCGGGGCCGATGCGAAGGCCCCGGCGGCGCCGGGCCGGGGCGAACTGGGGGTCGCGTCGTCGGGCATGTCCTTCATCCCATCACGAGCGGCGCCGGCGCCGCGAGATCGGGCGCCCGGTCCGCGCCGGGCGCGGGTCGGGGGCGGCGGGCTGGCTTCCGCCCGGATCGCGAAGAGGACGGGGACCTTCGGGGCAGACAGGGCGCACCGTCATGGCCCACAATTGCCCGAAGAGCCGCAAGGGGCTCCGGAGGATCTCAATGAGGAGTGGACATGGCACTGAGCATCGGTGTGGACGTGGGCGGCACGAAGATCGCCGCCGGGGTCGTGGACGAGGAGGGCGCCGTCCTGGAGCGCATCCAGAGGGCCTCCCCGGCCAATGACCGCGCGAGCATTCTGGACACCATCGTCGACTGCGCCCTGGAGCTGAAGGAGTCCCGCCCGGAGGCGGTCGCCGTGGGCATCGGCGCCGCCGGCTTCGTCTCCTCGGACCGCAACACCATGGCCTCGGGCACCAACCTGGACTGGACCGGCGTGCGCATCGGCGACGTCGTGGCCGAGCGCGTGGGCCTGCCCGTCGTCGTCGAGAACGACGCCAATGCGGCCGGCTGGGCGGAGGCGCGGTTCGGCGCGGGGGCGGGCAAGCGCAATGTCCTGGTCGTCACCCTGGGGACCGGGGTGGGCGGCGCCATCGTCATCGACGGCCGCCTCGTGCGCGGGGCCGCCGGCTTCGCCGCCGAGATCGGGCACATCAACGTCGAGCCCGACGGGCGTCCCTGCGGCTGCGGTCAGCGCGGGTGCCTGGAGCGCTACGGCTCGGGCACCGCCCTGGGCGTCAACGGCTGGGAGCTGGCCCGGTTCCAGCCGTCCTACGCCGCCCGCATCATCGAGTTGTCCGGCGGGAACCCCGAGCACATCTCCGGCAAGGCCGTCACCGCCGCCGCCCGCGAGGGCGACCCCGCCGCCCTGGAGTGCTACGCGCGCCTGGGCCGGGCCCTCGGGCAGGGGCTGGCGGACCTCGCCGCCGTCCTGGACCCCGAGGTCATTGTGATGACCGGCGGCCTGACCGAGGCCGGCCCCATTCTGCTCGAGCCGGTCACGGCCGCCTTCCGCGCGCACCTGACGGCGCACGCCCGGCGCCCCGAGATCCCCGTCCTCATCTCCTCCGCCGGACAGGACGCCGGGCTCGTGGGGGCCGCGGACCTCGCCCGCCAGGCCGACTGAGGGGCTGTCGGGGCGAGGAGCGCCGGGGCCGCCGGCCCCGGCCCGGGAGGGGCCCGGATCGGGGCCGGCCCTCCATCGGAAGGCGCCGGGGCCGCCGGCCCTGAGTCCGGCGGCCCCGGCGCCCGGGGCTCAGCGGCCCGCCATCTGGGACTGGCGGATCAGCGCGCGGCGCACCTGCGCCAGCGAGCGGGCGTAGGACGGTCCTATGCGGGCGGGGGTCATGGGCACGCCGTCGAGGCTCCACTCCAGGAGGTTGTCCAGGCTGAAGCTCCGCCCGCACAGGGCGCAGGCCAGTGGCCGGGTGGGGCGGCGCATGCGGTCGACGGTGTGCCCGGCGGGGCAGGTGCCCACCCAGCGGCCCGTGATCCGCGGCGAGCGCGCCGACACCAGGCGCCGCCCGGTGGAGCCGAGGCGGCGCGCCTCCGCCGCCCAGACGGCGTCGTGGCCGTGGGCGGCCCCGACCCGGGCGTGGGCTATCTCGTGCAGGACGGTCTCGCGGACCTCGTCGGGGGAGTACAGCTCCATGAGGGCCCGGGACAGGGTGATCCGACGGCGGGTGTGGTCGGTCTGGCCGGCCCGCCGCCTCGCCCGGTCCAGGCCGAGGTCCCAGTCGCCGACCCCGTTGGCGGCCATGAGGTCGTGCGCGAGGTCCATGACGGCGGGTATGTCCATGGTCGGCAGGGTAACGGGTGCGACCGGCGCGGCGGGAGGGCGGCGCATGGGCATGTTGACCGGGTGCGCGACGACGGGCGTTCGCCGGGGCCCGCCGGCCCCGCCGTCTCGCACCCGCCGGGCCCGCGGGACGGCTCCGGCGTGACGGGAAGCATATATATAGGTCTTGTCACGAAGACGCGGGACGGCCGAAAGTCTGGCGACACGGAATCCGCTGGTGTGGAAGAGTTGCACCGATGTCCCACCGCCCCGGTCCCCGCAGCCCCCGTCCCCCCTCGGCGGGCCGTTCGCGCCCCCGCGCGAGCGCGCGCCGCCGGACCGCCTCGCCGACCGCGCGTTCGGGCGGAGTGCGCACGGGCGGAGTGCGCACGGGCGCGCCGCGCTCGGGCCGCCGCCCGCCCGGCCCGTTCGCCGCGAGCCCCGCTGGCCGGCGCCCCGCCCCGCGCCGTCCGATCCTGCTCAACCCCGTCGTCGTCACCCTCGTCTCCTTCGTCGTCACCGTGCTCGTGTGCTTCATCGTCGCCTCCCGCATGGGCGGCGGCGGCCAGGCCGACGCCCGGGTCGTCTGGACCGAGATGGGTCCGGCGCCCGTGGTCCTGGACACCGAGGGCTTCGATCCCGCGCACCTCATCGACGACGACGTCTTCTACGACTCCACCACCATGACCCCGGCGGAGATCGCCGCCTTCATCGCGCGGGTCAACGCCGGCTGCCGACCCGGCCCCGACGGCACGCCGTGCCTGGCCGAGGCCACCTTCACCTCGGTCGACCGCGAGCCCACCGACATGTGCCCGGGCGGCTACACCGGCGCCGAGGAGGAGAGCGCCGCCCAGATCGTCTCGAAGGTCGCCACCGCCTGCGACATCAACCCGCAGGTCCTGCTCGTGCTCATCCAGAAGGAGCAGGGGCTCCTGACCGCCTCGGGCCGGAACCTGACCGCGCGCAGGTACGAGGCCGCCGCCGGCTACGCCTGCCCCGACGCCTCGCAGTGCGACCGGAAGTGGGAGGGCTTCTTCCTCCAGCTCTACGGCGCCGCCTCCCAGTTCCAGCGCTACCGGCTCAATCCGGGCTCCTACGACGTCGTGGCCCAGACCCCCACCCGGATCGCCTACTCCCCGGACCAGGCCTGCGGCGGCGCCGAGCTGACGATCGTCAACCAGGCCACGGCCGGCCTCTACAACTACACCCCCTACCAGCCCAATGAGGCCGTCAAATCCGGGGGCAAGGACGAGTGCTCGAGCTGGGGGAACTGGAACTTCTACGGCTACTTCCGCACCTTCTTCGACGATCCGACGCCGTCGACCGCGGCCTGAGGCGCACGCGCGACCGACTGCCGGGCCGCCGGGCCATCCGGATCCCGCCCCGCCGGGCCGCGGGGCGCCCCGACCGCCGGGCCCGGCGGGGGCGCGTGCACCGGGCCGCGGGGGCGCCCGGGTTCTCAGTACTCTCCCAGGCGCGCGGGTGGTGACCTCTCAGGAGGTTCGATCATGATGATGCCGCCGCCGGACGGTGAGGGCCACGAGGTGCTGGGGAGCGCCGATGAGGGGCCGGAGTCGAGTCCAGGCCCGTAAGGCAAGGGAATTCGGGTCGGACGCCCGGCGAAGGAGGACCTGCTCCCGCATGGGAACCGGTGAGCGGCCTCGACGCGAAGGGCCCGACCCGGCCGATCCATTCCGGGGCGGGCCTTCGCTCTGCCCGGGGCCGACGACGGCCATCGATGCCCGCCGTCCGGGATGCCCGCCGTCGATGCCCGCCGTTCGAACGGCGCCGGCCGCTCCGACCGGCTGCGCGCAGGGGCGGGCCCTCCACGGGGCGCCGAGCCGGCCGTGGCATCATGCCCGTATGAGATGGGAGCCGTTTCTGGCGACCTCGTGGGTCGTGGTCGAGTACACCATTAAGATCGCCGCACTCGGGACCGTCCCGGAGAATCGGCGCCCCTCGTCGTCGACCGCCTGGCTGCTGCTCATCTTCCTGCTGCCCGTCGTGGGCTTCCCCCTCTACTTCTTCCTCGGCAGCCCCTGGGTGCACGGGCGGCGCCTCCAGCAGCAGGTGATCGCCACCGAGGCCGCGCTGAGGATGACGCAGAGCCTGCCGACCGTGCCCGCCGGCGCCCGCCCCTCGGAGCACCTGGACTCGGTGCTGCGGATGAACCGCCGGCTCACCGGGCTCCCCTGCGTCACCGGCGAGGTGGTCGCCCTTCACGGCGACTCGGCCGCCACCTACGCGGCCATGGCGAGGGTCATCGACGCCGCCGAGCACCACGTCCACGTCGAGTTCTACATCCAGAGCTGGGACGAGGTCACCGACGTCTTCTACTCGGCCCTGGAGCGGGCCGCCGCCCGGGGGGTGACGGTGCGCCTGCTCGTGGACCACCTCGGCTCGCGCAAGTACCCCGGCTGGCGCCGCCTGGGCAGGCGGTTCAGCGAGGCCGGCATCCAGTGGCGGCTCATGATGCCCCTGCTGCCCCTCAGGCGGCGCTTCCGCCGGCCCGACCTGCGCAACCACCGCAAGATCCTCATCGTCGACGGCCGGCGCGCCTTCATCGGCTCGCACAACATCATCGACCCCTCCTACAGGCTGCGCTCCAATGTCAGGGCGGGCCGGGTCTGGCAGGACCTGAGCGTGGAGGTGACCGGGGCGATCGTGCTGGAGGCCGAAGCCGTCTTCGCCATGGACTGGTACTTCGAGGCCGACGAGCGCCTCGACGTCCTCGATCCCCGCGCGGATGCCGCCGCGGTCGTTACCGATGCCGCCGCCGCGGTCGCCGGCGCTGACGCTGGCGCCGGACGGTTCGTCCCGGAGTCGGGCGCCGTCGTCGGACACAGCGCACCGCGTCCGGGGCGGCCGGGCGCCGTCGTCAACGCCATGCAGCTGGTGCCCTCCGGCCCGGGCTACCCCACCGAGCCGAATCTGCGGATGTTCCTGTCCCTCATTCAGAACGCGACCAGGCGGATCTCGATCACCAGCCCCTACTTCATCCCCGACGAGGCGCTGCTGTCGGCCATGACGACGGCGGCCTACCGGGGTGTGGAGGTGGAGCTCTTCGTGGGGCTGGAGTCCGATCACCTCATCGTCAATCACGCCCAGCGCTCCTACTACTCGGCGCTGCTCACCGCGGGCGTGAGGATCTACCGGTACCCGGCGCCCACCGTCCTGCACGCCAAGTACATGACGGTCGACGACGAGGTGGCCGTCATCGGCTCGTCGAACATGGACTTCCGGTCATTCGCGCTCAACTACGAGGTGATGCTGCTGGCCTTCGGCGGGGACCTGGACGACCTGCTGCGCGACAACGACGCGTTCTACCGCTCGGTGTCCAGCGAGCTGACCGCCGAGGAGTGGGCGAAGGAGCCCTGGTGGCGGCGCTACATCGACAATGTCTTCCGGCTCATGTCCGCCGTCCTGTGAGCCCATTCCCGCCGGAATGGCCCTGGGCCCTCTGGCCGCGGCTGGAGGAGTGCCAGCGTCCGTCGCTCCGGGCCTCGTGCGCCTTTCCGCCTCGGGGGAGTCGCGGACGCGGCCCGCGCGAGGGGGCGCCCCGACGGCGCCCGGCCGTTCAAATGGTTTATCGGCCGTCGTGCCCGGCGCCGTCAGGACGGGTCGTTGATGACCGCCTCGAACAGGGCGAGACCGGTGGACAGGTCCCGCAGCCGCAGGACGTAGGGGTGGTCGACGTGGAAGTCCGTGGTGGGGCCCGGATTCGCGGCGCCGGCCATCCCGCCGTACTCGGAGACGCCGGCGGCCACGGTGCCGTCCTCGCGCACAATGAGCCGGACCTGCTGGCGGTAGACGGTCGTCACGAAGTCCGGATTGATGCGTCCCATCGGACGGATGTCGGCGCCCAGGGAGCCCAGGACCGGCAGGACGTCGACGCCGCCCGCCGGGGTCGACAGGTCGATGCGCGGCAGCGTCAGATTCACCTCGGGGAGGATCCCCTCGTCCTGCGCCTCGTCGAGCAGGGCGCTGGCCGCGGCCCACGTGCCGGCGGGCAGGGCCTCCGGCAGGGTCCCCTGCTGCGGCAGCACGATGTCCAGGGCGAAGTCCTCGGAGTAGGGCACGCGCAGGACCTTCCAGGTCACGGCGCCCGTGGACCCCTCCGTGCAGACCATCGCGCTGGTCTGGCGCATCGTCTGAACGCGGACGACCTTCCCGTCCGCGCGGGTGAAGTCCGCCTCGGCGGTGGCGTCCTCGTCGAAGAGCTTCTCCCACTGCGCGGCGAAGAGCACGACGTTCTGCATCGCCAGCTCGATCTGGTCGGCCTGCAGCGCCGAGGACTTGATGAGGCCCGCCGTGTTCTGATCGACCCACGTGTCCAGCACGTCCTGGGCCTCGTCGACGCCGACTCGCCGCAGATCCGCCGAGAACCAGTGGCGCACGCCGTCGACGAACGCCTGGGCGATCTCGGCCGGCTTGCCGTGATCGATGATGACGATCTGGTCGGCGACGTGCAGCAGCGGGTGCTCGGGAGCCCTGTCCGCGGGATCGAAGTCCGCGACGTCGCCGTCGTGGACGAGCAGCGCGCTCTGGATCGCCGACCAGGTCGTGCTGCGGGCGTCCTCGTCCTTCGCCCCGAGGAGCCCGTCGAGCCCCTGGGCCGCCGGATCCGTGGCGCCCAGCGACACCGCCGCCAGGTTGAGGGCGAGGGACGCCGGGCTCGCCAGGGCGTTGGCGTGGGCGCCGTCGGCCAGTTGGGCGGACAGGAGCGCGGCGCCCAGGGCGTCGCAGGCCCCGACGGCGGCCTTCAGGTCGGGGGCCTGACTCAGGGACAGGCCGGCGCGGGTCTGGTCGCTCGTCAGCTCGGTGCCGCCAAGAGCGGCCCTGCCCCGGGACAGGTGGCTGCAGCCGGCGAGGGCGCTCGCGGCGACGGCGGACAGGAGCAGCATGGTGCGGCGGCTCGCGCCCGGGCCGACTCGGCCGTGAGCGGCGGGGGCGGGGCGGGAGGCGTGATCGGCGGCGCTCATAGGCGGAGTCTGCTCCCGCGGAGCGGAATCGGGGAGGGGGAGCGGTCCCCGGGGCGCGGGCCGCCGCGGGCCCGCCGGATGGCCCCGCGTGATTGCGGCGAGCGGTCCCCGGGGTGGGCCGCCGCGCCCGTCCCGGGCCTTTCGCCGTTGTGCGCCGGGGCGGGCCCGGGTCGAGGGGCTCTCCGGCGGGAGCGGGCAGTCCCCGGTCCGGACGCGCCGGGGCGGGCCCTCCTGGGCTTCGACGTGGGCCCTGGCCGCCTCGCCCCGGTCCGGACGCGCCGGGGCGGGCCCGGCTTGGCCGCCGGCGCGGACACTGTCACCATGACCCCATGGCACGACGCTGGCAGATCATCACCGTGGAACTCCTGTTCGGGCTCGGACAGACCTTCATCCCGCCGCCCGGCCGCGACCTCATCCTGCCGCCCTCGACGACCTTCGAGCAGCTGGGCCTGGCCATCGACCGCGCCCTGGGCCGCTGGGACCTGGCCCACCTGCGGGAGTTCACCCTGGCGGACGGCACCCGCATCACCGACGAGGAGACGCGGCGCATGCTCCACTCCGGGGGCCTCGGCGAGGGGATCCTCGTGGAGCGCACCGCGGACCTGGGGGAGCGGGTCAAGAAGCACGTCTCCGTGGACGACGTGTTCCGCTACGTCTTCGACCTCTCGGACGAGTGGACCTGCCGGTGCACCATGACCGGCTTCGGGGACCCGGAGAGCCTGTACGGCGTCGTCGTGTCCCAGCCCGTGCCCATCTGGGGCTGGGGCCGCCTGCCGGACCAGTACGGACGGGACCGGCGCGACAGCGACGAGCAGCCCGACGCATCCCTGTCGACGCAGCAGAAGCGGGCCATCAGGAAGGAGACGACCGCCTTCGTCATGGACTTCGGCCACATGGATCCCGAGCGCCTCGACCCGAAGGACCTCCGGACCGCCCGGGCGGCGGGGGACATCAGGGCCCTTCTGGCCGTGCTCGCCGGAGTCGAGACCGGCCACGTCCTCCAGCAGGTCGGCCAGGCCTTCGCCGAGGTCTGGGAACACGGTGCGGGCCCGGTCAAGCGGCGCGGGCGCCGTGGCGTCGAACAGGAGTTGGAGAGCGCGACGATGGGCCTGAGCAACGCCCTGAGCTGGCGCGACAGGGCGGGCGACGCCCAACTCGCGGCCGAGCTCGTCGCCCGGCTGCAGGGGCGCGAGCCGGAGGGGCGCCCGCTGCCGGTCGACCTGGGGGTGCTCGCCGAGACCATGGCCCTCCGCGACGCCGCCGGCGACGGCGCCTACCTCGACCTGGACACCGGCACGGTGCTGCCCGTCGCCGTCATCGCCGAGCACGGCGGCGACCCCGAGTCCGGCGTGGAGGAACTGGGGATCGAGCCCGGGCACGAGTGGATCGTGCTGAGCGACCCGGCCGGGGCGGCCGCCTCCGACCGGAGGGACTTCGTGCGCTCCTTGTCCAACGGCCCCACCCTGAGCGATTCCTCCGCGGGGGACGCCCTGGACAGGGCCATGAAGACGCGCGGCACGAAGAAGTTCTACGACACCCTGGACGAGCTGGACCTCGTCGCGGTGTGGCGGGCCTTCCAGGACGACCGGCGCTGGGGCCGGGCGCGGGCGGCCCTGGCCGAGCGGGGCCTGCGGCCCGTGGAGCCCGCGGAATCCGCGGGACCCGAGGGTCCTGAGGGGTCCTCGGGGTCGGCGGAGCCCGTGGGATCGGCAGGGTCTGAGAGGCCTGCGGGGCCTGAGGGGTCTGAGAGGCCCCAGGGGCCCGAGGGGTCTGCGGAGGCGCCGCGCAGTGACGCGGAGGCCGCCGAGTAGGCGGGCCGGCGCGGAATTCTGTCCAAATCTGTTGCAAAGGCGCCCCGAGCCGGGATCGGCGGCGAGAAGAAGCGCGGAATATCAACGATTCTCCTCCGGCACTCCGGCTCGGTCCGGGCCTTTGCAACAGATTTGGACAAACGGCGCCGCTGCGGGCCCCGCCGAGGGGCCCGCCGACCCCGGCGACGGGTCGCCGGGCGGGAGCCCCGGGGGAATCGCCGCCGCGCCAAGGGGCTCACCCTGGAGTCCCACGAGCTCGACTTCCTCGAGCGCCTCACCCCGCCGCGCCGGTCCCGGTGGAGACGAGGGGGCGGATCAGGCCTTGGCCAGCAGCTTGCCGATCCGCTGGAGGCTCACCTTGCGGCTCGTGCCCAGGGTCTGGGCGAACAGGCTCACCCGCAGCTCCTCGATGAGCCAGCGCGCCTCGACCAGCACCGCCTCCCGCCCGGCGTCGGGGGGCAGGGCCTCGGCCCGCGCACGGGCCGCCGACAGCATCTCCTCGGCCCGACTCACCTGGTAGGACAGCGCCGCGTCCCGGCTCGGCGAGGCCTGAGCCTTGTCCACGCGCGCCACCAGGGCGCGCAGGAACCGCGGCAGATGGGCCAGCTGGTCCGCCGGCGTCGCCGCCACGAAGCCGTCGAAGACCAGCGCGGCCGCGTGCTCGCGCACCTCCTGCAGGGTGCTCAGCAGCGCCAGGCTCGTGTGCTCGGCGACGGCCCGCCCGACCTCGCGCTGCGCGCTCAACGTCGCGGCCGCCATCCGCGCCACGCGCAGGACCTCATCCTCCAGCCCCTGGCGCATCGACGCCACGAGCTCCTCGAAGACGGCGCGCTCGCGCACCTCGTCCAGGCGCCGGCCCGAGGCCTCCGCCCAGCGCCCGGCCACGATGCGCGCCGCCGCCAGCTGGATGTCGACGACGAGGGCCTCGGTGCTGCGGTAGGGGCTCGCCGCGAGCGCCAGCGACTCGGCGGAGCCCCACCGGGAGGTCACCCGGCCCGTGGGCAGGATCGTGCGCGCCAGGGCCAGCACGACCACGCCCTCCCCGTGCGCCGCGGCCTGGGCGTTGGCGTCGGGCAGGATCGTCAGGTCCGCCGCCGTCGGCGGGACGGCCGCGAGCGCGGGGTAGCCGCGCACCACCAGCCCCGCCGTGCCCGTGGACTCCACGGTCGCCGGGATGGTCGAGGCGTCCGGCTCCCCCAGGCCCGGCACGCCGCTGGGCCAGTCCGTCAGGCCCCGCCTCTCGGCCAGGCCCGCGCGGATGGAGCCGGGGCGGACCGGGGCGCCCGCCGCCGCGCCCGGGACGGGGCCCGGCACGGGGGCGCCGCCGGCCGGGCTGGCCGGGAGTGCGCCCGGGCCGCTCGGGGCCGTGCCGGCGCCGCTGACTGCGTCGCCGCCCGTCGGGCCGCCCGGGGCTGCGGGGGCGGATCCGCCAGCCGGATTGGTTGCGTTCGCCGGACCGCCGGTCGTCGACGCCGCTCCGACCGCGTCGGCACCCCGGCCGCGCCCACGGCCCCGGCCCTTGCCGCCCCGCTTGCGCTCGCGGTCGGACCGGCGGTCCCGGGCCTCGGCCATGGCCTGCGCCAGCGCCCCGCGCACCGCCGAGCGCACCGCCTGCTCGGTGCGCCCCGACAGGCGCTTCTGCAGGGCCACGAGATCCTTGCCGCGGTCGATCTCCCGGCCCCGGTCGTCCAGGGCGACGAAGGCGATGCGCAGGTGGTCGGGCAGGCGCTCGGCGGCCTCCGCCCAGTCGGCGTCGGTGATCTCGACGTCCCGCAGCCGGGCCACGGCCTCGGTGAAGGCCCGCCGGAAGGGGATCGACGGCGCGCTCGCGCCGCCGCTGGCGCCGTCGGCCCCCGGGACCCGCTCGCGGATGGTCTCCCACACCTGCGCGCCCACGTCCGGGGCGGGCACGAGCCGACGGCGCACCCGCTTGGGCAGGGCGCGGATGGTGGCCACCACCAGCTCGGGGCGCGCGCCCGGCACGAGCCAGTCGAAGCCGTCGGGGCGCAGGCGGCCCAGCACCTCGACGGGCACCCGCACGGCGACGCCGTCGTCGGGGGCGCCCGGCGAGAAGACGTAGTCCAGCCCCAGGGTCAGGTCCCCCTGCACCCAGGCGTCGGGGTAGCCGCCGGCGTCGTCGCCGCCGGGCAGCAGCAGCTCGCGGGTGAAGTCCAGCAGGTCGGGGCGGCGGCGCTTCTGGCGCCTCCACCAGGCGTCGAAATCGTTCGCGCCGTACACGTCGTCGGGCACCCGCTCGTCGTAGAAGCGGAAAAGGGCCTCGTCGTCGGCCAGGAGCCCGTGGACGCGGCGGCGGCGCTCGACGTCGCCGAGCTCCTCGACCAGATCGCGGTTGCGCGCCGCGAAGCCGTGGCGGGCGTGCCAATCGCCCTCCACCAGGGCGGAGCGGATGAACATCTCGCGGGCCACCTCCCGGGCGGAGTCCGTGCCCACGCTCGCCAGGGTCGCGGGCCGGTCCGCCACGAGCGTCATGCCGTACAGCAGGACCTTCTCGTGGACCATGGCGGCGCCGTGGCGCGTGGACCAGTAGGGCTCGCCGTACACGCGCCGGCTCAGCCCGGCCCGCTCGGCCGCCTCCTCGATCCAGCGGGAGTCGACCCTGGCGACCGTGCGGGCGAACAGGCGGGAGGTCTCCACCAGCTCGGCGGTCATGACCCAGTCGTAGGTCTTGCGGCGCAGGCCCGAGCCCGGCCAGATGGTGAAGCGTGTGCCGCGCGCCCCGGCGTACTCGCGGTGCCGCTCGTCCCAGTTGCCGACATTGGACAGCAGCCCCACCAGCAGGGAGCGGTGGATGGCGTCGGCGTCGGGGGTGTCGGCGGAGCGGCCGAGCGCCACGACGGCGGCCGCCACGTCCCCGTGGGCGATCGTGGCCGCCTGGGTGCCCGGCTCCAGGGCCGCCGCCGCGGCCCGGATGGAGCGGGCCGTGGGCAGTTCGACCGGCGGGGCCGCCAGCCCCAGGGGGCGGGCGAGCTGGCGCAGTTGGGCGTGGACGTCCTGCCACTCGCGCACCCGCAGGTAGTGGAGGAACTCGGCGCGGCACATGCGGCGGAAGGCCGAGCCGGACAGGTCGCGGCTCTGGGTGCGCAGGTAGCGCCACAGGTTGAGGTAGGTCAGGAAGTCGGAGGTCGGGTCGGCGAAGCGGCGGTGGAGGGCGTCGGCGGCCTCCTGGCGGTCGGCCGGGCGCTCGCGCACGTCCTGGATGGACAGGGCCGCCACGATCACCATGACCTCCCCGGCGCAGCCCAGCTCCCCGGCCTGGAGCAGCATGCGGCCCAGGCGCGGGTCGATGGGCAGGCGGGCCAGGCGCCGGCCGATCGGGGTCAGGCGCGGGCCCCGACGGCGCTGGCGGGCCCCCCGGCGCCCGGCGTCGGGGCGCGGGCCGGAATCGGGCCCGGGGCCGGGGCGGGCGGGGCGCGGCCCGGGGCCGGCGTCGTTCGGGCCGGAATCGGGCCCGGGGCCGGGGCGGGCAGGGCGCGGCCCGGAGCCCGATCGGGCGGTCTCGATGGCGCCGATCTCCGACAGCAGCTGGAGCCCGTCGCGCACGGCGCGCGGATCGGGGGCGTCCAGGAAGGGGAAGTCCTCCACCGCGCCCAGTCCGAGCGCCGCCATCTGCAAGATGACCGACGCCAGGGAGGTGCGCAGGATCTCCGGCTCGGTGTACTCGGGGCGCGAGAGGTAGTCGGCCTGCGAGTACAGGCGGATGGCGACGCCGTCGGCCACGCGCCCGCAGCGGCCCGCCCGCTGGTCGGCGCTGGCCCGGCTGACCGGCTCGATGGGCAGGCGCTGGACCTTGGTGCGGGCCGAGTAGCGGGAGATGCGGGCCAGTCCCGGGTCGACGACGTAGCGGATGCCGGGCACGGTCAGGGAGGTCTCGGCGATATTCGTGGCCAGCACGATGCGGCGGGCGGAGTGGGCCTCGAAGACGCGGTGCTGCTCGGCGGCGCTCAGGCGCGAGTACAGGGCGACGACCTCGACCGCCCCGGGCGTGCGGGCCCGGCCGTCCACGACGTAGCGGGGGCCGAGGTGGTCGATGAGCGCCGCCTCGGTGTCGCGGATGTCGCGCTCGCCGGCGAGGAAGACGAGGATGTCGCCGGCGCCGGTGGCCATGAGCTCGTCGACGGCGTCGAGGATGCCGGTGACCTGGTCGCGGTCCTCGTCCCGGGAGTGGGTCTGGGCGGGGTCGGCCCCCGGGCTCCCGGCGCGGCCGCGGCCGGGGCGGGGCCGGGTGCGGGCGGGCGGGGCGGCGGCCCGGGATCCAGCCGTTCGGGATCCGGCGGCGGCGCGGGCCCCGGCCGTTCGGGGGCTGGCGGCTCGGGCGGCCTCGCGGCGCTCGCGGGCGGCGGCGCGCACCGCCGGGTTGGGGGAGGTCAGGGCCTCCAGCTCGGCGTCGGTCAGTTCGCCGGTCGGGGCGGGGCCGGGCGGCGCGGTCGGGCCGGAGCGCGGGTTCGCCTCCCCGGCGGGGGAGCCGTCGCCGGGGACGTGACCGCCGGCGCCGTGGGGGGTGTGCCCGGATCCGGCGGTCGGGGCGTCGTCGGTCAGCAGCGGCCGGTAGCGGATCTCGACGGGGTAGGTGCGCCCCGACACCTCGATGACGGGCGCGGGCGCCCAGGCGGCGGGAGGGGCGGAGTCGGTGCCTGCTCCGGAGCCCGCGTCCGCGCCGAAGGCTCCTCCGGCGTCGGCGCTCGCTCCCGCTCCGGGGCCCGCGCCCGCTCCGGCGTCGGCGTCGGGGACCTGGGAGACGGCGCGCCCGAAGTGCTCGGCGAAGCGCGCCGAGTCGATGGTGGCCGAGGTGATGATGACCTTGAGGTCGGGGCGGCCGGGGAGCAGGCGCGCCAGGTAGCCCAGGATGAAGTCGATATTGAGGCTGCGCTCGTGGGCCTCGTCGACGATGATGGTGTCGTAGCGGGCGAGCATGGGGTCGGACTGGATCTCGGCGAGCAGGATGCCGTCGGTCATGAGTTTGACGAGGGTGCGGGGGCCGGTCTCCTCGGTGAAGCGCACCTGGTAGCCGACCACCCCGTCGCGCCCGATGGGCGTGCCCAGCTCGTGGGCGATGCGCTCGGCCACGCTCCGGGCGGCGATGCGCCGGGGCTGGGTGTGGCCGATCATGGCGGTGATGCCGCGGCCCAGCTCCAGGCAGATCTTGGGCAGCTGGGTGGTTTTGCCGCTGCCGGTCTCGCCCGCGACGATGACGACCTGGTGGTCGCGGATCGCCTCGGCGATCTCCTGGCGGCGGGCGGAGACGGGCAGTTCCTCGGGATAGACGATCGCGGGCACGGACGCGGCGCGCTCGGCGAGCTGGTCGGGGGTGAAGCCGGGCCATTCGGCGCGCCGGGGCGCCCGACGGCGGCCGGTCCGGCGCGCGCCGCGGCCGCGACCGCGGGTGGGGGCGGGGCTGCGCTCGGGGCGGTGGGCGGAGTCGGGCTCGGCGTGCTCGGCTCGGCCGGCGGACCGGGGCCCGCTGCGGCGCTCGGACTGAGACTCGGGTTGAGGGTCGGCGCGGTGCGCGGCTGGTGTGTCCTCCATAGGCGGACCATTGTCCCCCATATGTCCCCGCGCGCTCTTCGGGCGTATCCCCCGCGCGCCCCCGGGCCGGTGCCCCTCTTCGACCGGTCGGGTGAGTCTCCTGTGGCGCGGTGGTGGTCATTTCCGTGGGGTTCCCGCCCCGCTCGGCGACCCGCCGTCGCGGTTGGAGGCGTCGGCGGGGCTCAAAAAGGTGGCCGGCGCATATCTTTCGGGTGCGCGGCGGCTCCAGCGCATCCGGGAAATGGCGTCATTGCACCACTTCGTGGCGGGAGGGGTGCGGGGCGGAGGGTGAAAGATCAGCGCTGGCCACCTTTTTGAGTCGCCGGACCGCCCCGTCCCCGGCACTCCCCCGCCCGCGACGGAGGCGGACGGGACGAACGGGACGAATGTGACGAAGGCCTCGCGCACAGCGTCGTCCACGGGTGCGCCCGCGCCCGCGTCGGAGAAGTCCCGCGGGAACCTCAGCCACATAAAGGAGGCAGAGGATGCGCGGCGGCCTACCACCCCGGTGAGAAAGACTCGATCAGGGACTACGGTGAAGACATTGGCGGAGGCGGACGATGACCGATGGCGAGCGGCTTGGCGATGAACGGGTCCGACTGGGTCCGATCCAGTGGGCGGTGGTGACGAAGTATCTGGTGCCCTCGGGCCTGTTCGTGCGCCTGGAGGACAGCGGCGAGAAGGCGTTCATGGACATGGTTTCCGTGGATGATCACTCGGTGTGCTGCAATCCCGAGTACTGGCCGGATCCGGGCGAGCGCATCCGGGTGCGCAGGCTGCTCGTGCCGGGCCTGAACGAGATCCGCGTGACGCGGCGGGAGAGCGTCCTGGAGGGGCTCGTGCGCGGG
>NZ_KE386868.1:19513-34437 GCF_000429225.1 Actinomyces dentalis DSM 19115
GGAGGCGGTGGTGGGCCGGGTGCGGGAGGTGGGGGACGCCGTCTCGGCGCGGGACTGGGAGCGGGCCGAAGAGCTCACCAGCGGCAACCGCCTGGACTGGGAGGAGATCGACGACTTCATGACCACCTACGGGCACCCTCCCTACACGCCCCTGCCCGACGGCTTCGAGACGGACATGCACGCCGCGCCCCTCCACGGCGGCGGGAACTGGATCGACTGCCTGCTGTGGACCGAGACGGAACGGCCCGGCGACGTCGAGATCTCCCTCAAGATCACCCCCGCACCCGATCGGCCCGACCACCTGAACACCGCCATCGTGCGCATGCGCGCCATCGGATCCCGCCACCCCGAACGCCACGACCAGCGCCCCAGACCCGCAGGTCCCGCATGGACCCTGCCGTGGATGTAGTCGGTCGGGTGATGAGAGTGTCGCACCGCGGTCCGGGATGGACCGGGTGAGGGGCGGCAACGGGACCGCTCGCGTCCGCGGGCGGTGCGAATCATCCCGGAGTCGTTGGCGTTCCGGCCCCTGTTCGATCGAGTATTGCAATTGCTATACTGCTGCGATGGACGTGTCTGAGGTTCCCGATCTGGAGAGGGTCGCCCGTCAGACCGATGATGTGGTTCGGGCCGCTCGGGCGCGCCTGGTCGGGGCCGTCCGAGCAGCGCACAACAGCGGCATGACGCAGACGGAAATCGCCCGTCGGACGGGGCGCTCCCAGCCGGAGATCTCCCGCCTTCTGCGCTTCCGCGGGACGACGCCGCTGGCCAGGCGCTTGCGCGATCATCGTGACGAGGTGATCGCGCAGGTCGCGGCGGTGGGCGGTTCGCGAGTGCGGGTCTTCGGCTCGGTCTCCACCGGTGGGGAGCACGAGGGATCCGATATCGATCTGCTCATCCGCGCAGCTCCCGGGACCGGCCTCCTCGAGATCTCCAGGCTGGAACTGCGGCTCGCCGAACTGCTGGGAACCGGCGTTGATGTCGTCCCCGACGACTCCATCCGCCCCTCGATGCGCCGTCGCGTCCTGTCCGAGGCGGCGCTCCTGTGACCCCGACCGGACCGAATGAGGAGGCTCAGTGGAGCGGGATGAAATTATTGAGTCGATCGTGTCCGAGTACGATCTGGAGGCTGGATTCATCGGACAATTGCGCATGCGGAGATTCGACCGGGCGGGCGCGCAGCGGATATTGGACGCGATCCGCCGGATCTCCCTCGAGGAGGACGCCGTCGACATTCGACTGGCTCGTCACCTTTATTTTATTCCAATTCTCGCGTATTGGCAGAGTGCACGACTGCCCTCGAGCGACCAGTGCGATCTCGATGAATTCGTCGACCAGTTGTTCGAGGTCTGCGTCCATGCTCTGGGCGCACCGTGATCTGCTGATGATCGTTGAGAGATTTTCGGAGGCTCCCGGTGGTTCTGAGGGCGCGATAGGAGGGTGCGCGATGCTGCGGGCGACCGCCGCTGGCAGTGGCATTCGAGGCGTTCTCGCGAAGAAGATTCAATGGCGCGAGGCTGCGGTCAGAAAACCTTCGCTTAGACGGTTCCCGAAGGAGGGTGATTATTGGTGAGTGAGGGGATGCTGCGCTTCGATGTGCCCCCGTGGTGCTCGGAGAAGCCGAACGTTCCTCTCGCCGCAGTGCTTCCCGCGGTGCGGGAGGCGGGACTCTCGTGGGTGATGTCCGACGTGTGGGTGGTGACTCGGGAGGGCACTCCGAGTGATCTTCGGCGAGTGCTGGACTCCGCCGAGAACGACGACGTCCCGGTCGAGTGGGCGACCGTTGAACTGCTCGCCCGTTGGGAGCACCAGTGCAACGATATCACCCTGCGCGGCTACGGCAGTCCCGGTGATGCGGAGCCGGCGATCGAGATCGTGGCTTTCGACTCCGGCCCGTGGGAGTTCACCGTCAACGACCCGCGCCGCCTGGACACGGGCCCGCTGCGCGATCTGGGCGGGAGATGGGTGCTCGTCGACGAGCGCGGCGAGACGCGGGCGCTGGTCGACGGCCAGGACTCGCACGACTCATGCGGCCTGTGCTATGATCAACGAATTCGGAGAGGCGGATAATTTCATGTGTGATGGTTCGGCGGACTATGGGTCGGTCGAATGGGCGGTGGTGACGGGGAGAATTGCGCCATCGGTTTTGTTCGTGCGTTTGGAGGCCTCGGGTGAGAAGGCCTTCTTGAATATAACGGACATCCACGATAATAATTTGTGCAGCAGTCCCGAGTACTGGCCGGATGAGGGCGAGCGCATCCGGGTGTGCAGGTTGGACTCGGAGAGGCGCAGGATCCGTGTGACGCAGCGGGAGAGCGTCCTGGAGGGGCTCGTGCGCGGGTTCCCGACGCGCCACTTCGCCATGCCGTCGGGTCTGGGGCCGATCGAGCGGGCGGTGGTGGTCGCCTACCGCGAGGAGGATCTGCTGGTGCGCCTGGTGGAGAGCGGGCAGGAGTGCGTCCTGTCAGCGGACTTCCTGTCCTTTTACCAGGCCGAGTGTGCGCCGGAGAACTGGCCCGCGGTGGGCGAGCGCATCCGGGTGCGCAGGCTGGGGGTGTGGCCCGGCGGCGAGGTGCGCGTCAGCCGGCGTCTGTTCACCGACGGCCCGGTGAACCCCTCCCCGCCGCCGGGGTTCTTCTCGTGCCGGGGCAATCGGGTGTTCAAGTCGGCGGTCGCCTATACGCGGACTCTGCCGGAGGCGGTGGTGGGCCGGGTGCGGGAGGTGGGGGACGCCGTCTCGGCGCGGGACTGGGAGCGGGCCGAAGAGCTCACCAGCGGCAACCGCCTGGGTTGGGAGGAGGTCGACGACTTCATGACCACCTACGGGTGGCCGCCGTTCACACCCCTGCCCGAGGACTTCGAGAAGGACATGCACGCCGCGCCCCTCCGGGGTGGCGGGAACTGGGTCGACTGCCTGCTGTGGACCGAGCGGGAACGCCCCAGCGACGTCGAGATCTCCCTCAAGATCACCCCCGCCCCCGATGACCCCGACCGCCTGGACGTCGCCATTGTGCGCATGCGCGCCATCGGCTTCTGCTACCCCGGACGCTTCGACCAGCGCCCCAGACCCCAGGGGCCGGCCTGGACCGTCCTGTGAGCGGATGCGGGCGGCCGTGGGCCCCGCCGCTCCGGCGCCGTCGGGCCCTACGATGTGCCGCATGACGGAGCAATGCCGCGGCGCCTGCCTGAGCGCGTGGGAGCGGAGGTCCGAGTGGCCGCTGACCGCCATCGCCCTGGCCTTCCTCGCCGTCTACGCGTGGGAGGTGATCGCCGGCCTGCGCGGCGCGGCGCGGGCGGGCACCGAGCTGGCGATGGACGTGATGTGGGCGGTCTTCATCGCCGACTACCTCGTGCGCCTGGCCCTCGCCCCGCAGCGCGGCCGATGGTTCGTCAGGCACCTGTTCGACCTCGCCGTCGTCGCCCTGCCCGTGCTCAGGCCGCTGCGGCTGGTGCGGCTGATCGCCCTGATCGGGGTGCTCCACCGCGGCGCGGGCATGGCGCTGCGCGGCCGGATCACGGCGTACACGGCCGGCGGCGTGACCCTGCTCGTCGTCGTCTCCTCCCTGGCGGTGCTCGACGCCGAGCGGGGCGCCCCCGGGACGCCCATCCGCACCTACGGCGAGGCGGTGTGGTGGGCGCTGGCGACCATCACGACCGTCGGCTACGGCGACCTGGCCCCCGTGACCGCGGTGGGCAGGTGGGCGGCGGTCCTGCTCATGATCGGCGGCGTCGCGCTCGCCGGCGTCGTGACGGCGACGCTCGCCTCCTGGATCGTGTCCCTCGTCGCCGAGGAGAGCGCCGAGCAGGAGGCAGCCACGCGCGCGCAGGTCGAGGTCCTGCAGCGCCAGGTGACCGCGCTGATCGAGCGCGTCGGGCACCTGGCAGGGGCCGACCGGCCGGTGCGGGCCGCCGCGCCGGAGCCGGGGTCGGAGGCGGACGTGGGCGCGCGGGCGGGAGCTGAGCCGGATGCAAAGGCGGGTGCAGGTACGGAGGCGGGCGCGGACGTCCGCCCCGTCGGCCTGTTCGTCGGGCTGGCCGTCCTCGACGTCATCCAGCTCGTCGATGCCCCGCCCGGGCCCGACGAGAAGATCGTCGCCCTCGACCAGACGGTCGCCGCGGGCGGGCCCGCCGCCAACGCCGCCGTCGCCTTCGCCGCCCTGGGCGGACGGGCCCTTCTGGCCGCGCCGGTCGGCGCCGGTCCCCTGGCCGAGCTCATCCGCGCCGACCTGACGGCCCACGGCGTCGAGCTCATCGACTGCGCCGCCGCGCCCACCGCCCGGGGAGCCGCCGCGGCCGGACCATCGGTCTCCTCGTGCACCATCAGCGCCGCGACCGGCGAGCGCTCGGTGGTGTCCACCAACGCCCGCGCCCGGCCCGACCCCGCCCCGCTGAGCGCCCTGTCCGACGCCGTCGCCGCCGGAGCGCCGGCCCCCGACGTCGTCCTCATCGACGGTCACAACCCGCCCCTGGCCCGCGCCGGGCTCGACCTCGCCGAGCGGGTCGGCGCGCTGCGGCTCATGGACGCCGGCTCGTGGAAGGACGACGCCGCCGACCTGCCCGGGCGCTGCGACGTCGTCGCCCCCTCCGCCCGCTTCCACCCGCCGGGCCCGGCCGGGGCGCTGCGCGAGCCCGCCGACGTCGCCGCCTGGCTGCGCGGCCGGGGCGCGGGCGCCGTCGTCCTCACCCGCGGGAGCGCGCCGGTCCTGTGGTGGTGCGGGGAGCGGAGCGGCAGCGCGGCGCCCCCCGCCGTCGAGGCTGTCGACACCCTGGGGGCCGGGGACGTCTTCCACGGGGCGCTCGCCCTCGCTCTCGCCTGCGCGCTGCCGGGACGGCGATTCGGCGGCGGGGGAGAGGCCCGCATCGTCCCCGCCGCCCTGGCCGACGCCGTCGCCTCCGCCTGCGCCGTCGCCGCGGCCTCGACCGAGCACTTCGGCACTCGCGCCTGGATCGCTGCGATGCCGAGGGATTGACGGGGCCGGGCGGGCGGATCCCCGCCCGGGGAGCGGCTTCGCGGGAGCGCGAGCGGGCCCGGGCCCTGGCCGAGCGTCTCTCCGCCCGGGGAATGATTCTGAGTCCTCACTGCGATCGCGCCGCCCGGCCCGGATCCCGAATTGTGGCGCTCCGGGAGGATCGTTCGGGTCGGCACCTCGGATGAGTCCGGAGATTTCCGCGTGATTGCGCGGTTTTGAGAACGGCACGATGGGATGTGGGGTGGAACGATCCTCCCGGGGCGCCATTTCCCGCCCCGAACGGGCCCCGCGGGGGCAAGGGAACCCGAGAGGCGTCGATGAGGGTGAGCGCGACGCGGGCGGTGGACCCTCGGGGGCGGAGGACTCGGGTCCGGTGAGACGCGCGGGGTGCGCGGGAGTCGATCGGGGCCGGGACGGGCGGCGGTGATCCGCACAACTGTGACATACTTCATCGCATGACGGTTCCTGGTCAGTCCCAGCCGGTCCCCTACGGCAAAACGCCCGAGTCGGGCAAATCGGATCAGTCGAGTCAGCCGAATCAGCAGAACCGGTTGGACCTGACTGAATCCACCCCGACGTGGCGGCGGCCCCCGCCCGCCCTCGGGCAGTACGGAATTGCGGGAAGATACGGTTCTCCTCCCGTCACCGGCCAGCGCGAGGCCCCTTCCGCCACCACCGGCGCCATCGGCGGGTCCGCGCCCTCCGACGGCGGGGCGCCGCCGTACGGGACTCCCGTCCACGGACCGCCCGCCTATGGGCCGGGGCCGTCCGGCTACGGGTCGCCCCCTGACGCAGCCGCCGCCCAGGGGCTCTCCGCCGGGAGTCCTTCTTACGGAATCGTTGTCGACGGGGCTCCCACTTACGGGCGGCCGCCTTGCGCCCCCGCTCAAGAACCTTCCACGCGCATCGGGTCCCGGCCTCCGAGGAGGAAGCGCACGGCGCTCGTGGTCTCACTGGTCGTGGCGGCGCTCGTCCTCAGCGCCGGCATCGGCGCCGCCGTCCTGATGCTGCGAGGCAGGGGCGGCGGGGTCAATGCGGATCCCACCGGCGTTGACGGGACCGCGTCGACGTCCAGCAGGTGGTCGAGCGCCTGGCTGGACGGATTCGAGGAGGCGTGGACTCTAAATGCTCCGTCTGATCATGGCAACTACGTTATGGTCAAAATCGTGGGGGACAAGCTCATTCGCGCGGTCAACGGCGGGGGCACTACCACCGTGACGGTGTTCTCCCTGGGGAAGGGGGAGCCCGATCTTCTCTGGGAGGAGAAGGTAGACGGGGCGGCCCTCTGGATTCCTGTCTGGCAGAACCGCATTGTTATCGGAAACACCCTGATCGACATCGACTCCCGTGAGAGGACTACTGCTCCGTGGGATGAGAGCGCCCTGGTGAGCGTCGTCAATAAGACTGCGATCGCCTGCGTCGAGACGACGTGCGCCGCATGGGCCTCCACGTCCGCAAAGGAATGGGAGAGCGTAATCCCGGTGACTGGGCGCACGCGCGTACTGGGAAGCACCGTGGTGAACAATTATGCTCTGGCGAGTAATAGCGACAGGGATGTCCAGTACGCGGTGGTCGACGTCACCACGGGGGAGGCGAAGTCGATCGATGTGGTCAAGGGAATGGTGTCGCCTCAGCCGCTCGCCGACGGATGGCTCGTTTATGTGAGCAATCACCGCGGCCCTGCGACCATCAGTCTTTATGAGGCCGACGGCACCCTCAGGGAGACGTTCACCTCCGGTGTCGGCGATGATTTCACGGTCTACCCCTGGTCCCCCACCCGTTTCACCCTCGACCAGGCGGGCCTGTGGCTGAAGAACGCGGATGCGTCCTGGGCTCCGGGCGCGTTCTCGGTCTCAGACGCGGATCCCTTATGCGAGTCCGTTGTTGTTTCCGGTCAAGAGATCAGCCTCGGTGAGGAGAACTCGGTGACCCAGTTCAAGAAAGGCCGGTGCAGCGGAACCGTCGAGATACAGGCCTTCTACCATTCGGGAGACGGCCAGATCGCCGTGTTCTACGGGCGCGAGGGCGACGATCGATTCTTATGTCTCGTTGATATGACCACGGGCCGATCGTCTGAGCGGATACCTCTGAAAAAGCGCGCCGGGTACGTCGTCGCGGACGACTTGCTGGTCGTCTACGAGGAGGACGGGCACATGACCGCCTACCGGCCGGCGTGACGCCCGGTCCGCGGCTGGCGGGCGGCGCTCCGGCCGGTGTCGAGCCCGACGGCGCCGGGATGGTCCCGGGATGTTGGAAAGCGCCCATGTGTCGCGCATCTGGGAGACCATATGCCTATGAGTAGCGACTCTCAGCCCTCATCGCAGTCCTCGCCGCAGAGTCCGGTCCCCGCCGAGCGGTCCGGTCCCGCCGATCCCGCGACCCGGCCCGATCCCGCGGGCCCCGCCGCCCAGGCTGCTCCCGGTCCCGCCGAGCGGGTCGGGCCTCCCGGACGGCCCGCCCCCGCCGATCCCGCCGATCCCGCGGGCCCCGCCGCCCCCGCGCGCGGACGCCGTCCCTCCGCCCGGCGCGTCGTGCGCCGCGCCATCGGCTGGGCGGTGGTGGCGCTCATCGGCGTCCTCGCGCTGCTCACCCTCTTCCCCGACCTTCTCGGCTTCGCCTCCGACTCGGCCCGGCTCTCCGTGGTCTACCCCTTCGCCCAGCTCATCGCCCTGCGCAGCGGGCTCGTCGTCGGCTTCGGCCTCATGGCCCTCGTCACCGGGGCCTCCGCCCTCATCCGGATCCTGCGCCGCGAGGGCGGGCGCCGCACCACCGCCGCCGCCCTCGTCCTGCTGGTCGCCGCCGGCGGCCACGCCTGGGTCCTGTGCTCGCGCGGACTGGGCAACGACGAGAGCGCCCCGGCGGCGATCGCCCCCGCCGGCTCCATCTCCGCCGACCCCGCCGACTGGGACGGGGCCCTCACCACGTTCAGCTTCAACACCCACTACTCCGAGGCCCACAAGGTCGAGCTCGCCGTCGCGATCCGCCGGGCCGCCGCCGAGGTGGTGGTCCTGCCCGAGACGAGCGCCGAGTACGGCCAGGCGATCGCCGATCTCCTGGCCCAGGACGGCCTGCGCTACACCGTCTTCTCCGCCGGCGACCAGAAGGACGACGCCGACCCCACCACGGTCCTGGTCAGCGCCGTCCTCGGGGACTACGAGCAGGCGCAGGCCCCCGCGGGCGCGGGGCACGGCACCGTCCTGCTGCGCCCGGCGGGCGGGGCCGAGCTCAACGGCCACAGGCGGCCCACAATCCTGGGCGTCCACACGCACGCCCCCGTGCCCGGGAGCATGGAGGAGTGGCTCGCCTCCGTCGAGGTCGTTGTCGGCCAGTGCCGCGGCGCCGGGTCCGACAGCGCCGGGTCCGACGGCGCCGGGTCCGACAGCGCCGGGTCCGGCCCCGAGCCCGGCCTCATCATCGCCGGGGACTTCAACGCCACGCTCGACCACGCCCCCATGAAGGACCTGGGCGGGTGCGCCGACGCCGCGCTGGAGGCGGGCATCGGGGGCGTGTCCACCTGGCCGACGTCGTCGCACACGACCCTGCTGGGCTCGCCCATCGACCACGTCCTGGCCGATTCGGCCACCTGGCGCGCCCGGTCCGCCTCCGTCCTCACCCTCTCCGGCTCGGACCACCGGGCCCTGGTCGTCGAGCTCGCCGCCGCCTGAGGCCGGGCCGCCCGGCGCCTTCGCGGGCCCGGGGCCGTTTCGCGCGGAGGGCTTCGCCCGCCGGTGGTTCGGCGGGCCCGGGCCCGCCTCCGGTCTCAGCGCAGGCGGCGGGCGAACCACTCGGTCCCCAGCCGGGCCACCTGCTCCTCGGCGCTCCCGTCGGCGTCGGCGCCGGTGCGGATCTGGACGAGCCGGCTGCCGTCGGGCAGCATGGGGAACCCCTCGGTCGCCCCGGCCTCGGAGTCCGGGAACTCGTCCGTCAGCGCCCCGTGCACCATGAGGACCGGCCAGGACAGGTCCGCCATGGTGGTCTCGGGGCTCTGCAGCGACACGTCCGCGAGGGTCTGCTTGGACAGGACGTTCCACCTGCGGGGGTTGGGGTTGTCGTCCACGAGCCGGGTCAGGCCGTGGCGGTCGAGCTGATCGAGCTGGTCGGGGGAGAAGACGTGCTCCCACAGGATCGACTGCGGGCCCACGATGGCGCCCACGAGCACCGCCGTGCGCACGGACTCGGGCCGGGCCAGGAGGGCGGCGGTCGCCCCGAGGCCGTTGGCGTGCACGCCCAGGCGCGCGTAGCCGAGGCCGGCGAGCCAGCCGGCGGCGGCCTGGAGGTCCTCGACCTCCCCGGCGAGGGTGATGACGTCGTCGTCCGAGCAGCCCAGGCCGGAGAAGTCGAATTGCAGGGTGGCGAAGCCCTGGCCGCGGTAATGCTCGGCCAGGCGGTCGAGTCGCCCGGCCACGCCGTGGCGGTCGGTGAGGAAGCTGTGGGCCAGGAGGATCGCCGCCTCGCTGCGCACGGGGACGGCGGCGCCGCGGGTCACGCGCTCCTGCAGGGTCTCGACGTCGAGGGGCGCGGCGCCCTCGGGCAGCATGAGCGTTCCGGCCAGGCGGATGCCCCGGGCTGTATCGATGCGGACCTCGGTCATGGCCCCAACCTAGGTCAGGCTCCGGGACGCGATCGAGGGGTCGGCGGGGGCGCAGTCCCGATTGCGCTGCCAGCGTGATGAGCGCTTCGGCACCGTCGGCGCCGTGCGGATCCGGTCCCTGCGCGACACGGGGTCGGCCCCGCCGCGAGCGCGGTCAGCGCGGCGCGGCGGCGACGACGGCCGGTCCCTGCGCGGCGCGGGGCCAGCGCCGGTGCCGTGCGCGGCCTCGGGGCCAGCCCGAGTGCGCGGCCTCGGCGCCGGGCGCCCGGCCCCGCAATCTTCCGCCCGGCCGGTTTCCCAGTGGGCAGACGCGCGCCCGGACCGCCGCCGGCCCCGCTACCCTTACCCTGGTTCCATCCAGAGCGGCCCAGAGACCTGGCTCGACGACGCCGCAGCAACCCCCCGGGGTGCTACCGCCAGGACCGATGGAGAGTCATGAGCACGTTTCCCGCCGCCCCCGGCGGCCCGACCGGCCCCGCCGCCGGCCTCGCCGCCGGTTCCGGACCCGGCCCCGCCGCGGTCGCCGGACCCGGCCCCGCCGCCGGGGCCGCGACCGGCGCCGCGGACGCCGTCGCCCCCCGGGCGCCCTCCGACCGGGCCGAGGCGGGCCCCAGCCTGTCCCTGGAGCTCTTCCCGCCGCGCCCCGGCCGCCACACCACCCAGACCTGGGGGGCGCTGGACCGGCTGCTGGGCGCCGGCCCCGACTTCGTCTCCGTCACCTACCGGCCCGCCTTCGTTATCACCGGCGCTCCCCCCGGCGCCACCGGCCGGGACGCCGCCGCCCCCGCCGCGCGCGTGCGGGTCGTGCGCGAGCGCAACCCCGCCGAGGACGTCGTCGCCCACGTCCTGGCCACCTCCGCCGTGCCCCTCATGGCGCACCTGACCTGCATCGGCTACCGCAAGGCCAGCGTCGTCGAGATCGTCCGCGCCTTCCTGGACATGGGCGTGCGCCGCTTCCTCGCCCTGCGCGGGGACCCGCCTCGGGGCTTCGCCGCCGACGACGTCGTGGGCGAGCTCGCCCACGCCGACGACCTCGTGCGCGTCATCCGCGAGGTCGAGGCCGAGTACTTCGACGACGGCGCCCGCCACCTCCAGATCGCCGTCGCCGCCTACCCGGCCGCCGCCGACCGCGGTCGCGAGGCCGATGTCCTGGCCGCCAAGCGGGCCGCCGGCGCGGACCTGGCCATCACCCAGGTCTTCTACGACGTCGAGGACTACCTGGCCCTGCTCTGCGCCGCCGGCCGCCCCGACATCGGGCTGCCGATCCTGCCCGGCATCATCCCGCTGACCGACCTGAGGCGCCTGACCCGCCTGGAGGCCCTGTCCGGGGTGCGCGTGCCGGAGCACCTCGTGCGCACCCTGGAGCGCTCCACGGGGGCGCGGGCCACGGCCGCCGGCATCGACGCGACCCTGCGCCTGGCCGCCGGGGTGCTCGACGGCGGCGCGCCGGGGGTGCACCTGTACACCTTCAACCGGACCCGCCCGGCGCTCGACATCGTCTCCCACCTGCGGCTCGGGCGCATTCTGGACGGGCGGCGCCCCGACCCGCTCACCCAGCGCGAGGTCTGGCGCAGCTACCTCAACGCCGTGCCCGGCGACGACGCGCCCACGGCCCGAATGCCCGGGGCGGCGCGGCCCTGAGGCCGGGGCGCCCGCCCCGTCCGGCCGACGCCGCCGCCCGCGCCCCCGCGGCGCACGCTCCCTCCCGTCCGCCCGTCCGCTCCCGCGCCCCGCGCGCCCGTCCACCGTCCCGCGCGCCCGCCGCGCACCATGAAAGCGCCGGTCCGCCGGCCCCACTCACGAAGGATCCGCATCCATGACCAACCAGACCCCCGCCGTCGACGCCGTCCCCACGGCCCCGCTGCCGCCCGCCACGATCCTGGGCTACCCGCGCATCGGGCCCGACCGCGAGCTCAAGCGCGCCGTCGAGGCCCACTGGAGGGGCGATCTCGACGTCGACGCCCTGCGCGAGCGCGCCGCCGCTCTGCGCGCCGCCACCCGCGCCCATCTGCGCGAGCTGGGGCTGACCGGCGCGAGCGCGGTGCCGGCCGACTTCACCTACTACGACCAGGTCCTCCAGGTCACCACCGCCCTGGGCGCCCTGCCGCGGCGCTTCGCCGATCTGCGCGGGGGCGCCGGGCGGGCGGGCGCCGGGGCGCCGGGCGGGCGGGCCGAGACCGACGCCGTCGCCGCCGTCGACACCGCCGACGGCCGGCCCGGGCCCGACGCCCACCCCGGCACCTCCCTGCCCGGCTTCTTCACCGCCGCCCGCGGCGAGGGGGAGCGCGCCGCCCTGGAGATGACCAAGTGGTTCGACTCCAACTACCACTACCTCGTGCCCGAGCTCGACGAGTCCACCCCCATCGACTACGTCCCCGGCTTCGGCGCCGTCGACCCCACCGACGGGCCCGCCGCCCAGGTGCTGGAGGCGCTGGCCGCCGGCGAGGAGGCGCCGCGGCCCGTCGTCGTCGGGCCGGTCACCTACCTGCTGCTGGCCAAGGCGTCCGACGCCGCCGGCGACGGCTTCCGGCCCCTGGACCGCCTGGCGGACGTGCTGGACGCCTACGGCCACATGCTCGCCGACCTGTGGGCCGCCGGCGCCCAGTGGGTCCAGCTCGACGAGCCCGCCCTGGTCTGCGACGCCTGGGACGTCCCGCGCGAGGAGGTCCTGGCCGCCGCCGCCGACGCCTACACGTGGATCGCCGCCATCGCCGAGCGCCCCCGGGTGCTCGTGGCCGGCACCTACGGCCCGCTCGGCGACGCCCTGCCGGTCCTGGCCGGCACCGGCGTGGAGGCGATCGGGCTCGACCTGGTCGCGGGGGAGCTGCCGCCCGCCGCCGACCTGGCCCGCCTGGGCGGCAAGACCGTCGTCGCCGGGGTCGTCTCCGGCCGTAACATCTGGCGCACCGATCTGGGCGCCGCCCTGGCCGTCCTGGAGTCCCTGCGCGGCGCCCTGCCCGACGGCACGCCCGTCGTCGTGGCCACCTCCACCTCCCTCCAGCACGTGCCCCACGACGCCGACCGCGAGACCTCCCTGCCCGACGACGTGCGCTCCTGGCTGGCCTTCGCCGACCAGAAGGTCGCCGAGGTGCGCACCCTCGCCGTCGGGCTCGCCCGCGGCCGGCAGGCCATCGCCGGGGAGCTGACGGCCGACGCCCGCCTGCGCGCCGCTCGCGCCGCCCACCCCGGCGTGCGGCGCGAGGAGGTGCGCGCCGCCGTCGCCGCCGTCACCGACGCCGACCGCACCCGCGCCCCCTACGCCGAGCGCGCCGCCGCCCAGGCCGCGCGCCTGCGCCTGCCCCTGCTGCCGACCACGACCATCGGCTCCTTCCCGCAGACCGCCGAGGTGCGCGCCGCCCGCGCCGCCCACCGCCGCGGCCGGCTCGACGACGCCGGTTACGAGGCGGCCATGAGGGCCGAGATCGAGCGGGTGGTGCGCCTCCAGGAGGAGATCGGCCTGGACGTGCTGGTCCACGGCGAGGCCGAGCGCAACGACATGGTCCAGTACTTCGCCGAGCTGCTCGACGGCTTCGCCGCCACCGAGCACGGCTGGGTCCAGTCCTACGGCTCGCGCTGCACCCGCCCCTCCATCCTGTGGGGGGACGTGAGCCGGCCGGCGCCCATGACGGTGGCCTGGAGCGCCTACGCCCAGTCGCTGACCGACCGGCCCATGAAGGGCATGCTCACCGGGCCGGTGACCATCATGGCCTGGTCCTTCGTGCGCGACGACGTCCCGCGCGCCCAGGTCGCCGACCAGCTGGGCCTGGCCCTGCGCGCGGAGGTCGCCGACCTGGAGGCCGCCGGCATCCCGGTGGTGCAGGTCGACGAGCCCGCCATCCGCGAGACCCTGCCGCTGCGGCGCGCCGACCGGCCCGCCTACCTGGAGTGGTCGGTGGGGGCCTTCCGCCTGGCCACCGGCGGGGCGGCGCCCGCCACCCAGGTCCACACCCACCTGTGCTACTCGGAGTTCGACGTGGTCATCGACGCCGTCGACCACCTGGACGCGGACGTGACCTCCATCGAGGCCTCGCGCTCGCGCATGGACGTCCTGCCGGCCGTGGCCGCCCACGGCTTCGAGCGCCAGCTGGGCCCGGGCGTGTGGGACATCCACTCCCCGCGGGTGCCCAGCACGGACGAGTGCGCCGAGCTGCTCCGGCGGGCGGCGGCGGCCCTGGGGATCGAGAAGCTGTGGGCCAACCCCGACTGCGGCCTGAAGACCCGCGCCTACGCCGAGACGGTCGCCTCCCTGCGCCACCTGGTCGAGGCCGCCCGCCGCGTGCGCGCCGGGGCCTGAGGGGCGGGCGCGCACGCGGCGCCCTCTTCGGTCCCGGTTCTGGCGCTCTGGGAGGATCGTTCGCGTCCGCACATTGAACACGTCCGGCGTCATCCGCATGATTCCGCGGTTTAGTCGAGGAGGTCGCCGGGTGCGGGGCGGAACGATCCTCCCAGAGCGCCATTTCTCACGATCCGCGGGGGCCTTCGAGCCGATGGGCGCGAATCGGGCGCGGATCGGGGCGCGGCGGGCGCGGCGGGCCCCGCCGGAGGGCCGCTCCCGGGTGGTGCGAGGTTCTTCTCGGGCCGTGCGGGGGTATTGCACATTGGAAGAGGAGGGGGTCGCGGGTCGATTGTGGGTTTTCCGTGCGATTCCGGGGTTCTCACTAGAATGCTGGTTTTCAGTGGACGGGCTCTCATGAAGGTTATTCAGGGGTGGTTTTGAAGACGTGGGGCGTGAAGATCGTGGTGACGGTCTGCTCGAGTCGTCTCCGGGTGCGTCGGTGGAGTCGGGCGCGGCGGGATCGGCAGGTCGGGCGGCGGGGGCGGCCCGGGCGGCGGCGGGAGAGGTTCCGATGCCCCGTCCCCGCTTCGCCTCGATAGCGCATCTCGCATGGTGGGACGGCGTCTCGCATGTCGTGACGCGCCCCGGCTCGCGAGCACGTCACTTAACCCGCGAGATCGTACCCCAACCCGCGAGCACGTCACTTAACCCGCGAGCACGTCACTCTGGCAGACGTGCTCGCGGGTTAACCTCGGTTTTTCGTCGTGGGGTGCCGGGGGGTGGGGGTGAGGGTGCTCCTCGTCCTGGGATAATGCGGGTTGTCGATGTCCGTGCATGTCCAGGGGAGGGGCACCCTCGTGGTGAATGGTACCGGGTTGTACCCGCAGGCGGGTGTGGAGGCGGGGGAGGGGCCGGCGGGGGGGCCGGCCGGGGCGAGGCTGCTGACCGGGGCGATTCGGGCCGTGGGCCTGGACACCGCGCTGTCGGGGGCCCTGGCGCCCTGGCGCAAGCCCCTGGCGGTGCACGACCCGGGCAAGATCATCGTGGACCTGGCGCTGTGCGCGGCCCTGGGGGGCCGGTGCCTGTC
>NZ_AUBL01000046.1 GCF_000429225.1 Actinomyces dentalis DSM 19115
GATCTTGCCCGGGTCGTGCACCGCCAGGGGCTTGCGCCAGGGCGCCAGGGCCCCCGACAGCGCGGTGTCCAGGCCCACGGCCCGGATCGTCCCGGTCAGCAGCCTCGCCCCGGCCGGCCCCACCGCCGGCACCTCCCCCGACTCCACACCCACAGCCGGGTACAACCCGGTACCATTCACCACGAGGGTGCCCCTCCCCTGGACATGCACGGACATCAGTAATCCGCATTATCCCAGGAGAAGGAGCACCCTCACCCCCACCCCCGGCACCCCACGACGAAAAACCGAGGTTAAGTGACGTGCTCGCGGACCTGGTCGGGATGAGCCGGGACGGGGATCGGGATCAGGCCCGCGATGGCGTGCACGACACCCGGACCGGCCCCGGGCCGGCGCGAGCACGTCCTGCGTCCGCGCCCGCCGGCCTCCCCGACTCCCGGACCGGCGCAGCCGGACCCCGGCCCCGGAACGGCGCGGGCCGGGGCGGGCTTGCGTAATTCCGGGTCCGCTCAACGGAATCACGGGGCCGGGGCCGGGGCGGGCTTGCGTAATGCGAGCCCAGCGCGACACGGTCCACCCCGCCTCGCACCGTGCGAGCCCAACGCGACGGAATCCGCCCCGGCTCGATTCTCGCCAGCCCGCCTCGCACAATGCGAGCCGAGGTGACATCACCAATTCGACTCCCCCCGGGGGCGGGGCTCGGGCGACGCCGACGGCGACGTCGCGGTCGCCGTCGGCCGACTCCCCCCGGGGGGCGGGGGCGCGCAGGCGGTGCCCGCCGTACCCGTGACGCCGTCAACCGACTCCCCCGGGAGCGGGAGCGCGCACCAGGCGGCGAGCGCCTCCGTCACTGCGCTGCGGACTTCCCCGGGGCGGAGACCCGCGGAGGGCCCGGACCCGGCGGGCATCGGAGCCCTCCTCGCCAAGAGCCCCGGCTCGAAATTCCAAGACTGTTCCGGTTCGGTGAAAAATACTCAATACCGCTCCTCAAAAATTTGTTCGGACGCCCGCTGAATAAATTTCGCGGCGCCGAGCCCCTCGCGAGGGGCTTCGACGAGTCGCGCCGTCAATTTTTTGTAAAATACCGATTTTTTCCCTAGCCTGTGCGCATGAATCTCAATTTCGGTGAGCGGCGCGGCGTCAAGCCGGCGCCCTTCGGTGCAACGAGCGGGAAAAACTATCCCGCGGGGATCGCGTCGGGACCGTCATCATGGCGCCCCTCGGCGCAACGGGCGGGCACAGCTCGGGCACGTCGGCGGCGTCGTCGGCGCACGGTGCTCTGCGGTGCAACGGGCGGACAACTCCGCAAGATGGCGGACGCCGCGGCGGGAAGCGCACGGTGAGCACGACGCAGCGCCCGGGCGCCGACCAGTGGTTCCGCGGGTGGGTCCGGCCCTGCCTGCTGTCCCGCTGGGGCGGGCTCGCGGCATACGCCGTTGTCGCCGTGCTCGGACAGGTCGCCGCCGCCGGCGTCCCGTGGCTGACGGGATCGGCGGTGAACATCGCGGTCGGGTCGGACGCCTCCATGCCGCTGACCCGCATGGCGCTGCTCCTGCTCGCCCTCATCGTCGTCTCCGGGTGCCTCGGGGTCCTGCAGGTCGTCATCGCCGAGACGCTGTCGACGGCCGTCGCGCGCGACACCCGGGACGCGCTCTTCCGGGGGATCCTGCGCCGCGGGCGGGGACGGAGCGCATTCTCGCCGGGCGACCTCACGGCGCGGCAGATCGGGGACTCCATCGAGGTGGGTCTGCTCGTGTCGCCGGGCGGCGACCTCCTCGTCGAGATGGTGCTCGGGGCGCTGGTGCCCCTGATCTTCATCGCCCTGATCAGCCCGCAGCTGCTGCTGATGCCGCTGATCTTCTGCGCACTCTTCTGGTGGGCGATGGCGGCGCACACCCGACGGCTCAGCGGGGTGTCGGCCGATGAGCGGGAGCTCAACGGCGCACTGAACAGCACGGTCGCCGAGGCCCTGGGCTCCATGCAGACCCAGATCCTCACGGGGGCGTCGGTCGCATCGGTCAACCAGGTGCTCGAAATGGCCCGGGCCCACCGCGACACGGCCGCGCGACAGCACAGGAGCAACGCGCGCTTCATGCCCGCGCTGATCTTCGTCGTCATGATGCTGCTGGCCGCCGGGCACGCACTGGTGCTGCTGCACCGCGGGGACATCCCGCCGGGCGCGGCCGTGGCCTTCCTGGGCCTGTTCGCCGCCTTCCGCGGGGCGCTGCAGACGGGCTCCGCCTCAACCGGATTCATCAACGCCGGCAGGGCCGCCGCGCGCCGCGTATGGGAGGTGCTCGTGGACCTGCGCGACGGCGCCCGGGGCGAGGGCGCCGGTCGGGCGGTCGCCGGCGACCTCCTTCTCGAGGGGGCCACGGTGCGTCTGGGCGGCCGGACCGTGCTGGACCACGTGGACCTGCACGTGCCGGCCGGCGCCCACCTGGCTCTCCTGGGGTCCACCGGCAGCGGGAAATCGACCCTCGCCCGCCTGATCACCGGTGAGCTGCTGCCGGACGAGGGGCGCGTGCTGATCGACGGCGCCCCCGCCGGTGACCTCGCCGCGGACGCCTCGGTGTCCCGGGTCGCCGTCGTGCCCCAGCACACCCACCTCTTCTCGCGCACCATCGGGGAGAACATCGCTCTCGGGGCGCGCGGGGCCGACCCGGCCTCCATCGAGGCGGCCGCGCGCAGGGCGCGCCTGGACGATCTGCTCGACACGCTGCCCGCCGGCCTGGGAACCCGGGTCGCCGAGGCGGGCACGACCCTGTCGGGAGGGCAGCGCCAGCGCATCGGCCTGGCCCGGGCGCTGATCACGCGACCCGCCGTCCTGGTCCTCGACGACTGGACCTCCGCGGTGGACCCGCGGACGGCGGAGAGCCTGCGCGCCGTCGTGCGCACCAGACCCCGGCCGACGGTGATCGAAATCACCAACCGGGTCGCCGACGCGATCGAGGCCGACCTGGTGGTCATCCTGCACCGCGGTGCGGTGATCGCCATGGGCGCGCCGGACGAGCTGGGGGAGAGCTCGGCCGTCTACCGCCGGCTCCTGGCCTCCACCCGGGCGGGCGCGGCGGACGGGTCGCTGAAAGGAGCCGCATCGTGGGACTTCTAGACGCGCTCGAGGCGCAGGCGCCCGGCACGGCATACGCGGAGGCGGCCCTCGTCCGCCGCGTGGCGCGCGAGGCGCGCGAGGACCGGGGGCGGCTGCTCGCCGCGGGGGCCCTGGGGCTGCTGGTCGGCCTGGCGAACGCCGCCCTGCCGTTCCTCACCACCGCCGCTCTTGAGGCGGCGGTGACCGACCGCGGCACGACCCGGGTCCTCGCGCTGCTGGCCATCGGCGCCCTCGTGGGGAGCGCCGGCTGGGCGCTGGGCGTCGTCAGCGGCGGATTGGCCGGTGCCGCCTCGGAGAACCTGGTGCTCCGGCTGCGCCGCGCCCTTCTGCGGGCGCTCCCCGAGAAGGGGCTCGCCTTCTTCCAGTCGCACGCCACGGGCGACCTCGCGTCGCGCGCGGTGGTCGACACCGCTCAGGCGGGCGGCATGATCCGCACGATGGTGGGAGCGCTCGGCGACGCCGCGCTGGTCATCGGCCTGTCGGCCGTCCTGCTCGTGATCGACCCGGAGCTCGGCGCCGTGACGCTCGCGCTCGGCGCGCTCATCTGCGCGGTCACCTTCATGTTCCGCAGGGCGAGCCGCGTCCGCGCCCGACGCATGGCGCGGGCCACCGGCGCGCTCGCCGGTCACGTCCTCGAGATCACGGCCGGTGCCGAGGTGATCCGGTCATTCGGCGCGCAGGCGCCGGCCGAGCGCGAGTTCGACGAGCTGCACGGCAGGTGGTACCGCGCGACGCTCGCCGTGAACAGGCTCTTCAGCGGGATCTTCCCCGCGCTGGTGGCCCTCACCGGTTGCGCCACCGTGGCCGTCGTGGCCGTCGGCGGCCCGAGGGTCGCGGACGGGAGTCTGGCCCTGCCGACGTGGTTCCTCTTCCTCCAGTGCGTCGCCCTGTTCTGGGGCCCGATCACCGGCCTGTCCTCGGTGTGGAGCTCCGTGCAGTCCGGCCTGGCCTCCGCCGAGCGCGTCTTCTCGGTGATCGACGAGCAGCCCCAGGGGCTGCTCACCGGGACCGTCGCGCCCGAGGACCTGAGGGGCCGGATCGAGATGGACGACGTGTCATTCCGGTACGCCGGTGCGGCCGACGACCAGCTCCGCAACGTGTCCCTGTCGGTCGAACCGGGGGAGCGGATCGCCGTCGTCGGGCCGACGGGCGCCGGCAAGACCACCCTGCTCAAGCTGCTCCTGGGGGCGTTCGGCGACTATCGCGGCGACATCCGGTTCTCCGGGATCGAGCTGCGGGACATCGACCCGGCCGCCCTGCGCCGGGGCATCGGGGTGGTCACCCAGGAGGTCCACCTCTTCGAAGGATCCGTCGCGGACAACATCGCGGCCGGGCTCCCGGGGGCGACCCGGGGGCAGGTGGAGGCGGTCTGCGCCCGGCTGGCCGGCGGCGACTGGGTGACGCTGTTCGACCGGGGGCTCGACACCGGGCTCCGGCACAACGGCGCCCGGCTGTCGGCCGGACAGCGCCAGCTCATCGTCCTGGCGCGTGTGCTGCTCCAGGATCCGGACATCCTCGTGCTCGACGAGCCCACCTCCAACCTCGACCCCTTGACCGACTGGAGCGTGCAGCAGGCGCTGAGCGATGCCGCCCGCGGGCGGACCTGCATCATGGTCGCCCACCGGCCCCAGACGCTGCACTGGGTGGACCGCGTGGTCGTCGTCCGCAACGGCGCCGTCGAGGCGCAGGGGCAGGCCGATGAGGTCGAGGTCCGGGACGGGGACCTCGGGGGGAGCCGGTAGCGCGGCAGCGCCAAGGGCCCGCGGGGCTCGGGGGCGGGGGGCTCAGTGGCGCTTCGCCGTCCAGGGCTCCACGCGCAGGGGGAATCCCTCGGGGATCTTCAACGGCCGAACGGTGTCGCCGTCGGTGAGCGAGGGGTCGTCCGGGGCGTCGAGGACGCGCACGTCCTGCCCGTCCAGCCGCACCTGCAGGAAGCGGGTCTCGGTCTGGGACTGGTCGATGGACCAGTGCAGGGTGCTCGTGACCCGGGCCCCGGGCGGCAGGAGCCAGGAGACCGGGGCCGCCTGCGCCGCGTCCGGGGAGGGCTCCCGCCCGTCCTCGTCAACCAGGACGACGGGCACGTCGAGGACCCGGCCGGCGTCGTCGACGACGGAGACCCGCGGCCAGCCGCCGATCGCGCAGTCGGCGGTCGAGGCGTTCGTCGCCGCGATGACCGAGTGCCTCTTGCCGCCCAGGCTCGCCCCGTCCACGACGTGGGTGAGGAAGAGGTCCCCCGCCCGGCAGGCCGGGGCGGGCGCGGCGGCGACGGGCGTCGGCGATTCGCCCGGTTCGGCCGCTTCGCCCGGTTCGGCGGGTTCTGAGGGCTCTGCGGCGGGGCCGAGGGCGCGGGGCGTCGGCGGCGGGCTCGGAGGCGGATGCGCCGCCGCGACGGCGCGCGCCGCCCGGAGGGCGGACTCGTCGACGCGCTCGTCATGGGCGTGGACCCAGGACGCCGTCGGAATGCTCGCCGCGCTCGCGGCCAGGGCCAGCGCCAGAAGGGCGCAGGCCTCCCGGTAGCGCCGGGGGCGCGCCGTGTGCCGCACGCGCAGCGCCGCCGCGGCGGCGAGGACGGCGAGCGCCCCCAGGGCGAGGGCGCCCGCCACGGCCCGCGGCCACCACGACGGCTGCAGGGGCACGACGGCGAGGACGGCGCCGGTGACCGGATCGACGACGTCGCAGGTGGTCACCCCATGGTGGCTGCCCGCGACGACCTGCTTCTCGGGAAGCTCGAGCACGTTGAGGGCGCAGTCCTCGAACGGGTCGAAGAGGGCGAGCGGGCTGCTGAAGACCAGTAGGAGCGCCGTCTGCGAGAGTGCGACGAGGGTGACGGCGATCCCGGTCAGGTGCACCGCGGCCGTCAGCGCCCAGCGGCGCAGGCGGGACGGCGGGGGCGGTTCCATGATGGAAGCATGGCACTGCGCCCGGGCGTGCGGGCCGCGCTGCTCCGGACCGCCCCGCCCGAACCGCGTTGTTCTGGACCGCTCCGCCCGGCCGCGCGCATAATGTTCAGCAGCGGGCGCGCGTACCCGTTGTCGGGCGGGATCACCGCCGATCACCACCGCAACCCGACCAGGAAAAGAACCATGAAGGCCGTCGTCCTTGAGAAGCAGCACGTCATCAACGTCCGCGAGGTCCCCGGGGACCTCGTCTGCGGGCCCGGGCAGCTGCGCATCGCCCCGCACACCGTCGGCATCTGCGGCTCCGACGTCCACTACTACACGCACGGGCGCATCGGACGCTACGTCGTCGAGGCGCCCATGATCCTGGGCCACGAGGCCTCCGGCGTCGTGACGGGGGTCGGCGAGGGCGTGGAGGGCTTCGCCGTCGGCGACCGCGTGGCCATGGAGCCCGGCGTGCCCGACACCGGCTCGCGCGCCGCCCTGGCCGGCATGTACAACGTCGACCCCGCCGTCCGCTTCTGGGCCACCCCGCCGGTGGACGGCTGCCTCGTCGAGGAGGTCGTCCACCCGGCCGCCTTCACCTACCACCTGCCCGACAACGTCTCCTTCGCCGAGGGCGCCCTCATGGAGCCCCTCGCCGTCGGCATGCACGCCGCCACCAAGGCCCGCATCCGCCCCGGCGACGTCGCCGCCGTCTCGGGCGCCGGCACGATCGGCCTGCTCACCGCCGCCGCGGCCCTGGCCGGGGGCGCCTCCAAGGTCATCATCTCCGACGTCTCCCCGGTCAAGCTGGAGATCGCCTCCCGCATCCCCGGCACCGTCACCGTCGACGGGCGCGAGCGCCGGCTCCTCGACGTCGTGGGCGAGCAGACCGCCGGCTGGGGCGCCGACGTCGTCTTCGAGTGCTCCGGCCACCCCAGCGCCTACGCCGACCTGTGGAGGATCGGCGCGCCCGGCAACCGGACCGTCCTCGTGGGCATCCCCGTGGACCCCGTGCCCGTCGACGTCACCGAGGTGCAGGCGCGCGAGACGACCATCGAGAGCGTCTTCCGCTACGCCAACGTCTACCAGCGCGCCATCGACCTGGTGGCCGCCGGGAAGATCGACCTGACGCCCTTCATCACGCAGACCTTCGACATGGACCACGCCGTCGACGCCTTCGACCGCGTCGCCGAGGGCCGCCCCGGCGACGTCAAGATCCAGATCACCGTCGGCTGAGCCGCCGCGCCGATCCGCCCGGCGCCCGCGGGATCGGTTACCGGCGTCGCCGGTGCCTGCGCCAGTGGCCGACCAGGCCGACCGTCAGGGCCACGGGCCAGGCCGGCATGGGCCCGTAGCACAGGCAGAAGACGACGAGCTGGGCGGGCCCCATGCCCTCGACGGGCGTCCAGGACGGCGGGTCGCGCAGGAGTGCCAGGGTGAAGGTCAGGGCGACGGCGTAGATGATGAGGTAGAGCAGGAGGTTGCCCGCACCGCCCACGATGACGGGCAGTCGGCGGGGGACCGTCCGTCCGCCCGCGCCCGGCACCCATGGCGGGAGCCTCTCGCCCCATGGCCGGCACAGTCCCAGGCAGGCCAGGGCGGCGCCGACCTGGATCAGCTCCAGGGCCACGACGTAGGCGATCCCGCCCGCGCTGGTGCGGAAGAGGTCCGCCCGCCCGAAGCCCACGTCCGCCCCGGCCAGCATCGCCGCCCGCCAGGCGACCGAGGGCAGCGGGCACAGGAACGCCGTCCAGCACGCGGCCGCGGCCCACGGCTGCACCGGCGCGGAGGCCGGCTCCGGGGCGGGCGGGGGAATGGTTTTAGAGTTCATAGTCAAAAACTAGTCGGATTCGGCGCCGCCGCAAAGGCCCGGGCGCGCCCGCGAACGACGGCGGGCCGCGGGCGGCGCGGTTGCGCGGGCGCGCTCGCGGGCGCCGTCGTCGGACTCGGGAATCGCGGATCGTCGCGGCGGCCGAGTGAGTGCAGTCACCGGTAGGGTGAGCCCATGTCGCGCTACATCGAGCTCCACCCCGTCAACCCCCAGGCCCGTCTCATCGACAAGATCGTCACGGTGATCCGCGACGGCGGCCTGGTCGCCTACCCGACCGACTCCGGGTACGCCCTGGCCTGCGCGCCGGGCAACAAGGAGGGCATGGACCGCATCCGCACGATCCGCCGGCTGTCCGACAAGCACAACTTCACCTTCGTGTGCGCCAACTTCGCCCAGGTCGGACCGCTGGCCATCGTCGGCAACAACGCCTTCCGGCTCATCAAGCGACTCACCCCCGGGCCGTGGACCTTCATCCTCAAGGGCACCAAGGACGTTCCCCGGATGACGCTCAACCCCAAGAAGCACACGCTCGGCGTGCGCATCCCCGACCACGCCATCTCCCAGGCCCTGCTCGCCGGCTTCGGCGGGCCGCTGCTGTCCTCGACCTTCATCAGGCCCGGCAACGAGGAGCCCGAGTCCTCCGGGTGGGAGATCGAGGAGTCCCTGGGGCACCTCATCGACGTCGTCATCGAGGGCCCGGTCGGGTCGACCGAGCCGACCACCGTCGTCGACCTGACCGACGACGTCCCCGAGGTCGTTCGCGCCGGCGCCGGGGACGCCGGCCTGCTGTAGGCGCCCCGGCCGATCCCGACGACCGCCGCGGCCGTACCGGGATCTTGACGCGCGCGGGAGCGTTCATGGCAATTCTCCGCCCCGCCCCGCCGCCGCGATCCGGGCGCGTCGTCGGACCATCCGCCGCTGACGCACTCGCGTCCGCCGATGGCATGCCCGACGTCGCTGAGGCGTCGAACGGGCCGTCATCGGCTGACGCTGATGGGGGTAGGTCGGTGCGTTCGGCGGCCGGCTGTCGGGGCCTGGTCGTGCTGTTCTCGCACCGCTATCCTGATCACATGGATGTTCAAGTCGATGTTGCCGAGGTCGAGGTTCATCTGTCCGAGCTCCTCGCACGGATCGAAGCCGGTGAGGAGATAACGTTGACGCGTGCGGGGCGCCCTGTGGCGACGCTCAGGCCCCTTGAACCTCCAGCGCGGAGGGTCTTCGGGGGTCGTCCCGACATCAAGATCCCGGACGAGTTCTTCTTCGAGCCCCTGGCGGACGAGGAACTCGCCCTGTGGGAGTAGTGACCTCGATGGGGCTCCTTCTGGACACTCATGTTGTAGTGTGGCTCGTCACGAACCCAGGACGACTAAGACCCGTAGTTCTCGATGTACTTGCGGATTCGCGACAAGTGCTCTTCGTATCGGCTATCAGTGCATACGAGGTGGCTCAAAAGGTTCGACTGGGAAAATGGCCTCAGGCGGAGTCTCTTTCACTGGATTGGGATGAGTTGGTGGCGAGCACGGATGTCCTGAGCCTTCCTCTGGAATCTGCCGATGCATTGATGGCCGGTCGACTCTCTTGGGATCATCGGGATCCTTTCGACCGCCTCATTGCGGCCCAGGCGATGAGACGCGGATACCAGTTGGTCAGTGCTGATCGCGTCTTCCGCTCTCTCGACGGGCTGCTGCTGCTGTCCGCATGACTGAGGCGGTCTCAACTGGCATGACGCTCGATTGATGGCGTGGTGAACAGTTGCGGTCCCCTCTCCGTTGAGGCTGTTATCACGGTTATTCTTCACCTGGATCTGCGGGCCTGGTCCGACACCCATAGGGATAGTGAGCCTTTCTCACCAGAACTGGCGGTGCGGGAGGGCGATGATCGGCGTGGTAGTGCGGGAAGGATGGGTGCCGAAGTGGGGGTGGTGCGCACGGGGCCGCGCCGCCCTGCGTCGTCCCAGGCCCTCTCACGCAATCACGCCGATTCGGGCCAGCTCTAGGATTTTTCCGATGAGAAAGGCTCGGCGAGTCTTTCATTCCCGGTCCGTCCCGGGATTCTTCTGACGAGAAAGACTCTATGTTATAATCATGATGTGGATCGTAACTGTTTAATTGCCGACCACGGCTTACTGACCACAACGGCGTATGAGGGGAACGATGAATGACTTTCTGACTCTCGACCCCGACGGTCGAGTCGCCGACCACGAGGGCAAGACCCTGGACTACAAGCGCGATCTGTCCGGACCCGAGGGAGTGCTGCGCACAGTCGTGGCCTTCGCCAATTCTGCGGGCGGGCGCCTCGTCATCGGCGTGGCGGATGATCGCAGCGTCGTCGGCATCGATGATCCCGTGACGGCCGAGATGCGACTGGCCAATCTCATTGCGGACTCGATACGCCCCCAATTGCTTCCCACCATCGAACTCATCACCCTCGATGGCAGGACCGTACTCGTCGCCAACGTGCCGGTCGGGGGGCAGCGCCCATATTATCTGAAGGAGGCGGGCCGATACGGCGGCGCCTATGTACGCCTCGGCTCCTCCAACCGGCGGGCCACCAGGCTGTTGACGGACGATCTCGCCCGGGGGGCGGGCTCGCGGACCTTCGATCGGCAGATCAACCCGCAGGTCGATATCGACGACATCGACCCGCTGGTGCTGGAACGGCTTCTCGGCCGGCCCATCGGAGAGGAGGAACTGCTCACCCTGGAACTGGTCGGACGCGAGAACGGGCGTCTGCGCCCGACCAACGCGGGCCTGCTCGTCGCCTGCCCCAGTCCTCAGCGCTTCTTCCCCCACGCGTGGGTGCAGTGCGGCCGATTCCGCGGCCGCGACGGGCTCGACCTCGTCGACCAGGCGGATGTGCGCGGTCCGCTCCCCCTCGCCGTCGACGAGGTCATGTCCTTCCTGCAGCGCCATCGGTTTCTGCGGGCCGAATTCGGGGCGGGCGACCCGGAGTGGAACTGGAGGCGCAGGGACGTTTCCTCCATCCCGGAGGCCGCGATCCGCGAACTGGTCGTCAACGCCCTCGTCCACTCCAGCTACTCCTACGGCGGCACCGCCATCAAGGTGGTCTTCTACGATCGGGCCATCGTCGTCGAGAGCCCCGGCGGGCTCGTGCCCGGCGTGACCATTGAGCAGATCACCCACGGCGTGTCCGTCCAGCGCAATCCGGCGCTCGCCCGCGTCTTCCGCGAGGCCGGGCTCGTCGAGCTGTGGGGGATGGGGTTGCGCACCGTCATCCGGGACCTGACCGATGGGGGCTACGAGCCGCCTGACATCGAGGAACTGCACGAACGGCTGCGGATCACCGTCCGCATCCCCGACCACGACCCGCGATACTTCACTCCGGTCCGGCCCCGGAAGACCGCGGGCGCGAGCGGCGAGACGGGCGCCCGCGTGAGCAACTCGAGTGAGCAGGTGAGCAAGTCGGATCACCAAGTCGAGTCACCAAGTCACCAAGTCGAGTCACCAAGTCACCAAGTCGGGCGGCTTGACGAATCGGCGCTCGAGGTCCTCACCGCCGTGAGCGAGCGGGACATGTCCCGCTCGGAACTGCTCACCGGGCTCGGACTGACCAACGAGACGCGCAATGCGCGCCGCCACCTCGATCCTCTTCTCGAAGCCGGGCTTATCGAGCGGACCGTCCCCGACAGGCCGAACAGCCGCCTCCAGCGTTACCGGATCACCGACGCCGGCCGCGCCCGCCTGAACAGTCCACCCGGACCCGCCGAATAGCCCCGCCAATGAGCCCGCACTCCGGTCGAGGCGGCCGGGGGAGAGGGGGAGGGCGGGCCCGGCGCCGTCGTCGCCGTGACGGGCGCCGCGCACCGCGGGGCCCGTCAGTCGGCGTTCGCGCTCCAGGCGCGGAGCTCCTCCTCGACCACGGACCTCGCCCACTGCCGGCTCGTCCCCGGCTCCTCCTGGACGAGGTGGAAGGCCAGTCCGTCGATGACGACGTGGAGCCTGCGGGCGCGCTCGTCGAGCCGCTCCTCGCCCGCGTCGGGGCGGATGCGGGCGAGGAGGCGCCGGCAGAGGCGGTAGAGCTCGTCCCGGGCGCGGTCCCGGATCCGCAGGAGCCCCCGGTCCGCCCCCGCCTCCGCGATGAGCGCGACATTGATCTCCATCTCGGCGCGGCTCGCCGAGTCCGTGGGGACCAGGTGGAGCAGGACCTCGGTCGCGTAGGCCAGGGCGCTCTGATCGGTTGGCACCGCCCGGACGCGCCGGGTGACATTGTCGATCATCAGCTCGGCCGCGGAGGTGAGCAGGGCGCTGCGGGTCGGGAAGACGTGCCGGAGCGACCCCACCGACACACCCGCGGCGGCGGCGACCGTGCGGAGGGACACTGCCGAGACGCCGTGGTGGTGGATCACGGACCACAGCGCCTCGACGAGTTCGGCCTTGCGGGCGGCGCGGTCGATTCTGCGGGGCATGATCGTATGGTAGCACGATCGTGCTACCATACGATCATGAATGACGATCCGGATGCGGCGGCCGCTCCAGATGCGGCGGATTCAGCCGCCCCGACCCGGCGGGGGGCGCTCGCGAGGGCGCTCATCGGCTGGGCGGTGCTGAGCCTGGGGGTCGAGTTCTCGATAACGATCGCACGGCTCATAAGGGCCCGGGTCGCGGCGGGCCCCGCCTTCGTCCCCGTGCTCCAGGCGGTCCTGACCCCGATGATCGTCGTCCCCGCCGTTGTGATCCTCCGACGGCGGCTCGATCGCAGACCCCTCCGAGGAGCCGGGGGGATCGGCCTGGCCCGACGCTGGCCGGCCGCGGCCGTAACGGGTGCCGCCGTCGGCCTCGGCGCCGGAGCGCTGGTGTGGGCCCCTGCGTTCTGGGCTGGGTGGATCCGCCTCGATCACTTCGATCCGACGGCGCTCATCACCTTCCTCGCGGTCAACACCGCCGTCCTGCTGCTGTACGAGGCGCTGCCCGAGGAACTGGCACTGCGCGGCTACGGATGGTCCACGATGCGCGAGGCGTGGTCCCCGTTCGCGGCCACCGCGACCATCACGGCGCTCTTCTGCCTCAACATGGTCCCGGGGAACCTCATCCGGGCGGCGGCCTCGGTCCTCCTCCCCGGCGTCGAGATGACGGGCTTCCCTCTGGCGCCGAGCGGAGCCGATCCCATCGTCTACCTGACGCAGATGCTCATCTTCGGTCTTGCCCTCATCGCGGCCCGACGCCTCCCGCTTCCGGGTGCGCTCACCGCTGCGATCGCCTTCCACGTCACCGTCCTGACCGTCAACCGTGTGCTTCTGGGCGGCCTGAGGTGGATCGATTCCGGAGTCAGAACCGGGCTCGCCGCCCCGGAGGTCGCCGCCCTCACCCTCGCGCACCCCGTGGTCGGCGGCGTGCTCTTCATCCTCATCCGACGGTGGCTGGAGCGTCGCACCGAGATCCGCGCCGGGGCCAGTGGCCCGACGGAGCGATAACGCCCGCGCCGCGAGCGCGCCCACGCCCCGCCGATTGCCCGCGCTCGCGGCCATCGGACGCCCCCGTCCGCGCCGGGGGAGCGCCGGCGGTCCGCGGCCGGACGGGCCCGCTGGCCCGCGCCGTCGCGCGGCGCTACCATGCCGCCATGTGGATCGTCCGTATGCGTTGAGCCGATGACGGCTCAACGCGCCGTCTGCCCCCATCCGCGCCCGGCACGCCGGGCGGGCCCGCCGCCGAGCCGCGGGCCCCGCACGCAAAGGACCCCTCAGTGACCCCAGACAGCAACCGCACCCCGCTGCCGAATCAGCAGGCCGACGGCGCCGACGTCGTCGCCCGGCCCGGCCCGGAGCCCGCCGCCGAGCCCGGCTCCGGCTCACTGGCCGGGGCCGCCGCCGAGCCCGCCGAGCCGCGGGCCACGGCCGCCGCCCCCTCCGCCGAGGACATCGTCTCGCGCATCCTGTCCCGGCACGGCACGGCCCTGGCCTCCACCGCCGGCGAGCACGAGCAGCGCGAGGCCGACGACGACGGCGCCCTGGAGCGCGAGGCCCGCGCCGCCCGCCGCGCGGTCGGCCCCGCCGCCGGGCCGGAGGACGTCTCCGAGGTCGAGTACCGCCGGGTGCGCCTGGAGCGCGTCGTGCTCGTCGGCCTGGACCTGCCCGGCGCCGCCCCCGCGTCCGCCGGGGCCCGAGCCGCCTCGCCGGGCGCCGTCGGCTCCCAGGACGCCGAGACGAGCCTGGCCGAGCTCGCCGCCCTGGCCCAGACCGCCGGGAGCGAGGTCCTCGACGCCCTCATCCAGCGGCGCGACCACCCCGACCCTGCCACCTACCTGGGGTCCGGCAAGGCCAGGGAGCTGGCCGAGACGGTCGCCGCCGTCGGCGCCGACACGGTCATCGTCGACGGCGAGCTCGCCCCCTCCCAGCGCCGCGCCCTGGAGGACGTCGTCGACGCCAAGGTCGTCGACCGCACCGCCGTCATCCTCGACATCTTCGCCCAGCACGCCAAGTCCCGCGAGGGCAAGGCCCAGGTCGAGCTCGCCCAGCTGGAGTACCTGCTGCCGCGCCTGCGCGGCTGGGGCGAGTCCATGTCCCGCCAGGCCGGGGGGCGCGTCGCCGGCGGGGCGGGCATCGGCGCGAGGGGCCCGGGCGAGACCAAGATCGAGCTCGACCGGCGCCGCATCCGCCGGCGCATGGCCAAGCTGCGCCGCGAGATCAGCGCCATGGCGCCCTCGCGGGAGGTCAAGCGCGGCTCGCGCCGCCGCGGCCCCATCCCCTCGGTGGCGATCGCCGGGTACACCAACGCCGGCAAGTCCTCCCTCATGAACCGTCTCACCGGCGCCGACCTCATGGTGCAGGACGCCCTGTTCGCCACCCTGGACCCCACGGTGCGGCGGGCCGAGACCTCCGACGGGCGCCTCTACACCCTCACCGACACGGTGGGCTTCGTGCGCAATCTGCCCCACGAGCTCGTCGAGGCCTTCCGCTCCACCCTGGAGGAGGTGGCCGGGGCGGATCTGGTCGTGCACGTCGTCGACGCCGCCCACCCCGACCCGCTGGGCCAGGTCGCCGCCGTGCGCACCGTCCTGGCGGACATCCCCGGGGCGCTGGAGGTGCCCGAGCTCATCGCCCTCAACAAGGCCGACCTGGTCGACGGCGTCGCCCTGGCGGCCCTGCGCACCCGCCTGCCCGGGGCGGTGGCCGTCTCGGCCCGCACCGGGCGGGGCCTGTCCGAGCTGCGCGAGCGCATCGAGGCGATGCTGCCGCGCCCCGACGTCGCCGTCGACGTCGTCGTGCCCTACTCGCGCGGCGACCTGGTCGCCCGGGTCCACGCCGACGGCGAGATCGAGTCCATCGACTACGTCCCGGAGGGCACCCGGGTGCACGCCCGCGTCGACGCCCCGCTGGCCGCCGAGCTGTGGGCCTGCGCCGTCGAGTGAGCCCCGCCGTGAGCGGGGCGCGGGCTGGCGCCGAGCCGCGGGAGGGCTCCCCGGGGGCGGATCCGCGGGTGCAGGCGGGCTCCCGGGCCGGGGCGGCTCCGGCCCCGGTCTCGGCCCCGGGGGAGGAGCGGGCCCTGGAGGCCCTGGACGGGGCCGTGGGGCGCCTGGGCGGCGGCCCGCGCGAGGGGCAGCGGGAGATGACCCGCCGCGTCGCGCGGGCCATCGCCTCGGACACCCACCTGCTCGTCCAGGCGGGCACGGGCACCGGCAAGTCCCTGGCCTACCTCGTGCCCGCCATGGTCCACGCCGTCGACGACGGCGAGCGCGCCGTCGTGTCCACCGCCACCCTGGCCCTCCAGCGGCAGATCCTGACCCGGGACGCGCCGCTGGCCGCCGACGCCGTCGAGGCCCTCACCGGGCGCCGCCCGGTCGTGGCCCTGCTCAAGGGCTGGCAGAACTACCTGTGCCGCCACCGGGTGGCCGGCGGCTACCCCGACGACGATGACGCCCTTTTCGCCGCCTCCGACGCCGTGCCCCGCACCGGCGCGGCGGGCCTGGGGGAGCAGGTGGTGCGCCTGCGCGAGTGGGCCGGGCGCACCGCCACCGGCGACCGCGACGACCTGGTCCCCGGCGTGTCCGACCGGGCCTGGGCGCAGGCGTCGGTCTCCCGGGCCGAGTGCCTGGGGCCGGCCTGCCCCTTCCACGACGACTGCTTCCCGGCCGCGGCGCGCGAGGCGGCCGCCAGGGCCGACGTCGTGGTCACCAACCACGCTATGCTCGGCGTCGTCGTGGCCGGCAACCCCGGCGTGCTGCCCGAGCACGACCTGCTCGTCGTCGACGAGGCCCACGCCCTGGCCGACCGGGTGCGCTCCCAGGGCGCGGCGAGCCTGTCCGCCGCCGCCGTGGCGCGCGTGGCGGCCACCGCCCGCAAGCACGCCTCCGCCGTCGTCTCCGACCTGGAGGCGGCGGGGCAGGGCCTGCAACTGGCGCTGGCCGCCCTGCCCGACGGGCGCCTGAGCGCCGGCCCGCCGCCGGCGCTGGCGGAGGCGCTGGCCGCCCTGGACGGGGCCGCCCGCGGCGTGCTGACCGGCGTGCGCCAGGCCGCCGGGAGCGCGGCCGGGGCGCAGAACGGCGGGGCCGACGCCGGGGGCGCCGCCCTGGCGCGCACGGCCGTGAGCGACCTGGTCGACGTCGTGGAGCGCATGACCTCCGACTCGGTCGCCCAGCACCGGGACGTGGCCTGGGTGGAGCGCCCGCGCATGGGGGCCGAGCCGCCGCGGCTGACGCTGGCGCCCATCGACGTGGCCGGGCCGGTGGCCGACGCCCTCTTCGACGAGCGCGTCGCCGTGCTCACCTCGGCGACCCTGGCGCTGGGCGGCGGCTTCGAGCCCATGGCCCGCGACCTGGGCCTGACCCTGGCGGAGGCCCCCTGGGAGGGGGCGGACGTGGGCACGCCCTTCGACTACGCCCGCCAGGGCATCCTCTACACCCCCGTGCACCTGCCCCGGCCCGGCCGCGGCATCTCCGAGGCGGCCCTGGACGAGGTCCTGGCCCTGACCGAGGCCTCGCGCGGCGGCATGCTCGGCCTGTTCTCCTCCCGGCGCGCCGCCGAGGAGGCCGCCGGGGTCCTGCGCGGCGCCACGGATCTGACCGTCTACGCCCAGGGCGAGGACCAGCTGCCCGCGCTCGTGGAGGCCTTCGCCGCCGACGAGGACGCCTGCCTGGTGGGCACGCTGTCCCTGTGGCAGGGCGTGGACGTGCCCGGGCGCACGTGCCGGCTGGTCATCATCGACCGCATCCCCTTCCCCCGCCCCGACGACCCCGTCGCCCAGGCCCGCAGCGAGGCGGTGGCGACCGCGGGCGGCAACGGGTTCATGAGCGTGGCCGCGACCCACGCCGCCCTCCTGCTGGCCCAGGGCGCCGGGCGCCTCATCCGCCGCGCCGAGGACCGCGGCGTCGTCGCCGTCCTCGACCCGCGCCTGCGCACCGCCCGCTACGGGTCCTTCCTCGCCCGCTCCATGCCGCCGTTGTGGCCCACGCGCGACCGCGACGTCGTCCTGGGGGCGCTGGGGCGCCTGGCCGCCATGTGAGGGGCGGGGGCGCCCGACCGGGCCCGAGGGCGCCCGACCACGGCGGGATCGAGCAGGCCCGCGGACCCGGAAACGCCCGATCGGGCCGGGCGCTTACGCCCACGGATGAGCCGAAGCGCGGCCGAAGCGGGACCAATTTCCGTCGGCACCGCAGTAACCTTGCGCGTGGGAGGTCACACCGGCCCCCCGCCCCCACCGAATCGGAGGAACGAAGTGTCCGAGGCCACCATTACCAACTCCGCCCAAGGTTCCTACCCGACCACCGGCGGCGGCCGCCCCTCGAAGGTCGCCATCATCGGCGCCGGCGCCGTCGGCTCCACCCTCGCCTACGCCTGCGTCACCAAGGGCGTCGCCCGCGAGGTCGTCCTGCAGGACATCGTCAAGAGCAAGGTCGAGGCCGAGGCCCTCGACATCGCCCAGGGCATCCAGTTCACGTCGGCCGGCTCGGTCTCGGGCTCGGACGACCCGGAGATCTGCCGCGACGCCGACGTCATCGCCATTACGGCCGGCGCCAAGCAGAAGCCGGGCCAGTCGCGCCTGGAGCTGGCCGGCGCCACCGTGGGCATCATGGAGAAGATCCTGCCCAAGCTCGTCGAGGTCGCCCCCCACGCCATCTTCCTGCTGGTCGCCAACCCCGTCGACGTCGTCACCTACTGCGCCAAGAAGATCACGGGCCTGCCCGAGAACCAGGTCTTCGGCTCGGGCACCGTGCTGGACACGGCCCGCATGCGCTACCTCATCTCCCTGGAGACCGGCACCGCCACCCAGAACATCCACGGCTACATCGCCGGCGAGCACGGCGACTCCGAGGTCGCCCTGTGGTCCTCCACCGAGATCGGCGGCGTGCCGATCACCCAGTGGGGCAAGACGACCAGCGGCGGCGAGTTCGACGACGAGGTGCGCGAGCGCATCGCCCACGACGTGGTGCGCTCCGCCTACCGCATCATCGAGGGCAAGGGCGTGACGAACTACGCCGTCGGCCTGGCCGTGCAGAGGATCATCGGCGCGGTCCTCAACGACGAGCAGCGCGTGCTCACCATCTCCCCGCTGCTGGACGACTGGCACGGCATCTCCGACGTGTGCATGTCGGTGCCCACGATCGTGGGGCGCGCGGGCGCCGGGCGCCGCCTGGAGCTGCCGCTGACCCCCGACGAGCTCGAGCGCCTGACCGCCTCGGCCGAGCGCCTGCGCGAGGTCGCCCGCGGCCTGGGCTACTGACGCCCGACGGCGCTCGCGGCCCGGGCCGCCGACGCCGCCCGCGAGCGCGGGCGCTCGTCCGCCGGGCCGCCGACGCCGCGCAGCCGGTGGGCGGGGCCCGCCCCTCAACGCGAGGGGCGGGCCCCGCCGCGCGTCCGGGCCGCGTCGGTGGAAGGCGCGCGGCGCCCTCGCGCGGCAGGCGGGCTCCGCCGCGCAGCGGGCGCGCCCCCTCTGCTGCGCGGCGCTCAGAGCGCGCGCAGGACCGTGACGACCTTGCCCATAATGGTGGCCTCGTCGCCGGGGATGGGGGCGTAGTCGGGGTTGCGGGGCAGGAGCCACTGGTGGCCGTCCTTGCGGGAGAGGACCTTGATGGTGGCGCTGGCGCCGTCCACGTCCTGGATCATGGCGGCGACGACGTCCCCGCTGGAGGCGTCGGCCTGGGCGCGCACGACCACCCAGTCGCCGTCGCAGATCGCGGCGCCGATCATGGAGTCGCCGTGGACCCGGAGCATGAACAGCTCGCCGTCGCCCGTCAGCTGCCGGGGCAGGGCCAGGACGTCCTCGATGCTCTGCTCGGCCAGGATCGGCGAGCCGGCGGCGATCCGCCCGACGAGCGGGACGGCGACGGCCTCGCCCTCGGCGATGCCGGGCAGCACCGGCGCCGCCGAGCCGGCGGGATCGGCGGCGCCCTCCGGCGACTCCGGCCCGGCCCCGGGCTCGGCGGGGAGGATGAGCTCCAGGGCGCGCGGCAGTCTGGGGTCGCGGCGCACCAGGCCCAGGCGCTCGAGCTTGTCGAGCTGGTGCTTGACGGAGGAGGGGCTGGTCAGCCCCACCCGGGAGCCGATCTCCCGCATGGAGGGCGGGTAGCCGTGGGAGACGACGGCGGCGCGCACCGCCTCGTAGACGGCGCGCGCCCGCGGGTCCAGGGACTCCAGGACCTGGGGGGAGGCGGGGGGCGTCGCCCCGCGGGGGCTGGTCGTCATCGCCGTGTCCTTCCTGGATCGGCCCGTCCGGGCGGGGCGGACCGGATCCGCATCGGTGGTCGATGGTGTTGTCGATGAGGCGAGTCTACCGGTGGAACGGCACAATTTCAAACACGTGTTCGAAGATGCTGGACATGGGGTTCGCGGGTCGCTAACCTGCCGAACAGATGTTCGTCGAACGCGTGTTCTAGGAGGATTCCCGTGGATGCACTCACGCCGCCCCCGTCCCGCCCGCGCCCCGCTCCGGCGCCCGCGGCGCAGGAGGCCGCCGGCCACCCCGCCGCCGGGCATCGCGTCTCCGGGCGCCGCGGCCACCTCCGGCTCGTGACGACCGGCGCCGTCCGGGGCGGGGCGGGCGCCGCGCCCCCCGGGGCGGACGGGAGGAGGGCGGCCATGCCCGAGCTCACGCGCCGGCCCTCGGCCCCGCGCCGTCGGCCCCGCTCCTGCGGCGCCGCCCGAACCGCCTCCCGCCGGGCGGCCGCCCGGCCGGTCCCGTCCCCGTCCCGGACGGATCCGGCGCTCGGCGGCGCAGACGCGGATCGCGGCCGGGCCCCGTCCCGCTCGGACCCGGCCCGCCTGGCCCCCATGCACCCGGCCGTGCGCGCCCAGCGCCGTCGTCGGGAGGCGGCCCGGACGCCGGGACGGGCGGCGCCGACCTGCGCCCCCGCGGTCGTGCGGGCCGCGGCGCCGGCGGCCCCCGCGGCTCCGGCGCTCCCGGCGGTCGCGGTCGTGCTGCGTCGGGCGGGAGCGGCCGGACTCGCGGCGCTGGCCCCGCTCCTGCTCGCCCTCGTCGGCATCGCGCTGATCGGCTGAGCGGCGCCGCGATTGAGGGCCTGCCGCATAGCCGGCTGCCCCACGCGGGCCAGACGACGTCTGCTACGCCCCTTGACCCTCTGCTACGCTCCCTTTTCTCGTACAGTGAAGGGTGAAGAGGCGTAGCAAAGGAAAAGGGGCGTAGCAGACGCGGGCCCACCGGGTGCGGGCGGCGGTGGAGGTGAAGGTGCGCACCCGGGACGAGGTCCCGCAGGCCCGCCGGGGACGGCCGACCGGCCACGGGCGGGACGGCCGGGGAGTGGTGCCCCCGGATCTAAGGCGTCCGCGAAACTGCTTGCCATGGCTCGCGCACGCGCTCTACGCTCCGAATCACATCGTTGTACTTAATAAATTCGGAGGTCTCACGTGCACTGCCCCTTCTGCCATCACGACGGCTCGCGCGTCGTGGACTCCCGGACCTCCGAGGACGGCACGTCCATCCGCCGGCGCCGCGAGTGCCCTGAATGCGGCCGCCGCTTCACCACCATCGAGACGGCCGGCCTGTCCGTGCACAAGCGCTCGGGCGCCGTCGAGCCCTTCTCCCGGGACAAGGTCGTCACCGGGGTGCGGCGCGCCTGCCAGGGCCGCCCGGTGTCCGACAACGACCTCGCCCTGCTGGCCCACAAGGTGGAGGAGTCGATCCGGGCGACCGGCCAGGCCCTGGTGGAGTCCCACGCCGTGGGCCTGGCGATCCTCGGGCCGCTGCGCGACCTCGACGAGGTCGCCTACCTGCGCTTCGCCTCCGTCTACTCCGACTTCAGCTCCCTGGAGGACTTCGAGACCGCGATCGCCGAGCTGCGCGCCTCCCACGCCGGGTAGCGGCGCGCCCGGGCCCGCCGACTCACGCCGGTGCGCCCAGGACGGCGCAGTAGAGGTGCTCGTGGTGGGTCCGGAAGCCCAGGGCCAGGTAGCAGGCCACGGCGGGCGCGTTGTCCCGCTCGACCTCCAGCGCCATCGTGCGCGCGCCCAGGGCCCTCGCCGCCCCCGCCAGGGCCCGCACCATGGCGCTCGCCTCGCCCCGGCGGCGGGCCCGCGGCGGGACGAACAGGCCGTCGAGCACGGCGACGCCGTCGATCCCCGTCACGGCGAGCCTGCCCGCGCCGCCCGCGGGGGTGGAGGCGAAGCGCTGGGCGGGCGCGCTGGTGAGCAGGCGCCGGGCCAGCAGGCGGGCCTCCTCTCCCGAGGTGCCGGGACGGGCCCGGCCCGCGGTGCGGGCGATCAGGTCGTGCGACGGGTCCTCGTCCAGCGCGACCACGACGCCCGGGCGCCCCGCGCCGCCGCCCCGCCGCGGGACCGGCGCCGCGACCACCTCGACGGGCGCGGTCATGACCAGGACCCGCGGATCCGGCGTCGGCGCGAGGGAGGGCGCGGCCGGGGCGTCGGCGCGCACCATCGCCAGCGCCGGCAGACGGCGCCGGGCGTAGAAGCCCGCGGCGGGGGAGAGGTCCGCGGGAACCCGGCGGGTCGGGACGAGCAGCGAGTTCGCCCGCTTGGTCATGCCCGCGTGCTCGCGCAGGACGCACCCGGGCAGGGCGCCGCTCCCGGCGAGGGCGTCCGGCCGCCAGGCCGCCAGCAGCGCGATCTCCAGCACGGCGACCGGGTCGTCGGGCTCGGGCAGCCGGGGGATGAGCTCCCCGACCGTCAGCGGCGCCCAGTCCCGCCCGCCCACCGGGCCCACCGGGTTCACCGCGCTCACCGGGCGTCGATCGCCTCGACCAGGCCCGCCACGAGCCCGGGCCAGGTCCACCGCCGCTCCATGAGCTCGCGCCCGGCCCGCCCCATCCGCTCGCGCAGCCCCGGGTCCGACAGCTGGCGCACGAGCGCGGCCACGAGGGCGTCGCCGTCCCGGCCGTCGACGACGTCGCCGGTCACACCGTCCTCGACCGTCTCCGGGGCGCCGCCGCTGGTCCCGGCGATGACCGGCAGCCCGGTGGCCGAGGCCTCGAGGAAGACGATGCCCAGCCCCTCGACGTCGAGCCCGCCCCCGCGGGTGCGGCAGGGCATGGCGAAGACGTCCCCCATGGCGACGTGGCCGGGCAGCTCGTCGGGGGGCACCGCGCCGGTGAGGATGATGGAGTCGCGCACGGGGGAGCGGCGCTTGAGCAGGGCGAGCCGCCTGGCGTAAGGGCCCCAGCCGACGATGACGAGCCGGGCCCCGGGCACCCGCTCGACCACGCGCGGCCAGGCCCCGATGAGCAAGTCCTGGCCCTTGCGGGCCACCAGGCGGGAGACGCACACGACGGTGGGGGCCCCGCCCAGGCCGTAACGGGCGCGCAGGCGGGAGCGGGCGTCGGCGTCGGGGCGGAAGCGCTCGACGTCGACGCCGCTGGGCAGGCGCAGGACCTGCCGGCCGGGGGGCATGAAGGGCCGCAGGCGCCCCAGGGTGTAGTCCGAGATGTGGGTGACGACGTCGGCCTCGCGGAAGATCCGCCGCAGGGCCAGGCGGGCCCCCGGGATCATGGACCAGCCGACCTCGTGGCCGTGGGTCGAGACGATGACCCGGCTCGCCCCGGCGGCGCGGGCGGCGCGGCCGAGCAGGCCCAGGGGGGCGGCGGCGCCGAACCAGACCGTCTCGATGGCGCGCTCGCGGATGATCCGCTGCATGCGGGCGCGCACGTCGGGGGTGGGCAGGAGCATGCGCGTGGGCATGCGCACGACGTCGAAGGCCAGGGCGGCGTCGTGCGCGGCGGCGGCCCCCGGCCCCTCGGGCGGGGTGGAGGCGAGGACGGTGAGGTCGTCGGCGGGCAGGCGCCGGGTGTAGTCGTCGAGGTAGGACTGGATGCCGCCGACGACGGGCGGGAAGTCGTTGGTGACCAGGAGCGTGCGGCGCATGGGGGCGAGTCTAGGGCCCGGCGGGGGCGGGGGAGGCGCGGGGCTCAGCCCTCGTCGGCGTTGCGCAGGACCTCGGTCAGGCGCTTGGCGGCGGCCATGACGACGGCGCCGTGGACGCGGCCGGGCTGGCGGCCCATGCGCTCGATGGGCCCGGAGATCGACACGGCGGCGATGACCTTGCCGCTCGCCCCGCGCACGGGCGCCGAGACGCTGGCGACGCCCGGCTCGCGCTCGCCCACGGACTGGGCCCACCCGCGGCGGCGCACGGCCGAGAGCATGGTGGCGTTGAATCGGGCGCCGACCAGGCCGCGGTGGAGGCGGTCGGGCTCCTCCCAGGCGAGCAGGACCTGGGCGCCCGAGCCGCCCAGCATGGACATGGTCGCCCCCACCGGGATCGAGTCGCGCAGGCCGATGGGCCGCTCGGCGTTGGCCACGCAGATGCGCACGTCCCCCTGGCGCCGGTAGAGCTGGGCGGACTCGTGGGTCTTGTCGCGCAGGGCCGCCAGCACGGGGCCGGCCGCCGCGAGCAGGTGGTCCTCGCCCGCGGCGGAGGCGAGCTCGCTCAGCCGCGGGCCCAGGACGAAGCGGCCCTGGGAGTCGCGCGCGACCAGGCGGTGGTACTCCAGGGCGACGGCGATGCGGTGCGCCGTCGGGCGGGCGAGGTGGGTGGAGCCGACGAGCTGGGCCAGCGTGGCCGGTCCCGCTTCGAGGGCGCTCATGACCAGGGCGGCCTTGTCGATGACTCCGACGCCGCTGCTCTCGGCTTCCCGTAACCCGTCCATACTCTGATACTGCCATTCCAAGTGATGAGACTTCAAGTAGTGTCGGGCACAGAAGTGTCGCCGTGTCAGCATCATCACGCATACTGCTCGGCGCCCCCGCGAGCGCCGCCCGGTCCGGCGCGGAGCCGATCGGACGGCGCCGCCCACCCGGTCCTCGAAGCGGACGCACCCCAGGAAAGGAAGCGCAGCGATGGGAATGACCCTCGCCGAGAAGGTCTGGCGGGACCACGTCGTCGTCCCCGGAGCCGACGGGGCGCCCGACCTGCTCTACATCGACCTCCACCTCGTCCACGAGGTCACCAGCCCCCAGGCCTTCGAGGGGCTGCGGCTGGCGGGCCGGAAGGTGCGCCGCCCCGACCTGACCCTGGCCACCGAGGACCACAACACCCCCACCCTCGACATCGACCTGCCCATCGCCGACGCCACCAGCCGCACCCAGATCGAGACCCTGCGCGCCAACTGCGCCGAGTTCGGGGTGCGCATCCACTCCCTGGGGGACGCCGACCAGGGCATCGTCCACGCCGTCGGCCCCCAGCTGGGGCTCACCCAGCCGGGCATGACCGTGGTGTGCGGCGACTCCCACACCTCCACCCACGGCGCCTTCGGGGCGTTGGCCTTCGGCATCGGCACCAGCCAGGTCGAGCACGTCCTGGCCACCCAGACCCTCCAGATGGCGCCCTTCAGGACCATGAGCGTGACCATCGACGGCGATCTGCCCGCCGGCAGCGGCGCCAAGGACATCATCCTGGCCATCATCGCCAAGATCGGCACCAACGGCGCCCAGGGCCACGTCATCGAGTACCGCGGCCGCGCCATCGAGCGGCTGTCGATGGAGGCTCGCATGACCATCTGCAATATGAGCATCGAGGGCGGGGCCCGCGCCGGCATGATCGCCCCCGACCAGACCACCTTCGACTACCTGGCCGGCCGCCCCCACGCCCCCGTCGGCGAGGACTGGGACGCCGCCGTCGAGTACTGGAAGAGCCTGCGCACCGACGACGACGCAGTCTTCGACACCGAGGTGGTCCTTCAGGCCGCCGACATCGAGCCCTTCGTCACCTGGGGCACCAACCCCGGCCAGGGCCTGCCCATCTCCGCCCGCGTGCCCGTCCCCGGGGACATCGCCGACGAGACCGAGCGGCGCGCCGCCGAGCGCGCCATCGAGTACATGGACCTGACCCCGGGCATGCCGCTGCGGGACATCCGCGTCGACACCGTCTTCCTGGGCAGCTGCACCAACGGGCGCATCGAGGACCTGCGCGCCGCCGCCGAGGTCGTGCGCGGGCGGACCAAGGCGCCGGGCGTGCGCATGCTCGTCGTGCCCGCCTCCGCCCGCATCCGCCTCCAGGCCGAGGCCGAGGGACTGGACCGGGTCTTCAAGGACTTCGGGGCTGAGTGGCGCAACGCCGGCTGCTCCATGTGCCTGGCCATGAACCCGGACAAGCTCTCCCCCGGCGAGCGCTCCGCCTCCACCTCCAACCGCAATTTCGAGGGCCGCCAGGGCAAGGGCGGGCGCACCCACCTCGTCTCGCCCGCCGTCGCCGCCGCCACCGCCGTGCGCGGCACCCTGTCCAGCCCCGCGGACCTGCCGGCCCTGGCCGCGCCCCCGCCCGGCGCCGGCCTGCCGTCCGTCCCCGCCGGTCTGCCGACCGCGCCCGCCGCGCCCGCCGCCGTCTGAGCCCGCCCGCCCCGCCCCGCCCAGGAGACCCGCCATGGACAAGTTCATCCGGCACACCGGCATTGGCGCCCCGCTGCGCCGCAGCGCCGTCGACACCGACCAGATCATCCCCGCCGTCTACCTCAAGCGCATCACCCGCACCGGGTTCGACGACGCCCTGTTCGCCGGCTGGCGCGCCGGCGAGCCCGACTTCATCCTCAACCAGGAGGCCTACAAGCGGGCCAGCGTCCTCGTCGCCGGCCCCGACTTCGGCACCGGCTCCTCGCGCGAGCACGCCGTGTGGGCCCTGAAGGACTACGGCTTCAAGGTGGTCCTCGCCCCCCGCTTCGCCGACATCTTCCGCGGCAACGCCGGCAAGCAGGGCCTGGTGGCCGGCGTCATCACCCAGGAGGACGCCGAGCAGCTGTGGAAGATCCTCCAGACCGAGCCCGGCACCGAGGTGACCGTCGACCTGGCCGAGCGCACCGTGGAGGCGGGAGGGTACCGCACCACCTTCCAGATCGACGACTACGTCCGCTGGTGCCTCATGGAGGGCCTGGACGACATCTCGCTGACCCTCCAGAACTCCGAGGCGATCGACGCCTACGAGGCCGCCCGCCCCGCCTTCAAGCCGCGCACCCTGCCCGCCAGGCACCTGCCGGCCCGGGAGGTCGTGCCCGCGCGCGCCGCGGACATGCCCGTCGCCGTCGGCTTCCCCTACCTGCGCCGGGACTGAGGGCGACGACGGCGGCGGGCATCCCGGCGCGGACACCGCCCGCGCCGGGGCCGGGGCGCGCCCCGGAGCCGGTCGGGGCCGCCCGGAGCGCGCTCTCGCCGGGCAACCATTAGGAGAATCCTCACCATCGACTCCCCCCGGCGGCCGCCCCGCCGTCCTCGCCCGGGAACCGTCTCGGGGGAGGACCGGAGCCGGCCCCGAAGTCGCATCGGCGGCGATCCGGCCGTTTCCCGGCCCTTCCGGGGCGGCGCGCGCGGGCGGCGGCGGCCCGGGGGCGTCGCCGGGCCGCCCGACGGCGGCGATGCGCGGCGATTCTCGCGGCGTCGGGCCCTCGCCTATCCTGGAATGAGAACGCGCCCACCGGCGTTCGCAGGAGGCACCCGCGCACCCGCGGGTAACACCGCACGGAGGTTCTTAATGGTCGACGGACTGCTCCAGGTCGAGGGCGGGCGCCCGCTCTCCGGCGAGATCACCGTACGCGGCGCCAAGAACCTCGTCTCCAAGGCCATGGTGGCGGCGCTGCTGGGCGCCACGCCGTCGGTGCTGCGCAACGTCCCGCTCATACGCGACGTCGACGTCGTCTCCGGGCTGCTGGCCCTGCACGGGGTCGCCATCGACTACGACCAGGCCGAGGGCGTGCTCAGGCTCGACCCCTCCCGGGTCGAGACCGCCCACGTGGCCGACATCGACGCGCACGCGGGCTCCTCGCGCATCCCCATCCTGTTCTGCGGCCCGCTCCTGCACCGGCTGGGCGAGGCCTTCATCCCCGACCTGGGCGGCTGCCGCATCGGGGACCGCCCCATCGACTACCACCTGGAGATCCTGCGCAAGTTCGGCGCCGTCGTCGACAAGCTCGAATCCGGCATCCACATCTCGGCGCCGGTCGGGCTGCGCGGCACGGTCATCGAGTTGCCCTACCCGAGCGTGGGCGCCACCGAGCAGACCCTGCTCACCGCCGTGCGGGCCGAGGGCCTGACCGAGCTGCGCAACGCCGCCGTCGAGCCCGAGATCATGGACCTGGTCGACGTCCTGCAGAAGATGGGCGCCATCATCTCCGTGGACACCGACCGCACCATCCACGTCGAGGGCGTCGACGACCTGTCCGGCTACAACCACGCCGCTCTGCCCGACCGCATCGAGGCCGCCTCCTGGGCCTCGGCCGCCCTGGCCACCCGCGGCGACCTCTTCGTGCGCGGCGCCCACCAGAGCGACATGACCACCTTCCTCAACACCTTCCGCAAGGTCGGCGGGGCCTTCGACGTCACCGACGACGGCATCCGCTTCTACCACCCGGGCGGGGACCTGAAGTCGATCGTCGTGGAGACCAACGTCCACCCCGGCTTCATGACCGACTGGCAGCAGCCCCTCGTCGTCGCCCTCACCCAGGCCCAGGGCCTGTCCATCGTCCACGAGACCGTCTACGAGAACCGCTTCGGCTTCACCAAGGCCCTGTGCAAGATGGGCGCCACCATCCAGGTCTACCGCGAGTGCCTGGGGGGCTCCGCCTGCCGCTTCGGCCAGCGCAACTTCTACCACTCGGCGGTCGTCTCCGGGCCCACCCCCCTGCGCGGTGCGGACATCGTCGTGCCCGACCTGCGCGGCGGCTTCTCCCACCTCATCGCCGCCCTGGCGGCCGAGGGCACCAGCCGGGTCGAGGGCATCAACCTCATCGACCGCGGCTACGAGCACTTCATGAGCAAGCTCAGGGCCCTGGACGCCGACGTCACCCGGCTCGCCTGACCGGTCCCGCCCGCACTCCGCCTGCGCCGCCGCCGTCACCGCCGACGCCGGCCCACCCGACCCGGTCGTCGCCCGGACCGCCCGTCCCGCTGCGGCGGGGACCCGCCCCGGACCGCCGCAGCGGAGCGGCCGTCCGGTCCGCGGCGCCGTCGGCGCGTGCGCCCGAGAGCCGCTAGAGTCGCAGCGTGCCCACGACTCGACGCATGAGCCCCTTCTACCGCTTCGCGGCGCGGGGGGCGATCATCCCCTTCCTCAAGGCGGTCTCCAGGCAGAAGGTGACCGGGACGGAGAACATCCCCCGCGAGGGCGGCTTCATCACCGTCGCCAACCACCTGACCGACCTCGACTCCCTCACCGCCATGCGGGCGATGGTCGACGCCGACGTGCCCGTCTACTCCCTGGCCAAGTCCACGCTCTTCGACGTGCCCGTCCTGGGATCCATCCTGCGCGCCGGCGGGCAGATCCCCGTCCACCGCGCCACCAAGGAGGCCGGCGACTCCCTCAAGAAGGCCGAGAGGGTCCTGCGCTCGGGCGAGGTCATCATGGTCTTCCCCGAGGGCACCCTCTCGCGCGACCCGCTGCAGTGGCCCATGACGGGCAAGACCGGCGCCGCGCGGCTGGCCATGGCCACCGGCGCGCCGGTCGTCCCCATGGGGCAGTGGGGCGCCCAGTTCGTCATGGGCACCTACAGCAAGGTCATCCGCCCCTTCCCGCGCAAGGAGGTGCGCATCCTCATCGGCGAGCCGCTGGACCTGTCCCGCTTCGGCTCCGACACGACCGACCGCGACGCGGTGCGCGCGTGCACCGCCGAGATCATGCGCGCCATCACGGCCCTGGTCGAGCAGCTGCGCGGCGAGAAGGCGCCGCGGCCCTACGACATGAAGTACGACGGCAACCCCGGCAAGGGCAGGATCGGCGTGCGCCGGCCCGACCCGCCGCCGGACGGCGAGGGGGCGCCTGCGTCCGGGGCCGCGGCCGACGGCGGGCCCGAGGCCGGGCCCGCATCCGCCGGGGAGGGGGCCGCGAGCGGCGGTGAGGCGCCCGGCGGGGCCCCGCCCGATGACGGGCCCGCGTCCGGGTCCGGCGGCGAGTCGGGGGCGGAGTCATGAGCGCCGCCGTCCACGCGCCCGCCTTCGACCGGGCCGCCGTCGTCGGAGCCGGCGCCTGGGGCACGACCTTCGCCACCCTGCTGGTGCGCACCGGCATCCCCACGCTCATGTGGGCCAGGCGGGCCGAGATCGCGGCGGAGATCAACGCCGGGACCAATGAGCGCTACCTGCGCGGCGTGAGCCTGCCCCGGGGGCTGGGGGCGACCACGTCCCTGGACGAGGCCCTGGGCGGCGCCGACCTCGTCGTCGTCGCCGTGCCCTCCCAGCTGGCGCGCGCGGTGCTCGAGCCGGGGGCGGGCATGGTCTGCGACGACGCCGTGGCCGTGTCCCTCATGAAGGGCATCGAGCTGGGCACGGGGCTGCGGATGAGCCAGATGGTGGGCGAGGTCCTCGCGATCGGACCCGAGCGCCTCGCCGTCGTCTCCGGACCCAACCTCGCCGACGAGATCGCCGCCGGGCAGCCGACGGCGACCGTGGTGGCCGCCCGGGACGCGGACGTGGCCTCCCGCGTCGCGGCCGCCTGCGCCACCCCGACCTTCCGTCCCTACACGAACACCGACGTCCTGGGCGTCGAGCTGTGCGGCGCGGTCAAGAACGTCATCGCCCTGGCCGTGGGCATCGCCGCCGGGCGGGGCCTGGGGGACAACTCCAAGGCCGCCATCATCACCCGGGGCCTGGTGGAGATCACGCGGCTCGGGCTGGCGCTGGGGGCGGAGCCGGAGACCTTCGCGGGCCTGGCCGGCATGGGCGACCTGGTCGCCACCTGCTCCTCGCCGCTGTCGCGCAACCAGACCTTCGGGCGCCGTCTGGGGGAGGGGATGAGCGTGGAGCAGGCCAGGGCCGCCTCCCGGGGCGTGGCCGAGGGCGCCAGGTCGGCCCGGGCCGTGCTGGACCTGGCCGGGGAGCACAGCGTGGAGATGCCGATCACCGCCGGCATCGTCGCCGTCGTGGAGGGGCGGGCCTCCGTGGCCGAGGTGACCGACGCCCTGCTGGCCCGCCCCCGCAAGGCCGAGGGCGTCAACGCCGCTCCGCTGGCCTGAGCCGGCCCGGGCGCGGGGCGGGGCGGGGCCATCTCGGCGGGTGTGATGACTCCCATCGTGTCGGCGTCCGAAGATAGACTTGTGCAGAGACGGCAACGTCGCTGCTCGCCGGGGATGACGAACCGGGCGGGAGGAGATGAGGGGCATGGCACGCGCACCGATAAACGGTTCCACCCTTCGATGGGCGCGTGAGACCATGTTCGTCGAGAGGGGCGAACTCGCCCGGGCGGCGGGCACCAGTGAAGGCCGCATCGCCGAGTTCGAGACCGGCGATGCTCGTCCCACTCTTCGTCAGCTTGAGAATATCGCGAATAAGCTCGACCGAACACTCGCCTTCTTCTTCACGGACCCGCCCGACGAACCGGATGTTCCGGAGACCGCCGATTTCCGTGCGGGCAACGGGGAGCCGATTCCGCCTTTGCTTGCCAGGGAGATGCGTCGAGCCGAACAGCACCGCGATACGGTGCTCGAGCTTGAGGGTCGACCCGAGAAACCCGCCCTCGTCGGGGCGATCAACCGACGTAATCTCGCGGCGAGAGCGAATGAGATACGCGATCTTCTGGGTCTGACGGAGGACTTCGCCCCTCCTGGGGGTCGGGACAATCGGGTGCTGAGCTTCTGGCGCGGACTGCTGGAGCGCCACGGGTTCCTCGCGTTTCAAGCGACGAAAATCGAACTCGCGGTCTTTCGCGGACTCTCCATCCATCATGACGTCCTGCCGATAATTCTGTTGTGGCCAGTAATCATCAAGATGATTGCTGGCCGCAGTTACCTGATGAACGCCCGGATTCCAATGGCGGAGCGGATGATCGACGAATACCACAAGACCGAGGGGCTCGAATGAGATGCACCTTGGACACCAATATACTCATCAATATGGTGAATCGATATCCGAGAGACCTGTTCGCCTCTCTTTGGGAGTCGATGGAGGGTGCTGTCGCCAGTGGCGAGATATGCGTGTGCGAAGTTATTCTGAAGGAGTTGGAGCGCGGAGACGACGACCTCGCTCGATAGGTGAAGAACGTGCCTGGATTAGTCTGCAAGACGACGGACGATGAAATGATAACAGCGGCGGGAATCTCCTCCGCCCACCCGGACTGGGTGCGAGGAGAGAAGAACTGCGGCGATCCGTTCATCATGGCCCACGTGAAAGCGGAAGGATCACTGCAGAAACCGGTAGAGTTTTCACCCTTGATGGTGAGCAGGTCTTCTGAGGAGGAAGCGTAATGGAAGAGATACGGCTGGGTCCGATCGAGTGGGGCGTCGTGACGGCCCATAATCCCTGGGGTCTGGGTGTGCGTCTGGAGGAGTCCGGCGATGAGGGGGTCATGGTTCTGACCTCCATTCACGACGACCCGCGATACTGCGACTCGGAGTACTGGCCCGACGTGGGGGAGCGCATCCGGGTGCGCAGGTACCTTTACGGGTCCCCCGATGACGAGGTGCGCCTGACCAGTCGGGAGAGCGCCATGGAGGGCCTGGTGCACGGGTACGATCCGCCGCGCCAGTACCCGCCCCCGGAGGGGTCCGGGCCGGCCCAGGAGGGGACGGTCGTCGCCCACCGCGACTGGGGCGTGGAGGTGCGCCTGGACTCCGGGCAGATCGGGCAGCTGAGGGACACGCTCATGCAGGAGGGCTTCGATCCCGTCCCCGAGGAGCGTTGGCCCGGGATCGGGGAGCGGGTCCGCATCCGGCCTCTGGGCCTCTGGCCCGACGGCGGCCTGCGAGTGAGCGGCAGACCCCGCTTCGTCGACCGACCACCCGACCCGCCTTGGATCTCCCCGCGCGCAACGGAGGACGCGTAACCGCACCACGGCGGTCGCCAGCGGCGCGGTGCTGGTGGTAGTCGCTCTCGGCGGCGGGTGGCTGTTCGTCGGGGATCGGCGCGGTGGTGGGCGGGCGGGGTTGCACCGGCTCGCCCACTGGGCGGTTGCGGCTCCGGGACCGGCCGGCATCGACGCGGGAGGGCCCGGAGCGACGCGGGGCGGTGCGCGCTGGCCCGTCAGGGCTGGATCGTCCTCAGTCCTGCCCCGCTGGGGGCAATGGGGCGTACCACTCGACGCCGGTGAGGAGGATGCGGGTGTTCACGTCTCCTTCCCAGCTGACGCCTATGCCGTGTTCCCGGAGGATCGGGATGACGACGGTTCTCATCAGTTTGATGGTCGTGGCGTCGTGGAGTTCCTCGCGCTGGGAACTGCTCAAGGCCTTGTACTCCTCCTCGCCGATGTGGGCGGGCCAGAAGATGCCGTAGCTGAGGTAGGTGCTGCCGCTCTCCGCGAGTCTCTCGGTGTCCTGCTGGTGGAAGAACACGTACCCCAGGTCGTCCCGGTCGCCCTCGATCTCCGCATGCCCGCAGGTGTTGCAGCAGGAGAAATCCGGCTCCGCGACGACATGGGCCCTCCGCAGCGCCTCGAAGGCCCGGTCCAGCTTGCCGGCGGGCACCTCCCCGAATCCCGCCTGCTGGGCGCGGCGCGCATCGATCAGGTACTGGGCGATGGCGCGGCACTGTTCCTCGGACAGCGCGCCGCCGCCGTCCTCGTCCTCCACGGCGCGGGCGATCTCGTGGGCGTGGTCGTCGATGCTGTCGTCCCCTCTCACGAGCCGCATCCAGATCATGTCGCGGATGTACTCCTCGAGTTCGGGATCGACCGCGCCTCCGAGCAGCTCGTCGGGGATTCTCAGTCCATCGGGCTGGGTGTTCAGTTCAGTCATGACCGAGACCCTAACAACCGCCGCCGACAAGAAGTGAGGCCGGGCAGCAGCGGGTCGGCGAAGTCGACGCCTGGTTGTCCGATGTCCGGGGTTGTCGGCGTGTTGGCGCGGGTGCGGCGCGGCCCCGCCGGGACGATGGGCGGTGCCCGATCATCCTCGCCGCCGGGGGCCGCGCCGCCATGTCACCTTCCACCACAACCGCCCTGTCACGCCGGCCTCTGGTCAGTGTCCTTCGGGATGTGACCAATCCTCGCCATCGGCGGGGCGTGCACCGCGCCCTGCCCACGATCCTGTCCCTGGCTGTGACGGGGGCTCTGGCGATCCAGACAGGGTTGGAGGAGATGAACGATACGCCTGCTGGTGCGCGACCTGCGACTTGCCCGCGCCCGGAACCTGACGGCGGGGCTTATGGGTCGTGGGGTCGTGCCGGTGATTGGAATTCGGAGGGGTGCTGTCATGGAGGTCGTTGAGTTGCCCAACGGGCTCGGGTCGAAGCTGAGGGCCGTCGAGGGGCTGGTGGTGGGTGAGGACTGGTCGGGCACGGGGGTCGAGCGCTTCGGCACGACGAGCACGCGTTTCGAGCGCTGCCGGTTCGAGCGGATGAGGGTCGGGCAGTTCACCGCCGGCGGGGCGGGTCGGTTCGCCGAGTTCGTCGACTGCTCCTTCGACCGGTCGCACCTGTCCTTCAGCCCCGCCGGACGGACCAGGTTCGTGCGCTGTTCGTTCCGCCGGGCACGGCTGGTGGACTTCCGCGTCAACCCCGTGGACCTGATCGACTGCGACTTCACGGGCGCCGATGTGCGCCGGAGCATCTTCTGGGGCGGGCTGGACGACTACAAGCGCAGGAGGGAGCCCGATCTCAGGGTCCGCAACGATATCCGGGGCAACGACTTCTCCGGGGCGACCCTGGTGGACACCTCCTTCCGGCGGGGCGTGGACCTGACGCTCCAGCGCCTTCCCGCCGGCGAGGACTGCGCACTGGCCCTGGACGGGGCCGCCGCCCTGGACCGGGTGCGGGCACTGGTCGACACCTGGGACCGGGAGAACCGCCGGGACGCCCTGGACTGGGTCGAGATCTGGCGGAGCGACCTCGACGGCGGCCAGGAGCACCTGTTCGTCTGCCGCCCCAGGATGAAGGATCTCGCCGACTGGCCCGCCATCAGGAGAGCCATCAACAACTAGCCGTGCGCCATCGATGGCCGCGAGATCGGGGCGTATCAATACCGCTCCTGCCGCCGCCCGCCCCCGTCGCGGAGTATCGGGCGGCCG
>NZ_AUBL01000047.1 GCF_000429225.1 Actinomyces dentalis DSM 19115
TGGGTCGTGGGGTCGTGCCGGTGATTGGAATTCGGAGGGGTGCTGTCATGGAGGTCGTTGAGTTGCCCAACGGGCTCGGGTCGAAGCTGAGGGCCGTCGAGGGGCTGGTGGTGGGTGAGGACTGGTCGGGCACGGGGGTCGAGCGCTTCGGCACGACGAGCACGCGTTTCGAGCGCTGCCGGTTCGAGCGGATGAGGGTCGGGCAGTTCACCGCCGGCGGGGCGGGTCGGTTCGCCGAGTTCGTCGACTGCTCCTTCGACCGGTCGCACCTGTCCTTCAGCCCCGCCGGACGGACCAGGTTCGTGCGCTGTTCGTTCCGCCGGGCACGGCTGGTGGACTTCCGCGTCAACCCCGTGGACCTGATCGACTGCGACTTCACGGGCGCCGATGTGCGCCGGAGCATCTTCTGGGGCGGGCTGGACGACTACAAGCGCAGGAGGGAGCCCGATCTCAGGGTCCGCAACGATATCCGGGGCAACGACTTCTCCGGGGCGACCCTGGTGGACACCTCCTTCCGGCGGGGCGTGGACCTGACGCTCCAGCGCCTTCCCGCCGGCGAGGACTGCGCACTGGCCCTGGACGGGGCCGCCGCCCTGGACCGGGTGCGGGCACTGGTCGACACCTGGGACCGGGAGAACCGCCGGGACGCCCTGGACTGGGTCGAGATCTGGCGGAGCGACCTCGACGGCGGCCAGGAGCACCTGTTCGTCTGCCGCCCCAGGATGAAGGATCTCGCCGACTGGCCCGCCATCAGGAGAGCCATCAACAACTAGCCGTGCGCCATCGATGGCCGCGAGATCGGGGCGTATCAATACCGCTCCTGCCGCCGCCCGCCCCCGTCGCGGAGTATCGGGCGGCCGCCCCGAATCTCCCGGGATGGACGGGGATGGGTCTAATGAGCCCTTCTCACCAGGAAGACCCCCGAACTGGCCAGGATCGGAGTGATAACGCGGGAGGACCCCGGGACGACGCGGGGCGGTTCAACACCCGCGCCCACCCATCCTTCCCGCACCATCGCGCCGATCCCCGCTCCGAGCCGCCGGTTCTGGTGAGAAAGACTCGATCTTCCGGGAACGGCAGTGTGGCGATCCGAATCAGCACATTGAAGGGGGATGGGCGAGCGCGGTGCGGGCGTGCCGCGCGGGATCGCCCCGTATCCTCCATATCACCGTAGCAATCCCGACTCCACACCGGGGTCCTCGCCGGTGAGAAAAACTCATCTCCATAATGACCTTCCACAACCGGGTCGCGTCCGCCTGAATATGGAGTTATACTGCCCTCGTTTATAGGCGTCTAGAAGCGGAAGCGGGTATGGAACGGGTATGGGAGAGATACGGTTGGGTCCGATCGAGTGGGGCGTCGTGACGGCTCATCACCCCTGGGGTCTGGGTGTGCGTTTGGAGGAGTCCGGCGATGAGGGGGTCATGGTTCTGACCTCCATTCACGACGACCCGCGATACTGCGACTCGGAGTACTGGCCCGACGTGGGGGCGCGCATCCGGGTGCGCAGGTACATTTACAGGTCCCCCAATGACGAGGTGCGCCTGACCAGTTGCGAGAGCGCCATGGAGGGCCTGGTGGGCGGGTACGACCCGCCGCGCCAGTACCCGCCCCCGGAGGGGTCCGGGCCGGCCCAGGAGGGGACGGTCGTCGCCCACCGCGACTGGGGCGTGGAGGTGCGCCTGGACTCCGGGCAGATCGGACAGCTGAGGGACACGCTCATGCAGGAGAGTTTCGATCCCGTCCCCGAAGAGCATTGGCCCGGGATCGGCGAGCGGGTCCGCGTTCGGCCCCTGGGCCTCTGGCCCGACGGCGGCCTGCGACTGAGCGGCAGACCCCGCTTCGTCGACCGGCCACCCGACCCGCCTTGGATCTCCCCGCGCGCAACGGAGGACGCGTAACCCACCGCGGTGCTGGTGGTAGTCGCTCTCGGCGGCGGGCGGCTGTTCGTCGGGGATTGGCGCGGTGGTGGGCGGGCGCGGTTGCACCGGCTCGCCCACTGGGCGGTTGCGGCTCCGGGACCGGCTGGCATCGGCACGGGAGGATCCACAACAACACAGGGCGACAAGACCCCGCGCGCCGCCCCCGTCACCACGCCGATCCGGACCCGGTGTCCGGAGAACGAGCATCCGGAGCCGCGGCGGGGACCGGGCCCCGGGTCACGGCATCCGCCGGTGGTCGATGATGCGCGCGCCGCGGGTGGGGCCCGCGCCGAGCTCGGCGTGGGCGCGACCGACCTCGCCGACCCCGTAGCGCCTCCCGACGACGGGCACGAGGTCCCCGCCCGCGATCCGGCGCGCCAGCCACCGCAGGTCCCCGCTGGCGTGGCCCGCCGCGATCGGGATGCTCCGCACGCCCGCGCGCACGGCCCGCACAACCGACCCGGGCCAGGCCCCGCCGTCGGTCAGCGCCGCCCGGCCGCCCCGGCGCACGGCGTTGAACCAGTCCGAGGGCCTGCCGGCGGCCACGACCATCCCGTCGTAGCGGCGGGAGGCGCGCAACTGCGCCGCCTCCTCGCCCCGGTAGTCGTAGGCCTCGTCGGCGCCGAGCCCCAGGCACTCCTCCAGCGCCGCGCTCCCCGCCACGGTGTCGACCACAGCCCCGGCGCCCCGGGCGATCTGGATCGCCGCGAGCCCCACCGGCCCGCCGGCGCCCACGACGAGCACGCGCTCCCCGCGCCGGGGCCGCAGGCCGTCGCGCACCGCGCGCAGGGCGGTCAGGCCGCCCAGGACCAGGGCGCAGTCCTCGACCCGCGGCTCGTATCCGGCCGGGAACGCCCCGCAGCGCGAGGGCTCCACCGCGAGCAGCTCGACGGTGGTTCCGCGGCCGCGCAGCGGCTCGAGCCCCAGGACCACCGCGACCCGGTCGCCCGGCCGGATCGCCCCGGCGCGGCCCTGAACGACCTCGCCGATCGCGTCGAAGCCGGTCTGCTTGGGGAAGGTCGGGCCGTGCGGGAGCCGGCCGCGGCGGTAGAGCGCGTCGATGCGGCTGACGCCGCTGGCCAGGGTGCGCACGAGGACCTGGCCGTCGCGCGGACTCGGCGCCGCGATCTCCTCGACCCGCAGCACCTCGGGTCCGCCGCTGCGGTGGTACTGGACGGCCCACATCTCACCGGCCCCCCTCGTCGCGGGCGGCGTCGGCGCGCCCGTCGGATCCGTTCGAGCCGTCCGCCTCACTCGAACCGGCCGACTCGCCAGCCGCGTCCGCCCGATCCAGCAACCGGGCGATGACCTCGGCCCCGGCGTGGGCGGCCACGAGCACCGGCAGGGTCGCGGCCATGCCCGCTGCGCTCACACGACGGGGAACACCCTCCTCGCGCAGCACCCGCAGCGCCCAGACGCCGTGGCCGATGACCAGGGGAGCGGTCACCGCCCCGCAGACGTAGCCGCGCCGGAGCAGGCACAGCCCCAGGTGGCCGAAGCCGTGCAGGGTCCAGGCGGCCAGCGCGTTCTGGAACCACGCCGAGCGTCCGCCGCTGCGCAGGCCCGCGAGCGCCGCCCCCACCCAGTTGAGGCCCATGAGCCCGACGCCGATGTTGATGTGGCGCTGGCTCCAGCCGTGCTCGCGCAGTCCGGCGGGCAGCGCCACGCCCTCGGGCAGACGGCCGAGGGCCCAGCGGGAGGACTCCCGGTAGGTGAGCAGTTCCTCGCCGTCGTGGACGAGGTAGCACAGGGCGAGTCCTCCGGCGGCCAGGTCGATCTTGTTCACGGGTCCTCCCGAGCAGTTCCGCTACCAATGGTTGCGCAACTCATGGTAGCGGAAACCGGTGCGCTTTGGAAGAATCGCCCCGGTACCGCCGGCCGAGGAGGAGAACGAGGTGCCCGCTTCACGCCGCTCCCGGGGCGGGCGCCCCCGCGACGCCTCGCTGGACGCGAGGATCCTGTCCGAGACCTGCGCGCTCCTGGCCGCCCGCGGCTTCCGGGGCCTGCGCATCGACGAGGTCGCCCGCCGTGCGGGCGTGCCCAAGTCGACCATCTACCGCCGCTGGCCCTCTCTGGCCGAGCTCGCCGTCGACGCCGTGGACGCGGCCCTGGGCCCGCGCGAGCGCCCTCCGGGCGACGACCCCCTGGCGGACCTGAGCGCCTTCGTCGTGCGCGCCCACGCCTGCTTCGCCGCCTCGCCGCTGGCCGCCTCCCTCCCGCAGCTGGCCGCCGAGCTCGCGGCGCACCCGCAGGCGGCCGAGGCCTACCGCGAGCGCGTCATCGCCCCGCTGCGCAACGGGGCGATCGACGCCGTCGGGCGCGCCCTTGAGGCGGGGCGGTGGCCCGGGCCGGACCCGGCCACGAGCGTGGACATGATGCTGGGCGCGGTGGCCTACCGGTACACCTACCTGGGTCACACCGCGGACCTGGACGAGGCCTTCGCCATCGCCGAGGCCGTGGCCCGCCGCCCCCTGCCCCGGCCCGAGCCCGGGGGCGAGGCCGGGGACGAGGGTGGGGGCGGGGCCGCGGGGGCGGGGGCCTGAGCCGCTCGGGCGGCCGTTCGGGCCGCCCGAGCGGCCTGGCCGACGTCCGGTCCCCGCGCGTCCGGTCCCCCGCCCGCCCGCCGGCGTCAGGAGTCCAGCTCGGCCCGGAACGCCGCCAGGAGCCGGTCGTCGAACAGGACGAAGCGGATGAGTTCCAGGCCGGCGCAGCGCTCGGATCCGGCGGCGGCGCGGGCGGCCGCCGCGGCGAGGCGGGCGACCTCGTCCCCGTCCCAGCCGTAGACGCCCGCCGAGATCGCCGGCAGGGACACGCTGCGGCAGCCCAGGTCGGCGGCCAGGCCGATGGAGGAGGCGAAGGCGGAGCGGAGCAGCTCGGGGTCGGTCTGTCCGGCGTGCCGGTTGGGGCCGACCGTGTGGATGACCCACCGGCACGGCAGGTCGAAGGCGGGGGTGGACACCGCCCGCCCCACGGGCAGGCCGTCGGGCAGCGCGGTGCGGCGCAGCTCCCGGCAGGCCTCGAGCAGCCGCGGGCCGGCCGCCCGGTGGATGGCGCCGTCGACGCCGCCCCCGCCGAGCAGGCCGGAGTTGGCGGCGTTGACGATCGCGTCGGTGCTCTGGCGCGTGATGTCCCCGCGGACCGCCTCGATGATCATGGGACCCATCATGCCCCGCCCGCCCCCGGACCGGGGCGCTTTCCGGAGCCCGGACCGGGCGGAGCCGTCCTTACACGAGGAAGTGGGCCATGAGGAAGCCCAGGGCCACGCACACGATGATCGACGCGGTTCCCGGCAGGATGAACGGGTGGGCGAGGACGAACCTGCCCACGCGGGTCGAGCCGGTGTCGTCCATCTCCATGGCGGCGACCGTCGTCGGGTAGTTGGGCAGCAGGTAGTAGTTGGCGACGGCGGGGTAGCTGGCCACCAGCGCCCCCGAGGGCAGGCCGAGGGTCACCATGAGGGGCATGAAGGCCTTGGTGGTGGCGGCGTGGGAGAACATGAGCGGCGCCGTGAGGTAGAAGAACACCGCGACCAGCCAGGGCGCCGCCCGGAGCGGGTCGGACAGGGCGCTGGAGATCTGCTCCTCGTAGTGGTTGACGAAGGCGTTGCCGAGCCAGGCCAGGCCCATGATGCACACGGCGGCCGTCATGCCGGCGCGGAAGGTGTCCTGGCCGGTGATCGACGCCGTGGGCTTGCGGGCGATGAGGCAGATGACGGCGGCGGCGGTCATCATGATGACCATGATGGCCAGCTCCGGCTTCATCGGCGGGTTGGAGATGAGGCCGAGCTCCTCGGAGGCCAGCACCGCGTAGGTGACGACCAGGACGAGGGAGGCGAGGAAGACGAGCAGGCCCGGCACCGCGCTGCGGGCGGGCCGGTAGTCGGCCGCGATCGCGGCGCTGGGCTTGACCCTGCCCTCGGCCAGGCGCTGCTGGTAGACCGGGTCGTCCTCCAGCTCGCAGCCCTGGTGCGCGGCGACGACGGCGCCCACCGCCAGGCCGATGAAGGTCGTGGGGATGACGATGGCCAGGCAGGTCAGGTAGCCCACGCCCCGGGGCTCCATCGCCGAGACGAGCGCGGCCATGGCCGCCGAGATGGGGGAGGCGGCCACGCCGACCTGCGAGGCGACCACCGCGATGGACAGCGGCCGGGAGGGGCGGATGCCGTGCTCCTTGGACACGTCGACGATGACGGGGATGATCGAGTAGGCGGTGTGCCCGGTGCCGCACATGACCGCCATGAGGAAGGTGACGAGGGGGGCGAGGTAGGTGATCTGCCCGGGGTGCTTGCGCAGCAGCACCTCGGTGAGATGGACCAGGTGGTCCATGGAGCCGGCCGCCTGGAGGGCGGCGACGGTGCAGATCACGGCCATGATGATGCCCACGACCTCCCAGGGGAGGTCCTTGAACTCGGTGGGCACGCCGGTGGCGGCCAGGACGATGACGCCGGCCGCCCCGGCCAGTCCGACGCCGATGCCGCCCAGGCGGGCGCCGATGACGATGAAGATGAGGACGACGAGCAGGTGGAACCAGATCAAGGGGGACTCCCTCCGTTGACGGGGCAGCCGTTGCCCCGGGGCCGGTGCGCCCCCGTGCCGGGTGCGCGGTTCCAGGGGCGGGGCCGGAGAGCAGGGGCGCGGACCTGACGTCGTGTCGCCCGCCCCGTGAGACGTCTTCCGGGGGCGCGGGGGAGGGCCCGCTCTGGGAGGATGGGCCCATGATCCCCCCGACCGGCGCCCGCCCCGCCCCCACGCCCCCCGAACTGCTGCCGGAGGCGGTCGATCTGCGCCTGGCCGTGACCGACATGGACGGCACCCTCCTGGACGGGCGCGGGCGCGTGCCCGCGGACCTGGGGGAGGTGGTGGCGCGCATGGGCGAGCGCGGCGTCCTGTTCGCCCCCGCCTCGGGCCGCCAGCTGGGCAATCTGCGCCGGGTGCTGGGCCCCCTGGCCGACGGCGCCCTCCTCATCGCCGAGAACGGCGCCTGCGCCGTGCTGGGCGATGAGGAGATCCACTGCGACGTCCTGGGCCGCGACGCCGCCGCGCAGGTCGTCGGCGCGGTGCGCGAGCTGGCCGGGGCCGGCCGCGACGTCGGCGCGGTCCTGGCCTGCAGGCGCATGGCGCGCATCGAGCGCCGCGACGCCCCCTTCGTCGAGCAGGCCGCCACGTACTACGCGCAGCTGGAGATCGTGGACGACCTGCTCGCCGCCCCGCTCGACGACGCCCTCAAGATCGCCGTCTACGACTTCGACGACGCCGAGTCCGGCTCCGCGCCGCCCCTCATGGCGTCCCTGCCCGGCCTCCAGGTCGTGGTCTCGGGCAGGCACTGGATCGACATCATGTCGGCCCTGACCTCCAAGGGCCGGGCGCTGGCGGCGGCCCAGGCCCGCCTGGGCATCGCCCCCGCCCAGACGGCGGTCTTCGGCGACTACCTCAACGACCTGGAGCTCTACGACCGGGCCGAGCTGTCCTTCGCCATGGCCAACGCCCACCCGCGCGTCCTGGCCCGGGCCCGCTACATCGCCCCCGCCAACGACGAAGGCGGGGTGACGCGCACGCTGCGCGCCCTGCTGGAGCGAATGGGCTGAGGGGCGCGGCGGGGCGGCGGTGTCAGTCCTCGTCGAGGATGCGCTCGATGTCGACGGCGGGCCCGGCGGCGCGCAGGGCGTCCAGGGCGCGCCGCTCCTTCTTGGTGGGCCGCCCGGCGCCCCGGTCGCGGATGATCGCGGCGGGGGCGTCGAGGGGGGCCGGTCGCGGCGCCGAGAGGTCCTCGTAGGCCTGCCGGGCGACGGGGGCGCCGACGCGCTTGAGCAGGATGCGCCGCACCACCAGGCGCCGGTCGAAGCCGTCGACGCGGTAGCGGATCTCGTCGCCCACGGCGATGCGCTGGGCCGGTTTGGCGGGCTCGCCGTTGACCCGCACGTGCCCCGCCCGGCACGCGGCGGTGGCCGCCGAGCGCGTCCTGGCCTGGCGCACGCTCCACAGCCACACGTCCACGCGCGCCGAGGCCGGGCCGGGCCCGGCAGCGTCCGCCCGCGCCCTCCCGGCGCCGCCTCGCGTCATGGGGCGCATCCTACCGGCGCGGGCGGCGCCGGCCCGACCGGCCGCGCGGGCCGGCCCGGCGCGACCCGGAGCCGTGCGAGCCGACCAGGCCGCGCAGCGCGCGCCGCCCCCACGCCGTGCTCCCGCCGCCGAGCAGGGCCAGGCCCACGACGCACACCAGGGCCAGGACGGGCCGGTCCGCCAGGGCGTCCCAGACGCCCGCGATCAGGTCCGAGCCCCACTCGCTCAGCGAGGACGGGCCGCCGGCCGCGCAGTCGGTCAGCGCGGTGCGCAGGGCCCGGCGGTCGGCGTCGGGCAGGCCGAGCCGGTAGGCGGCGGCCACGCTCACGAAGCGCGCGGCGTAGTCGCACCGGAACTTGTCCGACGGCGGCCACCAGCCCTTGCCGCCGTCGGGGCGCCACGAGCCGGACTCCGTCGAGCCCGTGGGGCAGGTGGCCGGGCCGCAGGCGCCCTTGCTCTCATTGGCCCGCCCGTCCACGGCCAGCAGGTTGAGCGGGTCGTTGGCGGCCAGCAGCCGGGTGCGCGCGTCCCACTCCCAGGCGCCGTGGGCGTAGAGGTAGCTCAGCGGTATGACGTGGTCGATCTGGACGGCGGTGGAGGTGGCCGGGCCCCGCTGGAAGTCGATGCGCCTGCCCGTGTAGGGGTCGTCGAGCACCCCGGACCACACGGTGGCGTCGGGGCAGCCGGGGGCGCCCTGGCCCGCGCCGGCCTCGCGCCCCTGGAGGCCCGGCCGGCGGGAGTAGTCCGCCTGCTTCAGGTCGCGCCCCAGGATCTCGTTGCGGGTGTCGCACCCGTCGCCGTCGACGTCCTCCCAGGCCTGGCCGAACCAGCCCTCGCGGCCCCCGCCCGCGCCCCAGGACCGGGCGGCGGGGGAGTCGGCGGGCAGGGAGTCCAGGGCCTGCAGGGCCTGGCGGGCGGACATGGTCATGCTCGCCCGGTCGTCCCACGCCGGGCCGGGGGTGGCGGCCCGCGCCGGAACCGCGCAGACCAGGACCAGGGCCAGGGCGATCAGTCGTCTGAGCACGCCGGATCAGTCCCGGGGGTGCGCCACGCGGCAGCCGTGGTCGGCGGCGAAGGCCGTCAGGACCTCCTGGTAGACCAGGTCCGGGCTGAGCCGGCGCAGCTCCTCGTTCAGGGTCGTCACCGGCTCGCGGCGCGGCATGGTGACCACCTGCGGCCGCGAGCCGTCGGGGCGGGTGATGAGCACGCGCTCGGAGTCCGTGCGCTCGATGGCGAGTTCGCCGTCGGCCGTCAGGGCGGCGATGCGGGCGATGCCGATGAAGTCCTCCACGTCGGCCCGCTCGACCGGCGCGCCCAGGCGCAGGCGCAGCCAGCGCACCATGAGGGAGAGCGAGGCGTTGGCCCGCTGCCCGGCCACGACCATGGACCTGACGCCCCCGGCGCGCAGCACCGGGTCGAGGGTGGAGGCGACGATGGCCCGCCACAGGGTGATGCGGGTCCAGGCCAGGTCGATGTCCCCGCGCTCGAAGCCGGGCGCCAGGGCGGCCAGGGCCGCCGAGGGGTCCGGCTGGGAGGGGGTGTTGGTGATGCGGGTCGAGGCCAGGCGGCCCAGGGGGTCGGCGGCGGGCACGGGCGGGGGCGCCGCCGGCCACCACGCCACCACCGGCACGTCGGGCAGCAGGAAGGGCACCACCAGGGTGTCGGTGTGCTCGGCGGCCACCCCCCAGGGTCGCAGCACGAGGGTCTCCCCGGCCCCGGCGTCGTGCCCGACGCGGATCTCGGCGTCCAGGTGCCCGGGCACGTCGGCCCTCACGTGCCCGTCGCGCGAGCGCGGGCCGGGCGGGCCGTCGTCCTGGGGCGGGGCGACGACGGCGATGATGCGGCAGGGGTGGTCCAGGGAGGCGCCGTGGGCGGCCTCCAGCGCCGCCTCCAGGCCGGCGCCGTCGGTGCCGATGACCAGGGTGAGCACCCGCGAGCCCCCGGCGCCCTCGGCGGCCAGCAGCCCGGAGACGATGCGCTCCGTCGTCGTCGCGGTCAGTGCGGTGATCATGAGCGCCTCCAGGTGCGGGCGTCGCGGGCGAGCAGGTCGCGGGCCCCCTCCGGCCCCCAGGAGCCGGGCCGGTACTCCTGCGGCCGGCCGGCCCCGGCCCAGTGCTCGATGACCGGGTCGAGGATCCTCCAGGACAGGTCCACCTCCCGCCGGTGGGGGAAGAGCGGGGCGTCGCCCAGGAGGGCGTCGAGGATGAGGCGCTCGTAGGCCTCCGGGGAGTCCTCGTTGAAGGAGGCGCCGTAGCCGAAGTCCATGCGCACGTCGCGCAGCTCCAGGTGCGTGCCGGGGACCTTGGAGGCCAGGCGCATGGTGATGCCCTCGTCGGGCTGGATGCGCACGACGATCGTGTTGGCCCCCACCCCGGCCGTGGCCGCGTCCTCGAAGGGCAGGAAGGGCGGCTGCTTGAACACGACGGCGACCTCGGTGACGCGCCTCGCCAGGCGCTTGCCCGCGCGCAGGTAGAAGGGCACCCCCGCCCACCGCCGGTTGGCGATCTCCAGGCGCAGGGCCGCGTAGGTCTCGGTGCGCGAGTCGGGGGCGACGCCGTCCTCCTCCAGGTAGCCCCTCACGGGCACGCCGCCCTGGAAGCCGGCTCCGTAGCGGCCCCGGGCCGTGGTGGCGTCCAGGTCGAGCGCCCCGGCCCGCTCCAGGCGCACGCAGTCCAGGACCTTCTCCTTCTCGGCGCGCACCGCCGCGGCGCCCATGGAGCTGGGCTCCTCCATGGCGGTCAGCGCCAGGAGCTGGAGGAGGTGGTTCTGGATGACGTCGCGCCCCGCGCCGATGGTGTCGTAGTAGCCGGCGCGCGAGCCGATCCCGATGTCCTCGGCCATGGTGATCTGCACGTGGTCGACGTAGCGCTGGTTCCACAGCGGCTCGAAGATCGTGTTGGCGAAGCGCAGGGCGAGGATGTTCTGGACCGTCTCCTTGCCCAGGTAGTGGTCGACGCGGAAGACGTCGTCGGGGCGCACGATCCGCCCCACCAGGGCGTCCAGCTCGGCCGCGCTGGCCCGGTCGTGGCCGAAGGGCTTCTCGATGACCACGCGCCGCCAGGCCCCCGGGGACTCGTCGACCAGTCCGGAGGCGGCGATGCGCTCGGTGACGGCCGGGAACCAGCCGGGCGGGATCGACAGGTAGAAGGCGCGGTTGCCGCCCGTGCCGCGGGTGGCGTCGAGGTCGTCCACGACCGCGGTCAGGCGCCCGTAGGCGGCGTCGTCCTCGAAGGAGGAGAAGGCGACGAAGCGCATGCCGGCGGCGAGCTGCTCCCAGATGGCCGGGTGCCACGCGGTGCGGGCGCGGGCGCGCACGGCGGTGCGCACGTAGTCGCGCAGGTCCTCGTCGTCCCAGTCGCGCCGCCCCACGCCCACCAGGCAGAAGCTGGGGGAGAGCAGTCCGCGGTTGGCCAGGTCGTAGACGGCCGGGAGCAGCTTGCTGCGGGCCAGGTCGCCGGTGATGCCGAACATGACCAGCACGCAGGGGTCGGCGACGCGGGGCATGCGCAGATCCCGGGAGTCCAGCAGTGGGTTCGCGGCGGGGCCCGGCGTGCGGGTCGGCCGCGGCGCGTCAGATGTGTCCACGGGTGCCTTCCGTAGGGTTCGGCTCGCCCCGGCGGGGGCGCACGGGGCAACTGTACGCACCCGCGCGGCCCCGCCGCCGGGAACCGGCCGCGCCCGTCGCCGGCTCGTGCCCGGCGGCGGGGCGCGGTAGTCTGCCCAGCGGCGCCGCGCGCCGCCGCCGGCGCCCACCGCCATCGAACCCGCGGAGAAGGGCACTTGAATGACCACCAGTGACGCGACCGACTTCGCCCCCGCGCCCGGATCGGCCGACATCGGCGTGTACGGCCTGGGCGTCATGGGCGCCAACCTCGCCCGCAACCTGGCCCGCCACGGGCACTCGGTGGCCGTGTTCAACCGCACCCCGGCGCGCACGCGCCGGCTCATGGAGCGCCACGCCGACGAGGGCCACTTCGTGCCCGCGACCCGGCCGGCCGACTTCGTGGCCAGCCTGCGCCGCCCGCGCGCGGTCATCGTCATGGTCCAGGCGGGGGCCGCCACCGAGGCGGTCATCGACCAGCTGCGCGCCCTGCTCGAGCCCGGCGACATCATCGTCGACGCCGGCAACACCTTCTACCGCGACACCCAGCGCCGCGAGGCGGCCCTGCGCGGGAGCGGCATCCACTTCGTGGGCATGGGCGTGTCCGGGGGGGAGGAGGGGGCGCTGCTGGGCCCCTCGATCATGCCCGGCGGCACCGCGGAGTCCTACCGGCGCCTGGGCCCCATGCTCGAGTCCATCTCCGCCCACGTCGACGGCGAGCCCTGCTGCGCGCACGTGGGCCCCGACGGCGCCGGCCACTTCGTCAAGATGGTCCACAACGGCATCGAGTACGCCGACATGCAGCTCATCGCCGAGGCCTACGACCTGCTGCGGCGCGTCGCGGGGCTGGACGTGGCGCGCATCGCCGAGGTCTTCCGCTCCTGGAGGGACTCCGAGCTCGACTCCTACCTCATCGACGTCACCGCCGAGGTCCTGGGGCGCACCGACCCGGCCACCGGCCGGCCCTTCGTCGACGTCGTCGTCGACGAGGCCGGGCAGAAGGGCACGGGCGCGTGGACCGCGCAGACCGCCCTGGAGCTGGGCGTGGCCGCGCCCGCCATCGCCGAGGCGGTCTTCGCGCGGGCCGCCTCGTCGGCCCCGGCCGTGCGCGCCGCCGTGCGCGGCGCCGACCTGGACGGGGCCGGGGCGCCGCCCGCCCTCCCCGGGGGGGCCGGGGCCTTCGCCGCCTCGGTCCGCCGGGCGCTGTACGGCTCCAAGATCGCCGCCTACGCCCAGGGCTTCGACCTCATCGCCACCGCCGGCGCCGACAACGGCTGGGACGTGGACCTGGGCGCCATGGCCCGCATCTGGCGGGGCGGGTGCATCATCCGCGCCCGCTTCCTGGACGACATCGTGCGCGCCTACGGGGCCGACCCGGCGCCGGTCAGCCTCCTGACGGCCCCGGTGTTCGCCTCGGCCGTGCGCGACGCCCTGCCGGCCTGGCGCGAGGTCGTGGCCCTGGCCGCGCGCAGCGGCGTGCCCGCCCCCGCCTTCGCCTCCTCCCTGGCCTACGTCGACCAGCTGCGCGCCCCGCGCCTGCCCGCCGCCCTCATCCAGGGCCAGCGGGACTTCTTCGGCTCCCACACCTACCGCCGGGTCGACGACGCGGACGGCGTCTACCACGTCCTGTGGGCCCGGGAGGGCCGCGCCGAGGAGAAGTGGAGCTGAGGGCGGGGCGGGCCGGGCCGCCCCGCCCCGGCGGACGCGGCGCCGCGCCGCCCGGCCCGGGCGATTCGCGCCCGCCGCCGGGAACATCCTGCATTCATCGCGTGTTGTCATTGCGACGGCACGGGGCCGCAACGGTAGTGTTGGACCTACTCGTGGTGCGCAGGGCACCACCCGACCGGAGGGGACATGATGGGGAGCAATCCGATCGAAGCGGACACCACCTCGACCCAGACCTTCGGACCGCTCGACAACCGGGACGTTCAGCTCGCGGGCATGTCGCCGCAGGACCGGGCGGCGGTCGCGGCCCTACCGCCGGGCACGGCGCTGCTGCTCGTGGGCCACGGGCCGACGACGGGGGCGCGCTTCCTCCTGGACTCCGCGGAGACCACGGTGGGCCGTCACCCGCACGCGGACATCTTCCTCGACGACGTGACCGTCTCGCGCAAGCACGCGGTCTTCGTGGCCCTGCCCGGCGGCGGCTACGGCGTGCGCGACTCCGGCTCCCTCAACGGCACCTACGTCAACCGCCAGCGGGTCGAGCAGTGCGCCCTGCGCGTGGGCGACGAGGTGCAGATCGGCAAGTACCGCATGACCTACCACCCCGGCCCGCAGCGGTCCGCCGCCGCGCGGTGAGCCCCGCTGTCCGCAGGTCCTCCGACCTGCCCGAGGAGGCCCCGCCCCCCAGGCGGTGGCCGCAGGACGTCTCCCACGAGCCCCTCATGAAGATCGGGGAGGTCGTCGAGCGCCTCAAGCCCAGTTTCCCGGCGCTGTCGCTGTCCAAGGTCCGCTACCTGGAGAGCGAGGGCCTCATCAGGCCGCACCGGGTGGGCAACGGCTACCGCCAGTACTCCCAGGCGGATCTGGAGCGCCTGCGCTTCACCCTGACCGCGCAGCGCGACGAGTACCTGCCGCTGTCGGTCATACGCGAGCGCCTGCGGCGCCTGGACTGCGCCGCCGGCTCCCCGCCGCGCCCGGTGGCCCGGGTCGTCGCCTCGCACGGCCGGCTGGTGGAGGGCGGGCCGGTGGGCCTCAAGGAGCTCATGGCCCGCAGCGGCGCGACCGAGGCGCAGGTCGACGAGCTCATCTCCATCGGCCTGATCACCCCCGACGCGCGCGGGCAGTTCGACTCGCGCTGCCAGCGCGCCCTGGCCCTGGCCCTGAAGGTCCACGAGCTGGGCCTGCCCCTGCGCAACCTGAGGCTGGTGCGCTCGGCCGCCGAGCGCCAGGCCGACGTCGTCGACCAGGCGGTCGCGCACAGGCGCCGCCGCTCCGCCTCGGCGGGGGAGGAGGCGGCCTCCGAGATGGCCGGGCTGGTCACCGAGCTGTACAGCCTGCTGCTGCACCGCTCCGTGGGGTCCCTGCACTGAGATCCGCGCCGGGGACCGCCCGGGCCGCCATTCGCGGGACAGCGGGGCGCGCGGACCGTAGCCTTGGGGGGTGCGCGCGATGTGTCTGGTCGGGGTCCGCTCCACATCCCCGGACGCGGGGCTCGTGGCCATCCTCGTGGAGAGGGGCGGCCCCGGGATGCTCGCCGTGCCCGTGGGCGTGCGCGAGGGGCTGAGCCTCGCCGCGGGCGAGGTGGGGCCGGCCACGTCCTGGACCGGGCTCATGGGCCGCTGCGCGGAGGCGGCGGGAACGCGCCTGTCCCACGTGCGCCTGGACGTCGACGACGACGCGCGCCTGTGCGCCCGCGTGGTCCTGGAGCCGGCCCCGCGCCACGGGCTCGGCCCCCGCCTGCCGGTGTGCGTCGACGCCGCCCCCGGGGACGCGCTCGTCCTGGCCGGGGCCCTGGGGCTGGACATCCGGGCGAGCTCGGAGGTGCTGCGGCTGCGCGGCGTCGACCTCGGCGAGGAGCCCGCGCAGGCGCGCTTCGAGCGCTGGCGCATGGAGCTGGCCTCCGAGTTGAACGGGCGGGACTGAGACCCCGGCGCCGACCTGAGACGCATGTGATGAATGATACTCACGTGACATAAACTATGAAGTGCATCACCCCGAGTGCGGGCCAACCCCCGCCAATCGGCGTCATCGCGCCCGTCCGGGGCCGCCGGCCCGACCCGCGCCGACCCCGGGGCGACCCCGGCGGATTCGCGCACCGCCCGTTCCGCGCGCCCTTCGTTGAGCCGGGGCCCTTCCGGCCTTATCGTGGAGCAGTGCCGCCAGCACCGGCACGGCGGGCGACCCCCGCCGCCGACTCGACCGACAGGAGCGTCACGTGAGTGCGAATGAAGCGATCCGGGTGGACGCCGCCCCCCAGCGCGCACAGGGCATGCTCTTCGGCGACCCACTGCCGGAGCTGGACACCAGCACCGGCTACCGGGGCCCCATCGCCTGCCGCGTGGCCGGAATCACCTACCGCCAGCTCGACTACTGGGCCCGCACCGGCCTGGTCGAGCCCACCGTGCGCGGCGCCCGGGGGTCCGGATCCCAGCGCCTGTACTCCTTCCGGGACATCCTGCTGCTCAAGGTCGTCAAGCGCCTGCTCGACACCGGCGTGTCGCTCCACCAGATCCGTATAGCCGTCGAGGCCCTCCACGAGCGCGGCGTGGAGGACCTGACCGCCATCACCCTCATGAGCGACGGCGCCTCCGTCTACGAGTGCACCAGCGCCGACGAGGTCATCGACCTGGTCCAGGGCGGGCAGGGCGTCTTCGGCATCGCCGTCGGACGCGTGTGGCACGAGGTCGAGGGCACCCTCGCCCAGTTCCCCACCGACAACGCGGCCTGCGCCCCCGTCGTGGAGGACGAGCTGGCCAAGCGCCGCGCCGCCCGCCGCGGAGCCGTGTGAACCCGCCCCGCTCCAGCGCCCGCGGGGCGGGCGGAGCCGGATGGCCCCGCCCGCCCCGCGGATCGCGGACGCCCTCTCAGCCGCGGTGCTCGCCCAGCAGGTAGGTGCGGGTGAAGCCGTCGGACAGGTCCGTCAGGCTCACGCGCACCAGGCCCGCCGAGTCGATCTCGTAGCGCTCGCGCACCCACGGCCCGTAACCGGTGCGCCGCACCTCCACGGCGCCCAGGTCCGGGGCCTCGCGCAGATCGCGGTCCAGGGGGAAGAGGACCTCCCGCCAGGGGGACAGCTCGCCCACGGGCTCGCCCCGCTCGTCGATGCCGCTGCACTCGGCGAAGCGGTAGCGCCCGACATTGTGCACCGCCGGGTACTGGCGCTCGATGACCGTCGCCGGCGCCCCCTCGGCCGGGCGGGCGTCGGAGTCCTGGACGGCCCCGGGCGCCAGGATCGCGTCGAAGGTGGCGCGCCGCCCGTCGTCGGCCTCCCGGAACACGCCGAACCCGCGCGCCAGGCGGTCGGTGAGCGTGACATTCGAATGCGGATCCACGGCGATGGCCAGGCCGATGGCCGTCGAGGCGCCGGGGTAGGGGGAGCGGTGGACGCGCCGGCCGTAGCGCTCGCGCAGCATGCGGGCCACCGGCGGGAAGGCCGAGGCCCCGCCCACCAGGTAGATGCCCGCGATCTCCGTCAGATCCGGCGCCCCGTCGTCGAGCCCGCCCACCAGGGGCTCCATGAGCTCCAGGGAGCGCTGGAGCAGCGGCCGGGCCGCCTCGTACAGCTCCGCGGTCTGAAGGATGACCGGCCGGCCCCGCAGGTCGATGACGATGCGGCGCGTCTGCGGGGCCAGCGACTCCTTGGCCTCGCGGCACTGGTCGAGCAGGTCGTCGGTCTCCACCGACGACAGCTCCTCCTGCCCCACGCCGGCCCGCTCCAGGATCATCTCGGCCAGCAGCAGGTCGATGTCATCGCCACCCAGGTCCGACTGGCCGCGGGCCGCGAGCACCTCATGATCCCTGCCCACCACGTCGACCAGCGCGGTGTCGAAGGTGCCCCCGCCCAAGTCGTAGGTCAGGACCCGGGTGCGCCGGGAGGAGACCGTCGCGCCCCGGCGGTGGCTGTACTCGAACCCGGCCGCCGAGGGCTCGTTGAGCATGGAGGTCACGTGGAAGCCCGCGGCCGCGAAGGCGTCGAGCGTGATCATCCGCTGGGCGCCGTAGGCGTGGGCGGGCACGGCCACGGCGATGCGATGGCGCTCGTCGCCCAGGTCGACCCCGGCCAGCAGGGAGGAGCGCCACAGCCGCTCGCGCAGGTAGCGCAGGTAACTGGCGAGCACCTCGCCCAGGGGCAGGGCGGTCGACCCGAAGGGCACGGGGGCGGACCACGACGCGGTGGGCGAGGACAGGCGGCGCTTGAGGCTGCGCACCAGCGGCGCGCCCCGCCGCGCGGCCCGCCGCGCCTCGAAGCCGTGGACCAGGCCCTCGTCGGTCAGCGCCGACAGGGAGGGCAGGAAGTCGTGATCGTCCCCGAACAGGTCGGTGAACCCGGCGACGGGATAATTGCCCCGATCGGCCAGGCTCACCACCGTGCGGGTGGTACCCAGGTCGATGCCGATGCTCATGGCGGGATCCGCCCCCGACCGGGGCTGCTTCCCGGACTTCTTCTCAGTGCGCCGCTTCGGTGTCATTGTCGTGCTCCGCTCGTTATACCGGTCTGCGCCCGAACTTTATCCTTTCTACGGCGCCGCGTGGTCGCATGCGTCCGCAGCGCGTCCCCGCATGTCCATCCCGGCGCGCCTGTAGGCGCGGGGCACGGCCACCGCGGCCCAGGCCCCGCCGAGCAGGCCCGTCAGCGCCGTCGCCCACATCCCCCAGGCCAGACCGCCGGCCGCGGTCAGGGCGCCGGCCGCGAAGGGGCCGACGGCGGAGCCCAGGCCGCCCACCGCCTGCCACCACCCCAGGAAGCGCTCGCGGCCGGGGCTCGGCGCCAGGTCCACGCCCATGGTCATGACGATGCCGGAGCCGAAGCCGTTGCCCAGGCCCATCAGGCAGGTGCCCGCGACGAAGCCCGTCGGGCTCGTCCACAGCACGACGAGCACCAGGGAGGCGCCCATGACGAGCAGGGCGGGCAGGAGCCCGGCGAGCCGGCCGTAGCGGTCCATCCACCGCCCCGACGGAACGAACATGGCCACGTCGACCAGGGCGCCGGCCGCGAAGGTAGCCGAGACCAGGGCGTCGTCCAGGCCCAGATGCGCGCCCCACAGGGGCACGAGCGCCGTGCGGTTGGTGCGCAGCAGCTGAAGGCAGATCATGGCCAGGGCGACGACGCTCACGGAGCGCGCATCCGCGCGCCGAGCCGGGGCGGACGGGGCCGGGCCCCGTCCGCGTGACGGGTCCGGGCCGGGCAGGGGGTTGGCCAGGACCAGGCCCAGGGCGGTGAGCGTCATGAGGATCTGCACGGCGAAGGGGCCGCGCCGTCCCGCCAGGACGATCACCCCCGCCCCCAGGCTCGGGCCGACGAGCACCCCCAGGCGCATCATCCCGCCCAGCAGGGACAGGGCCCGGGCCCGCGCCCACGGCGGCACGGCGTCGGCCACGGACCCCTGGCGCGCCAGGGCCCACAGATTCCCCGAGGCGGCCAGGGCCGCGACTCCCGCGATGAAGACCCCGACGGCGGCGCCCGAGGGCGCGCCCGTGGCTCCCAGCATGGCCACTGCGGCCAGGACGGCGAGCCCGGCGCCCAGGATCATGGAGCGGCGCCCCCCGACCCGCCCGACCAGCGCCCCCATCGCCGGCGCCGTGAGGACGCCGACCGCGCCGAGCAGCCCGAGGACCGCGGCGCTCAGCGCGTGCGACATGCCCGTGTCCGCGGCGGCCAGCACGAGGACCGGCTGGACCGCCCCGGTGCCCACGGCGTAGACGGCGGTGGGGACGTAGACGCCCGGCGTCAGGGGGCGCAGGACGCGCGCGGCGCGGCGGTCGGGCTCAGCCCCGCCGTCGGGGCGCCCGTGCATGGTCTTCACGGTCCCATCGTCGGTCACGGGCCCCGGCGCGGGGCCGCCGGGTGAGCAAGGACACCCCGCGGCAGGTGAACAGCAGGTGAACGTTGCGCCCCCGGGGCCCGATCGGCTCCGTCCGTCGGCCACACTAGGAGCCGATCGCACCCGCGATCCGGGTCGGACCGCACCGCGGCCCGCCCGTCCATCAGACCGGGAACGGCATGAGCACAACCCTGTTCGTCGTCACCGTCGTGGTCGTCACGGCGCTGATCTTCGACTTCACCAACGGCTTCCACGACTCCTCCAACGCCATGGCGACCTCCGTGGCCACCGGGGCCTTCACCCCCAGGCGCGCGGTGCTGGTCGCGGCGATCCTCAACATCGTGGGGGCCGCCCTGTCCACCGAGGTCGCCAAGACGATCTCGGGGGGCATGTTCGACGACGCCCTCATCCAGGCGGCCCCCGCGATGGTCTTCGCCGGCCTGGCCGGGGCCATCCTGTGGAACCTGGCGACCTGGCTCTTCGGCCTGCCGTCCTCCTCGTCCCACGCCCTGTTCGGCGGGCTCATCGGCGCCGTGCTGGTGGCCGCGGGCCTGGAGGGAGTGCGCTGGGGGACCGTGGTGTCCAAGATCATCCTGCCCGCCTTCATCGCCCCGGCCGTCGCCGGGCTGGCGGCCGCGGCGGCGACCTGGGTCGCCTACCGCGTCGCCCGCCCCGCCGACCGCCGCACCCAGGCGGTCTTCCGCGCCGGCCAGCGCGTCACCGCCTCCATGGTGGCCCTGGCCCACGGCACCTCCGACGGCCAGAAGACCATGGGCGTGATCACCCTGGTCCTCATCGCCGCCGGCTACCAGGCCCCCGGCACCCCCCCGCAGTGGTGGGTGATCGCGGCCGCGGGGCTGGCCATCGGCCTGGGCACCTACTCGGGCGGCTGGCGCATCATGCGCACCATGGGCAAGGGCCTGGTCCACGTCGACCCGCCCCAGGGCCTGGCCGCCGAGACCGCCTCGACCGTGGCCATCCTGGCCTCCTCGCACCTGGGGTTCGCGCTGTCGACCACCCACATCTGCACCGGCTCGATCCTGGGGTCGGGGGTGGGCCGCGGCTCCAAGGTCTCCTGGGGCACCTTCGGCCGCATGGGCGTGGCCTGGCTCATCACCCTGCCGTGCGCCGCCGTCGTGGGCGCGCTCACCTCCTACGTGGCGGTGCGCGGCGGCGTCGCCGGCACCGTCGCGGTCATCATCGCCCTGGCCGTGGGCGCGCTGCTCATCATCCGCCAGGCCAACCACAACAAGGTCGACTTCTCCAACGTCAACGACGCCCACGAGGTCGTCGTGGCCAAGCGGACCGACCCGAGCCTGGGCCGCCCGCCGCGCACCCTGCAGGAGGTCAAGGCCGAATTCGCCACCGCTCCGGGCCTGGCCGTCACCTCCCCGGCGCCCGTGCCCTCGACCTCCGCCACCGCCCGCCGCTCGCAGAGGGAGCACGTGGCATGAGCGGCCTGCACGTCGACTGGGCCTCCCTGGCGCTGGTGACGGTGGTGACCGTGACCGTCACCGCCCTGGTCATCCTGATCGTCTCCCTGGCCGCGCGCATGCTCGGCGAGGTCCGCCTCAAGCGCGAGGCCGGCCGGGCGCAGGGCCTGCACGCCGCGGAGGTCGCCGCCGGGTTCTTCCTGGCCCTCACCGCGGGGATCGTGCTGTTCGGGCTGTGGCTCATCGTGCCCTACTTCCACTGACGCGCCCGGCGGAGGATCGCCCCGCCATCGAGCCCCGCGAGCGGCCCGGGCCCTGTTAGTCTCGCGGCATGACTGAGGACCTGCGGGCACTGGCCGACGACGCGATCGCCTCCTCCCGGGCGGGGGAGGACCCCGACTACCCGCTCGTGCACGTCGCCCCGCCCGTGGGCCGGCTCAACGACCCCAACGGGCTGCTCGTCGACGCCGGGACCTACCACGCCTTCTACCAGTTCACCCCCCTGCACGGGACCCGCCGCCTGGTCTACTGGGGCCACTCCAGCTCCACGGACCTGCTGCACTGGCGCCACCGCGGGGTGGCCGTCGTCCCGGACAGCCCCTACGACGCCTCTGGCGCCTACTCCGGCAGCGCCCTCGTCCTGACCGGGGCGGAGGCCGGGGCCGCCCCGGCGCGGGCCCCCTACCAGCTGTTCTACACGGGCAACCTCAAGGACCCCGTCACCGACGAGCGCACGGCCAGCCAGTGCCTGGTCACCTCCGCGGACCTGGACGACTTCGCCAAGTGGCCCGCCAATCCGCTCATCGCCGACCACGCCCCCGGCTACACCGCCCACTACCGCGACCCGCAGGTGTCGCGCGACCCCGAGCGCCCCGGCGCCTACCGCATGCTCATCGGGGTCCAGCGCGCCGACGAGACGGGCGCGGCCGTGCTCTACCGCTCGCGCGACCTGCTGACCTGGGAGCCGGCCGGGGAGATCACCTTCCCCGACGCCGGCGGGGCCCTGGACGACTTCGGCTTCATGTGGGAGTGCCCGGGCCTGGTCACCCTGACCGACGAGGTCACCGGCCTTGAGCGCGACGTGCTCATCTGGTGCCCCCAGGGCGCCCGGCCGGCCGGGGCTGAGGGCTACGAGAACGTCTTCCCCTGCGTCTACGCCGTCGGGCGTCTGGCGGGCACCGAGCTGCGCGAGTGCGACGGCACCGTGCGCGAGGTCGACCGGGGCTTCGAGTTCTACGCCCCGCAGGCCTTCGCCCGGCGCCCCGGCGAGCCGGGGCCCGTGCTGCTGACCGGGTGGGCCGGCAACGCCGGCGAGGACGACCAGCCCTCCATCGCCACCGGCGGCTGGGTCCACGCCCTGACCGCGGCGCGCGCCCTGTCCCTGCGCGACGGGCGGCTCATCCAGCGCCCCGCCCCCGCCCTGCCCGACTCGGCCCCGGCACTGGGCGCCGCCTGCTCGCGCCCGGCCGGCGCCGCCCCCCTGCCCGAGCTCGACGGCCACCGCTCCTGGCACCTGGTCATGGGCGTCGAGGAGCTGGGCGAGGGCGCCTCGGTGGGGCTGCGCATCGGCGACGACGCCTGCTTCGTGACGCTGTGCCTGCGCCGCACGGCCTCGGGCCCGCAGCTGGTCGTGGACCGCTCCGCCTCGCGCTACACCGGCCGCGGCGCCCGGCGCGCGGTCGGCGTGCCCGCCGGGGCGGCCGGGCGCCTGGAGGTCCTGCACGACCGCTCCATCACAGAGATCTTCGTGGGCGACGGCGACCTCGCCTTCACCCTGCGCAGCTTCGTGGCGCCCGACTCCAGTGGCGCCGCCCTGGTGGCCGACGGACCGGTGCGCCTGGGCCCGGTCGCGGCCGTCCACTTCGACTGAAGGCGACCGGCCGGAGCAGCAGGCTGGGCGCGGCCCGCGAGCCCGGGGGACCGCGCGGATCCGCGGGCGCGACACGCCGAGGGGCCGCCGATTCCGCTTGCCGACGGGGAGTGACCGGGGTAATGTGACTATCGTTTGACACAGGCCTGGACGCCCGGCAGCCGCAGCCGGTCCCCGCGTCGAGGATCACCGTCGTGCTCAGCGTCGAGCGGACAGGCCCCAGAGAAAGGAAAGCCCGGGTGGCAATGGATCACGCCCGAGTGGCGAAGGACGTCATCGGCTACGTCGGTGGCTCGGACAACATCACGGCGGCGGCGCACTGCGCGACCCGCCTGCGCCTGGTCCTGGCGGACCTGGACAAGGTCGACCAGAAGGCGCTCGACAAGGATCCCGATCTGAAGGGGACGTTCGTCGCCGGAGGCATGTTCCAGATCATCGTCGGCCCCGGCGACGTCGACATCGTCTTCGACGAGATGGTCAAGTCCGGGGTCAAGGAGGTCTCCAAGGACGAGGCCAAGCAGGAGGCCGCCAAGAGCGGCAACCTCTTCTCCCGCTTCATCAAGATGATCGCGGACATCTTCGTCCCCATCCTGCCCGCCCTCATCGCCGGCGGCCTCATGATGGCCCTGCACAACGTGCTCTCGGCCGAGGGCCTGTTCGGCGACCAGTCGCTCGTGCAGCGCTGGTCCTGGCTGGCCGACTACGACAGCCTCATCAACATGGTCTCGGCGGCGGCCTTCGCCTTCCTGCCCATCCTGGTGGGCTTCTCCGCCACCAAGCGCTTCGGCGGCAACGTCTACCTGGGCGGGGCCATGGGCGCCGCCATGGTCTCCACCTCCCTGCTGAGCGCCTACGACATGGCCAAGGAGACGGCCGCCAGCAACTTCTGGCTGTACCAGGGCATCGGCGACAAGTGCTCGCTTGACAACAACGCCTGCATCGCCGACCTGATGGCCAAGGGCTCCATCCCGGCCGCCGACGCGTGGAACCTGTTCGGCCTGCACGTGGACAAGATCGGCTACCAGGCCATGGTCATCCCCGTCATCTGCATGGCCTTCATGCTGGCCACCATCGAGAAGTGGCTCCACAAGCGGCTGTCGGGCACGGCCGACTTCCTGCTCACCCCGCTCATCACCATCCTGCTCACCGGCTTCCTCACCTTCGTCGTCGTCGGCCCGATCACCCGCGTGCTGTCGATCTGGATCACCGACGGCCTGAACTGGATGTACACGACCCTGGGCGCAGTGGGCGGCCTGCTCTTCGGACTGGTCTACTCCCCGATCGTGGTCACCGGCCTGCACCAGTCCTTCCCCGCCGTCGAGATCCCGCTGCTCCAGGGCGCGGGCGACTTCATCTTCCCCATCGCCTCCGTGGCCAATGTCGCCCAGGGCGCCGTGGCCCTGGCGGTCTTCTTCAACACCCGCGACGCCAAGATGAAGGGCCTGGCCGGGGCCAGCGGCGCCTCCGCCGTCTTCGGCATCACCGAGCCCGCCATCTTCGGCGTCAACCTGCGCCTGCGCTGGCCCTTCTTCATCGGCATGGGCGCGGCGGCCATCAGCGCCGCTGGCGTGGCCCTGCTCAACGTGCGCGGCCAGGCCCTGGGCGCCGCCGGCTTCGTCGGCTTCGTGTCCATCCGCCCCGACGACATCGTCAAGTACCTCCTGCTGGAGGCGCTCAGCTTCGCCCTCGCCTTCGGTGCCGCCTTCGCCTACGCGCGCACCGCCAAGGGACGGGCCTCGCTGGCCGGGGACGAGGACGAGGCCGCCCTGGAGGCCGCCGCCACCGCCGAGCGCGCCGCGGCCGCCGCCCCGGCCGTCGAGGTGGAGATCCCGGCCGAGGCCGCCCAGGACCTCACCGTCACCGCCCCCATCAAGGGCCGCGCCGTGCCGCTGAGCGAGGTCGAGGACCAGATCTTCTCCTCGGGCATGCTCGGTCCCGGCCTGGCCATCGACCCCGACTCCGGCCCCGTGGTCAGCCCCGTCGACGGCGAGGTCCTCGTCGCCTTCCCCACCGGCCACGCCTACGGCATCCGCGCGGCCTCCGGCGTCGAGCTGCTCATCCACGTGGGCATGGACACCGTCAACCTCCAGGGCGAGCACTTCACCCCGCGCGTCAAGCAGCACGACAAGGTCCGCCGCGGCCAGACGCTCGTGGACGTGGACTGGAAGGCGGTCGCGGACGCCGGCTACAAGACGGTCACCCCCGTCGTCGTGTCCAACGCCACCGCCTTCGGCCCCGTGACCGACGAGCACACCGGCCCGGTCGAGCGCGGAGACGCCCTCTACGCCGTCGAGCCCGCACCCGCCGAGGAGGAGGCCGCCACCTCCTGACGCACCCCGGGGCCCCGCCGGCCCGCACCCGCCTCACCGCGGGCGCGGGCCGGCGCGCCGTCGGGACCGCCGACGACGCGACAGGCCATCAGGTGGTGCGGCCCACCACCAGCTCGCCCGGCAGCTCGACGAGCCGCTCCAGCGCGGCGCGCGGATCCTCCCCGGCGGCCGCGGCCTCGATCTGGGCCACCAGCGAGGCCACCGCCTCCCGGGCGATAGCGGCGATGGGCTGACGGACCGTCGTCAGCCCCGGCAGGGCCCGGCGCACGGCCAGCGTCCCGTCGAAGCCGACCACCTTGAAGTCCTCGGGCACCCGCAGGCCCCGCCCGCGCGCCCACTCCAGGACCTCGGCGGCGCTGAGGTCGTCGGTGGCGAACACGGCGTCGACCCGGTCCGCCACCGGGTCCAGGCGATCGGCGACGGCCGCGGCCCGCAGCGGCGCGGGAGTGTGGAAGTCGACCGTCAGGACCACCGGCTCCACGCCCGCGCGCCCCACCGCGCCGCGGTAGCCCGCCTCGCGGCGGTTGTGGGCCCCGGCGCGGGAGGTCAGCAGGGCGGGGCGGCGGGCCCCGCGCTCCAGGAGGTGGCCGGTCGCCGCCCTCCCGCCCTCCTCATTGGCGCAGCGGACGTTCGGGATGGCGGGGGACAGGTCCCTGTCCACCGCCACCAGCGGCATGCGGATGGCGCCGTACTCGGACAGGTCCTCATTGTGGGCCCCCGAGACGATCCCGTCGACCCGGTGGGAGACCAGCAGGTCGAGGTACTCGCGCTCGCGGTCGGCCCGCCCCATCGAGTTGCACACGAGGATCCGGTAGTCGTGGACGGCCAGGGCGTCCTCCAGCTCGGCGGCGAGCTCGCCGAAGAAGGGCAGGGCCACGGTGGGCACGATGACGCCGATGGTCCGGGTGGACTTGCCGTGCAGGGCGCGGGCGAGCTGGTTGGGCCGGTACCCCAGCTCCTTGATCGCCGCGGCCACCCGGTCCTTCGTGGCCTGGCTGAGGTAGCCGCGGTTGTTGAGCACGCGCGAGACCGTGGTCAGGGACACGCCGGCGGCCCGGGCGACGTCGGCGAGCGTCGGCTCGTGGGGCTGCGGCACGAAGACCTCCTCGGACGCGGGGGCTGAATCGGACCAACTCTATCCCGGCGGCGAGGTCCCCCGGGGCCGCCCGCTCATCATCGGACCGGCGCGCCGCCCCGGCCGCACAGCGACGGGGCCAGGCGCCGGTAGACGCCGATCATGGCGCGGGCGATGGCGGCGTGCCCGGCGTCGTCGGGGTGGATGCCGTCCGCGGCGAGCTTGGCGGCGTCGCCGGCCACGGCCCTGGTGGCGGCGTCGGAGGAGCTCAGGCCCAGTTCGGTGGCCCGCTCGTGGATCAGGCGCCGCACGACGGCGAAGCGGGGGCCGACGTCGAGCGCCGGGAAGTAGGGGGCGACGACGACGGGCACGCCCCGCAGCCTGCGCGCGAGGAACTCCAGGTCGTGGCCGACGGCCCGCCTGACCAGGTCGAGGTGGGAGGGCAGGGCGGCGGCGTCGCTCAGGCCCAGGCACACGGTGAGCACGTCGGGCTCGGCGCGCACCGCCGTCTCCAGCCAGGTCGAGTCCCGGCACGAGGGGGAGCGCCCGCCCCCGGGCAGGTGCCCACCGCGCCGGACGAAGAACCCCATGCCGTCGGCGGCGAGGTTCACCTCGCGCCAGCGCAGGTGCTCGCACACCAGGGAGGTCCAGCGGTTGCGCGGGTGGCTGATCGACCGCCAGCCCGTCGTGACGGAGTCGCCCAGGAAGACGGCGGTGGGGAAGACGGGGCGGCGCGGCGTGGTGGGCACGTGCCGACCCTAGCCGAGCCGGTGCGCCCAGCCGATTCACAGGCTTCGCAGGGCGGGGGTTGAGGGCGGGATTATAACGTCCACATCATGGATGCGCCCGAGATGAACAGAACCCTCTACATCGACGAGTCGGGCAACCCCGTGTCCGGGCCGGAGGCGCACGCGGACCGGGAGGCCGGGGCGCCGGCCGCCTCGCCGGCGGCGCTGCTCGGCCCGCTGTGGTGCACCGGGGTCCTCGTCGGCGTCGTGCTCAGCGCCCTGGGGCTGCTCATGCTGCTGGCCAAGGGACTGGCGGCCGTGGTGCTCTGGCCGCTGGGCACGCTCACCGCCATTCTGGGCGTCACCCTGGTGTGGGCGGCGGTCAGCGCCCAGCGCGCGACGCGGCGCCTGACGCGGCAGATGAGCCTGCAGGGCCCCTGAGCGGCGGGACGTCCGCCCCGGGCGCGCGCCCTCACCTGGGCGCCAGGACGCCGTCGTGCATGACCAGCACCCGGTCGCACACCGGCAGGAGGCGCTCGTCGTGGGTGACCATGACGGCGGCCTTGCCCAGCTCGTGGGTCTGGTCGGCCAGCAGGCGGGCCACGTCCCGGGCCCGACGGGTGTCCAGGGCGGCGGTGGGCTCGTCGGCCAGGACGATGTCGGGGTCGTGGTAGAGGGCCACGGCGATGGCGGCGCGCTGGCGCTCCCCGCCCGACAGGTCCGCGGGGTAGGCGCGGGCCCGCCGGGAGATGCCCAGGTCCTCCAGGAGGCGGTCGCGCCGGCGGGGGTCGGCCCGGGTGCGGGCCGCGGCGTCGTGCAGGGCGAACTGGTCGTTGAGCCTGAGGAAGGGGACCAGCCCCGAGGCCTGGAGGACGAAGCCGATGCGGCGCAGGCGCAGGTCGGCCCGGCGCCGCTCGGGCAGCGCGGAGAAGGGCTCGCCCGAGATGGTCACGGTCCCGGTCGAGGGGCTGCGCAGGCCGCCCATGATGGTCAGGAGCGTGGACTTGCCCGAGCCGGAGGGGCCCAGGATCCCCACCAGCTCGCCGCGGCGGAGCTCGAGGTCGGTGCTGCGCAGCGCGTGGACGGTCTCGCCGCCCTGCCGGTAGTCCCTGGACACGCGCTCCAGTCTCATCGCCGGGGGGCCGGCCTTCCCGGCGCTCACGAGACGGCCTCCACCGGGTCGATGCGGGCGACCGCCCGCACGGAGATGAGGCCGCCCGCCACCGACACGGCGACGAAGGCGATCGCGATGAGGGCGTAGAGGGGGCCGGAGGAGCGGAACGGGACGGTGCCGGGCAGGAGCAGGGAGGTGCCCAGGGCCAGGAGCGAGCCGATCGCGATGCCGGCGCCCGACAGCACCAGGGTCTGCGCGCAGCCGGAACCGGCGAGGTAGCCGGTCGGCACGCCGCGCGCCTTGAGGATCCCGATCACCGGCCGCTTCTGCAGGGTCAGGACGTAGATGAAGATCCCCAGGACCGTGGAGGCGATGAGGACCAGGGAGCCGATCATGAGGCTGAAGGTGAGGATCTGCGCCGAGTAGCCGGGCAGGGAGCGGATGATCTGCTCGCTGGTGAAGATGCTCAGCCCGGCGTCGCGGGCCCGCTCGAGCGCGTCGGCGTCGGCGCTCAGATCCGCCCCGTAGACGACGGCCGAGGCCGCGGGCGGCGGGGCGGCGGGGGCGTGACAGCGCAGCGCGTCGGCGTCCAGGGTCACCACGGGGGCCGCCTGGAAGGTGGTGTCGCGGGTGAAGCCCACGATCGTCCAGTCGTGGTCGGAGCCGAGCAGGCGGATGGTGTCGCCGGCGTCCAGCCCCTCGGCCCTCAGGGACTCGTCCGCGAGGACCTCGCGGTCGGGGTCCGAGATGGCCCGCCCGCCGGTCACGGCGGGGACGAGCCCGCCGTCCGGGTCGACGCCGAAGACGAAGACGTCGTCGCGCAGGACGCCGTCGCCGTCGTCCGCCGTCGCGGCCTGGGCCACGGCGGGGGCGCTGATCAGGGTCGCGGCGGTGGTGCCGCGGCTGCCGGCCAGCTCCCGGGCGGCGTCGACCTGCTCGTCGCTCAGGCGCGAGGCGGGGATGCTCTCGTTGGAGGCGTCGGTGACGACGATGCTCCCCGCGTTCCACCCGTCGATCCCGGCGCGGTAGAGGTGTGCCAGGCCCATGGCCAGCGAGGCCAGGAAGAAGGCGAGGTAGGCGACCAGTGCGACGACCGAGACGATGAGCGCGAACCTGAGCGGTTCGTGGCGGATCTCGCGCAGCGCGAGGAACATCGGGCTCCCTGAGGTGTGGGCGGGCGCGCCGGCCGGCGCGCCCGTGCCAGGCTACACGGACCGGATCGCCCGGCGCCGGACCCCGCGGGAGAGATGCGTCGCGCTTCCCTGAAATGTCATAATGCCCCTTATCGGATGCATGTGTGTGCGGAGCGGGTGACGCGCTCGGAGGCCATCCGACGGGCGCCGGTGCAGCTCGCGGCGCGAGCACGAAGCCCGTGGGCGCGGGTCGGCCTCGCGCCCGCCGTCGGCCAGGACCCTGACCGCATGAAGCCCACCACGCCCGCGGCGGCGTCTCCCGATCCGGGCTCAGGCCGGGCGCATGACCAGGCGCGCGACGATGGGCAGCGGGTCGTCCGCGAGCCTGCCGTAGACCAGGACGTCCTCGCGCCCGCCGTCCGGGTCGAGGAGCCTGTCGCGCAGCGTGCCCTCCTGGAGGAACCCGGCGGCCCGCGCGACGTTGCCGGCGTGGCGGTCGCCCGCCACGTGCTCCAGGTCCAGGCGGTCCAGGTCGAGGCCGTCCTCGCTCAGGGCCCAGTCGGCGATCGTGGCCACGGCGCGGCGGGTGAGTCCGCGACCGCGGTCGGGCTCGCCCATCCAGTACGTCACGGCGCCCGAGCGGTTGGACTCGTCGACGTCGATGGCGACCAGGCCGATGAGCGCGCCGTCGTCCCCCGCGATCGCCCAGCCCCGATGCTCCGAACCATTGGAGAGCAGATTGACATAAGCATTCGCCGCCTCGAGATCCCTCACCTCGCCCTGGCGGTCCATGCCCGGCGAGGTCTCGAAGACGCGCAGCACCGCCGCGGCGTCGTCGGCCCTCAGCGGGCGCAGGTGGTGGGATTCGGGTGCTGCCTTGCGTGCCATGAGGGCGATTCAACCATCCTCCGCCCCGCTCGCGCACGCCGTCGGAGTGGGCGGTACCGGACGGGTTGCGTTGGGGAGTCGGATCGGTGCGGCGGTGCGCAGGTGGGTCGGATGCGGCTCCGGACGGGCTGGGCGGCGGGCGAGGGCACCATGACCCTGGGCCAGATCGCCAGCCTGCACTTCCAGTACTCGGCGCACAGGGCTGTCCTCCTGGCTGGCATGGCCGTCCACGAACAGCTGGAAGAGCGTGGAAAATTCACCTGCGCGACCTGGACCCGGCACTCATGGGCCATCTCCTGCGACCACGCCGACGATCTTCGCTATAGGAGGTCCCGCGCATCGTCGTGTCCGCCTGCGCTGACTTCAAGGACCAGCAGTGTTCTCAAAAACACTCCTCAAGAAGTAGCGCGACAGGCCCGTCATGGTGGATGATGGCCTGGCAACGTAACCATCTATGACCACAATGAGAGCTAGCGCCACTCATCGACAGTTGGGATGGGTCTCGCTGCACTCTTGCCAACACATCGACACGCAACCAATTACAGTCTATTAGATAGGAATACCACATGAACATGTGCTTGCGAACTTGAGGAAAAGAGTTTCATAACAGTTGCTTCAGTTCATCGGAGATAATTATGATAGGTTTCTTGGGACTACTTATAGCGCTTACTGGACTGATAGCCGCCTGGCCAAGCCACGCTTCAAACAGGCGCGTGAGTCGTGAGGCCAATCTCAGGTCGGCATATAGAACGTTTGCCAACGACTCGGCGATTCTTGATCGTAAATATTATAGGGCAACAGGCGCACTTCGCCCTCTTTCTCAGGATTCAGAAAGACTGGGAGGACTTCTAGGATACCCAGGCTGGTGTTATACTGGAGGACCTCTTCGACTTATGAATGACGAGAGCATTAAGATCACTCTAAAAGAGGGTGGATATGATGACTGGATCACCCCCAGACTAAGAAAGGCTGGACTTTTTCCACACAAGAAATGGAATCTGATTTCAAACTTAAGAGCGACTACTGGAGAGGGGCCGAAATGGTCGTCAAGAGTATTCGCTGCGAATTCCATTTCAGGGACATATAAATCTGGATTCAGATTTAGCCTATACGAGGGCGAGTACTATGATTTTTATAACACTTCCATAGGGATGGGTTTATTGGCGGCATTTGAACAGGCATCTGCTGATGGTACGAATACAAAATTGTCTCGTCTTCGACACAAGATGTGGACAACAGCATCTGAATCGATTAAGATTCGAGGTTATTTTGCCCTGACAGCAGTGGCTTGTCTGACTGTTGTGGTTAACGATGAAGGTGCTTTGATGCTCATTCATAGAAGAGGAAACAACGTTGCCGACAACAGAGGAATGGTTGGCCCTATTCCTTCTGGGTCGCACTCGACATTCCTTGATGCAGACACTCCTGTTACTTTTCTTGATACGCTTAAACGCGAGTTTGCTGAAGAGTTACTGGGCGTGGATGAGACAGGCGAATCGCCCCGGAGAAAGATTGTCGAAGAGGCGGTTGACGGCCTTATCCAGAATGATCGAGTATATCTACTAGGAATTGGCCTGTATCCGACGCAAGGATATGTCATGGCACTAGCTCTGTGCGTAATCGATGAACGCAGTACGCCAGTAAAGTCATGGATGTCCTCAAAAGGTGTAGCCTCTGTCGTAGAGGCTTTCACTGCAAATTATGAAGGCGACATATTCGTGGCGCCATTTGAGCGAAAAGAAATTGATGCGATCCGTCGGATCCATAGGCGAACTCCATGCCTTGGTGAAATTACGCGCATCATAAGCGAGAATTTCGACGAAGTGAACGAATATGTGACTGGAGTAGCAGGTGACTTGTCGATTTCGGATAAAAACTCGGAGAATCTGACGCAAGATCACCTCACTTCGATGACTCGCGCCGTATTGAAACGAATCTGGCACGGCCCGTCGGGTAAAGACTGAAACCTTTTCATAGAGGTTTACGCTGGAGGCAGTGACCGAAGATCGCAAGCGTAGACGGGTCCACCAGCGAGCCCGAAGTGGTATTTTGTGGGGCCTTGAAATGCTTTGGAAGGAAGATTATTTATCTGAAAACGTAGAGCATGGCAAGGCCGGGTGGAGTGCTCGGTGTTTTTCGGACCGTGGTTTTTGGTGGTATCAGGCTGCGTGTTTGCGGCTGATCGGTTCGTGTTCAACCTCGTTGGGCGTGCAGTAGTCGAGCGTCGAGTGGGGTGTCTGATTGCAGGGTCGGTTTCGATCCACGAGGCAACATCGCATCAGCGAATCTTGGTCGAGGGGCTGGGCTCCCACGATGCCCCCACCCGTGCCGACGACCCCGGGCGGAAGCCCCGCGGGAATTGCCACCACATTAGGGCGTGTTATGTAAGTCGTTTGAGCCAGTGGTCGATGGCGGCGATGCGGGTGGTGGTCCGGTATCGGACGGCGAGCTTGTCGTACCTGGTGGCCAGGCCGCGGTTGTGCCCCAGGCGGCTGAAGCCGCGCTCGACGGCGTTGCGGTCCTCGTGGACGTCGGGGTCGAAGGCGGGCGGTCTGCCCCCGGCGCCGCCGCGTCGGCGGCGGTTGGCGGCCTGGTCGGCCTTGACCGGGATCGTGGCGCGGATGTGGTGGGCGCGCAGCCAGTCCCGGTTGGCCCTGGAGGAGTAGGCCCTGTCCGCCAGAACCCGGTCCGGGCGGGTGCGGGGCCGTCCGCGGG
>NZ_AUBL01000048.1 GCF_000429225.1 Actinomyces dentalis DSM 19115
ACATCAGTAATCCGCATTATCCCAGGAGAAGGAGCACCCTCACCCCCACCCCCGGCACCCCACGACGAAAAACCGAGGTTAACCCGCGAGATCGTACCCCTGGCAGACGTTCTCGCGGGTTAAGTGACGATCTCGCGGACCGGGTGATGCCCATGGCGTGCTTGGCGCGGCGACTCTCGCGGGACTCCCCTCCGACGTCCCCCGGAACCGCGTCGCGGACAAGGGTCGTGACGAGGTTCGGCTCTCTGGCCGGAATCCACCCGGGGATGAGAGCGCCCACGAACGAGAACTACGACCGGAAGACCCCGGTCGACCGCCCGGGGACGAGTGCGCTGGTGGCGGGACGGGGCATGCGGCTCTCGTTGTCGCGGCCGAAACTTCGCTGTCGAGGGCAGACCTCCGCCCGGTGAGGGCCGGACCATGCGCAATCAGTTGTGGAACGGATCCTGAGACCGACCTCCGCCCGGTGAGGGCCGGCAGGGTCTCGGCAAAGTTGGTGGGGGGGTAGTCCGGGGTCGGGTCGGAGCGGGACGGGCCCGGCTTACGTAATGCGAGCTCAGCGCGACAGAATCCACCCCGGCTCGCGCCATGCGAGCCCGGCGCGACAGAATCCACCCCGGCGTGATTCGCGTGAGCCCACCTCGCACAATTCCAGCTCAGGTGACATGACGAATTCGACTCCCCCGGGGGCGCCATCGGGCGGGAGCGCCGCGGGTGCCGCAGGCACGGGGCGGTGGCCCCGACGTCGTCGGTGGGGGATCCCCGCCCCCGGGGGGTGCCATGCCAGTCGTGGTTCTACGCGACCGCCCAGGAATGGGGGATCCCCGCCCCCGGGCGCTGCCGGGCGGGGCCCGTATCCCGGGCGCCATCGGGCGGGGCCCGTCCCTGAGGGCCGCCGCACGGGGCGGCGGCCCCGACGTCGTCGGCGCGGCAGCCCCGCGGGAACCGCCGGAAAACAGGCGATCGGGCGCGGTCAGGACAGGAGGGCGGCGGCCAGGAGGACCACGGGGACGAAGCCCGCGGTGGTCAGCAGTACGCAGTCGCGGGCCAGGGGCTTGGCCGCCCCGTAGCGGGTGGCGTACATGAAGACGTTCTGGGCGCTGGGCAGACCGGCGGTGGTGATCGGCACGAGCAGCGCCGGGCCGCGCAGGCCCAGGGCCGCCCCGAGCCCCAGGGCCAGCAGCGGGACGACGACGAGCTTCCAGGCCACCGACACCCACAGCACGGCCCCGCGCTCGCCCCGGTCCGTCGACCCCTCGGGCCCGCCCACACCGCCGTCCGATCCTCCGGCACCCGGGTCTTCGCCACCGCCCGACGACGGCCCGTCCGCGCCCGGCCCCGTCGCCCGCAGGCGCGTGACCCGGGCGACCGTCAGTCGCCGGGTTACCCGGGGGGAGGAGGCCGCCAGGCTCATACCCAGCGAGAGCATCATGAGGGTCACCGCCAGCGCCCCCAGGGTGCTGAGGCTGTTCGCGACGAGTCCGCTCGCCGCCGCCCCCGCGTCCCAGCCGGTCAGGTTGACGACCAGCCCGGCCACCACCCCGAGCAGCAGCGGGTTGCGCAGGGGCGCCGTCCACACCGCCGGGCCCGGACCCGCTCCCCGGGCGGTGGACACGTCCAGGACGGCGAAGGCCGCGGGCGAGATGACGAGCAGCTGGAGCAGCAGGATCGGGGCGATGGCGGTGGCGTCGCCCAGCAGGACGATGAGGACCGGGATCCCCAGGTTGGCGGCGTTGACGTACCCGGCCGCCAGCGCCCCGATCGTCGACTCGGCGACGGAGCGGTGCAGCGCAAGGCGGTGGACCAGCCAGGCGCTGACAATGCCCAGGGTCTCGGCGAGCAGGCCCGCCAGGGTGGCGCGCGAGACGACGGTCGCCAGATCCGCCCCGCCGATGGTCGTCACCAGCAGCGCCGGGGTGGCGGCGTAGAAGCAGACCCCTGTCAGGATGGTGTCGGAACCGGCGGGGACGGCGCCGAAGCGGACCAGCGCCCACCCCACCGCGATGACGACGGCGAAGACGGCCAGTCCGCTGACGACCTCCCCCACGGGGCTCAGCCCCGGCGGGCGACCGGTTCGAGGTCCACCCAGGTGGCGGCGTGGTCGGACACGACGAGGCTGCGCACGCCCGAGCCGACGGCGCGCAGCAGCGTCCCGCCGGTCCGGCCGACGGCCTCCTGCGCGCTCACGGGCATCCCGTCCGCGCCGGTCGGCCACGGGTCGGTCAGGATGTGGTCGATGCGGCGCGCGGGCGCGCCGGACGGGTAGGTGGGGCCCTCGCCGAGATCGCGGGCGATGCCCAGGGGGGCGAGGAGCTCGGCGTGCAGGTTGAGGTCGCCGGCGAGCGCGTGCGGTCCGGGCAGGGCGGCCAGGGCCGCCCAGGCCGCGGCGAGCTGGGCAGCGGCGGTGCCGGTCCGCGTGGCGAGGTGGGTGGAGGCGACGGCGAGGCCGCCCGGCCCGCCCGTGCCGTCGACCGGGTCGATCTGGGCGGCGATCATATTGCGCATGGTGGAGGTGGACAGCGCGTAGGAGCGCGGGTCGAGGGCCCTCCCGCCGCCGCGCCGGGTCAGGACGGCGGGACCCCGCCCCAGGCGCGCCACGCGCCAGGCCCTCACGGGCAGACGGGTCAGCAGGGCGTTGCCGAAGCCGGCGGGCCCCGCCCCGAGCAGGGCGCGCAGGGGGCCCAGGACGTCGTCGGCGCGCTCGGTCAGGGCCGAGCGGCGGGGCCTGCGCCGCAGCCCGACGACGGGCCCGGCGTAGGTCGCGGCGAAGCGGTGACCGTCCCAGCCGAGCAGGTCGGCCAGGACGGCCGTCTGGTCCAGGCGGCCGGAGCGCCTCTGCCCCAGGTCGACCTCCTGGAGGGCGATGACGTCGGGGTCGATGTCGCGGATCTGGTCGGCCAGGGCGGCCAGGACCTCCCGCGCGGCCCCGGCGTCAGCGATGTCCGAGTCCGCCAGCGGCGCGGTCGCCGGATCCAGGCGGGCCCCGTCGCCGGGCCTGCCGTGCTGGAGGTTGAAGCTGAGCAGGCGGATCATCTCGACTCCTCCCGGGCGGCGCCGGTCCCGCCGGTTCCATCGGGCTCGTCGGTCCCATCGGCCCCACTGGGCCCGCCGCTTCCGCCGGTCCCGTCGCCGTCGGCCTCGAAGGTCAGGCTCACGGAGTTCATGCAGTAGCGCAGGCCGGTGGGGGTGTGCGGGGCGTCGTCGAAGACGTGCCCCAGGTGGCAGCCGCAGGCGGCGCAGCGCACCTCGGTGCGCACCATGCCGTGGGAGGTGTCGGTCAGCAGGGTCACGGCCCGCGAGTCGGCCGGGTCGTAGAAGGAGGGCCAGCCGCAGCGGGAGTCGAATTTGGCGGCGGAGCGGAACAGCTCGGCGCCGCAGCCGCGGCAGCGGTAGACGCCCTCGCGCCGCTCGTCCAGCAGCGCCCCGGTGAAGGGGCGCTCGGTGCCGGCCTCCCGCAGGACGTGGTACTCGAAGGGGTCGAGGAGGGCGCGCCACTGGGCGTCGGTGCGGGCGATCGCCTCGGGATCGAGGCGGGGGGCGTCGTCGTTGGGCTCGGTCACGGGGCCATGGTGGCCCCGCGGGGGCCGACGGCGCGAGGCGCGTTCACGCACCGGGAACGGCTCGGCGGCCCGAGCCGGAACCGGGGACCCCGGCGGCCCGAGCCTCAGGAGCCGGAGCCGGAAGAATCTGAGCCGGAGCCTGAGCCCGAGCCGGGACCCGAGCCGGAGCCGGAGCTAGAGCCGGAGCTCGAGCCCGAGCTAGAGCCGCGAAGCAGGAACCGGTCCCGCTCCCGGCGGGCCCGGCGCAGCAGCCGGGTGACCGACCAGACCGGTTCACCGCTCTCGGCCTGGTCCTCCTCGTCCTCCTGGTCCTCCTCGGCCTCGGCCAGGGCCTTCTCGGCCTCGGCCTGCTCGCGGCGGCGCACGATCTCCTCGGCCATCTGCGCCACCTGCTCGGGCTCGGGGTCGTGGGTGACCTCGACCTGCTCGATCTCCACGCGGGCGCGGGGCAGGGCGTAGGGGGCCTCGCGCTGCATCCAGTCGATGAGCGACTCGCGCACGAGGCACTGCAGGGCGTAGGAGTTGGACTGGTTGCCCGCGGACAGGGTGATCCTCACGGTGACGGAGGCGGCCGAGGTGGCCGAGACCACCAGCGCGGAGGTGCGCCCGTCCCACAGGTTCGTGGTGGACAGGATGCGGTCGAGCTCGGTGCGCAGTTGGGAGACGGGGACGCGCCAGTCGAGCTCGAGGGTGAGCGAGCCGGTCAGCTGGTGGCTGCGGCGCGTCCAGTTGGTGAAGGGGTTCTGGGTGAAGTAGGTCGACGGCAGAATGAGTCGGCGCTCGTCCCACAGGCGCACCACCACGTAGGTCAGGGTGATCTCCTCGATCTGGCCGTTCCAGTCCTTGACCTCGACGACGTCGTCGACCCGGATCGCGTCGGTGGCGGCGAGCTGGAGGCCGGCGAAGACGTTGCCCAGGGTGGACTGCGCCGCCAGACCGGCGACGACGGAGACCAGACCGGCCGAGGCCAGCAGGGAGGTCATGGCGAAGCGGGCGGCCGGGAAGGTCATGACCATGCCGACGATCCCGCAGATGGTGACGATGACGACGGCGACGCGGCGCAGGATCTGGGTCTGGGTGGTCACCCGGTTGGCGCGTCCGGCGTCGCCGCCGGCCTGGGCCTTCTTGATGACCGTGGACGCGACGGCGTACAGGAAGCGGGCGACGAGCCAGGTGAAGGCGGCGATGGCGCTCAGGAGCAGCGTGTGGCTGACTATATCGGCCCACGTGGTGCTCGTGAGGTCGATGAGGGCGACCTGCGCCCCCAGGTAGGCGCCGATCAGAGCCCCCGTGGCGTACAGGGCGTTGCGGCAGAAGCGGGCGAGCTCGGCGCAGAAGGCCTGGCGGCGCCCGACGAACCGCAGCGCCATGATGAGGATGAAGGCCACGACCACCCCCGCTGCAGCGCCTATACCCGCCCTCCAGGCCAGGGTGATCATATTGACGGTGGTCTCGGCGACGGCCTCGACGGTCTGCTGGACGGTGGTGGTGGGCCCGTCGGAGGGCTCGGGGGTCGTGCTCGACGACGGCGTCGGAACCGGTGTCGGCGTTTCCTCGGCGGCGAGGCGGAGAACGGCGGTATGACGGGCGATGACGGGTGCGAGCACGGCGAGCGGCGCGGACATGGCCCAAGGGTAGGAGGAGGGGGCGCGATTCCCGGTCGGGGACTCGCCCGCCCGACCCGTCATAAGAGTCACGGTCCCACGGGGTTGTCATCGGGCGGAATTGCTGCAGTCCCGCGGGCCCGCCCGCCCGGCGGCGCGGGCAGCTCGAGCACGACCTCGAACTCCTCCCCCGCGAGCCCGACGGCGACCGCGCCGCCCAGGCGGGCCGCCAGCAGCTCGACGATGCTCAGCCCGAGCCCCGTCCCGGCCGGGTCGGAGGACCAGCCGCGCTCGAGGACCCGGGAGACGTCCAGCGCCCCGGGGCGGCGCACCCCGTTGCGCATGCGCAGCCGCACCCGGCCCGCGATCCCGGCCAGCTCCACGAGCAGCCGCCCCCGCCCGTGCTGGACGGCGTTGCGCACCAGGTTGGCGACGATCCGGCGCAGGGCCCCGGGATCCGTCTCGGCGACGAGGGCGTCGGGCGCGCGGAGCTCCACCTCGAGCCCCGCCGTCTCCAGGGGCCCGGCCAGTCCCAGCAGGCACTGGACGACCTCCTCGACCAGGTCCACCCGCTCCATCCGGGCGCCGTCGGCCTCCCCGGCGTCGTCGCTCAGCCGGGCGCACTCGAAGACCTCCTCCACCAGGGCGGCCAGGCGGTCGGCGTGGCGGGCCGCCGCGCACAGGTGGTCGCGCTGGGCCGGGTCGAGGGCGGAGGCGGCGAGCATCTGCTGGTAGCCGCGCACCGCCGTCAGGGGCGTGCGCAGGTCGTGGGAGAGATCGGCGACGAGCTCGCGGTAGCGGCGCTCGTGGCGGCGCAGCCGGGCGCCGGTCCGCTCGGCCTGCGCGATCGTGGCGTTGATCTGCACCACCAGCGCCTCCACGGCTCCGTCCACCAGCTGGACGTGGACCGGCGCGTGGACGCCGGCCTCCCGGCGCCGGCGCAGCTGGTCGGCGACGGAGCGCAGCTGGCGGCGCACCAGGACCCACCGCGCGACCGCGACGACGGCCGCCGCCGCGGACACCAGCGCGACCAGCACCATTGACGCTCGCCCCCCGACGCGCTCAGGCGATGTCCGCGCGCCGCAGCACCAGCAGGCCCGCCGCGGACCACAGGACGAGGAAGGCCGCCGCCACGGCCGCCCCCGCCGCCACCTGCGCCCCGGAGCTGGTCGAATCCAGCGGCAGGTCCGGCGACCACGGCGTGAACCTGAGCGCCGCCGCCCCGGCGTCGCTCCGGGCGACCATCCCCGTCAGGGCGTCGAGCAGGAAACCGCCCACCAGGCCCGTCGCGGCCACGGTCAGCGGACGCCGCGCGGCGAAGGCGACCGGCAGGCAGAAGCCCAGTCGGGCCACCGCCACCAGCGCCGAGACCAGGCACAGCCCGAGCCCGGTCAGGACCCCCGTCGCCGTGACCGGCCCCCCGCCGACGTTCGCGGCCACCCGCAGCGGCGTCGTCGACAGGAAGGCGACCAGGTCCCAGCCGGTCGCCAGGCACACGAGGGAGCCCACGACGTAGGGCAGCAGCACGACGACCATCACCACGAGCGCCATGACGGTCTTGACAGCCACGAGCGCGGACCGGGAGGCCGCCAGCAGCCGGTCGTGGACGGTGCGGTTCTCCAGGTCGGAGGCCACGACGACGCCGATGAGCATGCTCCCCAGCAGCGGCAGCGCCATGGCGTCGGAGAAGCCGGCCACCGATCCCGAGATCGACTCGTCGTAGGCGCCCACGGCGATCAGGTGCGCGGACTCGTAGTAGCCGGCCGCCATGGCGCTCGACACCGCCAGGGCGATCCACAGGGCGCGCGAGCGCACCAGGACGTACAGGTCAGCGCGCAGCAGATTGAACACGGGTCTCCTCCTCGCGGGGTTCGGAACGACTGGTGGCGGTGCGGGCGCCGCGCCGAGCCGTCTCCTGCGCACGGGGCCCGGAGCCGATGACGGCCAGGAAGTACTCCTCCAGGCTCTGGCCCTCCTCGGCGATGATGGTGGGCACCAGGTCGCGGGCGACCAGGTCGCGCACGAGCGCCTCCCGATCCGGCGGGGGGTCGAGCAGGCGGACGGCGCCGTCGGCCATGACCCGCAGGCGCCCGGCGCCCATCTCCTCCAGGGCCCGCACCAGGGCGGGCGCGTCCGAGCAGCGCAGGACCAGGTGGCGCGAGCAGTGCTCGACGAGCTCGTCGTGGCTCAGGGACCGGCGCAGGCGGCCGCGGTCCACGATGAGGTAGTCGGTGGCGGTCTGGTAGAGCTCGGGCAGGTTGTGACTGGAGACGAGGATGGTGGTGCCGCGCTCGCGGGCGAGGTCGACCATGAGGCGGCGCATCTCGACGACGCCGACGGGGTCGAGGCCGTTGACCGGCTCATCGAGGATCAGCAGTTCGGGACCGGCGACCAGGGCGATGGCGATGCCCAGGCGCTGGCGCATGCCCAGGGAGAATTCGCCCACCCGCTTGTCCCCCGCATCGGCCAGGCCGACGAGCCCGAGCAGCTCGTCCTCCAGGGTCGGCGAGGGGATGCCGCGGATAATGCGGTGCAGGTGGAGGTTGGCGCGGGCGCTCATGCGCATCTGCAGGCCGGGGGCCTCGATGAGGCAGCCCAGGCGCCGCAGGTCCTCCTGGGCCGGGCCGCGGCCGGGGCGCGCGGGGCGGCCGAAGAGCTCGATCTCGCCGCCGGTGGGCCTCACCAGGCCGCAGATCATGCGCATGAGGGTGGTCTTGCCCGCGCCGTTGCGGCCGATGAGGCCGTAGACGCGGCCGCGCTCCAGGTGCAGGTCGAGGTTCTCGACGGCGGTCCCGCTCCTGTAGCGCTTGGTGAGGGAGCGGGTGCGCAGCACCGGGTCGGAGCGGGCGCCGGCGGGCGTCATGCCAGCTTCCAGGGGTGGAACCCGGTGCGTCCGGCGATGAGGCGGCGCGCCTGCGGCTCGACGAGATGGAGGCGCTCCCCCGGCCCTTCCACGACCACCCCCAGTTCCAGGAGGTGCCTGAGCGCGTCGGTGTGGGAGTACTTCCATCGTCGCAGCCCGAGCTGCTGCCGCGTGATCCCGGCCCCGGGTTCGGTGGCCCCGGCCGCCGTCAGACCGGCGATGATGTAGTCCTGCGCCGCGAAGGCGACTGGCGGGTAGCCCATTGCTCATCCTCTCCCCTATTCACGTCCTGGGACGTGCTCGTGTTCGGGTCTCACGCTAGGGCCGCGGCGTTGAGGAGGGGTTGAGCGCGACAGGAGGATCGTTGAGGAACGGTCGAGGCCGCGGGAGACCGGCCCGGCCCGTGACCATGCTCGGACGCTCTCCGGGGCCCGCGGCCCCGGGGGCGCTGGGGCCCGCCGCCCGGTGCGCGGCCCCAGCGGGCGCAGCACCCGCGGCCCCGGGGGTGCGGGGACCCGGGGTTCACAGGGCCGCCAGGCGGTAGCCCAGGCCCCAGACGGTCTCGATGTACTCGGCGTCCGGGTCGAGCGCCCTGAGCTTGGCGCGCAGGTGGCTCACATGGGTCTTGACTCCGCCGTCGCCGCCGGTGCCGTCAGCGCCGCCGGGGCCGCCGTCGGGCCCCTCCCCCGCCCGCCCGATCGCCCGGGCGAGCGCCCCCTTGGAGGCGACCCGGCCGGGGGCCGACATGAGCGCCCCGAGAACGGCCGACTCGGCGGGCGTGAGGCTCACGTCCCGCCCGGCCAGGCGCGCGCGGCGGGAGGCGGGCTCCAGGGCGAGGTCGCCGTGGCGCAGCACTCGGGCGGCCCCATCGGCGGGACGGGACCGGCGCAGGAGGGCCTCGATGCGGGCGGTGAGCTCGTCGAGGTCGAAGGGCTTGGCCAGGTAGTCGTCGGCGCCCAGGCGCAGCAGGTCCACCTTGGTCCACACCGCGTCCTTGGCGGAGACGACGATGACCGGCAGGTCCCGGGTCCCCTCGCGCTCGCGCAGGCGCACGAGCAGGCCGTCGCCGGAGATCCTGGGCAGCATGAGGTCGAGGACGACGACGTCGACGCGCCCGGCCCCGACCAGCTCCAGGGCGGCGGCCGCCTCACGGGCCCGGGCGACGTCGTACCCCTCGGAGGCCAGGTGGGCGGCCATGAGCCGGGACAGGTCGCGGTCGTCCTCGACGACGAGGACGCGCGCGCCGCCCTCGCGCTCCCGGGTCCCCCGCATGCCGCCCCCTCCCAGTCGTCTGCGGGAACTCTAGCGGACCGTCGTCGCACGCCGAACATCGCGGACACGCGAGACGTACCACGCCTCACAAGGCACGCTAGACATACCATGACTGACGTAGTATGCTAGTCGTAGAGCAAGCCACCGCAGTCCGACCGCCACGAAAGGAGCCCCGAGTGATCAGCGCCGATGCCATCCGCGGCTACATCGACCTCATTGTGCTGACGCTCCTGCGCGACCAGCCCTCATACGCCTACGCGCTCGCCAAGACGATCACCGAGATCTCGGCGGGCGAATACACGATCAAGCAGACCACCCTCTACTCCGCGCTCAAGCGCCTGGAGGCGGCGGGCCTGGCCACCTCCTACGCCCACACCTCGGAGTCCGGCAAGCCCCGCACCTACTACCGCCTCACCGCCTCCGGCGGCGATCACCTGACCGCCAAGCTCGCCGAGTGGGAGGACACCAAGACCCTCATCGATCGATTCATCGACCGCTTCACCCAAGGAGAGCACTGATGGACACCATCGACACCTTCCTCGACGCCATGTTCGCGCCCTACCCCTCCACGCCCCGCCTCCTGGAGGCCAAGGGCGAACTGCGCGCCATGATGGAGGACGCCTACGCCGACGCCGTCGGGCGCGGCAAGACCCACAACGAGGCGGTCGGCCAGGTCATCACCGACTTCGGCAACCTCGAGGAACTCGCCCCCGTCCTGGGAATCCTCCCCGACATCCGCTCCGCCCAAGCCGGCCCTGCCGGCACCGCAGGAGCCGCCGGCACCGCGGGAACCTCCGCCGCGTCCGACCCGGCGGCCGCCGGTACCGCGGCGGGCACCGCAGGAGCCGCCGGCCCCGCGCCCGACCCGACGGCCGCCGGCGCCGCCGCGCCGCTCCCGCCCGATGACACCCCCTCCGACTACCCCGTCGTCACCCTCCCCGAGGCCCAGGCGCTCGCCGAGGCCCGGCGCCGGACCGGCCGGCTGCTGGGCCGGGGCGTCGCCCTGTTCGTCCTGGCCCCCATCCCGCTGATCGTCGCGGCCAATCTGACCGACGACAACGCCGGGGCGGGGCTCGGCGATGCGATCTCGGACGGGCTGAGCAACGGCGGGACGGGCTCGGGACCCGGCGGGCAGTGGGCGGTGCTCATCGGCCTCGCTCTGACCCTCGTCCTCGTCGCCACGGGCGTCCTCACCCTCATGCGGCGCCATCAGGCCTTCGTGGGCCTGGAGCACCTGACCGACGGGAAGTTCACCCGCAACCCGATCGTCTCCGCCTGGGCGGCCCGCCTGCGCGTGGAGAACGAGGGGCCCCGCTCGCGGGCGCTCATGGCCGCCGTCGGGCTGTGGATCCTCTCGGCGATCCCGACCGTGGCCGGGGGCGTCCTCAGCGACCAGCCGGGCCGCTCCCACTACCCCATCTTCGGCGTCTCCCTCACGCTCGCGCTCGTCGCGGCGGGCCTGCTCATCCTCCTGCCGACCACCTGGGCCTCCTCCACCCACGAGACCCTCACCGAGGAGGGCCACTGGACCGGAGGTCCGGGGCAGTGGGACCGGTGGGGCCGGAAGGACGCGGACAACCCACTCATCGGCGCCATCGCCTCCATCTACTGGCCCCTGACCCTCGTGATCTTCCTGGCCTGGGGGTTCCTCGGCAACGGGTGGGCCATCTGCTGGATCGTGTGGCCGATCAGCGGAATCCTCTTCGGCGCCATCGCCTCCTTCATCTCCGCCCTCTCCCCCGGGCGCCGGGCCCGGCGCTGAGCACCGGCGCGCCGCCCGCCGGGCCGGGGTCCGCACCCGGCCCGGCGGCGGGCCCGTTCGCGGACGACGCCGCCCTCGGGTTCGTGAACGTCCTCCGGCCCGGCGGGTCCATCCGCGGACGCCCCGGAGGCCGGAGGCCCGCAGGCAGAGCGAAGGCCCGGATCCTTGTGGGATCCGGGCCTTACGCCGTGGCTCCGACCGGCGTCGATCCGGTGACCTTTCGATTTTCAGTCGAACGCTCTACCAACTGAGCTACAGAGCCCTGGCGCGGTATCGGCCCGATCATGATGGACCGGGCCGAACCGCTTCCGCGACCTCGACGGGACTTGAACCCGCGACCTCCGCCGTGACAGGGCGGCGCGCTAACCAACTGCGCCACGAGGCCTCGCTCGGCACGAAGCCGGACTCCTGGACGAGTCGTCTTCCACTCGCACCAGTCCGTACCCCCAACGGGATTCGAACCCGTGCTACCGCCGTGAAAGGGCGGGGTCCTGGGCCGCTAGACGATGGGGGCCCACTGCCCTTGGCGTCGTCGCGCCTCGAACCGGATAGAACGGTATGGGGCGTCCCCGCCCCGACGCAAATCCTCAGACCGTGACACTCATCACCGGCGGCGCCCCCGATCCGCCCCGCCCGCGGCCCCGTCCTGCCCCGTATCGCCTTGGCTTCGCCGCCGTCGGCCGTGTCCGCCCCTAGTTTGCGAGAAACTACCAGGGCGGGGACAAGAGGGTGCACAGATGCAACAAGACAGTAACAATGGAGGCATGACCCAATACTTCCCTGAGCCGCAGTCTCAAAGACCGCTCGTGGAGAACCCCGAGAACTTCAGCGATCCACTGGTTCAGATGAGTGAGGTCACCGTTCGCTACTCCGACGGCGCCTCTGTGTGGACGCCCTTGAACAACGCCTCCGTGATGATCGGCCCGGACCGGGTGACCGCCCTGCTCATGCCCACCACGACCGACGCCGTCGTCGTGGCGCAGGCGATGATGGGAATGATCCCCCTCGCGTCCGGGGAGGTGCGGATCCTCGGTCGCAACGTGTCCACCATGGGGATCAAACGACTCGCGCGACTTCACAGTCAGGACGTCGCCACGATCATGCCCGAGTCCGAACTCGCCCCGACGTTCACGGTCGAGGCGAACATTCAGGCCCACTTCCGCATGACCGGGCGGGCGGTCGATCCCGCCTGGCTCGCCCGGGTGCTGGAGATGGCGGGCATCGCGGAGCATCGCGGCACCAAGTACGGGCTCCTCGATCCGTGCACCCAGCGCCTGGTCGACTGCGCCGTCGCCCTCCTCCAGGGGCCCAGGGTCGCGATCGCCGCCGAGCCGACGGCGGGCCTGACGGGCCGCTCGGCGCAGAGGGTTCTGGACTTCCTGCTGTCCTGGGTCGACGAGTTCGGCGTCACCGAGGTCTTCACCACCAGCGAGCCGACCATCGCCGCGTGGGCCGACTCGGTCCTCATCATCACCAATGGCGCGGTGCTCGGCGAGCAGCGCTCCCCCACCGAGGAGCGCCTGCACGAGGTCATGGCCGGCCTCTCGGCGCCGACGGCGGTCGGCCGGGACTCCACCGCCCCCGCCGGCATTCCCCGGGTGCGGCCGCAGGGGCGCCACGCCTACGACGCCGGCGAGGAACCGCCCGCCTCGCAGATCGGCCAGGTCAGGTACCTCCACCAGGCGCCCTCGTCGTCGGCGGGCCCTTCCCGGCGGTCGCGATCGACCCGGACGGGGGCGACGAGGTCGGCGGGGTCCATGGGATCCGCAGGGTCCGCGGGGCCGATGAGGTCGGCGGGACCCGTGGGGCCCGTGGGGCCTGTGGGGCCCGTGGGTCCGACAAGGGTCGCCGGCCCCCTGGGGCCGGCGGAATCCGCACGGTCTGCGGGCTCGACGGGGCCGATGGAATTCACGGGGCCCACGGGGATCGCCTCCGCATTCCCCGCAGCGACGGCGGCCTCCCCTCCGGCGGTGACGACGTCCTCCATCCCGGTGATCTCTCCTATCCCGCCGCCGTCCGCCCTGCCCGAGGAGCCGTCCGAATGGGGCGGCGCCGCCTCGCCCGTGGACCTGTCCGCGTGGGGCGGCCCGTTCTCGGCGGAGGAGTCGACGGCGGCCCCCGCTCAGGTCGGGCGGTCGGCGCCCTCGGCGCGCTCCGCGCCTACCGGCCCCACCGGTCCGACCGGCTCCTACGGTCTCACCGGGGCGCGCTCCGCACCCTCCGCGCCTACCGGTCCGACCGGCTCCTACGGTCTCACCGGGGCGCGCTCCGCACCCTCCGCGCCTACCGGTCCGACCGGCTCCTACGGTCTCACCGGGGCACGCTCCGCACCCTCCGCACCCTCCGCACCCACCGGTCCGACCGGCTCCTACGGTCTCACCGGGGCACCCTCGGCGCGCTCCGCACCCACCGGCCCCACCGGTCCCACGGGCCCTACCAGTTCCTACGGTCTCACCGGGGCGCCCTCGGCGCCGTCGGCCTATGCCTCCAGCGCTCCCATCGAGACGCCCTCGACCTGGACGATCTCCGCCCCCACCTCCACGGGTTCCACCGGCCCCATCAGCCCCTACGACTCCGTCGGAGCGCCCCCGACGCGATCGGTCACGGCTCCCACCGGCCCGGCCCCGTCCTGGGAGGCGTCCGCGCCGGCCGGTCTCGCCGATCCGTCATCGTCGTGGGCCGCCTCAACCACTGCCGGCCCGTCCCCGGACCGGGGGGCTTACGCGCCGACCGGGGAGTCGTCGGCCTGGGCGGCATCCGCACCCGTCGAGGCGCCCGCGACGCGGGCGGTCCCTCCGGACGGGGGATCGCCCGCCGCTTCGTCCCCCGACCGGGAGCCCTCGACGCGCAAGGGCCTTCTGGGGCTGTGGGACCACGCGTGGAAGCACCGCAGGTCGGTCGAGGACATCTTCGACCGCGACGAGGACGAGGGCGATGAGGGCGAGGGCGACGAGCATGTCTACTGAACCCACTGAGCGGACGCCTCCCCGGCCCGGCGGATCCCCCCGCGCACCGCGGTCGGCCCCGGCCGTGTCCATGTCCGACGCCGACTTCGAGGCCGCCGTCGCCGACGGGCTCGACATGATCCCCGAGGAGCTCGCCGCCCGAATGGACAATGTCGTCGTCCTCGTCGCCGACGAGCCCGAGCCGGAGCAGCTGGGCCCGCAGGATTACGACGCCGACGGCCTGCCCGCGCTCCTGGGTCTGTACGACGGCGTGCCGCTCACCGAGCGCGACGACGGCTGGTCCATGGTCCTGCCCGACCGGATCCACATCTTCAAGGGTCCTCTTGAGCGCTGGTGCACCACGCGCGAGGAGCTGGTGGAGGAGGTCGCGGTCACCGTCATCCACGAGGTCGCCCACCACTTCGGCATCGACGACGCCCGCCTGCACGAGCTCGGCTGGGAGTGATCCGCCCGGGCGGTCCTCCGCGCCCGCCCGTCCTGCCAGCCCACTCACCGGGCCTCGCTCCCGGGGCCGACGCCGCTGGTGCCGGCCCCGGGAGCGAGGTCCGGACCGTCCGCCCGGGCGGTCGCGTCCCCCACGGCTCCCGTGAGGGCTTGAAACCTTTTGACCACATGGTCAGCCGTGCTATCGCGACAGTGGCACCCTGTCCGTCGACCCGTCTCAACGAGGAGACCACATGTCCGAACGCACCTCATCCACAATCACTCTGCCCTGGGCGACCCATAGCAAATACGAAACAAGATAAACCGCTGTTAATTCGGCTCGCCGCGGAGACGGACGGCCCCCGCGGGGCGCGCATTCCGGGTGGATTGGAATCGGATTGCGCGTTATAATGGGGGCATGAGCGCGATTCAATTGACCGATGACGAGCTGCGCATCCTCCAGGACCACAGGAAGGGCGCTCCGCACAAGCTCATGAGACTCAAGTCCGAGGCGATCATCATGCTGTCGATGGGTGCGGGCAAGGAATTCGCCGCCGAGTTCGTGGAGCGATCCACCGAAACGATCAAGAGATGGGTCAGACAGCGGAACGAGTCCGGACTGGAATCCATCCGCACCGGACACGCCGGGAACGACAACGCCTCGAAACTCACCCGGGAGCAGGCCGAGGAGACCGGGGAGGCGCTCTCCCGGCCCCCGTCGGAACAGGGCATCCCCGCCGACTTCTGGGACGTCCCCCGCCTGGCCGATTGGATGCACGAGCATTTCAACGTCGAGTACAGGTCCAGGTCCTCCTACCACCGCCGATTCCTAATGGCTGAACTGTCCTTCCACAAGCCCGTGGGCGTGGACCGGCACCGCGCCCCCGATGCGGAGATCGAGGCCCGCATGGAGCAGATCGACGCCAAGATCGCCGAGATCACGGGGAAGAAGCAGGACGGGAAGAAGGAGGACCGGGGACGGCGGGAGACCGAGAAGAATGCGGACGACGAGAAGGCGGGCAACGAGAAGAAGGTCCGCGAGGATGTCATAGTGGTGTCCGCCGACGAGGTGGGCATCGAGCACGAGGCGATTATTCGCAGGGCCTGGTGCAAGAGGCGCGTCAGGACCAGGATCAGGGTCGATCGGGAGCGGCAGTCCCAGAAGTACATCGGTTTCCTCCACGAATCGGACGGGAGGGTGGATCTCATGCGACTGGATCGGTGCAATACCGACAGTGTCGTGAAGGCCCTGACCGAACTCACCCTGAAGTACCCGGACAAGACGATCGTCGTGGTGTGGGACAACGCCGGTTGGCACAAGTCGAGCACATTGCTCGCGCAGACGGAGAAGGGGAAGCCCCTGGAGCGCGTCCAGTTCATCAACCTGCCGCCCTACAGTCCCGACAAGAACCCCATAGAGAAAGTCTGGAACGAGGGCAAGAACTCCATCAGCAACAGGCAGAGGGCATTCTTCGAGAACACCTGCGAAGCATTCGAATCCTTCGTCACCTCGAAGAAATTCAAGTATCGACTCCTGAAGTCATCTCGTTGAATTTTTGCTACAGGAGGACGTCGACGACTTCTTCACCCCGCCGACCAAACCAGTCAAACCGCTCTTCGTCGCCGCCTACCTCCTGGCCCAGCTCTTCTTCTTCATCGCCCTCCTAGGCCCGGCGATCGTGGCCATCCAGGTCAAGGTCATGGCCATGTTCCCGAGCGACAACTCCGCTCAGGTCGACGCGGTCGCGACCATCGCGGGCCTGGGGGCGCTGGGGGCGCTCTTCGCCAACGTCATCTTCGGACAGATCTCCGATCGCACCACCTGGGCGTGGGGACGACGGCGCCCCTGGCTCGTCATCGGCATCGTCACCATGGCGGTGGGCCTGGCCATGATGGGCCTGCTCAACACCGTGCCCCTGGTGGCCATCGGCTGGCTCATCGCCCAGATCGGCGCCAACGCCACCCTGGCCCCCTTCGTCGCCGTGATCTCCGACCAGGTCTCCAAAACCCAGCGCGCCCGCGTCTCCTCGTGGATCTCCATCGCCCAGAACCTCGCGGTCCTCATCGCCACCTACCTGGCTCAGGGTCTGGCCACCCGCCTCCCCCTGCTCTTCATCGGCCCGGCCATCCCCGCCATCCTCTTCATGACCTGGTTCGCCTTCGTCCTGCCGGACAAGCGCATGCCCGTCAAGCCGCCGCGGTTCGGCTTCGTCGAGATGCTCAAGACCTTCTGGGTCAACCCGATCGCCCACCCGGACTACGCCCTGGCCTGGTGGGGCCGCTTCCTCATCACCTTCGCCAGCTTCTCCTTCACCACCTACCGCCTCATGTACCTGGTGCACCGGGTCGACCTCACCGAGGACCAGGCCCGCGGAGTCGTGTCCACGTCCGTGCTCATCTACACGATCGTCCTCATGAGCGCGAGCTTCATCGGCGGGTGGCTGTCTGACATCTTCCACCGCCGCAAGGTGTTCGTCATGCTCTCCTCCGTGCTCTTCGGCATCGGCACCGCCCTGCTGGCGCACGCCACCACGGTGGGGATGTTCTACTGCGTCGAGGCGATCATGGGGCTGGCCTACGGCATCTACGTGGCCGTCGACCTCGCCCTCGTCGTCGACGTCCTGCCCAACCCGGACAACGCGGGCAAGGACCTGGGCGTGTTCAACATCGCCAACGCCCTGCCCCAGTCCCTGGCCCCCTACATCGCCCCGTTCTTCCTGGCGATCGGATCGGTCAACAAGACGAACTACCCGGCGCTGTGCTACATGGCGGGCGTCTGCGCCATTATCGGAGGCATCCTCGTCATCCCCATCAAGAAGGTGAAGTAGCCCACACCCCTTCCCCCTCCCCTTCTCCGTCCCTTCGCCGGAACCGGCGGAAGAGACACGCGAAACCGGCGATTGCATTCGATTCGATGCATCTGTCCGTGCTCGCCGTCGAACCCGCACCATCCGGCGGATCGCGCGGGGAGGTCATGAGTCCTCCACCCCAGTTCTGGCGCCCCGGGAGGATCGTTCGCGCCCCCGCACCGGATGCACCCGGCGGATTCCGCATGATTCCGCGGTTCATACAGCGGCGTCGTCGGGTGCGGGACGGAACGATCCTCCCGGGGCGCCATCGCAGGCCCCGAGCGGGCGCCGCGGATTCCCGCCGGCTCCCATCGACCCGACAAGACGGGCGCGCCGAGACGCGGGGGACGCAATCGTCGGGATCGGCCCGCCGCCCGCGCTCCCGCAGGAGCATGGGCGGCGGGCCGATCCCGATCCCGACCCCGGGGCGGGCCGGCCCGCCCCGCCCGATCCCACCGAGTCATCCGCAGGGTGCGCATTCCCCGCCGGTTCCGCATGTCGTTTCCGCCGGTTTCGGCGAGGGGCGGGGCGCGGGCGGGCGGTCACTGCGCGTTGAGCGCGGCGGTCGGCGGGGTGCGGGACGCCCGGATCGCCGGGTACAGCCCCGCGACGGCGCCGATGACGACCGTGACCGCCAGCCCCGCCAGGACCACCAGCATCGGCAGGGCGAAGAGCCACCCGTTGACCGCCGTCATGCCGTAGGTCACGCCCACGCCTATGACGCATCCCAGCGCGCCGCCGAGCCCCGCCAGGAGCAGCGCCTCGGCGAGGAACTGGATGAGGATGTGGCGGCGCATGGCCCCCAGCGCCCGCCGCAGCCCGATCTCGCGGCGCCGCTCCAGCACCGAGATGATCATGGTGTTGGCCACCCCGATGCCGCCCACGAGCAGGGCGATCGAGCCGACCCCCGCCAGCAGGGTGGTGAAGGCCTTGTCGGCGGCGTTCTTGGCGGCCAGGGCGTCCGAGGGCCGCGAGACCTTGACGGCGCTCGGCGCCTGGGGCGAGATCGTGGGGCCGATCAGGGAGCGCACCCGCTCGACGGCGGAGTCCTCGCTGCGCTCGTAGATGGTGGTGGGGTTGTTCTCGTGGCCGAACAGCTGCTTGGCCACGGACTCCCCGATGAGCGCCGCGTTGTCGAGCTCGGGGGCCAGCGCGGAGGGCTTGAGGATCCCGACCACGGTGAAGTACGTCCCGCCGAGCCACACCTGGGTCCCGGGCTCCACCACGCCCAGGCGCTGGGCGGCGGTGGCCCCGAGCACGGTCGCCGGGTAGGAGGACGTGGCATCGTTGAGCCAGGATCCCTTGTCGACCTCGCCGGCGACGACGTCGAGCAGCCCCTTCTCGGCCACGAGGGTCGCGATGCCGCCGGTGGCCTGCTTGTCGCTCAGGGAGCTGCGGTAGACGGAGGCGGACTTGACCAGCGAGGTCGAGCTCGCCTGCTGGATGCCGTCGATCTGCCTGATCCGTCCCACGGCATCGGTGGGGAGCTTGATGTTCGTGCCGCTGAAGTCGGCCCCCGGGGTGACGGTGAGCATATTGGTGCCCAGGGACTCCAGCTGGGCCGTGAGCTGGGCGCGGCTGGAGGTCGAGATGCCGACGACGGCGATCATGGCGGCGATGCCGATGGCGATGCCCAGGGCGGACAGGAAGGCGCGCATCGGCCGGGCGCGCAGGCCGGTGCCGGCCAGGCGCAGGACGTCCGAGCCGCGCAGGCGCGGGTGCTGCAGTCTCTCCTTGCTCATGGTTGCTCCTTCATGGTCGGGTCGGGTGCGCCCTGGGCGCCCACGGCGACCGGGCGGGCGGGGAACGACGGCCCGGCGGGCGCGGCGTGGGCGCCCACGGCGGCCGGGCGACCGGGCGCGCCCCGAACGCCGGCGGCGGCCGTTCCGGCGGGCGCGGCCCGCCCCGAGTCGGAGACGATGCGCCCGTCGCGGATGGCCACCCGCCGGGGCATCTCGGCCGCCAGGTCGTTGTCGTGGGTGATGACCACGATCGTGGTCCCCTGGGCATTGAGGTCGTGGAGCAGCTCGACGATGGAGGCGCCCGAGACCGAGTCGAGGTTGCCGGTGGGCTCGTCGGCCAGCAGCAGGGGCGGATTGCCGACGACGGCGCGGGCGATGGCCACGCGCTGGCGCTCGCCGCCGGACATCTGGTGGGGGCGGTGGCCCAGGCGGTGACCCAGGCCCACCCGCTCCAGCGCCCGCTTCGCCCGAGCCCGCCGCTCCGAGCGCGCCACCCCCAGGTAGAGCAGCCCGTCGGCCACATTGTCGACCGCGGTCACGCCGTCGGCCAGGTGGAACTGCTGGAAGACGAAGCCGATGCGCCGCGCCCGCACGGCGGACAGGTCGGCGTCGGACAGGGCGGCCACGTCGAGCCCGTCGATCTCCACGGTGCCCGACGTCGGCCGGTCGAGGGTGCCGATGAGGTTGAGCAGGGTCGACTTGCCCGAGCCGGAGGGGCCGACGACGGCGACGAGCTCGCCGCGCTCGATCTCCAGGCTGACCCCGGCGCAGGCGGCCACGGGCGGCTCGCCGTAGGTGCGGCGCACGTCGCGCAGAGACAGGATCGGGTTCATCGCTGCGGCACCACCACTCGCTGGCCCTCGGCCAGCCCCTCGCCGGAGACCTCGACCCGCCCGCCCGCGAACATGCCGGTGGTGACCGGCACCTTGCGGGTGGAGCCGCCGTCCTCCACGAGCTCGACGCCGAACTGCTCGGCGGTCAGGGCGATGAGGGCGCTGACGGGCACGGACAGGACGTTCTCGCGCTTCTCGCTGGGCAGGCCCACCGTCACCGAGACCTCCTGGAAGCTGGAGGTGGCCGACAGGTCGTCCGGCACCACGGTCAGGGGGATGAACCGCTCCTTGCTGCTGTTGTCGCTGCCCGTCTTCTCCACCGGGGTGCCCACGGCGGTGATGGTGCCCGTCGACTCCACGGCGCCCGGCAGGTGCAGGGCGACCTTGTTGCCGACGACGGCGAGCTGCTGGTCGGCGAGCTTGAGGTTGACGTCGACGACCTGGGCGGTGGAGGTGGCATTGTAGAGGTCGCCCTGGGCGGCCGCGGTGTCCCCCAGCCGGCTCTTGAGCTCGCCCACGCGCAGGTCCCCGGCGTCGAAGACGATGCGCCCCAGGGGCAGTGAGCCGGTGCGCTCCAGACCCACGGCCTTCTGCCAGGCCCTGACGGCCTGGATGGTGCGCCAGCCGAAGTTCCCGTCGGGCTCGGCCTGCATATGGCCCATCTCCCCCAGGACGGTCTGGAGCTGGGTGATGTCCTCGCCGTTGCTCATGCCCGACTCGAAGGTGCGCCAGGCGGGCACGCTGCCCCGGAACAGGTAGGCGGGCTCGTCCCCCACCTGGTACAGGCACTCCCCGGAGTGGATGACGGCGCCGGCGGTCGGCAGCTGGGTGACGACGCCCTGGAAGCCGGAGCGCACCGTGTGGGAGTCGGCGAAGCGCAGGGTCCCCTGGGCGCTGGTCTCGCCCTGCAGGTCCCCGCGGGTGATCTCCCCGGTGGCGCCGGTGAAGCCGGTCGGCTTCTCCTTCTCCCCGCGCCTCGTGGGCAGGGCCCCGCTGGCGATGGCGATGCCGGTCCCCCCGCCGGCGAGGAGCACCGCGGCCCCCAGGCCTATGAGGAGGCGGCGGCGGGTGGTGCGGCCCCGGCCGGGGTCGTCAGTCGTGGTCGTGTCAGTGCTCATGAATTCCTCCGTCGATGTTGAAACGTCTTACTCGTTGCGCGCGGACCCGGCGCCGGGGGCGGGCGGGAGCGCCGTGGAACCGATTTCGTCCTCGTCATCGTCCCGATCACTGCGGGCGATCGCGCACAGGGTCCGCACCATCGATGCGACGGCGACCAGTCCGGTTCCGCGCCTGCTCATCTGACTCTCCATCCATTCCCCGGGGCCGCGTCGGCCCCGATCCGGGCGCCGGTGCGGCCCGGTCCGCTATGTCGGGTCAACTCAAGCGGAGCGGATGTTGCGAGGGCCTTCAGGCTTTCACTTACGGTTCCTTAACCCCGCCCCGTCCGCGCGCCGGGCGCCGGCCGCTTCTTCACAGTGGCGCCACAGGGCCGCCCTACAGGCGCCACACGGCCGCCGTCGAGGGTGGGGCGCCATGAGCAGCACGCAGACCCCGAAGGCGCCGGGCGCCGCCGGCCGCAAGGCGCCGCCCCGCGAGAAGCACACCCGCCGACGCCTCCTCATGGGGGGCGCCGCCGTCCTGGGACTGGCCGCCACCGGCACGAGCGCCTGGGCGCTGGACCGCTTCGTCATCGACCACACCGAGATCTCCGACGTCGCCGCCTACGAGGCCGCCCACTCCTCCGTCACCCCCGCCCAGGCCGCCGCGGCCACCGACGTGACGGTGACCGACACCGCCTACACCTCCTCCAACACCTCCATCACCATCGCGCGGGCCTCCACCGGCTCCGGCTCGGACGCGCTCACCTACTACGCGGCCGACGTCGTCGCATCCGACGCCACGGTCGTGCGCAGCGCCTTCGCCAACAACGAGTACGGCACCAACATCACCGCCAGGCCCAGCGAGATCGCCGCCGAGCACGACGCCGTCCTGGCCGTCAACGGCGACTACTACGGCTTCCGCACCGACGGCATCCTCATCCGCAACGGCGTGATCTACCGCGACGACGGCGTGCGCGAGGGCATCGCCCTCTACGCCGACGGCCGCGCCGAGGTCTACGACGAGACCGCCACCACCGCCCGGGCGCTCGTCGACGCCGGGGTGTGGAGCACCTGCTCCTTCGGGCCGGCGCTGGTCGACGGCGGGGCGGTGCTCCAGGGCATCGACGATGTCGAGGTGGACACGAACTTCGGCAACCACTCCATCCAGGGGGCCCAGCCGCGCACCGCCCTGGGCTGGGTCGAGACGGGCCACTACATGCTCGTCGTCGTCGACGGGCGCGACGAGGGCTACTCGCGCGGCGCCACCATGACCGAGCTCGCCCGGATCATGGCCGACCTGGGCTGCCAAGTCGCCTACAACCTCGACGGCGGCGGCTCCTCGGCCATGTACTGGAACGGGGGGATCATCAACCGGCCCTCCAACGGCGGCGAGCGCGCCACCTCCGACATCCTCTACATCGCGCAGGGGGCCTGAGATGTCCACGACCACGCGCCCGCCCGCCGGCTCCCGTCCCGCACGCCGCCGCCCGGCGGGCGCCGGGCGCCCCCGCTCCTCCGGGCCGACCCGCCGCCCACTCCTCCCGGGGCCGTCCCCGCGCCGCGCCGGGCCCCGCCGCGCCGCGCGCCGCGCGGTCGGGACGGGCCGGCCCGCCCTGGCCGTCCTCATCCCCGCCTACCAGCCCGACGAGCGGCTCGTGGGCCTGGTGGAGGACCTGCATCGCGAGCTGGCGGGCTGCCGGGTGCTCATCGTCGACGACGGCTCCGACCCCGCCTGCGCCCCGGTGCTCGCCGCGGCCCGCGAGCGCGGGGCGGAGGTGGTCTCCCACCCGGCCAACGCGGGCAAGGGCGAGGCGCTGCGCACCGGGCTGGAGCGGGCGCGCAGGCTCTGGCCGGGGGCGGACGTGGTCTGCGCCGACGCCGACGGCCAGCACACGCCGTCGGACATCGCCTCCGTGGCGCGGCGGGTGCGCGCCACCGGGCGCATGGCGCTGGGGGTGCGCGAGTTCACCGGATCCGTGCCGCTGCGCAGCCGCCTGGGCAATGACGTGACGGCCCTGCTGTTCCGCGGGGCGACCGGCTGGCGGCTGCGCGACACCCAGACGGGCCTGCGCGGCTACCCGGCGGGCGGCTACGACTGGATGCTGGAGGTGGCGGGCAGCCGCTACGAGTACGAGCTGAGCGCCCTGCTGCGGGCCCGAGAGCTGGGCCTGGAGGTGGAGGAGGTCGGCATCGCCGCGGTCTACGAGCCGGGCAACGCCTCCTCCCACTTCCGGCCGCTGCGGGACTCGGCCCGCATCTACGCGCCCCTGCTGCGCTTCACGGGGGCGGGCCTGGCGAGCTCCGTCATCGACTGGGTCGGCGTCATGGTCCTGCACCTGCTCACCGGCAGCCTGCTGGTCGGCGTGGTGGGGGCGCGGCTGGTGAGCGGGACCGCGAACTTCTTCATGAACCGGCGCGTCTTCCGGGCGGCGCCCGGGACGGTGGGGCGCACGGCGGTGCGCTACGCGGCCCTGGCGGTCGCGCTCGTGGCGGCGAGCTACGCGGCCCTGCGGGTCCTGACCGGGATCGGCGTCCCCCTGGGGGCCGCCAAGATCATCGGCGACGGCGCGCTCTACGTGGCCGGCTACCTGGTGCAGCGGCGGGTGGTGTTCCGGGGCTCGCCGGAACCGGCGGGAGAATCACGCGAAACCGGCGGAAACGACACGCGGGGCCGGTGGAAGTGACACGCGGGGCCGGTGGAGAACGCGCATTCACCCGGCCCCGCCCGGACCGGCGCCCGCGCGGGAGTGGCCGACGGCGCGAAATGGCGTTCCGGGCGGGCCGTTCCGCCCGGCCCCGCCCGGTTCGCGCGAACCGGTCCCGGCCGCGCGACCGATCGGCGGAACCGCGACGCGCCGCGCCCGTGCCCTCCGATCTCCACGCCGGCACATCACGATTAGATAGCCTCGCCGTATGACCGCGAGCAACATTCTTGAGACGACCGACTGGTCCCATCTGCTCCACGCCTGCGGCACCGCGGAGGGGGCGGTCCCCGCGCTCAAGACCCTTCAGGGCGAGGACCCGGACGCGATGACCCAGGCCGTCGACGTCCTGGAGCCGTGCTTCCTCCGCCAGAGCACGCCGTACCCGGCCACGCCGGCGGCGCTGCGCTACGTCCTGGCGGTCCTCGCCGAGTGGGGGGCCGAGCGCGCCGGGGACGAGTCCCTCGCCGACGTCGCCGAGAACCTGAGCATCTTCGTGCGCAATATCGGCTTCCTCCTGCGGCGCTGCGAGGAGGACCTGGCCGGCCGCGCCGTCGACGAGCGGGCGGCGCAGCGGGCCCGCGAACTCCTCGACGAGCGCCCCGCCGCGACGGGGGACGACGTGTGGCAGTCGCTGGGGGAGCTGCGCGACCCCCTCATCTACAACGCCGGCCTGGAGCTGATGGCCCTGGCCCCCGAGGTCCTCGACGTCCTCGTGCCCCGGGTGCCGCGACCCGACGGCCGCATCGACCTGGAGACGCTGGACACCGTGGTGCCGTGGCTCGTCCTGCCCGGGGCGGACGACGCCCGCACGGCCGTCCTCGCAGAGGTCTGCGACCGGCTGGACGGGCTCGACCCGGCCGACCCGAGTCAGCGCGAGGAGCGGCGCACCCTCGTCCAGGTGCTCGTCGACCTCAAGGAGGACCTGTCCGGCCTGGGCGAGGACGAGGATCCCGCGGTGCGCGCACTGGCCGCCATCAGCCGGCCCGAGCAGGAGGGCGCCGTCCCCGAGCTGGTGCGGGCGCTCCAGCGCATGACCGAGGACGACCCCGAGGGCGTCTACGGCCCCACGTGGACGGAGATCCGCGACCAGGCGGACAGCGCCGTCATCCGGGTCAGGGCGCCGCTGGAGGCGCTCCTGCCCGCCGCCCTGGCCCGCATCGGGGCGTCGACCGGGTTCCTGCCCGACCACGACTGGCTCCCCCTGGTCACCCACGGCTTCCCGCCCAGCGGCGGGGAGGTGTGGGAGCGCCTCCTGCCCGAGACGCCGTCGGACGCTCAGATCCAGGTGCTGGCGGCGCTCGCGGACAACCCCCACCAGTGGGATCCGGACAACGAGCACGCCGCCGCCGCCCGCTCCTGCCTGGGGCTGGGATCCATGTCCCGCGAGGAGCTGAGGGCGCTCGTGGACCGCCATCGCGCCGCCGGGTCGGGCGAGCGGGTCACCAGGGTCTCCCGCCGTCGGGCGGCGGCGCGGGCCGCGCAGTCCGCACAGCCCACCCCGACCGCGCCGCCCACGCTGCCCACCCCGGCCGTGCAACCCGCACAGGCCGCGCAGCCCACCCCGGCCGCACAGCCGGCACCGCCCGCGCAGTCCACCCCGGCCGTGCAACCGACACCGCCCGCGCAGCCTGCACAGCCAGCGCCGCCCACGCTGCCCACGCCGATCGTGCCCGGGCCTCAGCCGGGTCCGGCGGGTGACGCGGGCGCCGTCGGCGCCGACGGGCCGAGTCACGCCGGGCGGCCGGGGCGCGCCCCGCAGCCGTGACGCGCCCCGGCGGGATGCGGATGCGTCCCGTCGGCGCCGCATCCGCGCCCGCCCGAGTCGTCGCCACCGCCCTCAGGCGGCGAGGGGATCGACGACGGCGATGTTGCGAGCGCGGGCCGCGGCGGCCAGGCGGGCGTCGTGGGTGAGGACGGTGACGGGATCGCGCGGACGGTCCAGCAGCGTTGCGGTGGCCAGGTGGATGGCGTCGAGGGATTTGAGCTCCCCGGTCAGGGCGCAGGCCCGCTCAACGACGGCGTCGTGGATATCCACGGCCTCGACTCCATCGAAGAATTCCTCGGCGATGTCCAGCGGCAGGCCCTCGCGATGGAGGGCTCTGGACACCTCGATCCGAAGCAGGATGGAGGACAGCACCCGTTCCGCGGGTTCAAGCCGCTCAAAGAAAGCCTTGGCCGAGGACGCCCCCTCCTGTTCGAGAAGGATCAGCAGGACCACCGACGTGTCGAGGTAGATCATCGGTCCTCCTCGCGCTCACCGAGGAGGAAGTCCTCCAGGTCCCTCCCCTCGGGAAGGACGTATCGTTCCGTCGGGAAGCGGAAGGGATGCTTGGCCGGGCGGACCCTGCCCTCGCGAACCATGCGCTCGTACCAGGACTCCTCGCGCCGGATCGGGACGATCCGGGCGATGGGCCGGCCGTGATCGGTCACCGTCACCGGCACGCCGCTCGCCTCGACCTTCCGGTAGGTCTGCTCGGTCAGCTGATCGACCTCGTGCGAGTCGGCGGTCCCGGGATCGGAATCGACCGGAGCGCTCATCGCATGCATGGCATTCATAACACGAGGGTACCGAGGCGGGTTCGGCGCACGGTACTGTCGCCCAGCCCGATCGTGCTCGGGCTCACGCCGGACGGTATGTGAACCGGTCCCAGCCCAGGGCCTCGATCCGCTCAGCCATGCGCTCGCAGGCCGCGTCCCATCCGGGGGCGACGACGGCGAAGCGGCCGGTGGTCCCCTCGCCGCGCGCCTGCTGGAGGGCGTAGACCCGCGCCCCCGCCTCGTGCACGCGGCGGGCGACCTCGACGGCGTCGTCGGCGGTCACGTCGCCGGGGACCACAGTGGTGCGCACCTCGAAGTCGGGGCCGCCGTCGGCCGCGGCCTCGAGCAGCACGTGCAGGCACTGCCACGCCTTGGGCGCCGAGTTCGGCCGCCCGACCACCTGCGCGTAGTGCTCGGGCAGGGCCTTGATGTCCAGGCCCACCCAGTCGACCAGGCCGCGCTCCACCATGTCGCGCAGCCTCCGGGGGTAGGGCCCGGCGGTGTGCAGCCCCACGGCGAAGCCCGCGGCCCGCACCTCGGCGGCGGCGTCGGCCAGGGCGTCCTGGCGCAGCGCCTCCCCGCCGGTGAACACGACGCCGTCGAGCAGCCCGCGGCGCCGCCCCAGCAGGTCGCGCACCTCGCCCCAGGCGACGGCCCCGGGCGTGCGCACGGGGATGAGCGCCTGGTTGTGGCAGTAGAAGCAGTTCCACGGGCAGCCCTGGGTGAAGACCGTTGCGCTCAGGTGGTCGGGCCAGTCGACGGTGCTCATGGGGACCAGCCCGGCGATGACCAGAGCGTCGGCGGGGCCGCCCGACGGGGCTCGCGCCTCCTCGGTCTCAGTCATCGAGGCCGAGGGACGCCGCGATCTCATCGAGCCGGCGCGTCTTGATCTCACCGCGCCGCACCGCCTCCGCTTCTGCCCTCAGCGCGTACGCGTACTCCAGGTCATCAATGTAGGACTCGATGGCCTCGCGCACGCGGAACGTCGCCGGACGACCGGTCCGACTCCCCGGCTCAGCAGCCACCGACTCCTCCTCGCCCGTCGCCGCTCCTCACACGCTCACCGCGCTCAGGCGCGAGACGGCCGGGCCGTGCCCGCCGGCGGCGGCCTCGGTGAACATCTGCCGCTCCATGTACTCGCCCTTCTTGCCGATGTTGAAGGACTTCACGGGGCGGAAGTAGCCCATGACGCGCGTCCACACCTCGCACTCGACCGGCTCGGCGCCCGGGTGCAACTCGGCGCACTTGGCGCAGGTCTTGTGCTCCCCGGGCAGGTAGCCGTGGACGGGGCAGATGGAGAAGGTGGGCGTGACGGTGATGTAGGGGGTGCGGAAGGCGGTCAGGCTCCGGCGCACGAGCTCCTTGCAGGCGGCGGCCGAGGAGATCCGCTCGTTCATGTACAGGTGCAGCACGGTGCCGCCGGTGTACTTGGTCTGCAGCTCCTCCTGCATCTCCTGGGCCTCGAAGGGGTCGTCGGTGTAGGCCACCGGGATCTGCGAGGAGTTGGTGTAGTAGGGGTTGGACTCGGTGCCGGCCTGGAGGATGCCGGGGTAGCGCTTGCGGTCCTCCTTGGCGAAGCGGTAGGTGGTGCCCTCCGCCGGGGTGGCCTCGAGGTTGTACAGGTGACCGGTGGCCTCCTGGAACTCCACCATCTTGTCGCGCACGTGGTCGAGCAGGCGCACGCACATGGCGTGGCCGCGCGGGTCGGTCAGGTCGTAGGCGTCGTGACTGAAGTTGCGGACCATCTCGTTCATGCCGTTGACGCCCAGGGTGGAGAAGTGGTTGTCGAGGGTGCCGAGCCAGCGCTTGGTGAAGGGGAACAGACCGGCGTCGATGTGGTGCTGGATGACCTCGCGCTTGAGCTCGAGGGTGTCGCGGCCGATCTCCAGCAGCCGGTCGAGGGCGGCGACGAGCCCGGCCTCGTCGCCCGCGTGCAGGTAGCCCAGGCGGGCCATGTTGACGGTGACGACGCCGACGGACCCGGTCTGCTCGGCCGAGCCGAACAGGCCGTTGCCGCGCTTGAGCAGCTCGCGCAGGTCCAGCTGGAGGCGGCAGCACATGGAGCGGATCATGCCGGGGTCGAGCTCGGAGTTGATGAAGTTCTGGAAGTAGGGCAGGCCGTACTTGGCGGTCATGGCGAACAGGCGCTCGGCGTTGTCCGAGTCCCAGTCGAAGTCCCTGGTGATGTTGTAGGTGGGGATGGGGAAGGTGAAGACGCGGCCCTCGGCGTCGCCGGCGGTCATGACCTCCATGAAGGCGCGGTTGATGACGGCCATCTCGGGGGCGAGGTCGCCGTAGGTGAAGTCGCACAGCTCGTCGCCGATGAGGGGGTGCTCGTCGGCGAGGTCGTCGGGGCAGGTCCAGTCGAAGGTGAGGTTGGTGAAGGGCGTCTGGGTGCCCCAGCGCGAGGGGACGTTGAGGTTGAAGATGAGCTCCTGCATGCACTGGAGGACCTGGGTGTAGGTCATGGAGTCCAGGCGGACGAAGGGCGCCATGTAGGTGTCGAAGGAGGAGAAGGCCTGGGCGCCGGCCCACTCGTTCTGGAGGGTGCCCAGGAAGTTGACGATCTGCCCGACGGCGGAGGAGAAGTGTCGCGGCGGGTTGCAGGCGATCTTGCCGGGGATGCCGTTGAAGCCCTGCTGGAGGAGGGACTTGAGCGACCAGCCGGCGCAGTAGCCGGAGAACATGTCCAGGTCGTGGATGTGCAGGTCGCCGCAGCGGTGGGCGTCGCCGGCCTCCTGCGCGTAGATCTGGCTCAGCCAGTAGTTGGCGATGATCTTGCCGGAGGTGTTGAGAATCATCCCGCCCAGCGAGTAGCCCTGGTTGGCGTTGGCGTTGACGCGCCAGTCGGAGCGGTCGAGGTACTCGGTGATGGTGGCGACGGCGTCGACCTGGGGGCGCGAGCCGTGGGCGACGGCGGAGTCGTCGGAGCCGCGGGCGACCAGCTCGGGGTGGGCCGCGGCGAGGTGGGCGGCGGCGGGGGTCTGACTGCTGTCTGACACGAGCATCTCCAGTTTCATTTCGATGAACGTAGAGTCGCCGTCGTGACGACGGCGGCGGGGGCCGCCGCTCCGGCGCCCGGCGCCGGACCGAGGAGTCCGGCGACCGACGTCCGGGGCGGCACCACCTGCCCGACCTTACAACCTGCTCGCGCCCGCGCAACCCATATCCGGTGGTCGGACCCGGTCGCGACCACAACATGTTGTGGTCGCCGCACCTTCCGCCACCAAGGCCGACGGCGGCTTCCGCCGGGTTCTCGCGAGGAGGGCGACGAAAACTTCAGGTGACCAGCATCATATTTCCTTAGGCGTCGTCGTCCCGATCGGCGTGTCCCGACCGCTCACCCCGCTCACCCCGCTCACCGGCGTCGTCGCCAGGGCCGTCGCCGCCGACGATGTCCCGCGCGTCTCGACCGGCCGCGGCCACCGCCGGAACGCGACGACTTTCGGGAACAACGTCCTGCACGTCGCGACCGGCCGCCGCCCCGCCCGCGGGGGCGCACATCCCCACGGCGTACTCCCGTAGGTCCACGACGGGCCGCCGCCCCGCCCGCGGGGGCGCACACCGCGCCAATATCGTGTGCGGGCCCGAGGGGCTGCCGCCGCCCCGCCCGCGGGGGCGCACACCGCCGACGCGGACCATTCCGACCGCACCCGGGCGGTCCCCCGCCGCCCCGCACCACCTGGGCGTCGCGTCATGCTCCGGACCATCCCGACCGCGCCGGGCGCTCCCGCTCGCGGGGGCGGCGACCGTCACTGCCGTCGTCGAATAAGACGCCGCATCAGATGGGGACCGCCTCGTGCATGACGAGGTCGTCGGGGTCCGGGGTCCGCTCCTCGATAAGGCCCTCCACACCCCATCCGACGACCTCCTCAGGGCTGATGAGCCCGAGGACCCACTGGTCGGCGCAAAGGGCGAAATCCCTTTCGTTGAAGGGAAGGGCGTCGTAGTCGTAGTCTCCGGGAGGATAGCTCCCCTCGTCCCACAAGCAGGACTCGAAGGGCAAGGGCGTGCCGGAGTAGTCCAGGGACATGTCACTCCCGCTGTCGTCCTCGTCGAAATAGTCGTTGCACTCGATGCACACGTAGCGATCCCAGCCGGGGGCCCTGACAAAGAACTCCACCGAACTGACAACGGTTGAGGCCCACATCGACCACACGCCAAGCCCGTCCGGTCGATGCTCCTCCGAAGAAAACCTGTACTCCAGGTTATTGAGCACGCTTCCGTCCCCGCCCAAAACAATCGTCGACCCCCAGGTGCCGAGGAAGATCCGGCGCTCGGGCCCGCGACCGAGCATCATCCCGACCGTCTTGCCCGTGAGGCGCCAGCCCGGCAGCAGCATTTTGAGAGTGCTCGCAGCCGCCCGGGGACCTCCCTCCGGATATTTGAGAAGGTCCAGGCGGGGAACGGTGGCGGAGACGGCCAGCCACCCGCTTTTATAACCCATGAATCCTCCTCCGGGCCGACTAGTCCGCTCCCGACAGAGGGAGTATAGGACGACGTCCGCCGACTGACCACCGGGCCGGGGGCGCAGTCGCCCGGCCCCGTGTACGTGCTCGGGCGCGCACGTCCGACCACCGGGCCGGGGGCGCGGAGCGGCATGATGACACGGAAGACCAGGGCGGACAGAAGCGGTGCGCATGGGACTCCTGGGGCGGTCCGGGGCGGGGCATGTCCGAATCTGTTGCAAAGACGCTCCGCGGCGGGATCGGCGGCGATAAGAAGCGCGGAATATCAACGTTTCTCCTCGCTCTCTCCGGCGCGATCGGGGCCTTTGCAACAGATTTGGACAAACGGCGCCGCCGCGGGCATTCGAGAAGGGCGGTCGCGGGTCGGGCGGCGACCATGGCGGGCACACCAGCGATCTCGCGGACCGCGGCGGCGATCCATCGGGCGTCGGTCTCACGGGCCAGCGGGCCCCTCGACGCCGAGGACCCCGCGGGAATTGCCGCCACACCAAGAGACGCACCCGCACCTGGGCCTCGCGCGCCGCCGGCGGGGCGGAGCCGTGCGCGACGGCGAACCTGCTGGCGCGCCCCCCGCCGATGGAGGAGGCCTTGGAACTCGCGCGCACGCTGACTGCCCGCCTGGAGCGGATGGCCGACGGCAGGCCCGGCGCATAGGGCCGGGCGCGGCGCACCGGCGGCGGTCCCTTGAGGTCGAGGAGGACCGTCCGGTATCCGCTGCCCGACGCATCGGCGGCGGACGGAGCCCTTGCTATGCTGAGGAAGCGCACGTCCCCGGCGAGCCGCTCGACGCCCACATCCGAAGCGAGGCCCTGTGAACTCCTCCTCACGATACTTCGAGACCGATCTGTTCCGGTACTTCGGCCGCACACGAGTCGGCTTCCGGGAGAGGTACGGCGAAAGGCAGCAGCTCAAATATCTGCGGCTCCTGCGGCGAGCGCAGCACACATCCTCGCGCCTGCTCAGGGTGTTATGGCGGCTGCGACTCTCCCACGCCTCCGCCCGGACGCACATCCACATCCCGTGGTCCTGCAAGATCGGTCCCGGCTTCTACATCGGCCATCTCGGCCGGGTGATCATCAACCCGGCCGCCGTCATCGGGCGAAACTGCAATATCAGCACCGGGGTGACGATCGGCATGATCCCCGTGGGCCGCCGCGCGGGCGCGCCGCGCATCGGCGACCGGGTGTGGATCGGGACGAACGCCGTCATCGTCGGGGGGATCGAGATCGGCGACGACGTCCTCATCGCCCCGGGAGCATTCGTGAACGTCGATGTCCCCTCCGGGGCCACCGTCATCGGGAACCCGGGCGTGGTGCACCCCGACCACCCCTGCCCGAGCGAGTACATCCAGAACCCCTGGGAGGGGCCGGAGCCCTAGGGCGTGTTGCGTAAGTCGGGTGGGGGCGGCGTGGCGTGCCGGGCGGGGCGAGGCCCTCGGGGTATCACGGGTGGTGTGAAATCGAATCGCGATACCGG